>CAJUMF010000003.1 GCA_910586965.1 uncultured Dorea sp. | reverse complement strand
CTGCAAGGGAGGCGGGATCCACCTTTACTTCTAAAGACACCTCCACAGGCATCGTACTCTTATTCGTAATCGTCACAGAATCACTCTTGCGGCTATAATCCTCTTTCACTTTGCCATCCAAACGGCGGAAGAACACGGTACAGTCCTTCTCAAATTTCTTGCCCTTATACATCGCCCCATCGGTCTCATTGATCAATCCCTGCGGGTCTAAGATAAAGTCGAAAATCCCTTCCGTATTCGTCGGCATAACGACCTGACATACGTCCGTTTCTACATTAGCTGTCAATTCGCTGATATTCGGTTTATCATTCTGAGCTGCATCTTCCGCCGACACGTAAACCGGCAAACTCCAAGCCAAAGCCATAGCCATGATTAATACCAGACATCTCTTTAATCTCTGCTTTATTGTCATATTGCACCTCCTTATATCCAAAGCCTTTTCTCAAATAACCGTCCTTTAAATAATAAGGAATATATACTAAATTTTCAGCATCTTTTACTCTATAGTATAGATGCTTTTTAATAAGATATATTGGTCACCCCTGCGGGTGATGCGGCTTGCACCGCTTCGCTCCCTGCTAGATCATGACCATGCTGCAGCCCTGAAAGCCACAACACAATTTTTCATGTTCACAAGGTCTTGGCCTACCCAATACACAGACTTATAAGGAATCCTCCTCCATCTGCCTTCTAATGCCGTATTGTGTTTTATATCATGAACGCACTCTTTTAGTCCTTGCGGTAAAATCCCGGCTCATCACCGGTATTTATCTAAACAGCCGTTCTTATGATCGTCTTTCCTGATTGCCCCCGCTTTTTTACATTGCGGGCGGTATTTATCTTCTCATCATCCTGATATCCGCACACCCCGCAGGAAAATAGCCCGTCTGTCTTTTTCCCTGCCGCTCCGCACTTACTGCACTCGCGGCTGATATCTTTCCCAAGCACCTCCGCAATCTCAACCGACTGCTCCCTGCACTTTTGTTCCAGACGCTTCCGGATATATCCCCTCTGCCACCGGGAGACAGAATAATTGATATTCTTGTTAACGCCCCCGCTCTGCGGCTTTGGAAGCTTTACCATATAGATGAGCCCCGGCTTTTCCAGGTTCAGGAAACGGTTCAACTCCTGATTGATATAGCTGTGAAGCCGCTCCTCCATCCGCCGTTTTCCCGCATGATACTTCTTGCGTCCCGGATTCGCCTGCTTATTGCGGCTATATATCTTCGCCTGCATACGCACCCAGTCAGAATACTCCGCCTGATACTTCCCAAGCTCCTCCCCATAGCAATGCCCGTTATCCGTCGTCAGCATCGTATACATACCCAGCGCCACCCCGACACACTCCTGATAGTCCGCATGACGGCGCACCGCAACCTGGACCGGCACTTTGATCTCCAACCTCTGCTCTTTCGGATACAGCTTGATGTAAAGCTGACAGCCATACCGGTTATTATCCGTCAATGGGATAAATACACGCTTTCTCTTTTCCTTTATCGCGATGTAAATCCCCTGATCCGCATACCGATAAGCTCTCTCCGATATAGAAAACCCATCCGCCATATCTGTGTGCAGCTTTACCTGCGCCTTTCTCACCTGTCTGCGCAGATAGCGGTGCAAATGTTCTGTCTCTACCGCTCCTGCCAGTTCTTCGTATTGCTTCTGTACCTTCTTTGTAAGCTCTACTGGATTCTGATTCAAAACAGCATCAAATGCATTATTAACCTTGAGCAAAAACCGCAGATAATGCTTTTCCTCAGCCGAGAAGCATTCATTTTTATTGATAAGCTGTCTCAATCTGGTCTTTGTCCTGGTCCACCGGCACTTAATGTCTCCCAAAGCATCAAAAACCGCGAGATAAAAATAGACAGAAGGAAGCCCTAACTTTTCCCGAAAGCCGCTGTCTGTCATCTCATTCTGCACGGTATAGCCCGGATAAAGCTTGCTTAAGCTTCCAATCCCTCCAAAACGGGCATATACATAGTTCTTTACTTTCCGGTAATCTTCCGCAATCTCCAGAAGTTTTCCCATATCTTCTTCTGAAACCAGCCCCTTGCTATACTGATGGACGGTCTTGCATATCTTTTCCGACGGCATTACCCTTTCCCCTCCAGTATGCATCCTGCAAAAGACGCCGCATTTTCAAAAGGTGTACTTTTTGGAAATAGAAAATTCTATCCAAAGTCTTAACCATTCTATTATATTATCGGCAATTCGTCAACAAAATTAATGTCATTTCCATTATAATCCACGAAATTATAAAAGTAAACTATTTTCCAAAAAGTACACCTTTTGGCAACTTCCAAAATGGAAGCTTTTTTATTTCTGAGAATCTTCCATATATCAGCCTTTCAGCTGGTTCTTATATTTCCTTGCTCGCCGATAAAAGGTCGTCACAGCCAGATTGCATTGTCTCGCCGCCTCGGCTCCCGATATTTCCTTGATCATCCATTTATTACAGATCTGACTAAAATTTTCCGGCATCGGCTTTTCAGGTCTTCCAAACTGCACGCCCCGCCGCTTTGCCGCCTCGATGCCCTCCCGCTGTCTCTGCCGGATATTTTCCCGCTCATTTTCAGCGACAAACGAGAGCACCTGCAGCACGACATCACTCAAGAATGTCCCCATCAAGTCCTTCCCCCGGCGGGTGTCCAAAAGCGGCATATCCAATACTATGATATCCACTTTATTTTTTTTCGTCAGAATCCTCCATTGCTCCAGAATTTCCCCGTAGTCACGCCCCAGACGGTCAATACTCTTTATGTACAGCAGATCTCCCCGCTCTAGTTTTTTCAGCATCCTCTGATACATGGGACGCTGAAAATCCTTTCCGGACTGCCTGTCTATATAGATATTCTTTCTCGGCACCCGCATCTCACTTAACGCGATCAACTGCCTGCCCTCGTTCTGCTCCCTGGTGCTCACTCGCACATAACCGTATACCTTTCCCATCTGTACCTCCTGTAATTTAAGATTTTCAAAATTGTTTTCAAAGACTTCTCTTTACAGAATAAGTGTACAGAGGAACGAGGGAAAGAATCAAAAAATCTGATGTAAAATATGACATTCTCATACTTTACATCGTAAGCGTCAAATTTATCAGGTAACAGATATTTCATTCTTTCATATGACGATTGAAGCACAAGAAACAAATCTGGCTGCTGCAGATGTTCCTACAGATGAATTATGGGATATAGAAGAGTTCGAGCGGTATAAGATCAGATTGATTAATAATGGTGGTATGGGTGAGATTGTGGATTTTAAGGAATTTAGGAAGAGGAAATTGTAAAGGTAAATAATTGATTGGTCTGTCAGTTAGACAGGTAAAGAGAATTATGAGGGATTTCCTTATCTCTGCCAGTGATTTTTTCCAATAAAATGCCTCTTTCATGTTACAGAATAATTGTCATATGTGATAGGCCTATTTTGTGAAATAAGGGTGTATTTTAAAGGCCGATTATTGAGTGGTAAATTTGATCATGAGGGATGATGTAATGCGTCCTGTGGTTGGTTTATGAGTATGTAGTGTAAAGATTATGATATGAAATCTGATGTAATGGAATGGATGATTAATACACAATTAGGAAGACGTAATCTTCCACCTGCTCAGAGATTAGCTGTTATGGACAAGTTTAAGAAGAAAATTCAAGAACAGGCAAAATCAATGCAAGGTACTCGTACAGATTTAACTTCTTCTCCAAATGGAGAAAAAGTTAAAAGCACACATACAGATAAGGAATTGGCAAAAATGGCAGGCGTTGGTGCTGGAACCGTTGCAAGATTTAACAAGGTAATGAATTCTGATGATGAAATTCTTTTAGACTTATTGGAATCTAACATTCGCAGACGTGGTGAAGTTGGAGGAGCCGCTAAAAAGGTTGAAATGATTGGTATCTCTGTGGATACTCTTCAGAATATTGTGGATTCTATAGCCGTTATTTGGTGCGTATTTGGACTTTTGGATTGAAATATAGGAATGGTTGGTCAGAGAGGCTGTTTTTGGCTGTTAGAGGGCATATAGATAGTATTCAATAGGCCTATATATGAGAAACAGGCACGATTAAATCAATTAAGTGGATTAAAGCAAAATCAGCAAAGCATCGTTTCGCAGAATTCTTCAAAACGGACAGAATCAATTGATGTACGTGCAAAATTAGCAAGAACAGCAGGTGTATCAACTGATACATATTCAAATGGTAAAAAATTCTCGACTCAGATAATGAAGATATAAAACAACGAGTATTATCTGGTGAAACATCTATTAGTGTTGGTTATTCCATATTCATTTTTGATAACTGTTGTAGTTGATTCCGTTTTTTATAAATTACAGCGGTTATTTGTACCTTTTTGTTAGTTTCATCTATCCAAAAGTATATGAGAAAATTCTTTACTGGCAAATGCCGTATTCCATTAGTTCGCCAAGGTTCTATATCTATTAGGGGTATACGTTGAGGAAAGTTAGCAAGGGACAAAAAAGCGTTTTCCAATGCGTCTAATAGATGAAGTGCTGCATCAGGAGCTTTTAATTCATGGGTAATATAATGTGTAATTTCTTGCAGTTCTTCCCGTGCCTGTGAAGTGATTTTGACAATGTACGTTTCTTGCATCATTTCAACTCTTGTCTTAGGTTGGCGAATACATCAGCAACGGGATAAGATATATCATTCTTAGCTTGTGACAATCCCTTTTCCATAATTGCATTAAATTCCTCATTAGTCATTGAATCTAAAGTTGTAGGTTCTTTAGGAAGTGATAATGAAAATGGAATACTTTTTGTCATAATGATCTGTTTATACAATGCATTAATAACGACAGATGCAGGCAAGCCGAGTTGTGACATGATAGATTCTGCGTGCTCTTTTACTTCAGGTTCTACACGAGCAAGTACATTTGCGCTTTTTGTAGCCATATAATATACCACCTTTCATTTTTAATATTATTATATACTATTGTATAACGATTAGCAATACAAAATTGAGAAGTTGAAAGTGTTTGATGATTGAATGGATATTGAGGATGTGGTATGATTTTCTAAAATATATAGATAGGAGATGAATAATATGGATAGTATAATGGACGAAAGAAATTTTAAAATTGAAAGTAAGTAGGTAATAATCCGTATCTACAAATTCCCTTCCATTTTGGATAAGATAGTTTCAAATGATGGAAGTGATACTAATTAATACGAATGATAATATAATCTCAAAAGCCGCTCTTTGGGCAGACCGGATCCATACGTTCCAAGAAAGCGGTTTATCTCGCAAAGACTGGTGCCAGCAGAATGAGGTGCCTCAATCTACCCTAAGCTATTGGATTCGAAAGATTCAGGGAAAGGCCACGCAGACGGAAAGCAGTTCTGATCCGGTGTTTGCAAAGCTTCTTTCAGAACGGGAGCTGCGATACGATGCCGTCGCAGGGAATTCTCCTGTAACAATCCTTCTTCCTGAAAATATCCGGATTGAAGTTGACGCAGACTGCCCGGCTCGGCTGATGGCTGCACTCCTGCAGGCTTTGAAGGGCTATGCTTGATTTTTCAGGAAACACAACCGTCTATCTGGCCTGTGGTGTGACCGATCTGCGCAAGAGCTATACCGGCTTGGCTGCGATCATTAAACTGAAATTCCATCTCGACCCGTATTCCCGCTGTATGTTCGCCTTCTGCAATCTCAGACGCACATTGATCAAGATCCTCCAGTGGGACGGCTCCGGATTCTGGATCCTGATGAAACGGCTGGACCGGGATTCTTTCCATTGGCCGGCCACACCGGAGGAACTAAGGAAAGTTACACTGAAAGAGCTCTACTGGCTGTGCGAGGGATTAACCGTAAGTAGGTAATCATCCGCACCTTGGCAAAATAAGAAATCCCCCGGTACTTACCAGGGGAAGAACTGTCTCTTACTTTTTTAGTTTGCTGTGACAATCAGCCGGCAGACTGGAGGACCAGGGGCATAGTTATCAACAATCGCTTGCCGGAGAAGGCAGATCATATACCGAGGTATTCGATAAGCTTGAAGGGGGAAATGAACATTGACCAATAAATTTCTATACCCGTTCCTAACACCTGAAAAAGTTCCAAAGAAATTTCCTTTTAAACCACTTGACGCACTTTCATAATCCTTCCAAGAATCCCTTCCACATCATCCAGTTTTATTGAATTCGACCCATCTGAAAGAGCCTTATCCGGATCCGGATGAACCTCCATAAAGATACCGTCCGCTCCAACAATGACAGCAGCTTTTGCAAGAGGCTCTGCATACTCCCGATTTCCTCCCGTAGACGCACCATTTCCTCCCGGCTTTTGCACACTGTGTGTCGCATCAAAAATAACCGGTACGCCCAGTTTTTTCATTTCGATAATAGATGTCATATCAACGACCAGATTATTATAGCCAAAACTAGTCCCCCGTTCACAAAAATATATCTTTTCATTTCCCGACTGTCTGACCTTTTCTGCTACATGTTTCATGTCCCAGGGTGCAAGAAATTGTCCCTTTTTTATATTTATGACCTTTTGCGTCTGGGCTGCGGCAACAAGAAGATCCGTCTGCCTGCACAAAAATGCCGGGATTTGAATCATATCCGCAACAGAAGCCGCCTCTTGCGCCTGCCATGGCTCATGTATATCCGTGCATATCTTTAATCCAAGTCTGTCTTTTACTTCCTGTAAAATCTTCAATCCCTGCTCAATGCCTGGCCCCCTGTAAGAACCAAGGGATGTCCTGTTGGCTTTGTCAAAAGATGCCTTAAAATAATACTCCACATCCATGTCCCGCGTAATTGCTTTCATCCTATCGGCAATTTCCAACACCTGTTCCTTCGACTCAATTACACACGGGCCTGCAATTAATACAAATTTCATCAAAATTCGCCCTCCGTTTGGTAGATTTCATAGGCCTCCTGGTTCTGCATCACTTTACGCAATATGTTCTTCTCCGTCTCCGCGACCTGCATGGCCCGTTCAAGCACCTGATTCTCTAATGCCTGCGGAATCCTGACAATTCCGCAAACATCCGCAAATATCAAATCTCCCGGAACAATCTCTACCCCTTTGATGACAACCGGCATCTGATGAGATTCGACCGTTGCCTTATACTTTACATCAGCGCAGCAATAACCTTCCGCCCATACCGGATAATCAATCCGCGTCACCTCAGAGATATCCCTTGTCATTCCTCCCACAATCGTACCCTGTGCCCCTGCCCTGACCGCAAGGTGCGCATTCAGCTCACCAAAATACGCTCGCCCGCTGACCTCATTTTCAACAACAAGTATCCCTCCGGGAGTGACTTTTTTATAAGTACCAAGTCCATAATAGATTCCATGATAGTCCTCCCCGTCTTTAAGCTTCCGTATTTTAAGAGTGTTCGCCCTGCCAAATATCTTCTTCCCCTCCAAGTTAAGTCTCATACCGGTAATCGCAGACTCCATTCCCATATCAGACAAGATGTCCGAGAAAATTGCCGAACTTAAGAACTTGCTCATCAAATTTAATTGCGCATTTTCCCTTTCCTGAATTCCTTTCATAATGGTTTCCGCCAGCTCGAATTCATCCGGATAATTCACATCAACTGTCTCAATCGCATCTCCGCCCAACATGAAAGCATGGTTCCCATAGCGCATTTTCAATGTATGTGCGATTTCCTTTCTGACGATGTAAAGACCCATGGATTCAATGATCGTATCAGGCAGTGTATTACTGTTAGGGATATGGTATTTATCATACACCGGCTGTCCATTTTCCCACAGATACTCCTTTTCCCTTTTTACCAGAACTACGGAATCATATTCTTCATGGTCTTTCAGAATATCAATCCCTTTTTTGATTGTCTCTGGTTTAATAAATGGACTGGTGCAAAGAATCTGGATATATATATCCGCATCCACCTGCCGCACCTCGTTATAAAACATCTGGTGTCCGTCCGTTTTGTTGTTCGCTAACTCCAGATCTCTTTTTAATGGTATATACCGCAAGTACGGTGCGTAATTCAATATCTCATCCGATTCCGAATCCAGATAAACCTCATCAATAAAATCACATTTGCACAGTTTTTCTAATGTATATAGAAAAAGGGGCTTTCCATTTAAAAGCTTTAAATTCTTTGATTCAATTCTTTCGCTTGTTCCCTTGGCGGGTAAAAATGCGGCTATTTTCATTCTCTTATTCTCCTCAAACAATTCCTGCACCAATAATGTCGTGCAAACTTAACATTCCCATTAATTGTCCATTCTTATTTATTAACGGCATGACAGAAATCTTATGTTTTTTCATTTCTTCTAATGCCTCCACTGCAAGCACTGTTTCCTTCATACAGACAGGATTTTTCGTCATGATATCCTCCACTGCAAGTTCAAGAATATCCACCCTTGACTCAAGCAACCGCCGAATATCTCCATCGCTGATAATTCCCGCCAGATGGGCCTGTCCATCGACCACAGCAACTGCTCCCAAATGATTTTTTGTGATTGTGAACAACGCATCCTTCGTTATCTGCCCGATTAGAACAGAACTTTCTTCTTTCGATGCTTTAGCTAATTCAATTGCCGTAAGCAATAATTTTTTCCCAAGTGCTCCCAAAGGATGAAACAAAGCAAAGTCTTTTGCCGCAAAATGATTCAGCTCAGAAATCGCAACCGCCAATGCATCCCCGTAAGCCAATGTTACGGTTGTGCTTGTGGTCGGCGCGAGATTATTAATACAAGCCTCCCGTTTTACCGGAAGCACAATCTCCAAATCGCAATACTCTGATAAAATACTGCCTGATTTACAAAAAATTCCAATCAACTTACAGCCAATTACTTTTATTGTCGGAATAAGCTGTATCAGTTCATCCGTGTTACCGCTGTTGCTGACCAGAATTACAATGTCCATGTTCTGCAGCATCCCCAGATCCCCATGTGCCGCTTCAGCCGGATGCAGAAAAAATGAAGGGGTTCCAAGACTGGCCATCGTTGCACTGATTTTTCGGGCAACGTGCCCGGATTTCCCCATTCCAATCCACACAACCTTCCCACGGCACTCATGGCAGAGTTTCACCAACACGTCAGATTTGTAATCCAGACTATGTATCAATTCATTTAAAGAGTCTCTTTCAATAGAGAGAACATTCTGTATACTTTTTCTTATATCTTTACACACACTTATCACCTTACTCCATGAGCTTATCAAAATCTACACGTTCGAACACTTCCAGCCTTCCGCCTCGTGTTGCATTATAAATTCGAAAATCATGATTTCGCGAAAAACGTTCTGCCTCCTGATAGGCTAAAAGATTTGTCTTTAAATCTGGTGGGTTTACGATTTCTCCTTTTTTTATGTAATCTTTACAAAAATGATCGTTTTTTCCACTATCCAACCCCGTTGTATCTCCATAAGAAAAGTCAATTCCTAAAAGATACATTTCTTTGATCCCCATAAAATAAGCTAATTGCATCATCGCATAAGTCACAGTCATTCCCTCATTAACAAAAAAGCTCGCATCTTCCGAAAAAATCGGAATCAGTTCTCCTTTATCAGAAATATAACTGTCAAAACCGCTTGTGAACAAATATGTGTTTTTTTTATTCAGCTTCTCTCTTTTTAAATGTTTGCATCCGGGATAATCGAATACATCATTTATAAATAGTCCTTTTGCCCTTATACAACATATTTCTTCTAAATATTGACTAATAAATTCCCTGTCAAATGCGCAGTAAAAATCCGGTCGCCATTTGGTTTGTTTAAAAATTTTAAAAATTTTGTTTGAAGCGAATGAATATATACCTGCTTTTTCAATTTGCTCTAAATCACTAACCCGCAAACTTGGCCCGGTTCCAATAATGAAACATGACCTTCCACAATATTTATTTTTCAGGCTATAAATATCCTCATTACAGTTTTTTAAACTATATGTCATTAAAGAACGTGCCATCCAAAAATTGTGCACTCCTCTGCGCAAAAGTGAATTTGCAATATCCTGTGCATACACCGGAGAGGTTGCAATGTATATTTCATCATCCTCTCTGATTTCTTCGGGAGATTTAATTGTCACTCCAAGGACGCTGGTTCCCCATTTTTTCCAATCATTATCTACAATAAAAGCAATGTGCTCTTTAATATACGAAAGTAGCTTTTGACATTCGTATCCCGCTCCAAAAATAATTTTTCTCATGCCTGTCTTCTCCAATAGATTACTCTATAATCCAATCCTCTATGCAGACGTTTTTCGTCTGCTCCCATGGATACACTTCATCACAAGTGCAATACTGACAAATCTCAAAATTATTACGTAATTGCTCCAAAATCTCTTGTCCAGTAATTCCAGACTCATATATATCTATTGCCGAATTATCTCCACTTATTTTAGTGCCAAAACGATTATTAAAAATAGGTATTGTTGCCGGGAGGTAGCATGGATGCAACTTCCCATCACGCAACATTGTGCAGCATCTGTCACGACATTCCCTAAATTGTTTTTCCGGTGTTTCATTTCTAGTTAATGTCATCTTCTTGGAAAACGTATTGATTTTTGTACTAAAAATATATCTAATCCCATGCTTCTTTAAAAAACAGATAAGCTGTTCTTTTATTGGTTCAAGAATCGGATAATATGAGATGTTAATAACAATATCGTTTTCTTTAATAACCGAAATCAATTTTTCATTCATGTTACGCACAAGCAAACCATTTGTAATAATATCAATAAAGCTATATGGAAACAACTTTCGTAGCATGATACAATATCTATATAGTTCCGGATTTAACAGCGGTTCACCGCCCAAAACAGCAATCCTGTTAATATCACTGAACAGCTCCCGAAGCCTCCGAAAATCGCTTTCTACTCTTTTAAATTCAGGAAATCCTGATTTTTCAGCAATATTCGAAAAATGTTGGCAACGCCTGCAATTCAGGTTGCATTTGTCTGACACATGAAATTGGATATGCTGTAGTTGCAAAAAATCTTCTCGTTTTGTAAATATATTCTGCAAGTCAATTTGTTCTAATTTTTTTTTGCGAAAAATATATGCCGGCACTATGTAATAATTAAAAATCTCCAACGCATCCAACTGTCTTAGTATATCATCCAAAAAATGGGATAACACTTTTACCGAACAAACCAAAAGAGTCTCTATCTTCCCCTCTGCCATCTGGCACTTTGCCTCGCTTGGACAAATCACTGGTATCGATACATTCGCATCTATTGTGCCCTTTTCTGTACACGGTGCATTGTCCACAAATGCACATACTTCAACATCTTTTAGCTGCTGCAATATTAAATACAGCTTCTTTCCATCTTTCCCCGCAGGAAATATTGCTACTTTCATATTCATTCCACCTTCCCCAATTGCTCCGTTACATTTATTGGGACAGCACATCCTCATATTTTCTGCGAGATATCCCTTCCAATATCCCGCCTTTTGTACAATTGTATATCTTAACGCCGTTCTCTCTGCAGATTGTATTGATTTTTCGGAATGCTGCAAATTTCTTTGCTTGTAATTCGTATATGAATTCTAATGGACGCTCTTCCAACATACTTTTAACCTGCATTTTAACGGAATTGTCATTTCCGTATACATACTGAGGCGATGCTATCTCACTGCTTTTCGCAGAAATAATTGTCAATATATCCGTACAATCACAACCTAATAAGTATATCGTACTAAATCCCATATAAAATGCGATATTCACGGCTGACAGGACAGCCGTCCCCACCTCCGGCATCAAACTGGAAAGGTTCAGATTTATTGCTTCAACCGGAATTCCGCTCATTTCCTGATAATATTTAATATCTAAATATTTGTCTAAGTAATTTTTTTTAACAAATTCTATTGATTTACTATACGGGAAAAAGGAAACAACACTTTTATCAATTTTTTTACACAGTTCAACTCTTTCTCGTACAGTTTTTCTATCTCCCATCTCATTAAAATACCCCGAATCATTCCACACATGAAAGGTTGTTTTCACATCCTTAAATTGTTCCGAACGCATAAACTGATTTACTGTAAATACAAACTCATTTTTCAAAAGTTTTAAGTCTTGCTCCTTTAGCGACGGACCTGTTCCCAAAACAAAACATCTTTCACCATTATACATACCGCAAAATTGTCTATTGCTTTGTAGCGATTCAGATAAGTTCTTGTTTTTTTGCAGATACTTTTCCGCCATATGTTCATCTGATCTGATAAACAAAAGCATTTCATTCCAGCTATATATTCTTTTAAAACCCTTACTTTTGAAAGAGCTTACCAAACTTTCATTATGTGTTAACGGAGTAATAATTAAACAGTTTTCATCTTTTGCATTTAATGATTCTAAATCTCTACAAAAAATTCCATCTATTATAGTATTACATTTCTTAGAGTTTGAATCTGTAAATTCAATAGCCGAAAAATCAAGCAATTTTAAATATTCGGCAATAAAACGGCCATTATCGCCTGCTCCGAAAATGATAATTTTATGACTGGCTTTCAAGTCATTATAAATTAATTCATAAATCATAATAAGTCCTCTTGCATCACATCTGTTCCATAATATATTCTGCAATTTTCCATCGCTCTGCCTCTTCATTTGGAGTAGAAAACCGGCTTAAATCAAATTTTAAAAAACCATTTTCCATAATTTGGCTCTCAGAGTAAACCACATGGTCAAGCGATCTGTCAAATTCTTCATTCCCTGTTTTTGCAAAAGTCATGTTTTCATATTCCTGAAAACATGAATAATATACAGCCAATGAGTCAGAAAGATTTCTCAGACTTTCATAATATTTCCCGGCTCTATACCATCTCCGATAAGCCATTCTCACCTGTGCAATCATTATTTTTTTTATTTCCAACCTCTGCTTATCGGACATTGGATAATCTTTAGAACGTCTTTGAAGCAAATGCAGCGATTTCCCGATATCAGGGATATTTTCTCCACGCGCGGACAAACTTTCTGTCTGGTTGCGCCAATAATGATAAAGTCCCTGATTGACATATCCAATCCTTTTGGCTTTGCATGCAAGCAAAGGAATACTTGCAATATCTTCAAACGTCCATGACGGAAACAGCAAGTCATCTGTAAATAAACTCTTTTTCCAAAGTTTTCCCCATGCAAATATACGAACCCGATTAATAACTGCCGGTTCTGTCTCTGCGTCTTGTACATCCGTCTCAAATCGTATCTTCGAAATCTCACATTCAGAAGTCTTACTGTTCCAATAAAGAATATCGCATACAACTAATTCCGCATCTACTTGTTTCATCTTTTTCATGAGTAACTCAATAAAGCGCTTGTCCAACCAATCATCCGCATCAACAAATGTAATAAGCTCGTTCCTCGCCAGTGCAATTCCCAGGTTCCTGGCAATCCCGAGTCCTTCATTTTCTTTATGTATAACTCGAATCCTTCTATCCTTTTTTTCCCACCGGCGACAACATGCCAGGCTGCCATCCGTCGATCCATCATCAATTAGTAGAATATCCAATTTTTTATATGTTTGATTTACAATGGACTCTACACAGCGGTCTATCCGTTTCTCTTCATTATATATGGGGACAATTACCGTAATCTCCTGCACGATTCCACCTCTTCAATGTCTTTTCTTATCAAAAACATACTACTCCTTACTTTCTAACTGCTCTTCTATAACCATTTGTTTATATTTCTGATAGTCTGTCTTTTTCTTTATTTCTTTGGCAATTTCTCTATAACAAGAATCATTCAAATGCCATGGAAAACAACCATGCCGAAATGCTTTATCGGCATAATAGTATTCAAGATTATCAACATCTACTACCAAGGCTTTCGGACATTGCTGTTCAAAATACGTATAGCATTTCTCTAACTGATTATTAATATTTCGGATTTCATCAATTTCAGCAAAAGGGCACTCCACTCCGTTTTCAATATATTTTTCCGCCAGTTTTGTTTTTACCAGAATAATCCTTTCTTCACATATAAGTTTTTTTAAATGCCGGATAAATAAATTACATTTGAAGAACCAAATATTTTCCCATTCTCGGCTAAAACTTTTGATTAGCGTATACCTCTCTTCCAATAACCTCTTATTGTCTTTAAATGCATCACTTAAAGTAAAATACTCTTCGTTAATACAGCCGGTATCATAACGTTCCTCCAGAAAATCAACAATAAAATAATCTACCCCATTGAATTGCTCTGGCTTAAGATTAAAAAAACTCTTTTGAAAATCCTGCAAAAGCAATTTCCTACGAAATTCATTGCCAGAAGAAATCGTATAAGTACTTAACAAATCTCTTTTTGAACTCATACAGCTAATGACATTCTGAAACCCAAAATAATATGGCACATCCTCCTCTTTTTTCAAACGTAAAAAAATCTTAACAGCAATCATAAGATTATAACTGCCATACGCATATACAGTGTTAGGGATTATCTCTTTAATTTCTCCAAAATGCCGATAATCAAACATAAGCTGCTGACGTTCGAATTTGCGATATTTTTTTTCTAAAATCCCCTTAACCTTGATTCTGTTAGCTTCACTTCTCCGAAGAGCGTATATTATAAATTCATTTTTATATTCGTCATATAAATTTCGTTTCCGAAGTTCTTCTTCAAGAACAGAAAGACAATGTATTCTATCATATATAAATTTTTCATTATGAACAGTACTATCTTTTCTGATGCGATAATAATAAACGACTCTATGCCGACAATATATCTTGCTAGCCATAATGTACGTAAGAGGAATAGCTGCAATATCCTCAAAATAGCATTCAGGAAATCTTATATTATATTCTACAAACAAAAATTTGCGGTACAATTTTGCAAACGGAAACATTGGTTTTCGAAAAATCATTTCTTTTTTGTTGCTTTCTATAATATCATCTGCATTTTCTCCCAAAATGCGTGCAATATCTTCTCTTTCAAAGTTTGTTTCTGCTATATTCCCCATCACAATATCACATTGTGACTTGATAAGCGGTTCATACAACATCTCCACACAATCCTCACTAATCCAGTCATCCGAATCTACAAACATAAGGAACTCACCTGTTGCCCGTTCAATTCCTATATTTCTGGCTCTTCCCTGCCCACCATTATCTACAGAAATAATCTGTATTCTGCTATCCTGTACCTGGTATCCCTCCAATATCTCCAGGGAACGATCCGTAGAACCATCATTTACCAGAATAATCTCCAAATCCTTGTATGTTTGACAGAGAATAGACTGAATGCACTTGTCCAAATATTTTTCTGTATTGTATATGGGAACGATAATGCTTACCATAAAATAATCTATCTCTTTCTTATAAGAATGTTTTTTGTATCTTTATTCAAAAATAGTGCAAAAATCGCAATATTGACAATGTTTTACATATTCTCTTCCACAAGCCAATTTCTTTCGTAAATGAGAATATTTTTCTCCATGCCAAACTTCTAAAATTGATTCCTCTCTCAAATTACCCATGGTACATTTTCCCAAAGGATCATTGCAACAAAGACTGACCTCTCCTGTCGGCCTAATAACAAGTTGCTGAAATGGCAGTGTACATGAACACTCTATTGATTTTTTCTTTATTTTTCTATTTGGCGCATCACCTCCACGAGTTGATAAAAATTCATGGGGTTTTCGTAATACAATAGAAACTTTTTTTATGTATTTCGGATTCTTTTCGCAAAAATCTTTGATTTCTTGAACAGGTTTTATCAGAGACAAATCTTCTGTATAATTATCTATAATTAACTCGTCCAAAAAAGGAATCAGCCTTAAAAACTTATCCATAGTAAAAAGAGTCCCATTTGTAAACATATGGATTCTCGCTTTGGGAAGATGCTCTCGCATATACCGACTAAAATCAAAAATCCTCAGATCAAGCAAGGGTTCATTATTCGAATAAAGCGCAATTCTATCAGAATACTTTAATTCCTCCAAGTCATTAATAATTTTTTTAAATATATATTCTTCCATCAATACTGGTTTTCTAGTATCATTATATTTGTTTACCGGACAAAACGAACATATTCCATTACATTTGTTATATGTTTCTATCTCAACACGATTAAACAGTGGTGTTTCCTGCATTGCTTCTGTTACAAACGCATTAATGCGTTCTTTAGATAACATTATATTTTTTTGACGCCAATTGGCAATTTCTTCTTCATTTTGATACCCTGTACAGTCCTGTACATAATTATTGATTATAAGTTGATCGGTAGGATAGCGAGAAATCATCCTAAAAGGATTCAATATTTTAATATTTTTGTCTTTTATTTCCCGCATTAAGCGCACTTCTATAGTCATATGAAAATTGCGGGAAGCAATAATAACAGCATCTATATCATTTACGATATCATCCAGTTTCTGTATCAAGAATCCTCCAGATACTTTGCCAATTCTTCCACTTTCTATTCTATCTGTCAAACAAATCCTCTTTATATGATACTTTTTAAGTTCTTCTAAAATTTCTTGTTCTGTATCACCAAATCCATATATTGCTATGGCTTTGTATTGACCAACTTGAGCATTCTTAAGAAATTCTTGAATACTTATCATAATTAATCCTTTCGTAATTTGCCTGTGAACCTTAATTTTAAGCTTTTATAAAATGCCATATATTTTGTCCAATAGACTTTCTGTTCTTATTTGCATTATCATTGCTATCTTCAAACCTTGTTATCGTTTTTCGATATATACTAAGTGTCAGTGATTCATTTTCTACAACATGTCCATGATTTAGATATTTTTGTCTCATTGGCCGAAGATAACTATCTAATTCTTCTTCATTTACTATGATTAAAGGTACTGATTCAATCTTATGTTCTTCTGGTGTATACCATAAAAGATGCCGTCCCAAAGGTAAAAATGCACACCATTTTCCGTCTGGCATTTGTTGCCATGAAATTTTATCAGACCGTTTAATCTTATATTTTTCTAATAATTGCGGTTCTGGAAATAAATTCCAATTCTGTGATAAATAATCTCCCTTGAAAGTATCTTGAGTATTTACTTCATTTGTTACAAGCCAGGAATGTAAATTTAGCTTTCTAATGGGGGCACTTTTTTCCATTGGTATGAAAATAAGATCCTCTCCATCCACAATCACTTCTCCAGGTCGGAAAAACTTCTCAGAAATCTTCCTGATTTCGATAGCAGAAATCGAACAATCTTCCAATGAATAAACATGTACATGCCTTCCTCTGCGCGGGAGAAAACAAATCAAATTATTCTGTCGAAACAACTCCCAATGCACATTAAGCTCATCTTTTATCTCTTTTTCAAAATACCCCAAAAAAACTGTTCTCGCGGTTTTTAGTTCTACCTGAAATAATCCATTATAAAACCAGTTCGAAAAATAGGCATATCCATTTATTTCAGCAAAATGGTGGCAGCTGATTCTTTCAAATTCATTCATTGATACATCCTTTCCATTTGGATAAATACATTTCCTGCTCATCTTTAGTGTAAAAATGATCCATATACGGATTATTTTTATAATAATGCTCTACATAACTACGAGGGAGTTTTAATTTTCTTTGAAATTCTGTATATGCCAGATAATAACTTTTACTTTCAGCTTGATTAAGGTTTTCTGATGAAGAAATATCTTTACCCAGAAATTCACTTAACTTCGGCATAATTTCATTCAATTTTTCTGTTTTATAAATAAACACTTGAGTATTACCCTGTTTAATTACTTGATATCCTTTTTGGGAATCAAAAGAATATCGATAAACATCAATTCCGATATATTTTTTTATTTCTTCATTAAACCATTCAAATTCGTCCCGCCATACAAAAGGCATAGATTCCTTTAGAAAAAGTCTTGTATAATCATATCCTTTGGACAAGAGTTCAATGTAGCTTTCATACATCCTCTGGAAATCTTTGTCAAAAACAGGTGCTATATATGGCAAATTCCGTGTAAATGGTTCCCAAAATGCGGAATAGTCTCTCGCCAACGGTTCTCTGACCCCTGTCACAATCTTAATCCCACTTGAAATTCTAAAGGATACCATCTCAGCCAGAATATCTTTAAGCGGATTTTCTCCATACATGGATAAATAAAAAAAATCATGTCCTTGAATAGTCGGAACTCCTGCTTGGCATAATCTATTTTCAACTGTAAGCGAAGCTACTTTTCCTGGCTGCAGACACCAAATTGTGTCAGGGTCATATATTTGCAATTTTCTCAAATAATTAATTAACGATTCTTCTTTTATTCTATTCCTTGTCTGGTATTTCCATATCTCATCATATGTTTCCAATGTACCCTCTGACACTAAAGGAATATCATATAATACACAGGCTGTTTTAACTCCCCAATAAGATAAAAAAGAGACTTGATTTAATTCCAATTCTTGCAGTAATCTTAATACATCATTTTCCCCAAAAACACACGAAATAACATTGAATAATTGATCGTGCACAAATATCTTTCTTAACTCGTAGGGCGAAATAACAGGAATACCATCAAATATCTGCCCCCATTTATTTACATCTGAATCGCAAAAAAAAGCTACCTTAATACCTGCTTTTTCCAATGTCCTTTTAATTTGTCTGCCCTTCGCTGCCGCACCCCAAAGAACATTTTTTTTTAAATTTAATAAATTTAGATTTTTAAACACTTCAAAATCTATCAATCTATATTCAAATTGTTTCATTTTTTATTCTCCAAATTGCCTGTTCTTTAATAATTTAATCGTTCTTAATGTTTTTGCTCCATTTGGATAAGAAAAATGATTGTTCCTCTTTTGTATAAAAATGATCTACATATAAATTATTCTCATAATAATGTTCTACATATTTTAATGGAAGTTTTAATTCCTCTCTAAACTTATCATATGCCAGCCAATAGTTTGTATCGGTTGCTTTGTTCTTACTATTTTTTGATTGAATCTTTTTTCCCAAAAATGTACTTAATTCAGGTATTATGTCCTCTAATTTCTCAACTTTAAAAATAAAAATCTGCACATTTTTATCCTGAATTATACCATAGCCCTTTCCACGATCAAATGGATACCTATAAACGTCAATTCCACATATTTTTTTGATTTCTCGGTTGAACCATTCGAATTCATCTACCCATACACATTCCATAGTCTCTGATAACAATTTACTTGCATTTTCATAACCGTTCAAAATCAAGTCAATATAATCTTCGTACATTTTCTGAAAATCTTTGTTGAACACAGACATTAAATATGCTCGTTCCATTTTAAACGGTTGCCAAAAAGCTGAGTAATCTCTGGACAAAGGTTCTCTAACACTAGTTATAATTTTAATTTTCTGCGAAAGCTTTCCATTTATTTTTTTTATCCAGATATCTTTTAATGATTCTCCTAAAACATGTGATGGATAATCCAACATATGCATATGGAGACAAGGGATACCTGCTTCAAGCAAACGATTACATATTGTTGTCGAAGCTACCTTTCCTGGTTGGCAATTCCATATTACATCCGAATTATAAGTTTCTAATTTCTCTAAAATTTCGAGAGAAAGCCCAAAGTTCTCTTTTAAATAATTTCTTTTTTTATATTTCCAAATTTGGTCATAAATAGGCCAGTTATTTTGAACTTCTAAAACGATATGGTTGGCAATAAAAGCATTTTTAATTCCCCAATAAGATACTAGCGAAATATTATTAACTTTTAATTCTTCAAACAGCCGCAAAAGCTCCTTCTCACGAAAAACACAAGAAATCACGCATATTTGCATATTTTTTCTATATCTTTCAAAAAATTTATATGGTGAAATAATAGGAATGTTTTCGTAAAATTCTCCCCATTTATGACTATCCGAATCGCAAAATGCTTCTATGAAAATACCACAACGCATCAAAGTTTTTTGAATCTGCCATCCTTTCTCGGCAGCCCCCCAAATATATAATTCTTTTTTATGCAAAAGATTAAAATCTTTTGATATCTCGAGGTCCAGTAAACGACAGTTGAATGTTTCCATCGGTCTTTCCTTTCAAAATTGTCATATAATGATAACTTTATTTTCCATATTTCATTTTTCTGCCAAAGAACGAGAGTGTAGAAACTCTCGTTCTCTGGAAAATAATTTTGCAAAGTCAAACTATTTATTTGGGAATATTTATAATTTGCATTAATAATATGTTACTGTGCAGTAACTGTAAATGTCCCTGTAGTAGACGCGCTGTCATCAAATGTTACAGTATATGTTCTTGTATTCCCACTTCCTATAGCAGTAGCCTGAGCAGTTACCCAATCTGCACCAAAGGTTATTTTACCGTCTGCATAAGAATATTTAGAATCTGCAACTGTATTTGTAGCACCTGACGCGTTCGGGAAAGTGATGCTAGCAATGCCTGTTGCTTTCTTGCTTCCAGCTCCCAAATTCACATTAATATCTAATGCTTGACCGGAAGTAAGATTAGCCGTTGTAGTTGTGACGCTTGGTGCTGCATCCGTTGTTGCATTTGCATCAAGCAAATCTGCTGTACTATCATCTGCACGTTTTGCATAGGACCATGTTACTTCTACAGTTGGAGCTGTTAATCCATCAGCAGAAAAATCACCTTTCTGATTGCAGGCACCTGTAAGGCCAAATTCAAAACTATTCCATGCTGTATCCGGAATACCTTCTTTTTCTGCATATGAATATTTCTTAGTTGCTTCATCATATTTCACTTCGAAATTATCTTTTACTCCTCTCAGTCCAACTGAAGCAGATACTGGATCTGTACCGTCAGCATGAGCTTTTACTGCAACTGCATTTTTACCTGCAACTTTAAGGCCAAGATATAACTTTGCTGTTGTATCGCTTTCTCCAAAATTAGTATCTTCTGCCATTGTTACACCGCTGCCGTCCTTTGTCTCTGCTGCCACGGTAACATCAGCATTTACTGTTCCTTTGTTAGTAACTTTCAGCGTTGCACTGTCCGCGGTATACTTCTTCTCGCCAGACAGAAAATATACTCCCGTAGTGCTTTCAAACTTCGCGTCTTTATCCTTTGCACCTTCGGTTGCCGCAATCAGCCCTTCCGGATCCAACGTATACGCAAAAGTAGTAGCTGCAGGTGATGTTGGAAGCTCTACTAATAATTTATTCTGATCCACGTGTCCCTCAAATTCACCTGCTCCTGTTGTGTTTCCCGTTGTCGCTGGTGCTGTCTCTGACGCAAACGCCGTAGTTCCCATTCCCAGCACCATTGTTCCTGCCAGCACTGCTGCCAGCACTTTCTTGCATTTCATATTATGCATAGCTTTTACCTCCTGTTTTTTATTAATTTTTTATATATATAAAGCCACTTATGGCAATATAAACTACGACTCAACAATTACCTTCATGGCAACTCTCAGCGTACTAAGTGTTTCCTGATCATCATCCACCAGATGATAGATCATAACACAGTCATAGGTCCCTTTCTCCAGCGGCTTCTCTAACGCTATATTTTCCAAAAAGCTTCCCACCGGAATAACCGGGGAGCTGTATATGGGCTCTTTTTCATCTCCTGCCACGAAAAGGTCAAAGTAAACGGAGTTCGTATTCCCCACGACATTGTCAACCCTTGCGTCCGAAGAGATAGCATCTCCTTTCGAAAAATGCCACTCTGTAGCCATATTCACTGTATAGTATCCCGGTTCTGTATAGTCTTCTTCCGCCATCTGTGCCGCGACTTCCTCAGCATTTTCTTCTGTTACAACTACATTTCTTTTCGGTTCCTCTTTTTTATGTAACAAAAATGCTATGACACCAATCAATATTGCTATGATCACAATGCAGATTAATATAATTATCTTTCCCCGTTTTTTACCTGTATCACCATTGTTCCTAATTTCGCTCATTCTCCACTGGTTCCTTTCATTATCATATATGATAAAATGCTGTTTTCAAATTATATAATAAGATATATATACTTTAACGCACTTATCATGTATATCGACACCTCCATCGATTTCTTAAACATATTACAGGAGGTTTTTCACACAAGACTCTCCTGACACTTACTTCTTTAATACAATCTCAACTTTTGTGGTATTCACATCATCGAATGTAACAATCAGGCTCGCCGGCATACTTTCTTTATCTTCCAGGGACTTATCAACCCATTCCTTTCCAAACACAATCTTCCTGTCCTTATATGTCACTTCATCCGAAACATCCAGCAATTCCTCGTCCGTACCTTTCCGCTTTACAGAGACCACCTTCGCAGCGACCATATCGCTGGAACCTAAGTCTACTTCCACGGATACCGGATTTCCTGCCGATACAGTATATTCATTCTTCGCAATTGACGGCGCCTTACTCTCTTCTTCTTTTTGTTCCTCTTCCTTTTCTACCGCCTTCTCTTCTTTGTTCTCTGCTTTATCTAATACATCCTGTACAGTATCGTTTTCGGTTTTATCTCCAATTTCCCCTGTCTCCGCATCCTTGGCAGGCTCCAGCTCTCCTTCAAGCATCGCATCCTTTCGTTTTTCCGTCCCCTCTTTAGGAGAGACCTTCCAGTCAACCTTTATCTTAGGGACAATATCCCCAAGTTTCGTCCAGCCGTCTTTTCCATTGGCTGCCCCTGTAAGCTGAAACGAGTATTCGCCGAACCGAATATCCGAAATGTCTTCTTTTAGCTTATATATATTTTTTTCACTTTTTTTATCATAACTGTACTCATATGCTCCGTCCGATGCGGCATCGACCGTTACATCCAGACTCAGACCGTCTCTTCCGATAGGAATCTCTCTGTCCTTATCCTTAAGCGCAAGATAAAGGCTTGCTTTTGTATCCTTTTTAGATTTCTTCTTACCTGCAAGCGTAATCCTGTCTGTGAAATCCTCCGACACTTTTATGTTCAGGGAGACATTGACCGGCATGGAACTCTTATTGACTATCGTCACATGATCACTTGCGCTGCTGTAATCTTCCTTCGCCTTTCCGTCTGTTCGCTTAAAGAACACCGTAGAATCCTTCTCGAATTTCTTTCCGTTATACGCGGCAGCATCTGTCTTATTGATCAGGCCTTGCGGATCTAAGATAAAGTCAAAGATACCATCCGTATTCATTGGCAAGTCTACCTGATATACGTTTGTATTGACATCTTCCATTTCATCTCCTGAAGCTGATACAGGCAGAGATGGAAGCATCATCAATACCGCCATCGTAAATGCTAAATGTTTTTTCTTCATTTCAACCATCTCCTTATTACACTCAAACAACATCACCTTTAGTGATTTAAACGTTGGTCAACCAACTCTTTGTTTATTGAACTTTGCAACAAAATCCGGATTCATATTTGGGGCACTGTAATATGTTAAATCATATTCTTTATATTATGTACTTTCGATTTTTTTACATTTGACATCGTATAATCACCCTCTTGATTTTACGTCCCCGAATACCGCAAACCTAATGTACTTATTGTATCATACTTCAACATTCTGTATCATCACCGGTTTCCCTGTCTTCTGATACAGCGGCACCAGCGAACTCCAATCTCCGTAATACCCGTCACTCAGCGCAATCGCTGTATACATATCCGGTGTCTCATCATATATCCCTATATTTTCATCAAGAAACCGTTGCTTTAACTTCATATATTCCTCATAAAGTCCGGAACGCATGGATTCTATGGTCGCCTCCATCAATGGGTGGGGTCTCCACAGAAGCGCGATCTCGTCTTTATTGCTTTCAAATATGTCAAATACTTCCCGCATCTTCGAAAGCATCTTGTCATTATATCTTAATATAGCCCCTACGCTGGTATTGTAAAGAATGACTTTTTTCAGACTGCCGTCGGGCTTCTCAATGATCCTTCTCCACTCTTCGGAGATATCGACATCTTCCCTTGTCATGCTTAAGACCTTATCCACTTTCGGCGAACCGGCACCGCTTATCTTTTTTTCCCAATAGGGCCTGGCCGCTGCCTTATTCCCGCTTGCCTCCGTCAGTACGTCAATATATATCTGCCGCATATCTTCCGACTGGACGATCACCTGATCTGCATGAATGACACCGGGCGTAGTACAAAAATGTTTCATATTCTCTATAGCATTCTTATTGTCCGGGCTAATTTCATTCAATATGAAGTAAGGAATATAGACCAACTTATCCGTCATCTTTTTAAGGTTGCTTGCGAAGAAAAAAGGGTGGACACTTGTCACATAATTCGCATCATCATACGGATTGTGGATAAATATCATATCCGGTCTTCTTCCTTCGAAATCATAGTCCTTATATCCTGTTATCGGCACATCGGCGGGGTACAAGTCTCCTTCGTAGTGCATTTCCCGAAAGCTTCCGTCCGGATTCTTGTCATAATAAGGAATCGGCACTACATATGCGTCGCAGTCCGGATCTGCATCGGCTGCTTTCCACACACTCTCCAGAGAATCCCACATAGATGCTTTATATGGAAGAAACACAACCTCTGTGCGTATCCTGATATCGTCTTCAATACTCTTTTTTATCCGCACCAATCTGCTCCGCAGATTGCTTTTCGTCTCGCTTACGACTTTACGCTGGCCTTGTTGCAATGCTTCGTGGAGCCGATAGATATACTCACAATACTCTTCCAGCATCCCGATCGTCACAAAATCCTCGCCTTCCGTCTCTTCAATCAGATTCCCCAACTGGATTGCGCCCTCTTGACACTGACCGAGCAGCTCCATGGCTTCTGAGATCAGATTCTTCTTCATACATCTTATTATCTCATCATGCACCTGTGCAAGGACTTCCAAAAACCCTTTCGCCTGTTTCTTTTGCGCTTTTCTCATAATATCCCTACTTTTCTCTTTATATCCGATTCAAATACACCTGACACAATATATTAATTATATGTAATGACGCCTGATCTGTCAACCAGCCCATTGAATCATTCATCAATCGGGAAACAGCCGAAAAACTCCTTGAACCCCCCTCCCATAAATGCTAAAATATAACTGCTATTTTTAAAGAAAACTCGATTCAATACACAAAAGAGGCAAGCATACCATGACCCAACACCAACCACTCCCTTCATCCATCGACAACCTGATCTATCTATTCGAACTGGACTCTGTCCGGAAATCCGAAAGAGAATGTATCGAAGCCCAGAAAGCGCTTTTCAAAGAAATCATGAGCGGAAATATTGTAGTGCTTTCCTATAATCAGATCAGCTCTTTAGCGATGTTTGACCTGCTTGACATCTATCAGAACCAACATACAAGAAAGCCTGTTTTGAAATTATTAGATGAAGGAAGAATCCAGGTGTCACAATACGGAACAGATACCGTGATCGATTACATCACAAAAAGCCTAAAACCTGACGGGCCCTTTTTTATCTTTTCTAACCTTTATTTCCTAAACCGCCTCGGAAAAGACGACCCTGTCTATCGTATGATGGACAGCGTTCTCCACAATACCATGACATTACCGTCTATAAGAAATCTGGAACAGGACTATTTTCTCGAGACGAGATACGCCCGGAAGCTGCATGAATACATGGATATTATGACCGATGTTGTCAAAAGGATCAAACCAGTAAAAAGAACGGAAGATACTCCGACATCAAATGACTTATACTATTACATCCAAACCGCCATAAATGCTTCAAAAAAATATTGTAATATTCCGGAGAATAGTAAGATAGATTCCGCTCCTTTTTATGAAATCGTAGAAAAAGGAACGGCTCTTTTGGAAATGTCTATGACAACTTCCCCGCAAAAGACACGTTCAAGCCTGCAAAAAGAATTGCAGACACCGGGAAATAACGATACAAAGGCGATATGCTTCGCCCGTGCTGTTTTAGACATCAGTTATAATTATCAAGTACAATACAGCATCTCAGGTGTCACGATCACACATGACCTGGCAGACCAGTGGCAGCTTGCGAATACCGTATATACTTATTATAAAGAGCATGATTTTAGCGCAGCAGACCAGCAATATATTCCGCTAAAGCACACGCGTATCCTTTATTGGAATGCCTTGGCCAAATTTTGCGGCAGTTCCCGAGATGATATTACAGACCGTGATACCTGGAAAAAACATCTGCGAAGTGTCATTGCCCATAATTTCCTTTGCTCATTGGGAATAGTGCTGCTAATTATTGCAATCTGGAAAATGACCGAATTTTTCGAGTATATCTCTCCTACCCTGCAGACGTTCGGTATGATAGGATTTACTCTGCTAATACTGACAAACATAGCTCTGGAGATTATAAATGCGCTCTTTCCAACCAGCATATTTGACGGATGGATGTCATTTATCAACAGCTTTCGTTATCTTCACACTTATCTGAAATTCCGAAAAGGAGAGTGCAAGTACGTATACTTATTCGAAATGGATACATTAACATCAATAATCAAAAAAATAAGGAGTCCAAGGCGATGAAACCTTACAGTGAAAGAAGTGAATGGAAGGACTACCTGCAATTGATATCGCAGCGTCCAAAAGATTTTGCTCCGTCAGAAATATTTACAATTGTAACTGATGAAAGAGATGTGAACCGCTTTTTCGAAGAAACCGGAAAGATGCTTGGCGTCATATATAAAAGTGAATATCATATATTACTTGTCGATTTGATACGCTCACCTGAAGGACGGCTTTACACTTATGAAAGGATCCTTTTGACAGAGGACAATGCAATTGTTGCAATGACCGTTCAAGACGGTAAATTTGTTCTGTTAAAACAATACCGGCATTCTATGCGCGGCAGCCAGTATGCCTTCCCAAGAGGTTTCGGGGAAAATGGCATCTCAGCCCGGGATAATGTCTGTAAAGAAGTACAGGAAGAACTAGGTGCACAGGTACATAGTATCTGTCATCTGGGAAATGTTATAGCAGACAGCGGATTATCAGGAAGCGCCGCACAAATATATCTGTGCAAAGTATCTCATATCCAAAAAAATCAATGGTATGAAGGAATTGAAGATATTATCCTACTTTCACCAGAAGAAATAGAACGCGAGATTGCTGCGGGAAATATCACCGATGGTTACACACTTGCAGCATACAGCTTTTATAAATGTAAATATCATATATCGGAGGACCCGTCATGATAGATATATCAACCATTCTCAACAACGAAGCATTCACCCCGGAAGAACAACTGGAGATCATCAAATACATCGATGCACAATTAGAGCAAATGGAGCTTCTTCTCTACCGCTTAGACCAGCTCGCAAGGAAAGCCGCCGGGGATGATATCCTGGACGCAGAGCGTAAGCTCCTTCAAGAGAAGACAAAGCAGATTGAGCAGGAGATTGACCGGATATCCGAGCGTCTTCCAAACACCTACATCATAACAAATGACAATCCAGATTAGTATTATAAAGGAGTTTCGCCTATGAAATCATTAGTCCTGGCTGAAAAGCCATCTGTAGCCCGGGATATCGCCCGTGTCCTAAACTGCCGCAGGAACATCTCCGGCGCCATCGAAGGAGACAGCTACATCGTAACCTGGGCGTTAGGTCATCTTGTCACCCTGGCTGACCCGGAAGGATACGACAAAAAATATAAAGAATGGAACCTGTCCGCGCTCCCCATGATTCCCAAGAAGTGGGAGCTTGTCGTCATCAGGCAGACCGCCAAGCAATACAGCAATGTAAAGGCGCAGCTTTTCCGCAAGGATGTAGGACAGATCATCATCGCCACAGACGCCGGACGGGAGGGCGAGCTTGTAGCCCGCTGGATTTTGGACAAAGCAGGATGCCGCAAACCAATCCGGCGGCTCTGGATTTCCTCCGTCACCGACAAGGCGATTCGGGAAGGTTTCGCCTGCCTGAAGGACGGGCAGAAATACAACGGCCTGTACCATGCCGCGAAAAGCCGCGCCGAGGCAGACTGGCTGGTAGGCATCAACGCCACCCGGGCATTGACATGCAAGTACAATGCCCAGCTTTCCTGCGGCCGCGTACAGACCCCCACACTCGCCATCATCGCCGCAAGGGAGGCGGAAATCCGTTCCTTTAGCCCCGAGGACTACTACGGGCTGACCTGCCTGGCAGGAGGCATAAAATGGAGCTGGCAACACAAAAAAAGCGGCAGCCTCTCCACCTTCCGGAAAGACACAGTTGAAAATATCCGGGGAGCGCTTAAAGGTAAAAACCTGACCGTCACCGAGGTCACCAGATCCGAAAAGCACGTTCCCTCGCCGGGGCTTTACGACCTGACAGAATTACAGCGGGATGCCAACCGCCGTTTTGGCTTTTCCGCCAAAGAAACATTAAATATCATGCAGCGGCTCTATGAAAACCACAAGGTACTGACCTACCCGCGGACAGATTCGCGCTATATCGGCTCCGACATCGTTCCCACAATCAAGGAACGCTTAAAGTCATGCAACATCGGCCCCTACCGTCAGTTTATCCCGGACCTTTTAAAATCTGCCATTAAAACAAACAAATCATTTGTGGACGATAAAAAAGTCAGCGACCATCACGCCATCATTCCCACGGAGGAATATGTGCAGCTCGAGCATATGACAAATGAAGAGCGCAAAATCTACGACCTTGTAATCCGCAGGTTTATCAGCGTCCTTCTGCCCCCGTCCGAATATGAACAGACTACCTTAAAAGCTGCCGCCGAAGGAGAGCTCTTTACTGCCAAAGGCAAAGTCGTGAAAAAGACTGGCTGGAAAGCCGTATATGAGGCAGGAACAGGCAATCTTGCGGACGATTATGAAGACGGCTGTGAAGACACGCCGGAAGATAATCGCGGAGAAATCCAGACTCTTCCTGATATAAAAAAGGGCGCATCCCTCCCCATCAGCCGGGCAGACATAACCTCCGGGAAGACAAAACCCCCGGTCCGCTTTACCGAGGCGACGCTTTTATCCGCCATGGAAAACCCGGTGAAATACATGCAGTCCAAAGACAAAGCGGCAAAAAAAATCCTCGGGGAGACCGGAGGGCTTGGAACCGTAGCCACACGGGCGGATATTATCGAAAAGCTGTTCCACTCCTTCCTCATCGAAAAGAAAGGCAACGAGCTCTTTGTCACTTCAAAGGGAACCCAGCTTTTAAAACTCGTTCCGGAAGATTTAAAAAAGCCGGAGCTTACAGCCGCCTGGGAGGCAAAGCTTTCCCGGATTGCAGAAGGCTCCGGGAAAGATACCGAATTTATACAGGAAATCACCCATTACACGCAGGAGTTGATAGAAGAGATTAAATCTGCCGACGGAACTTTCCGCCACGACAACCTGACCAATTCCAAATGCCCCCGCTGCGGGAAACGCCTCCTTGCCGTCAATGGCAAAAACTCCCGCCTTCTCGTCTGTCAGGACAGAGAGTGCGGCTACCGGGAGACCATTGCCCGCACAAGCAACGCCCGCTGTCCCAACTGCCATAAAAAGATGGAGCTGATTAAAAAAGGCGAGGAAGAGACTTTTGTCTGCGCCTGCGGCTACAAAGAAAAATTGTCCGCCTTCAAAGCAAGGCGCGAAAAAGAAGGCGCAGGAGTCACGAAAAAGGACGTGCAGAAATATCTGAAAAAACAGAAGGATGAGCCCGTGAACAATGCGTTCGCCGCCGCCCTATCCGGGATAAAGCTTGACGGCGGGCAGGATTGAACCTGTACGCAACAATCAGGTCCACCATCTTATTATAGCTTTCCACTCCCTCCGACTGGTCATTTGCTTTGAGATATGTATCATTCACCTTATTCGCCGCCTCGGCAATCCGCCCGTCATACTGATCCCAGAAGTCGCGGTTTGCCGCAAGGTCCGCCTCTATATCCCCGGAAAGCTGCTCCCTGACCTCCTCCCAGGCGTCATAATCGGCTTTATAGAGTACATTCATGCAGTATCTCCACCCCATCAGATACCCGCTGTACTGAAAATAAATATCCTCCGAGCCGATACTTGCCAGAAATGCGATAAAGTTAGCCTCTTCCTCCTGCATGAACCCTCTCAGATGGGAAAGCTCATGGCACATTGTAAAAGGAATATTGTAATCTATAACCCCGCTGTTATAATTCGCCTCCACCGTAAAAGGCGAGTAGACCCCCGTCAACTGCTGAACCGACAGAATCCACGGGCACAAAAGCCCTTTCGGGTTCGGATAGAATCCCGCAAGCTCCGGATATTCCCTGCCAAGACGATGCATCGCCCTCACAGCCTCTTGGTCCAAAGCCCGCGCTGCCGCTTTGCTTTCCCCGCTCCTCTGAGCAAGCCTCATCACGCCGCCTTCATCCCTTGCCACACTGCCGCTTAAGCTGTTTACTTCCTCCGTAAGCCACAGGCATACGCTTTTTAACTCCTCCGCCGTATAGCTCTCCATTTCGATTCCGGAACTCTCCGAAAAAGACTGCCTGTGATAATTAATGCCGCAATTCAGCGCATACAAGGAAAAAAGCACCCCTGCAAGTATATACAGCCTGCATCCCCATGCCAGGAAATCCTTTTTCCCGGCACATTTCCTCACTGCCCTTATCACAAGCCTGAAAAATGTCAGGATTACTATGAGCAATACTGTATACAAAAGCACCTCCGACACAGAAAAAGCAAAAATCCCCATGAACCTCCCGGTCACATTTACCCACACCGGGTAAACATGTACGCTGTACCACTGGGCAAACGCCCGGGATATCCTGGAAATATACATGAGAGCAAAACCGGCGGCGAACAGGATGCTGCCGGTAATGCATTTTCTTTTGTTGGATATCTTGGGGAATCTTTTCTTCATCAATATGTACCTGTTTTCTTCACATCTGTCTGACACACTTCATTTGCAGTCTGAATAATTTTATGATAACATCTAATAGGAATGGGGTCAAACGGTAATTTCCCCCATAACAACTGGAGGCGATTGATTTGAATAATTTACAAGGAACAATAGAATCTTTGATTTTAACAGATGAAAACTACGCCGCGCAGATGGATTCCGGCGTCCTTCCCCTGCTGGATGCACAGAAAGAAGAGCTGTGGATTCCCCGGGAAGACAACCCGCAGCAAAAGCTCTACTGCGGCAAATACACGGCCCCACGGGGAGACGGGGATATCCGCGGCATCGTCATTATCTCCCACGGGTATACGGAAAATGCAGATAAATATAAGGAAGTCGTCTATTATTTCCTGAAAATGGGCTATCATGTCTACATTCCCGACCACTGCGGGCATGGGCGGAGCTACCGGCTCACCGAGGATTTATTTTTAGTCCACGTTGACAGCTATAAGAGATATGTGGAAGACCTCTTAAGCGTAGCCCATCGGGCGAAGTCGGATTACGGAAATCTGCCGCTGTACCTCTACGGCCACTCCATGGGCGGCGGAATCGCTGCTGCCGCTGCCGCCGCGGAACCGGATTTATTTAAAAAGGCAATTCTCTCTTCACCTATGATTCAGCCGGATACCTGGCCGCTGCCGTGGAAACTGGCGGAATTCCTCGCCGGGCTGGCATGTCTTTTCGGACAGTCCGCGCGCCGTCTCCCGGGAGGGCATCCATTCGACGACACGGAAACTTTTGAGCTTAGCAGCGCTGCGTCTCTGGCACGTTTCAACTACCAGCAGCAGATTCGGCGCTCGGAGCCTCTTTTCCAGAACACCTGCGGCACTTACCGTTGGACCAGGAGCGCGGGCAAGCTGCACCATCATCTGATGCATACCGCGTGGAAACAGCTCCGCATCCCCCTGCTTTTGTTTCAGGCGGAGGACGACGGGCTTGTATCTCCCAAAGCACAGTACCGTTTTATCCTGAAGATCAGCCGCCGGTACGCGGCACCCACATGGCTCATCAAAGTGCCGGGCAGCAGACACGAAATCTACAATGCCAAATATAAGACGCTGGTCAAATACTGGACAAAAATTTTCCGTTTTCTCGGATAGCAATATTGACAAATACATTTTTTCGCGTTAAGATATGCTTAGTCTTTCGCACTTTAAACCGTTAAAGTCTTATAGTGCGGCTATGGAGGAATTTTATTATGATCATTGTATTAAAACCGCGTACAAAACAACAGGAAATTGACCACGTTGTCAATCTGATCAAAAGCAAGGGGTTAGACACCCATATCGTAGAAGGCTCCGAGATGACCATTATCGGCTGTATCGGAGACACCACCCGGATTGATTCCAAACTATTCGAAGTCAATCCCTTCGTTGACAAAGTTATGCATGTGCAGGAGCCGTATAAGCTGGCGAACCGCGCATTCCACCCGGAGGAATCCATCGTGGATGTGTCCGGCGTTAAAGTCGGCGGCGGCAGTCTTGCCATGATTGCCGGCCCCTGTTCCGTGGAATCTACCGAGCAGGTACTTGAAATCGCCCTCGCCGCCAAAGCATCCGGAGCCAATCTGCTGCGGGGCGGCGCGTTCAAGCCCAGGACCAGCCCTTATTCTTTTCAGGGGCTGGGCTTAGAAGGACTTGACATCTTATGCGAAGTAAAAAAAGAAACCGGACTGCCTATCGTGACAGAGCTGATGTCTCCGGAGCATTTAGAGCTTTTTAATGAGAAAGTAGATTTAATCCAGATTGGCGCGCGCAATATGCAGAATTTTGACCTGTTAAAGCAGCTCGGACAGCTTGACCGCCCGATTCTCTTAAAGCGGGGGCTTAACGCCACCTACGAGGAGTGGATCATGTCCGCAGAATACATTATGGCGTCCGGCAATGAGAATGTCATCCTCTGCGAGCGCGGCATCCGCACCTTCGAGAGCTACACAAGGAATACGCTGGACCTCCAGAGCATCCCCGTACTCCGGAAACTGACCCATCTCCCGGTCATCGTAGACCCAAGCCACGCGGGCGGGAAATGGTGGCTGGTGGACGCCATGTCAAGAGCCGCCGTCGCCGCAGGAGCGGACGGGCTGATGGTAGAAGTCCACAACAACCCGGAATGTGCGCTGTGCGACGGCGCCCAGTCGCTGAAACCAGAAAAATATGACGAGCTTTTCCGGGATGTGGAGCAGATTGCAAAAGTTCTGGGAAAGACCGTTTCGTAAAATGTAATAGTAAGACATATATTTCTGATAACAGGAGATACCGATGAAACTGACAGTTGATTTAGGAAAGAACAGCTATCCCATTTATATTGAAAATAATTTGTTAGAGAGGGCAGGGGAACGTATTCCGCAGGCATTTTCCGGAAAACGCATCATGATCATCTCCGACGATAATGTATACCCCCTGTACGGAGATACACTGGAGAGGGCTTTAAGCGGCGCTTATGAGTGCCATCACCTTGTACTTCCCCACGGCGAGGCGACGAAGAGCTTTCAGAGCCTTCCGGGCATCTACACCGCTATGCTCGAAGCAAAGATATCCCGCAGCGATGCGGTAATCGCGCTGGGCGGCGGCGTAATCGGGGATCTGGCAGGATTTGCCGCCGCAAGTTTCCTGCGGGGCGTAAAGTTCATCCAGATACCTACATCCCTTCTGGCGCAGGTGGATTCTTCGGTAGGCGGCAAAGTAGCCGTTGACCTCCCGGAGGGAAAGAATCTTGTGGGCGCATTTTATCAGCCGTCTCTGGTCCTTATCGACCCGTCGGCGCTTGATACCTTGCCGCCGCGATTTATAAACGACGGTATGGGGGAGGTCATCAAGTACGGCTGCATCAAGGATGAAAGCCTGTTTCAGACCTTAGAGTCTTACGGTTCATTTGCCGCGTTAAAGGAGCATTTGCCCGAGATTATTGGGCGCTGCGTGGATATCAAGAGAATCGTCGTGGAGCATGACCAGTTCGACACCGGGGAGCGGATGCTCCTCAACTTCGGGCATACGCTGGCTCACACGATTGAGCAGTATTACCAGTATGGGCGGGAAAGCCACGGGGAGGCAGTCTCTATCGGCATGTACCAGCTCACGCTCCTGGCGGAGCAGGAGGGGCTTACCGAAAAGGGAACGGCAGCGCGTATTTTAAACATACTTAACGCCTACGGACTCCCTTCTGCGTGCGGTCTTCCTGTGAACGCTCTCACCGGAGCCATAAAGCTTGACAAGAAGAATCTCGAAAACCGTCTGAATATCGTGCTTTTGCACGGCATCGGAGACAGCTATGTGCATCCCGCATCTATTGACTTTTTTGAGAAATATCATGACCGGAGGATATAACATATGAAACTTGAAGGAAAAATCACAATCGTTACCGGAGCCGGAAAGGGAATCGGGCGTGACACCGCATTAACATTAGCCGCAGAAGGCGCGACCGTTGTCGCTGTCGCAAGGACTAAAGCCAACCTTGACGAGACGGTTGCCAGGATAGAAGAAAATGGCGGAAAGGCTGTCGCCCTCTCCCGGGACCTTACGGACAGCGCGCAGGTGCAGTCAATGGTCGACGCAGTGCTCGCGCAGTTCGGGCGCATCGACATCCTCGTGAACAATGCCGGCGGCTACCCTTCCGAAATCTATGACAGCGTGGGGAAACAGGCAATCAAAATCTGGGAGTGGACGGAGGAACAGTGGGACCAGATCATCAAGACGAACCTGAAAATCCCGTTTCTGTGCATTAACAAAGTCGTTCCCGTGATGATAAAGCAAAAAAGCGGCGATATCGTAAGCGTCTCCTCCCGCATGGGGCGCATCGCCTCCCAGATGGGCGGCTACGCCGTGGCAAAAGCGGGAATCGTAACCATGACCAAAACGACCGCCATCCAGACGAAGGAATTCGGCATAAAAGTCAACGCCGTAGCGCCAGGCATCGTCGATACCCCAGGGCAGCGGGTGTATAACCATAACGTGGGGCAGGACGATGCGGTTATGGGAAGTTCGGACGCAGTGGCGAAAGGAATCTTGTATCTGCTGGCGGATTCACCTAAGGAGATGACGGGGCAGGTGCTTGATATGTTTACGACTGTCTGATAATATGCTTGAAGATGGTAACCAAAACTGAATAACTAATGGTAAGACGCTGCTGTATTATCTGATTTGAGATAATTCTTGTACCTGATACCATAAATGACAAATGAAGATGACCCATTTGAAGACGATTTTGGAGAAGGAGGTTTTTATATTTTCTAAATCCTTGACCGTCTGTTTTGTATACCTTAAACACATATCCACCTAAATGAAAACTTTTGTGTATCCGCCGCCAGCTACTCAAAAGTTATCGATATACTCTAACTTCCAGTCCTCCATCTCTTCCTTTGGCGGGCGCTCATATAAGCCTCTCCGACTGAAGCCCCATCCTGTTTTCTCCTTCAGCTCCAACAGATACTCCGCCTGTTTTAATCCTGCTATCATAGAATCAATAACCGGAACTTTAAACTCCTTCTGAAGTTCCCGGTAAAATCCAAACTGCATACTGCAGCCAAGGACGATAACTTCCGCACGGTCTTCTTCGATTGCTCTTCGGATTTCTTCCTTCATCTTTTTAAGCGTCAGCTCTTCATCTCTGTGAAAGTCCAGAACTCCTAACCCAAGGCTGCGAAACGATGCCAGCTTTTCTCCCAACCCATATTTGTACACATTCTCCCGCATCTGCGGAATCCACTTATCCCGGCCCACGATAATTGAAAACTTGCTGCCCAGCACTGAGGCCAGATACATGCTGGATTCCCCCGGTGCCGTTACGATGATGTTCTTACTGATCTCACGCGCCGGATAAAGAAAAGAATCGTCAAAACAACTGGTCACTACCGCATCAAACCCGTCCCTCTCCGCTTTCAGGATTTCCTTTAAAATTCCGGCGCCCGCCACCGCCTGATAGTACTGATACTCCAGATGCTTCGGGCCAGCGGCAAGGCTTCTGACCTCTATCTGCGTGTCTGCGTTTTTATACTCCTCCAGATATTCCTTTATCGCCTCATTCATCGTATCATAAGCAACTACCTTCAGAAACAAGATTCTTTTCCTAGTCATATGTCCTCCTCCTATCGATTTCTCATTATTTTTCCTTATATATGTAAAATGAAATAACCAGAAAAATGTATATTATATCGATATATTTTCTGATTAATTTAACTTATTATTGATTATACCAGCATTTATCTCTATAATAAAATTATAAATACTAATTTATCTATTACGCAAATTAATAGACAAGGAGGCAATACTATGCTGGATTTCCGTTTACTAACATTCCTGACACTGTGCCACACAAATAGTTTTACCAAAACCGCCGAAAAATTGCATATTACACAGCCCGCCGTTTCCCACCACATTAAATATCTGGAGTCCTATTACCAGACAAAGCTCTATACATACCAGAACCGGAAATTCCATCTGACTCCTGCCGGAAAGACTTTATATCAGTATACCAATTCGGTTTATTCAGACTCGGAACGCATAAAAGAGCAGCTGGCATCCTCGTCCGACTCCATAAAAGTCCTGCGTCTGGGCGCGGAGCAGTCAGCCGGCGAATCGTTCCTTCCATATCTGATTATTGATTTCATGAAAAATAATCCGGATTACAAGATAAGAATCGTAACGGACAACTATGACGAGCTGTCCCGAATGTTAAACGGAGGGGATTTAGACTTCTTTCTGATGGACGGAATCGTGTCCAAAACAGAACATGATTATTACGAACTGTGCAGCAGCAGCACCATCTGCGTATGCTCTCCCGAGCATCCCCTGGCTGAAAAACATGTGCCAATTGATGATGTCTACAGCAGCACCCTTATACTCGGCGTGGACAAGACCCCATCCCGGAAACGTTTAGAATCCATTTTCCGGGACAACAATATCGTAACTATGCGTTTTGACAGCCGAATCGAAGTCAGCAACGGGCTTACAATCGTAAAACAATTCATTATGCAGAACATTGGGATTGCTTTCCTCTATAAGAGCGCCGTTGCCCGGGAATTAAAAGAAGGAAAGCTGCAGCAAATCTACATTGACGATTACTACGCTTTCCATTCTTACAATCTTATCTCTATGCGTAACAGTTACTTCCACGCGAGCCAGACTGACTTTATTAAATTCTGCCAGGAATTCCTTCAGCAGTGGGCGGCGGACATCTAAGCCGCCCGTGTGCGCTGCTATTTTTGCCCCTATGATGCCACGGATTGTTCCGCACTTCGTGCTCCCACAATCCTAAAAACAGTCATCTTACACCCGCCGCGGATTCACATGCACCATGCAGTGTTTCACATCGCTCGCCCCCTGCTCAATGGCATGGTGGACATTTTCCGCCACCTCATGGGCGGCTCTGAGCGTCATATCCCCGTCCGCCTCAATCTCCACATCCACATAAATCTTCGACCCGAAAATCCGCGTCGTCAATTTGCTGATTCCAAGGACTCCCGGCTGGTTCAGGATGATTTTCTGAAGTTTTTTCACCGTATCCTTATCACACGCCGTATCCAGCATCTTGTCAACCGCGTCCTTAAAGATGTCATACGCCGCCTTGATGACAAAAGCGCAGATTATCACGCTGGCCACACAGTCAAGAAACGGGTAGCCCATCCTCGCCCCCGCGATTCCAAACAGGGCGCCCACCGAAGACAGGGCGTCTGAGCGGTGATGCCACGCGTCCGCCTTAAGCGCCCCCGAATTAATCTTCTTCGCCGCCAGCACCGTATACCAGTACATCCACTCCTTCACCCCGATCGAGATGAGCGCCGCCAGAAGGGCAAGCGCCCCCGGAACTTTTATCTCCTCATAGCCGCCCAAAAGCTGCTCAAGCCCGGTATACCCAATCGCCAGACCCGTCGCGAACAGCACAGCCGCCAGCACGATTGCCGCCACGCACTCCATCCGCTCATGGCCGTAAGGATGTTCTTCATCCGCCTCCTTGCTTGCCATATGCACCCCAATCATCACCACAAATGTACTGAACACATCCGACGCCGAATGCACCGCGTCCGACACCATCGCCCCAGAATGGGCGATGAGCCCCGCCGCAAGTTTAAGCACCGATAAAAGGATATTCACCGCCACGCTGACGATAGACACCCGTATCGCAATCTGTTTTCCGTTATCCGCCATATTATTTATGCCTCCCTGTCCGCTGCAAATTCCTCATCTATCTTAATTAAAACAAATCCTTATGTGTCCTTAAGCACCGTCAGGAACCTCTCCCCGTACTTCTTCACTTTATACTCCCCGATTCCGCTGATATTAAGCATCCCGGCGGTATCCTTCGGCCGGCTCAGGCACATAAGGACAAGCGTCTTGTCGGAAAATATAATATAAGGCGGCACCTTTTCCTCCGCCGCAATATCTCTCCGAAGTGCCCTAAGCTCCTCGAAAAGCTCCATATCCTGCTCCCTGAGGGCGGCTGCCGCTCCGGCTTTTTTCCTCTTCCTTCCGCCTGCACTCCCGGATTCTCCCCCGGAACCGCCTTTTTTCCTCTCCTGCTCCTTCGGCAGCTTTAAGATTATGGGAGCCGTCTCCTCGCCCGCCTTCGGCATTGGCTCCTGCTCCCCGGCTGTCAGCGATGTCTGCTGCTCCGCTATCGGCAATCCCTGCTGCTCCCGCGCCCCCTGCGCGAGCCTTAACACTGGGTAAGTATCCCCGGAAAGCTCCAGATACCCCTGATACATCATCTCCTGTATGATCTGACGGAGGCGGGTCACGGACTGGTCACCGAGCCGCCCGTACTGGGAATTTTTATCCAGGTTCTTACTGAGAATCCGCTGGCTCTTTGCGCCCCTTAAGATATCAATGACCGTCGTAACGCCGTAAGCCGTCCAGTTCTCCCGGATACATTTCAGAATTGCAGACACCTCCCTTGTGATGTCCACCTCCTCAAACTGCGTCAGGCAGTTCAGGCAATTCCCGCAGTACCCGGAAGTCTCCTCGCCAAAATATTTTAAAATATAATGCCTCAGACACTCCGATGTAAAGCAATAAAACGTCATCTGCTTAAGCCGCCATCGGTCACGCTCCTCAATGAGCGCCTTCGCCGCCGCATCAAGCATCTCGTTATTCTCATTATTTCCGATAAACATCTGGTTCATCCGCACGTCCGACGGCTCATAATAGAGTATGCATTCTGCCGGCGCGCCGTCCCTCCCGGCTCGCCCCGCCTCCTGATAGTAGCTCTCCATATTTTTCGGCATATTATAATGAACGACAAACCGCACGTCCGACTTGTCAATGCCCATCCCAAAAGCATTGGTCGCCACCATCACATGCCGTCTGTCGTAGATAAAATCATCCTGATTCTCCCGCCGTTCCTCGTCGTCAAGCCCTGCATGATACCGGGTCACCGAAAATCCGTCCTGCCGCAGCCGATAACAGATATCCTCCACACTCTTTCTCGTCAGGCAGTAGATAATCCCGCTGCACCCCGAAAGCTCCTGCTCCTTTTTCCTGAGATATGTAACCAGCTCCTTATACTTATCCGCCGGCTTTTTCACCGCAAAATACAGATTATCCCGGTCAAATCCCGTCACCGTCACCGCGGGCTCCTTAAGCTCCAAAAGCTCTATGATATCTCCCCGCACATCTTCCGTCGCAGTAGCAGTATATGCACAGACAACCGGCCTGTGCGGAAATTTCCGGATAAATTCCGCAATTTTCAAATATCCCGGGCGGAAATCCTGTCCCCACTGGGAAACACAGTGCGCCTCATCCACCGCGACCATAGATATCTTCACCCCGCTGCTAAGGGCAAAGTCAAGAAATCCTTCCGTCGCAAGCCGCTCCGGGGCGACATAGATAATCTTGTATCTTCCCGCCTTCGCAAGCTGTAAAGCCTTCGTATACTGCCCCATGGTCAGAGAGCTGTTCAGATACGCCGCATGGATGCCCGCCTGATTCAGGGCGCTCACCTGATCCTTCATCAGCGAAATCAGCGGGGATATGACAAGGGTAATCCCCTCCGCCATAAGCGCCGGAACCTGAAAGCAGATGGATTTGCCCGCGCCCGTAGGCATGATGCCAAGCACGTCATGCCCGCCAAGCACCGCACCGATAAGCTTTGCCTGCCCTTCCCTGAAATCTTCATACCCAAAATATTGCTTTAAAACTTTCCTTGCCCGTTCTATCTTCCATTCCTTCCCTTCTGTACTGCTGACTGCCGTTCGCCGGCAATTCCAATTAATCCTCTATCGCTGCAAGAAATAATTCATAAAAATCATCCTGTCCTGCAAGTTTCGGCGAATTTTCCCCGCCGCCGTTGGTGCTGCGTTTCATCGCCGCATGGAAATCCTCCCCCGCGCAGACAAGCTCCATCTCGTAAATCTCATAGCCCTCCTCCCGGCACACGCGGCAAAACGCACTGACCGGAGACGGGTCATTCCTTGTCGCAAGAAACCTCTCTTTAAGCCCCTCCTGATGAAGGGCCTTGTTCTGTAATTCGTCTAACATTCCGATAATATCCGCCACTTTAAAACGCCGCCTTTCTCTTATCGCTTTCTTATCTGACAACTGCGCGGTATCAATCTAAAATCCGCCTGCATATCTACACGCCCGCCTTCTTGCAGATATCCGCAAGGCAGCATTTCTCGCAGTAAGGCTTTGTCCTCGCCGTACACACATCCCGCCCGTGATAAACCAGCCGGTGGCAGAAATCGCTCCCTTCCTCTGGCGGGATAATCTTCCAGAGGGCCATCTCCACCTTCTTCGGCTCCTTGATGCCGTCCACAAGCCCCATCCGGTTCACCAGGCGGATGCAGTGGGTATCCGTCACAATCGCCGGTTCCCCGAACACGTCGCCCATAATAAGGTTCGCGCTTTTCCTCCCGACGCCCGGCAGTTTCAAAAGCGCGTCAAAATCCTTCGGCACCTTCCCGCCGTACTCGTCTTTAAGCATCCGCATACATGCGCTGATATCCCTCGCCTTACTCTTCCCCAGCCCGCAGGGTCTTACAATCTCCTCAATATCCGCCGGGTCCGCCGCCGCCAGCGCGTCAATATCCGGATATTTCTCATAAAGCCCTTCAACCACAACATTCACCCGCGCATCCGTACACTGTGCCGCAAGCCGTACGCTGACTAAAAGTTTCCACGCCTGGTCGTAGTCCAGCGTACAACCCGCATCCGGGTATTCCTTTTTCAGCCGCCCGATGATTTCAAACGCCCGCTCCTTCTTTCGCATGTGAAACAACTCCTTCTATAAGAAAATATATTTTTCAAAAACTACTTTTTGAATAACTCCGAATGTGTTCCGAGCCTGTAAAGCAACAGAACCAGTACATCACCACAAATCTCATAAATCAACAGCCAATCTGGCTCAACATGACATTCTCTCGCCCCTTTATAATCACCTGCAAGGCTATGATCTCTGTATTTTGCATCTAATGCTTTGCCTTCCGCTAAGGTACTAATTACCTCAAACAGTTTATCAAGATTCTTATTTTGCTTTTTCGCAAGTTTCAAGTCCTTCTTAAACTGATTGGTAAACTGTACATCATATTTCATACTTCGAGTGCCTCCTTAAGCTCATCCATATTGGAATATCTCGGAGCAGAAGGATCAGCCACGAGCTTTCTGCCTTCTTCGATAGCAGCAAACGTTGTTTCATTCGGCACATCCAGCTTTAATTCAAAAGGAATACCATGTTCTCGTATAGTAGTTCTAAGAAACATATTTACAGCAGTTGTCATGTTCAGACCAAGTTCATTAAAAATCTCCTCTGCCTGCTCTTTGATAGCTTTCTCTGTTCTAATATTCAAATTTGTTGTTGCCATATACAGCACCTCCATATTAAATATAGCATACTCATAAGCTCGGTTATTGTCAACACATTGTCATTATATCAATTATAAAATTTCTTTCCCTGTCATGTTACTTATGCACTACGTTTCCCCATTTTTTTCTGACATTCTGAATAAATGAACTTCCCTCTAAATATGATATACTTTTTTTACTAACTACAAGGAGGTCACGGCACCCATGGGAATTGTTCACAATAAAACAAATAACACGATCACTTTACACACGAAAAACACTTCATACCAGATGAAGATTGGAAATCTCGATTACCTGTTCCACCTCTATTACGGTCCCACTCTTCATGACGCTGACTTAAGCTACCAGATCATGCAGTACGACCGGGGCTTTTCCGGCAACCCTTACGAATCGCTGGGCGAGCGCACCTTCTCTCTAGACGCGCAGCCCCAGGAATTTTCCACCCAGCAGCAGGGGGATTTCCGCACCGCCAGCATCGAAGTGGTAAACGGCGACGGCAGTTATTCTTTCAGCGGCAAAGCCAGAAAAATTTCCATCACCGACGGGAAGTACCGCTTGGAGACTCTTCCCACAGTCTTTGCAAATAAAGGCGACACCGTAAAGACCCTTGAGGTCACTCTGACAGATTCGGTGAGCAACGTGGATGTGATTCTTTTATACAGCGTGTTCGAGGAGGCTGACATCATCACGAGAGCCGTCAAAGTAAAAAATAACGGCAAAGCTCCGATTCATCTGAAGAAAATCATGTCCGTATGCCTGGACTTTATCAACGGCTCCGGCATGGACCTTCTAAGCCTTCCCGGACGGTACGGCCAGGAACGGCAGGTGGAACGCCAGCCCTTGACCCACCATATCCACACTATCAGCAGTGTGCGCGGCTCCTCCAGCCACCAGCAGAACCCGTTTGTCGTGCTCTGCGACAAGGAGGCGACCGAGGATTACGGAAAATGCTACGGATTCTCCCTCATGTACAGCGGCAACTTCCTTGCCGAGGCAGAGCTTGACCAGTACGACCAACTCCGGCTTGTAATGGGCATCCATCCGAAACAGTTCGTCTACGAGGTGAAACCGGGCGAAACCTTTGAATGCCCGGAAGTCGTAATGGCATTTACCGAACATGGACTGACCGGCCTTTCCCACCTTTACCATAATTTTTACCGCACAAACCTTTGCGAGAGCAAATTTGTGACTGAGATAGAGCGCCCCGTGCTGATCAATAGCTGGGAGGCTGCCTTTATGGATTTCGATGACAAAAAGCTTGTGGAAATCGCGAAAGCCGCGAAGAACATGGGCGTAGAGCTGCTTGTCATGGACGACGGCTGGTTCGGGAAACGAGACGATGACAACAGCGGCCTGGGAGACTGGTTTGTCAATAAAAATAAAATCAAATGCGGACTCCACGCTCTTGTGGAGCAAATCAACGACCTTGGAATGAAGTTCGGCATCTGGTTCGAACCGGAGATGGTGTCCGAAGACAGCGACCTCTACCGCGCACATCCGGAATGGGCCATGAAGATTCCCGGGCGCCCGGAGGTTCGGAGCCGCAACCAGATTGCCCTGGACATGAGCCGCAAAGACGTGCAGGACTACCTGATTGAAAAGGTCAACGCCATCTTAGACGATGCCAATATCTACTATGTAAAATGGGATATCAACCGCTCCCTGGCAGACATCTGGTCAAATGCCCTGCCCGCCGGCAAGCAGGGCGAAGTGTATCACCGTTATATTTTAGGATTGTACCGCACCATGAACGCCATCATAAAGACCCATCCGGACATCCTGTTCGAGGGATGCAGCGGAGGCGGCGGGCGTTTTGACGCGGCGATGCTCCACTATTACCCGCAGTACTGGGTCAGCGACAACAACCACCCCATCGACCGGCTGAAACTCCACTACGGAACTTCCTTTGTCTATCCGCCGTCCTGCATGGGCGCGCACATTTCCGACAGCGGAAAGCTCGTGCCGTTAAAGACAAAAGCTGTCGTGGCAATGGGAGGCACTTTCGGCTATGAGCTGGATGCGACCCATCTGACCGCGGAAGAGCAAAAGCTCTGCAAAGAACAGAGCGAACTGTTCCGAAAATATTACCATATTATCATCAAGGGCGATTACTACCGCTTAAGCAACCCGTTTGCGGTTGGCAACATGACCGCCTGGCAGCATGTGACAAAGGACAGGCAGGAATCTCTCTTAAGCGTAGTCGTTACGAACCTTACCTGCAACGGACCGCAGGAATATGTCCGCGCAAAAGGGCTTAACGCCGATACCGTGTATTCTGTCAACGACGGGCAGTATACGCTGTCCGGCTCCGCTCTGATGAACGCCGGACTTCCGATTCCGAGGGAGGTTCCGGAGTATACAGCATTCCAGTTCCATATAAGAGCAGTTTAAATTATCGTATTTCATCTGTCGTCCTCCAAAATCGGCAGTGAAATAATATAAAACAGGAGCAGGCATAATCTTCCTTCTTTTCAGACTCGCCTGCTCCTGTTTTTTTCAGCTCATATTTTAAGCCTTATATATTTACATTACCTTTTCGTTTTCGCACTCTTTACTTTTGTCCATGATGAGTAAACCTTTTTAGATTTTCCATTCACTTTTACTATCTTATATGTGCGGATTCTTACATAGTATTTTTTATTCTTCTTTAATTTCGTAATCTTCTTCGAAGTCGTCTTATTCTTTTTGATCGTAACGGTCTTTACTCCGCTTGTAAACTTCTTCTTTGCGGAATACTGTTGTTTTCGGTACGATCTTAAAACTTCCTGAAAGCGTCCCTTTATATTGACCTTTGAATGTCACCGTTACCGCATATACAGCAACATTTTTTCTACCCTTTGCATAAGTAACCGTATAATTTGATGCCGGAATGACTTTTCCTGCCGTACCTTTTACTGTTACAGACGGTTTCTTTACTTTTCCGTCATACTTATAGCTGATCTTAGAAAGTGTAAGTGTCTTAGGCTGGTTCACTGTTGTAGTCGTGCCTTTCGGCTGAATTGTGAATGTTGTCCCGCCTCTTATCTTTGCAAGGTTATAAGTTTTGCCATCCAGTTTAACCGGCAAGGTATCCTTTCCATTCGTATCAAGCACTGCCTCCGCATAATAAGAAATCACATATTTTACAGGTACATCTTTTCCCGAAACATAGGTATGGAAATGCGGAGCAAGATCAACTGGTTTCCCATTCTCTACAAATTTCTCATCGTATGCACGAGAGAGAATCGGTGCACAATCTGTCCCATACCAGTGACAATAGACATCTTTCAAGAACTGTATTCTCTGAGCATCTTTCTGTTCTGCCATAACTGCTCTGTACCCTCGGAATAGTCCCTGTATAGTGATATTTCACTTCATATTCTTTATCATATTTAACTTTTACATCAGGCACAACTGGTTTTCCATCGAATACCTTATTTTCAACACCTAATGTAATCAAATCCGGAAGTTCTATCGTATATTCTGCCGCGATCGAACACGCATCATATGTTTCATTACCCTCGAAAGCCGCTTCAACTTTATATGTACCCGCCTTTGCCGGTACACCCGTCACCTCGTTTCCTTCCGCATCCTTATATGTTAACTTGAGCTTCTCGCCCAAAGTATCTCCCGTCGCCTCTTTATCGCCTTTTCTTACGATAAAGTACTTACTCTGAGCGGTCGATTTACAGAAAGCTTTTCTCAATCCTTCTTTACACACCTCGCAGAATTCATACTGTTTGCCGAGAAAACGCATCTTACAGTTTTCATGCGGCCGATACCACCCGTCGCCTCCATTATCATATTCATAAATACCTACGCCGTTTTTTCCGATGAATCTCGCCCATTTTACTTTTGTCGGATCTGTCTCTTGTGTCATATTGGGCCAATATTCAGTTCCGCTTCCCGGCCAGTATTCATCTCCCTTGACAACGCCCTCCATATAATTGGACAAAAAACCGATGGTACAGACTCAAAAAATCTATACCACCGGTTCCTGGATCTTAACTTTTACTTCTTTACTGTCACTGTGATTACCACTTTTTTCTTACCAGATTTTACGGTAATCTTTGCTTTTCCGGGTTTTTTAGCTGTAATCTTCCCTTTTGAAGTTACTGCCGCAACCTTTTTATTAGAAGATTTGTAAGTTACTTTCTGTTTACTTGTAATTGGAGTAACCGTTGCTGCCAAAGCTGCGCTCTTTCCTTTTTTCAGCGTCAGTTTCTTTCCAATCTTAGATGTTTTCCCTGTTACAGAAAGCTTCGATGTCGTCACTTCCTTTTTCTGGACTTTTACTTTTACTGTAGCTTTCACACCGCTCTTTAACGTTACAGTTATCTTTGCTGTCCCTACTTTCTTACCTGTAATCTTTCCCTTGGAATTGACAGTTGCCACTTTTGATTTGCTGCTCTTCCATGAAGCGATGCTGTCCCCTTTTTCCATCGTCACTTTTATTGCTGTAGTGGACTGCTTTACTTTCAACGGGATACTCTTTGCATTCAGCTTTACAAATGCCTTTAATTTTGCTGTGGCTTTCCTCTCAGATGTATGGCAGCGTCCGCAAGTTCTGGTCTGCTCACCCTCTGCAAATACGGTGGCCTCTCTGGTTGTTGTCCATGCACCGAATGAATGGCTTGTCTTCGGGATAGATTCTGTTTTGACAGTATGGCATTTGCTGCATTCCAGTGTCTTTACACCCTCAACGGTACAGTTATCCTGCTTCGTGGACTTCACCACAAAGTTATGCTTGCAAACTTCCATATCCAGCCATGCGTATTCCGTGATAGATCCCTCATCCACACTATCTGCTTTCTTCTCAACTATAACGCCAACGCCCAGTTGCTCCCCTTCTTCAAGGTCTTTTCCAACCGTAAATCCGGTCTTCTCTTTATTCAATGTGACATTCCACCCATCTTCCAACTGATAGGTGATTCCTTTTTCTTCAATCCCATTCACATGTTCTGTATCAAAACGCAGCAATTTTACAGGAACAGAAGATACGACCTCACCCGGCTCTACATACATCTTCTCGATGACGGCCTGATAATAGCAACTAGTAACTTCAACACCCAACATTTCATCACATTCAAAATTATCCCTGCCATCCCTTGGCATCGAAAGATGTATCCGCAGTCCGGAATCCGCGTACTCATACTCTTCCTGTAACGGTTTTGCGGTAATTATCCCGGCTTTCACACTGATGATACTTTCATTAAAGTCATGGTATGTAAGATACGGAGACGGGTCTTTCACTACTTCTTCCTTTATCTCCTTATTCTTGCTGTCATAATATCTATGCTCTACCTCAACATCAAGCTTGCGGGATTGCCCCGGTAAAATCCGTATGTAATCCGAACCTCCATTAACATAAAGGAAGTACATATCATCCGTAACACTCATATTTACCGTGAAATTCTTCTCTCCCAGCTCCTCACTCGTCGTTTTGAACGTAACGGCTGCCTCTCCGCATCCAACTGCTTTTAATATTATTCCAGAAGCTTCTTCCGACTTCTCCCATACAGTTTCTTCCTGTTCGAGCACAATATCTGAAAGAGTGACTGGAATATCTCGCCCGTCTGGATATTTTTTATTTTCTACATAGCAGGAGGTCTGTTTATCATAATACATCCATTCATCCAAAACTAATGTTTTATCCTTGACGCTTTCCAGTTCATACCTCGGCGTTCTGATTGACACTCCCGTTTCAGCTCTTGTCGCCTCTACGCCATCAATTTTTACAGTTGCAAGAACAGAAACCCATAGATAATCTCCCTCCTGTCCCAGCGCCTGCAGTGCCTTTTTTATATTGTTTCCATTCAGCGTAAGAGTATTTCCTGATGCGGTATAATTGCTCGGGTCTATTGTCTTCACAAAACCGTACTCTTCTCCTCCCCTCACGCCCACTGTCCATTCAACAGAAGCATTTTCTCCGATACTTTCTGTATTAAGCTTTATGTCTATCGTCTCATTCTCTTCCGGGTCGTCGCTGGCAAATACATCATAAGAATCCTGATCAAAATCGAGCTCATCATAATTACAGTAATCGAAGCTCCAGGAGTCGCTTGCAGTTCTCGTCCACTCACCACTTTCCTGAGCCCATGAATAAATGTTAATTACAAAACTATCTGATCTTAATCTCTTTATGGTATAATTCCCTGAATCCTGCTTTTCTCCATCCCCGCTGTTTATTACCTTATCTCCCCGTTTAATCTCACAAAACTCCGGGTCAAACTCAAAGGTAATCTTGTCTCCTTTTAGTGTCCTACCCACTTCTTTATCATAGTGGTACGCTCCAAGATTTTGTATCTCAATAGTTTGTCCCGGAAAAATATCCGTATCAATGGAAGCCGGTTCGATGACATCATAAGAATCATTGACATTTAAGTATACGCTTGCAGATGCAACCTCCTCATCTTCTTTGAATGCCTTGACATACACATTAATTGAATAACCATATCCATGTTCAGGGGCTGTAATCTGACATCTTAGGGGATCCTCCGCATCATGTGTCAATTTGATTCCTTTCTCTATTTCTGCTGCGTCCTCCTCGCTCACCTCACATCCCCATGTGATTTTTAAATCTTTTGTATCTATTGGGACAGGAAGACCATTTTCATTTTGACGCTCGCCCCAGACGTTAGCAACCAGCTCCATATTGTCACCAAAAAGCATATTTTGTATCTTGTCATCGCCAAATATATTCATGTAATACATATCATTTCTGACATCAATCTGTACTTTCTTTTGGAAAGTCTTTGTGGCATCATCCTTCTTACAACAATAAATTGTAATATTCGTTTTCCCAGGATTTTTTAATTCAAGAGTCCACTCTGTTTCCTCTTCCTTTACAGATACAATATTTGTATTTTCACTTACAATATTTGTAACGACGATTGGATATGTATTGTCGTCTGCATCATAACAATTCCCTGCGTCATCTTTCGAGACTGAAAGCTCAGCGCCCGGAAACCCTGCGACTTTGTCGCTTAAATCCCAAAAATTAAGCTGTAACTCGGGTTCGCCTGCCTTCGCATTATCCTCCGACAATGCTGCTGCAGACACGTTCTTCTCAGCATATGTTTCTTTTTTCTCCTCCGGCATATCTGCAGTGGGTATCTCTTCTTTCTCTTCCCCTGCCGGCTGCACACCTCCCTCATTCTGCGTTTCATCAGCCTGCTCTTTTTTATCTGCGGTTACCGCGTCTTCCGTCTCCGGTTTCTTTTCTCCGGTTTCTCCGACTTCCTCTTCTTCCCCTTCTTTTTCCTGCAATACCTCTCCCTCTTGCGGCTTTTCCTCTTCAATCTGCGCCGCCAGGACTACTTGCCCTGTCCCTGCTGTCTGGCCTAACACTGTTGCTATTGCCAGAAGTATTGCCAAATACCTTTTTTTCATAACGTTCTCCTTTCCTGGAACATATTAATAATACTAATCCCAGTAAACCCCCCCCCCACCAATTTGTCAACTTCTGCAACATCACAACTTCGATGCTATATTCCATTTCACACTTCTTTACACACAAAAACGGAGAGATATATCATCCCTCCGCTTCATTGCTTATTTCTTTAACTCACAATCAAAGTATCATACCCCGCCTGCCTAAGCCTCTGCTCCATCGCCACCGCATCATTCAGGTCACCATATCCGCCTACAAGCACCCGTATATATTCTCCCACATTATCTATATATGCCGGAAAATCCTGCGACAAAAGCTCCTCCAACAGACGCTCTGCATTTCGATTATTCCGATACAGGCCCACCTGCACCCGGTAGTAGTTTTCCTTGACAGCACCTACGTTAGACAGCGTATCCAGGATCCCTCTGGCTATCGCCTCCGCAATATCCTGAAAGTTATCGTCAAATAATTGATTGTCTGTATCAGAATTGATAAATCCGACTTCAACCAGGACCGACGGCATATTTGTCCGTTTCAGCACCACAAGATTAGGTCTCGCCTTCACTCCCAAGTCTACAAATCCGACAGCCTCAAGCTGCTCGTCAATATTCTGGGCCATTTCGTACTTGATGCCGGACAAGTCATAGACCAGACTTTCCACACCCATCACCTGATTGTCCGTAGGAAAAGAATTCCGGTGTATGGATACAAAAAAATCCACTCCTGCATTGTTCGCCTCCATAGCTTTCTCAAACGGACTTTCATATACATCTGTCGTCCGTGTGTATTCCACATCTACCCCATTATTCTGCAGGATTTCTCCAATTGCCAGCGTAAGCCTTAAAGTATCATCCTTTTCCTGCCGGCCATTATAGACTGCTCCGGGATCGCTCCCCCCGTGGCCCGCGTCGAGCATTACTGAATAAGGCATGTTACGTCACTCTTTCTATTCTTTTACTGCTAATATATGTAGTTTTGCCGGACATCGCCACCTTTTTCTCATAATAATCTTATAACAGCCGCCAAACTTATCATTCCTTTATGGCTTACACCTTTTACACGGTTCATATCCTTGCTGCTCCAACTCTTGCCTGTTCCCGGTATACTCTTCTGTATTGGCCTCATCCATCTGTTTGACACTGGAGCAAGATGGTACATGGAATTTATGGGTATTTGTATTTACAATATAAGTGCTCCCTTGCGGCTCTGGCATCTCTGATACACCGTCTGTATCCACCCGGCTCTCACCAGTAGAATAATCAATAGAAATACCCGGCTGGACATTATAACAGTACACGTTAAAAAGGATACCTTCTCCCTGGTCCTCTACAGACATCGCCTCAATCTGCACGCCGTCAGCTACCAGGTTATCATCTGTATAAAAAGGGGTTACTCTGTATAAGACATGATTCTCTGTCTCTCTTACATAATCGGCCACCATATTTTCAAAAGGAAGCATCCCTTCCGTATTTAAGTAACGGGTTCCGGTTATCAGATTCTTGACATTTGCATTCTCCGCCGTTAACTGATAGCCGATCAAATGACAGCGGTTATACAAGTATTTTCCTTCTACATCATCATACTTAACTGTATGCCATCCCGAAGGCCTCACTTTTCCGATAGATCCTCTCTTTTCTGTCGGCATCAGATCCGTTCCGATATTTGCATATGCTCTCTGGCATCTCCCCAATCCGTCCAGTTCACTATACGTCTCAAAAGACTCTGTCGTAAGGTCACTCTCTGTAAATTCCGGTTGATTTCCATTAACGGCCGTATACGGCAGACCGGTATATTCAGGAAGCTCGTTAGCACCCGTCTCCTCCGACATATGCACCGCCGCTTCCGGCTGCGATATCTCTATCGTTTTATCCGTTTCCTCCGCTTTGCATGACGGCAATATCATACACCAGACAAGCAAAGATAATAACAAAGAGCCTCTGCCTTTACCCATGAATATATGTCTCCTTAGTTATTTTTTTATGTGAAGAGCCCGGGAATTCCTCAGTTTCCACTTGCCTCCATTCAGAGCCGGCAAGATCAATATCAAAGTAAAAATCTGCCGGATACGTTCGATTCCATCGAAACAAGACAATCTTTTCTATATGCTTTTCATAACAGGCCGGCGAAACATTCTCTACAAAACAATATTCTCCCGCACCAGCTTTTGCCAAAAACGCATCGTCTACGGTAATGGACGCACTGTCACAGTTCAAAAACTGTCTGTATGTATAGTGGTTCATCCACAGCCTGCCCGAGCCTGCAAGAGCCAGAATCTGCTCCCGCAGGATGCAGTCCTGGCTCTGACGCCTGTTGTTGAACATCATTCCCATATTATCGTCAATAACAGTTATCACGATCATGATTCTATATATGGCTTTGCAATCTCAGCAAAACGCTCCGCATGTTCTTCATACCATTCATCATACATCATCCCTGACTTAGAAATCTCCTCTCCAAGCTCCTTTAAAAATGCGGGAATATCTTTTTCCAGAATCGTCCCGACCTGATCTCCAAAGTGTTCTATGCCTTCCGCGTCTCTGCCATTCACAGTGAGCACGAAAGCTGGCTGCATCGCTCCGTCCGCCTTTTTCACACCGCCGCGGAAACCAATCCTTCCAATCTGGTGCGTTCCGCAAGAAGATGGACAGCCAGAGATATGAATCTGCGGAAGAACACCGTCTTCATACCCCCATTCCTTTGCTTGTTCTGTAAGTGTCCGGAGAAGATTCTGAGAATCTCTCACACCAACCTGACAGATTGACGCGCCAATGCACGCTACAGAAGACTCAAACACCGTATCTGCACTATCCGAAGTAATCTCCAGAAATCTATCCGCCTCACTTCCTGTACAATTGATAATGTAAACTGTCTCATCCGGCGCAATCCGCAGTTCCACCTGCTCCATATCCGTCATAGCGTCATAAATCTCTTTAAACTTCGAAGGCTTCGGACACCCGCCAACCGGATGATACATGACTGCATACAGCCCTTCTTGTTTCTGCAGAACCGCCCTTTTGTGACAGACTTTTACACCGTCAGATTCTTTCGCAATCTCCCGGGCTTCTACATGAATATCCAGCTTTTCCGTTTCCATAACTTCAAGAAGCTTTTCTCTGAAACATGCTGCATACTTATCTCCAAGAACCTCTTGCATATAGCGGGTCCTGGCCTTTGCGCGGTTTTCATAATTGCCGTAAGCCACAAACATATTTACCATCGCTTTGATATAATATAAAATCTGGCTTCCGTCAACTGCTTCCGCTACTCTCACTCCCATTTTAGGATTATTTCCAAGGCCGCCTGCACTGTAGACATCGAATTTTCCGTCTGCCCTCGCTGCAAATCCCAAATCCCGGAATGTCGCATGAGGTTCATTTTTCGGAGAATTGGAAAAGCATACCTTCAACTTTCTCGGCAGCTTTACCGTCTTGATAAAGCCCATCAGATAATCCGCCGCTGCATCTGCATAAGGAGACACGTCAAAATACTCTCCCTGCTCTACCCCTGACAGCGGGGATACCATAACATTTCTCGGGAAATCCCCGCCGCCGCCTCGCGTTATGATCCCATAGTCCAACGCTTCCACTGCAAGCTCGCACACTGCATCTGCATCCAGATTATGAAGCTGTATTGTCTGGCAAGTTGTAAAATGTACTTTATCAATCTTATATTTATCAATCGCCCTGACAACAAACCCAAGCTTCTCCTTGTCTACCCTTCCTCCGGGAAGACGGAGTCTTAACATACTTGCTTTACCGCCCCTCTGGGCATAACTTCCGAAACCGCCCGAAAAGCCTTTATACTTTGGAACCGGAACTTCACCTGCAAAAAATTGTCTGGTCACTTCCTCGAACTCCTCATAATCTTTTCTCCATTCAGCCGTCTGCATATTCTTTCTCCTTTCTACTTCTCCTCAATAGCCATGATCATATCAACCCGCGTCTGATGCCTTCCGCCCATAAATTCAGCATCCAGCCACTCATCAACAATCATCTTAGCCATCTCTATCCCAACTACCCGTGCGCCAAAGGCCAATATATTCGTGTTATTATGCTGCCTGGACAATTTCGCAGAATATGGCTCGGAACAAACAACCGCCCTGACGCCCTTTACTTTATTTGCCGCGAGAGAAATGCCCACACCTGTTCCGCAGATAAGTATTCCAAGATCGACCTCTCCTTTGACAACTGCTCGTCCTACCTTCTCGCCATACTCAGGATAACTGCAGCTTTCACTGGTATCCGTTCCGTAATTCACTACATCATAACCCTTCTCTTTCAGATACGCCGCAATATCATTTTTCATCTCAACAGCCGCATGGTCATTCCCTATTCCAATCTTCATCCTTTTATACCTGTCCTTTCTGCAATATAAAAACATTTGCATCTTTTTGCACTCTATGTTTAAATGATAAAAGCCAATAATTATAAAGTCAAGGAGAATTCTTATGAGCCCGCAATCTTTAGATATATTATATGAAGATACGCATCTCTTAGTTTGCGTAAAACCTTCGGGAATCGCTGCTCAAAGCAGAAATATCCGGACCCCCGACATGGTAAGTCTTTTGAAGAACCACCTTGCACAAACCTCCGGGAATCGCCGCTGCAAAGAACCTTACCTCGCCGTTATCCATCGTCTGGATCAGCCGGTGCAGGGCATCATGGTTTTTGCAAAAACCTCTTTTGCCGCCGGGGAACTGAGCAAAGAACTTAGGTTCGGCGGATTCGGGAAGCATTACCGAGCCTTGGTCGAACATCCGCCCACAGCTCCTTCTGGCACACTCGAAGACTATATACAAAAGGACACAAAAACCAATCTTTCCCGCATTTGCCAGAAAGACGCTCCCGGAGCAAAGGATGCAAGATTAAGCTACTGCACTGTCTCTGACAGCCAGCGATATTTTTCATTATCCTCAATCTCCCAACAGGGGCACACAGGGACAGAGCTGGATATTCGCCTGTATACCGGACGCCATCATCAGATCCGTGTACAGCTTGCCCATATAGGCTGCCCCATTGTCGGCGATACAAAATATAATCCCCGGAGTTTAGAAAAACCAGGCTGGCAGGAATTAAAACTCTGTTCTTACTGCCTGGAATTCACGCACCCCAAATCAAAAAAGCCTATGCGCTTTTCACTTCTTTAACATTAAGAATGCCCGGAGGCTATAGCTTATATACCTCCGGGCATTCCCCAACTTTCGATAAATATTACACAGCATCTTCTAACAGCGCTTTTTCGTATTCCTCGAGAATAATACTTTGAATGCGCTCTCTGGTGCCTGAATTAATCGGATGTGCAATATCCCGATATTCGCCATCTACCGCTTTCTTACTCGGCATTGCAATAAACAAGCCCTTCTCACCTTCGATAACCTTGATGTCGTGTACTACAAATTCTCCATCCATAGTAACTGATACGACTGCCTTAAGTTTCCCTTCCTTTGCCACTCTGCGTGCACGTACATCTGTAATCTGCATAAGTCATGGCTCCTTTCTGTCCAATCGTTGAACTATAGTGCATATCTCTCATTTTTTTCAACGACCACTTTCACACCATTCTCTCCTACGTGACGCGTATTAGCTCGAATTGTGTCCCGACTTTCTACAATACAGTTTTCAACATACGTATTGTCCCCGAGATAGACGTCGTTAAGAATAATTGAATTCTTAATCACACAATTGTTGCCGACAAATGTCTTCTTAAAAAGAATAGAATTTTCTACAGTTCCATTGATGATACTCCCACTTGCTATAATGCTGTTTTTAACTACTGCCCCCGGATTGTACTTTGCCGGCGGCAAATCGCTGACTTTGGAATAAATCGCCGGTAGCTCTTTAAAAAAATAATTTCTTACTTCAGGCTTTAGGAAATCCATATTTGTCTGATAGTACGCCTCCACCGTTGAAATGTTGCTCCAGTAATCTTTTATTTTATAACCATATATTTTTTTCAGATTCTTGTATCTGATCAAAATATCGGTCACAAAATCATGCCTGTCCTCTTCTGCGCAGTGCTCGATCAAATCGATGAGCAGTCTCCTTCTGATCACATAAATACCAGTAGAAACTACACTTGAATTAGCCACCATAGGCTTCTCCTCAAATTCCTCAACGCGCATAGATTCGTTCATTTTAATTGTTCCAAACCTGCTGGCTTCCTCATAGGAATCCAACTCTTTATACCCAACTGTAATATCCGCTTTTTTCGCGATATGATATTCCAGTATCTTATTATAATCCATCTTGTATACGGCATCGCCCGAGGCAATGACTACATATGGCTCATGGCACTTCCGGAGAAACTCCAGATTCTGATAGATCGCATCCGACGTTCCTCTGTACCAGTTCCCGTTATCCGCAGTAATCGTCGGAGTAAATACGTAAAGTCCTCCATGTTTCCTCCCAAAATCCCACCACTTGGAAGAATTCAAGTGTTCATTCAGCGAGCGGGCATTGTACTGTGTCAGTACAGCCACTTTTTGAATATGGGAATTCGACATATTGCTGAGCGTAAAATCAATCGCCCTGTAGCTCCCTGCCATCGGCATAGCCGCTACTGCTCTCTTCCGGGTCAGCTCACGCATCTTATGGCTGTTTCCGCCTGCCAATATAAGTCCTACTGCTCTCATATACGCTCACCTGCCTTTATTAAAGTCTCTCCGCTCTCCAATACACCATTCGGATAATCCTGCTTCTCCGTAATACCGCTGATCGCAGTATTCTTTCCAATCTGCACACCACCCGGGATCTTCGTATTCTCCCCGATCGTCACAAGGCCAAAGGAGTAAACTGACGGCTTTAACTTATTGGGAACCTCCTTGCCAATCCCAAGGGTAACACCTTCCCCAATCTCACTGTTCTCTGCAATGATCGCCTTATCAACTACGCAGCCGTCTCCGATCTTTACATCCTGCATGATGATAGAATCCCGCACCACTGCGCCTTTTCCAATCGTCACTCCTGCTCCGATCACGCAATTATGCACCTCTCCATAGATCTCACAGCCATTGCTGATTATACTTTTTTCAATCACAGAATTAGCAGAAATATACTGAGGCGGCAATATCCCGCTGTTCGTATATATCTTCCAGAATTCTTCGTACAAGTTAAACTCCGGAATAATATCGATCAATTCCATATTAGCTTCCCAGTAAGAGCCCAGTGTGCCCACATCTTTCCAATAACCATTGTACTCGTATGCAAATAACCGGCAATCCTTTCCGTGACAATAAGGAATAATATGTTTACCAAAGTCGCAGCCATGTACTTCTCTGAGTGCAATAAGGGTTTCCTTAAGAACCGGCCAGCTAAAGATGTAGATTCCCATCGATGCCAAATTGCTCTTAGGCTGCTCCGGCTTCTCCTGGAATTCCTGGATCTTGCCGTCCTCCTCTGCAACGACAATGCCAAATCTGCTGGCTTCTTCCATCGGAACCGGCATTGCGGCAATGGTGATATCCGCCTGGTTCTCCTTATGGAAGTCTAACATAACTTCATAATCCATCTTATATATATGGTCTCCGGATAAGATCAACACGTAATCCGGATTAAATGTCTCCATATAATCAAGATTCTGGTAAATGGCATTGGCGGTGCCTGTGTACCACTCACTGCTCCCGCTCTTCTCATAGGGCGGCAATATGGACACTCCTCCAAAATTGCGGTCCAAATCCCACGGAATCCCGATTCCTATATGCGTATTCAAACGCAACGGCTGGTATTGGGTCAATACCCCAACAGTATCAATCCCTGAATTGATACAATTACTGAGCGGGAAGTCGATAATACGGTATTTTCCTCCAAATGCAACTGCCGGCTTTGCAACCTTTGCTGTAAGAACTCCAAGTCTGCTGCCTTGTCCACCGGCAAGCAACATAGCTATCATCTCTTTTTTTCTCACGTTATCACCCCTTCTCAGTCTTTTATACTGCCATTATAGCACACTTTTTTGCCATAGTGAACGATTTTTACAATTATTTTATCTTTTCTATCAACATTTTATGGAAAAATAACAAACAACTTAATCTTGGTTTTTTTCCGATATATGTTTATAATAATATGATAAGAGCATATAGTATATGATACATCATAAAACATTATTAGTGATTAATGCGAATAAATATTTGGCACATGTGCCATTATATGGAATAGGAAGGTGTCTATGTATAAAATAAATTTTAAAAAACCGGTGCATGTACATTTTATAGGAATCGGCGGAATCAGTATGAGCGGTCTTGCTAAAGTCCTTCTCAAAGAAGGTTTCACAGTTTCCGGCTCTGACAACAAGCGTTCTTCTTTGACAGACCAATTAGAAGAAGCCGGCGCAACTGTTTTTTATGGCCAGAAAGCTTCCAACATTACAGAAGGTATTGATGTAGTCGTCTATACCGCCGCGATCCATACCGATAACGAAGAATATCAGGCGGTCTTGAGCAAGGGTCTCTCTATGCTTACCCGTGCACAGCTCCTTGGACAATTGATGACAAATTATGACATTCCTATCGCCGTATCCGGGACACACGGCAAGACTACCACCACTTCCATGCTGACACACATCTTGCTTGCTGCCGACACTGACCCTACAGTTTCCGTTGGGGGAATCCTGAATGCAATAGGGGGAAATATCCGCGTAGGGAATTCAGGTATATTTGTCACAGAAGCCTGTGAATATACGAACAGCTTTCTTGAATTCTTCCCCAAAATAGGAATCATACTGAACATTGACGAAGACCATCTGGATTTTTTCAAAGATTTAGATGATATCCGCCATTCTTTCCGGAAATTCGCAGAACTTCTTCCGTCCGACGGATATCTGGTCATCAACGGAGACATTGAGCAGTTGGGTGTCATTACAGATGACCTTCCGTGCAAAGTCATCACTTACGGTACCGAAGGTGCAATGGATTATAACGCATCCAATATATCTCACAATGAACTTGGCAATGCTTCTTTCGATTTTATAAAAAAAGGACGTTTTATAAAGCGCATTACTCTGTCTGTCAATGGCGATCACAATGTATCAAATGCTCTGGCTGCATTAGCTGTCTCAGATTTGCTTGATATCTCTATAGATGATGCTTCCCTGGGACTTGGTAAATTTCGCGGTACAAAACGCCGTTTTGAATACAAAGGAGAAGTAAACGGCATTACCATTATTGATGACTATGCCCATCATCCCACAGAGATCCGAGCATCTCTGATGGCAGCGCGGCACTACCCTCACCGTGAGATCTGGTGTGTGTTCCAGCCGCACACTTATACCAGGACAAAAGCTCTTTTCCATGAATTTGTGGATGCATTATCTTATACAGACCATATTGTCCTGGCCGATATTTATGCCGCCAGAGAGACGGATACCTTAGGGATGTCGTCCGCCCATATCGCTGAAGCCCTATGCAAAGAAGGCGCTGATGCTTATTACCTGCCTTCCTTTGAAAAAATCGAAGCTTTCTGCCTGGAAAAATGTAAAAAAGGGGACATGTTGATAACTATGGGCGCCGGAGACGTTGTAAACATTGGAGAAGCGCTTTTGAAACCCTAGTTATCCACATTTTCCACAGAATTTTATCCACAAAAAACCTTGTTTTTGACGCAAAAACTTCTTTTTTTGTCAGCCCTGTTAATGCTATAATAGGTTTTGCAAAACAGGGGAGGACATCCCCTCATAAATATTTATCTGTCTTGGAGGACTGGCAAAACTATGACAAAGTTAACCCTTACAAACCATGTGCAGACGAACACTACCGTATTGGAAAACGAGTTCATCGACAATCACATGGCAAATGCTAATGGGGAGTATGTAAAGGTTTATCTTTTTTTGCTGCGCCATCTGAACGGTTCGAACAGTATTCCGACGATCTCACAGATCGCGGATGCTCTCGACGACACAGAAAAGGATGTTATCCGCGCATTGAATTATTGGAGAAACCAGGGGTTATTAGACTACGAAATACGTACTGAAGCTCCGGCAGCCGTTCCTTCTGCCGTGCTTCCTGCTTCAGACGTATCCGACATCGAACGGTTCCGGTCACGCAAGGAGTTCAGGGAAATACTTCATGTAACAGAGCAATATCTGCAAAAAACACTGTCTCATACGGAGATGGACACCATTACATATTTTTATGAATCACTCGGGATGTCCGCAGATTTGATCGAATACTTGATTGAATACTGTGTCGAGAACAATCATAAAAGTATCCACTATATTAAAAAAGTGGCTTTGTCCTGGTATGAACAGAACATCACTACTGTAGCACAGGCGAAGTGCAATACAGTCTTTTACAACAAAAATTATTATACTGTTTTAAATGCTTATGGAATCAAAGGACGTGCTCCTGCCGCTTCGGAGATTACTTTTATCAAGAGGTGGTATGAGGAATATGGCTTCTCTTCTGCGATGATCATAGAAGCCGTAAACCGTACAATGGATGCCATTCACCAGCCAAGCTTCGATTATACAGAATCTATATTACGGCGTTGGTTTGAAAAAGGCGTTCATACTCCGGAGGACATTATTGCGGCTGATTCCGATTATCTGAAAGCAAAAGAACAGAAGGCAATGAATCGTGAGAATCCAAAGCTGCCAAAAAATGCTGCTGTACGAAAACAAAACAATAAATTCAACAACTTCGACAGCCGTTCCTACGATATGGATGATTTGGAGCGAAGGCTTTTGCAGCAGTAAACAAGATAGTATAAGGAGACGCTTTTATGGCTCTTTCTAATTCACAGTACGACCAGATCATGCGTACTTATGAACTCAGACAACTTGATAATGAGCATAAGCTGCGCGAGCGCTATGACCATGCTTATGCGCGTGTTCCAAAGTTGAAGCAATTAGATGATACTATCTCGTCACTGAGTGTTTCTCATGGGAAAAAACTTCTCGAAGGTGATAACTCTGCTCTCGAGCAGCTCAAGGAACAGTTATCCCTTCTATTTAACCAAAAAAAAGAGCTTCTTAAGTCTGCGGGACTGCCCGCAGACTACTTGGAGGTTCACTATACTTGTCCGGATTGCCGGGACACCGGTTATATCGGAGCTGATAAATGCCACTGCCTGCAAAAGGCTATTGTGGATTTATTATATACGCAGTCTAATCTGCAGGAAATTCTTGCACTGGAGAATTTTTCCACCTTCTGCACAGATTACTATTCCAGCAATTATATTGACCCGCTCACCGGCAGGTCTTCGCGGGAATCTATGCAGACAGCGTTAAGAGTCTGCCGGCAGTTCGCAGATACCTTTTCAGAAGAATATTGCAACATACTGCTATATGGCGACACCGGAGTCGGAAAGACCTTTCTCACTCATTGCATTGCAAAAGAGCTGATGGATCGTTCCTATTCTGTGATCTACTTTTCTGCTGTCCAGCTCTTCGAATACTTTGCAAAAAATACATTCGGCAAAAAAGAAGGTTCTGAGAGTGAAGTTTTCGATCATGTCTACGACTGTGACCTGCTTATTATTGATGATTTAGGAACGGAGCTTTCTAATTCCTTTACAGTGTCACAGTTATTTGTATGTTTAAACGAAAGAATTTTGCGCAGAAAACCGACTGTTATTTCAACTAATCTTACACTTGACGACATCAATTCTATTTATTCGGAACGGATTTTTTCCCGTATCAGCAGCAATTATATGATACTGCGTCTCACGGGAGATGACATCCGTATCCAGAAGAAACTATTGAATTTGGGAGGTACGAATGATGCTACGCCGTAATGAACGTGTTCTTGAAAACATCCCCGTAGGTTCACTTGGAATCATCTCTTTAGATGGATGCAAGGAAATGGGGAACCGTGTGAATGATTACATTGTAAAATGGCGTCACGAAGACGGACATGCTTTTAAAGATGATGTAGTCTTTAATGGATATGAGAAGGACACCTATCTTATCGACGCAAAAGTTCCGCGCTTTGGCTCTGGGGAAGCCAAAGGTATTATCGAGGAATCCGTCCGGGGATTGGATATCTATCTTATGGTAGATGTCTGCAACTACAGCCTTACTTATTCTCTGACAGGCTGCACAAACCACATGTCTCCGGATGACCATTATCAGAATCTTAAAAGAGTTATCGCCGCAATTGGGGGAAAAGCGCGGCGAATCAATGTAATCATGCCGTTTTTATACGAAAGCCGGCAGCATAAAAGAAGCGCCCGGGAATCCTTAGACTGCGCCTTGGCCTTACAGGAATTGGTGCGTATGGGTGTGGACAATATTATTACTTTTGATGCCCACGACCCCCGTGTCCAAAATGCGATACCTTTAAGCGGATTTGAGACAGTTCGCCCCACATATCAATTTGTAAAAGGTCTTTTACGCACACACCGAGACCTTAAGATTGACAGTGACCATATGATGGCCATCAGTCCGGACGAAGGGGCGACGGAACGTGCCGTCTATCTTGCAAATGTACTGAACCTGGATATGGGAATGTTCTACAAGAGACGTGATTATACGAAAATCGTAGATGGGCGTAACCCAATTGTTGCCCATGAATTCCTCGGCTCTTCCGTGGAGGGGAAAGATGTGATTATCCTTGATGATATGATATCCTCCGGCGACAGTATTCTTGATGTTGCTCAACAATTAAAAAATCGTAAGGCAAAGCGCATCTTTGCCGCAGCAACTTTTGGACTGTTTACCAATGGGCTTGAGAAATTCGACAGAGCATATGAAGATGGTCTGATTGATGGGATCCTTACCTCCAATCTGATCTACCAGACACCAGATCTCCTGGAACGCCCTTACTATATCAACTGTGATATGAGTAAATATATTGCGCTCATGATCGACACACTGAATCACGACGGCTCAATCAACAGCATACTGAATCCCAGCGAACGTATCGTGGATATCGTAGAAAGGTATAACAGAGGCGAAGAAGTATAATTTTTATCTTGCCCTTTTTGGAAAAATGTGGTATTCTAAATGTGTAACAGGATAAGGAAAGCTTATCCAAAAAAATATTATTTAAATGAACCTAACCCTTAACATTCACCGCCATTACTTTTGTAATGGCGGTAATGTTTTCTGCTTTTACCTTTCAAGAGTGATTTTTCGATATGGAATCCCCATTTCCTTCAATGCTTCTTCCTCTCTGTTCTGGCAGGTAAACAAAATCACTTGTTCTTTATTCTTCTCCAGCCATCTAAGCGTATTTTTAAGACGTATATCATCATAATACGCAAACGTATCATCTAACAAAACCGGCAGTTCCTCTTCCTGAAAGACTTTTGCAGACACCATGCGCAGCGCCAGATACACCTGCTCTGCGGTACTTACGCTCACCCGTTCTACAGGGATCTTTTTCCCATCCCGTAAAAGACTCGGTCTGAGCCCTTCGCCGATTACCAGACGGCTGTATTTTCCGCCTGTCAGATCGTATATCACCTCTGACAGAAGATCATTCATCTTTTGTTCCATCCGTTTTTGAAGCCTCGCAGACAATCTATTAATTGTATCTGCCGCCAGATCTACTGCCTCACGCATCTTCTCCTGCTCCCAGAACTCCTCGCCCATCTCGTCCATCTCTTCCAATTGCTCTCGGAGGTTACTGTATTGCACTTGTTTTTCCCCAAGCTCTTCTTCCTCCCGTTCCAGCTCCCAATAAAGCCGCTCCAGCGGAATCTTTTCCTCCTCCGGCATAATCTCCTCCAGAATCTTTTCCGGTTCGGTCTTTTCCTGCTTCTTGCTGACCTTAAGCCGATTCCACGTATAGATCAGGCATAGCAGGGCAAGTACGATGGCCACAAGATAATTCCACGGTCTGCGGATAAACATAAATACTAATACAACTGCTACGATAAACACAAAAATCTCCAGCGGATGTATCCTCCATTTCCCAGGGCGAAGCTCGTCGATCACTCGATTATTCTCCGGCTCCCCTCGTGATGGTTGGTGTTCTATGCGGTAAGCAATTTTTTCTTTGAGATCTTCTCTTTCCGTTTGAAGCCTGTGTATTTCCCGCCAGATATAAGAGGCCTCCTGCTCTACTTGCTCCCGCTTTACCTGCTTTTTACGGAAATCCTCTTTTATCTGCCGTTCGATCTCCTTCTTCCGCTCTCTAAGCTGCAAAAGCGCTGCATCAAGATTCAGATCCCCTCCGCCCGACGCATAATAATTCGTTGCATAATCACGAAGCGCCGCCGATAGCTCCTGGCCCGGCTGTGCATGAAGCTGTCCGACGGATACTGTATTATTATAGACCGGCTCTGAAAATTCTCCCAGCAGCATCTCAAGATCACCATTTTCTACAGACAGCTCTTCTCCGTCGTCCTCACAGAAAATCTCTGCTTTTTTTGAAAACTTATCAAAATTCCTATCCAACAAAAAAAACTTTCCACCGCTTTCAAACTTCACTGCGCCGGAATAATAATTCGGATTCTCCCATGGTTCATACAGGCTGTAAGCATCATTTGCCGCAGCCCTCCCTCTTGCCCGCTCAAGCCCGAAAAACATTGCCCTTAAAAATGTATGAACCGTGGACTTTCCCGATTCATTCTCACCATATATAAGATTTATTCCATCGGATAACTCTATATGCCGATTCGATAATTTCCCGAAATTTCTGATCATCATCTCCAAAATCTTCATCCGGTCAGTCCCTTCTCGTCTCCATCAACGCCCGTACTCCTTCGCACATCGCCCTGTACTGAAGCGAATCTTCTCCATACCCTTCCAGTTGCTCAATCAACTCTCCCAGTATGTTTCCCTTGTTTTTTACTTTAATTTTTTCAAAATTGAAAAAAGGCTTCGTATCGTCAATCAGTTCGACAATATTCCCATATACGTCCATCGCTTGCAGATCAAACAGAATATCCGGACTCCGGAAGCCTGTTATCATAATTTTATATATGTTTTCAATGCCCTTCTCTTCAATTATCTTTTTTATCTTTTCCTTTAACTCACTGCCGCTCATATCTGCTGCCGCCGGAACTTTGACTTGGATATATTCTCTGAGCGCTGACGGTACGAACTTCACCTTGCACTTTTTATCTTTTATTTCTCCGCAGATATACCCATGCCTTCCCATATCATTCCGATCTATAGGTTCAAGTGCTCCGCAGTATGCCATCTTTCCCGGAACCATATTCTGCGGCTTATGGATATGTCCAAGAGCCACATAATCATACCCCAGTTGCAGGACTTCCTCCTTTTTCACCGACACATGCCGTTCATCCCCGCCATGCATCATCAGAATCTCTGCCGGCTGCCGCCCCTCTGCCCTTTTTCCCGCATAAGGCTTATCTTCTCTTTCTTTTGACTCATAGCTGAACCCGCAAACTGCCGCTCCAATCTCCGGCAGTTCAATAATTTCCCAATTGCTGTCCTGTATCATATGCACATGCTTCGCCCATGGAAAAGTCCGATAATAAGAGTCTTTTTTCAGATAATCGTGATTGCCCGCACAGAGTACCACTTGTGTTTTCGATAATCTCAGGAACAATCCATTTACTTCTTTTAATTCGCGGAGCAACGGCTGTCTGTGGAACAAATCGCCTGCGATCAAAAGAAGTTCTATCTCCTCATCCCTGCATAAATTAACGATCTTTTCCAGGCTTGTCCATATTTCTCCCTCGCGCAATGGTCCGTATGCGCTTCCCGCGTCTGGTTTTGCCCCCAAATGCACGTCTGCGATGTGTATGAATCTCATCCGTCTCCCTTTCTGCTTCCTCCTGCACTTTTGACGGCAGTGTTACAATAAACTGTGTCTTCAAATCGTCGCTTTTCGCCATGACACGCCCGCCGTGCAGCTCAACAATCTCTTTCGCAATCGCCAGTCCAAGCCCTGCCCCGCCTGTACCGCTGGACCTGGAGCCATCCACACGATAAAATTTTTCAAAAATGGTCTGCAGCATTGCTCCGGGTATCTTATCACCTTCGTTTGTAAACGTAATCTCCACATCCCGGCCTTTTCTTTTTGCACCGATAAGAATCTTCGTATTCCCATAACAATATGCAATCGCATTGCGCAAAATATTATCAAAGACACGGGCAAGTTTATCAGGATCCCCGTATACTTCCAGGTTTTCCTCCACCTCTACTTCACATGATAATTGCCGTTCCAATAAAACGCCGTAAAGCTCATCTGCAAGTTGCTCTAGCATCAACGAAAGATTGATCTCTACAGGTTCTAATTCAATATCCTGAAGATTGTAGCGTGTAATATCAAAGAATTCATTGATCAAATCCCCTAATCTTATAGATTTCTCCAGAGCAATATGGATATATTTCTCCCGCTCTTCCGAATTCATGTCCGGATGCCCGTCAAGCATCGTAAGATAAGCCACCACTGATGTCAGCGGCGTCTTTAGGTCATGTGCCAGGAAAAGAACCAGATCATTCTTCTTCTTTTCGCTGGCTACGGATTCCAGTTCTTGCCGGCGAAGTGTTGCCTTTATCTCATTCAGCCGTATCTCTATGGGCTTCAATTCTGTGATGAGATGCACCGGCTCATTGGAATCAGATATAATATTCTCTATGCCGTCTCCCACCTGATCCAGATATTTTGTCATCTTCGACAATGCCACATAAAAAAATAATGCAAATAAAAGCAGGAAACCTAAAATCATAAAAAACGTCTTATTATTTCCTATGAGGCTCCAATATAACCGGATTGCTGTTTCCTCTTTTATATGCAAAGACATCAATGCACTCACAAATGTCTTTGCAAAACTGTCATTGTAAATGCCGTCAACTACATAATCCAGCAGAAATCCGCCGACCAAAACTGTAATTGCCGTGACAAGAACAGTCTGCAAGAGTATACTGAGCTTTAATTTCAGATAATTATTCTTCAACCTTGTATCCCACTCCCCAAACTGTCTTGATGAAATCCGACTTTCCCATGGGTCCGCTCATCTTTTCTCTGAGATGCCTGATATGTACCATCACTGTATTGTTGCTGTTCTTATAATATTTTTCATGCCATACTTTTTCAAAAAGCTCTTCGGAGCTAATAACCTTGCCTCTGTTCTCGCATAACAGCCAGAGTACATCGAACTCAATAGGAGTTAAAGTGAGGGGAATCTCATTATAGACACATTCATGGGAGGTCCTGTTGAGAAACAGCCCCCCAATGTCTATAATATCCCCGGTTTCTTTCCCGCCGTCATTATACTGCGTATACCTGCGGAGCTGAGCTTTTACCCTTGCCACCAACTCCAGTGGATTAAACGGTTTAGGCATATAGTCATCTGCTCCCAATGTAAGACCTGTGATCTTGTCCATATATTCTGTCTTTGCCGTCAGCATAATGACCGGGAATCTGTACTTTTCCCTTATCTGCTTAAGAATCTGAAACCCATCTACATCCGGCAGCATGATATCAAGAATAGCGAGATCTATCTTCATGCTATGAACACAGGCAAGTGCATCTTCTCCCGTATAGAATTTATATACTGTATACTGGTCATTTTGAAGATAAAGTTCTATAACATCTGCAATCTCTTTCTCATCGTCTACTACTAAAATGTTCATTCAGATTCCTCCTTTGCATTAGGGACTATATTATAAATCGCAATTGTTTACAGTCCTTGGGAACGGGATGACATCACGGATATTGCCCATGCCGGTCAGATACATGACACAGCGCTCGAAACCAAGACCGAATCCGGAGTGTCTTGTGGAGCCGTATTTGCGCAGATCCAGATAGAAGCCGTAATCCTCTTCCTTGAGTCCCATCTCTTTCATCCTTGCCAGAAGTTTCCCATAGTCATCCTCCCTCTGGCTGCCGCCGATGATCTCACCGATGCCCGGCACCAGGCAGTCAACGGCTGCTACTGTCTTGTTGTCATCATTCATCTTCATATAGAAGGCTTTGATATCCTTCGGGTAACCCGTTACGAATACCGGGCGCTTATATACCTGCTCGGTCAGATACCGCTCATGCTCGGTCTGCAAGTCTGCGCCCCAGGACACTTTATATTCAAAATTATCATTATTCTTTTCCAGAAGCTCAATCGCCTCTGTATAGGTAACCCGTGCAAAATCCGAGGATGCCACATTGCGAAGCCGTTCGATCAATCCCTTATCCACGAAAGAATTAAAGAAATTCATCTCTTCCGGCGCCTGCTCCATCACATAATTGATGATGTACTTTAACATGTCTTCCGCAAGCGCCATATTGTCATCAAGATCCGCAAATGCCATCTCCGGCTCAATCATCCAGAATTCGGCCGCATGTCTTGTCGTGTTGGAATTCTCCGCGCGGAAAGTCGGCCCGAAAGTATAGATATTGCGGAAAGCCTGGGCATAAGTTTCCCCGTTGAGCTGCCCGCTCACTGTAAGATTCGTCTCCTTCCCAAAGAAATCCTGGGAATAATCAATGCTTCCATCCTCATTCTTAGGCGGATTTCCCATGTCAAGTGTTGTAACTCTGAACATCTCCCCGGCACCCTCACAGTCGCTCCCGGTAATCAACGGAGTATGCACATACACAAAATCTCTTTCCTGAAAAAACTTATGGATCGCATACGCTGTCAAAGAGCGCACACGGAACACGGCCTGAAACGTGTTAGTCCGCGGTCTTAAGTGGGACACAGTTCTTAAATACTCAAATCCGTGGCGTTTTTTCTGCAACGGATAATCCGGTGCCGACGCCCCTTCTACGTCAACACTGTCTGCCTGAATCTCAAAAGGCTGCTTGGCCTGGGGCGTTGCCACCAGCGTTCCCGTCACTATGATCGCCGCCCCCACATTCAACTTGGAGACTTCCGCAAAATTATCAAGCCTATCGCTGTACACCACCTGCAGAGGATTAAAAAATGTCCCGTCATTTACCACAATGAAGCCAAAAGTCTTTGAGTCACGGATACTTCTGACCCATCCGCCGACCGTCACCTTCTTGTCAATGTAGTTCTCCTGTTTTTTGTATAATTCCCTGATTGTTACCAAATCCATGTAAAATAACTCCTTTTCTCATTCCTTTATATAAGAGCCAAAGCCCTGTCTTACCTGATAAATCTCTCCATCCACTGCCAGCAGTCTGCATACACTCGTGCGCGGCCTGTCTCATTAAGAATCTCATGCCGCTTCCCTTCGTACAGACGGAGCTCTATGTCTTCTATCCCGGCGTCTGCATATTCCTTATGAACTTTGCGGACACCCTTGCCGAATGCCCCAACAGGGTCATCCCCTCCCGAGATCAGAAGCATCGGCAAGTCCTTTTGTATCTTATCTATATTCTTGCGCTTTTCCAGGTACTTCATACCCTCAAACATATGATAATATCCATTTACTGTAAAGACAAAGCCGCAATGCGGGTCCTGAATATATTCATCCCGCTTTTCTTTATCTGACGTCAGCCAGTCCAAATCTGTCTCACAGGGCAGAAACCTTCGGTTAAAACCGCCAAAACCTATGGCATTCACCATCCGGCTCCGATACTTCCATCCTCTGAACGCCGCAATCAATCGGCATAAAGCCTGTCCGGCCACAACTTCTGGTATACAGTGGTATCCGGTCCCCATAATCACCGCACCCGAAAGCCCCTCACTACGGCAGGTCAAATACTGGCGCAAAAGGAAGGAGCCCATACTATGCCCCAACATGAAATACGGACACTCTGGATAATGTTTTTTTATCCAGTAACGAAGCTTGTGGATATCACCTACAACATATGCATTCCCTTCCGTCTCATGAAAATATCCGTAATACTCCTCACCCTGCACCGACTGTCCATGTCCTAAATGGTCATGTCCTGCCACATAAAAACCTTTTGCTGCCAGATATCTTGCAAATTCATCATACCTGCCGATATGCTCCGTCATGCCATGGCAAATCTGCAGCACCGCCCGAATCTCCCCGTCAGGCACCCACTCTATGGCATGTATCCTCGTCACCTGGTCGCAGGATTTGAAGAAAAACTCTCTCTTTTCCATACTCATTACCTCTGATTACTCTTTCCTCTCATGAAGCGGCACATAATCCCTATAAGACGCGAGCGGCTTGTACGCCGGACGAATAATCTTATCTACATTCTGCAGCTCTTCCAATCTGTGTGCACTCCATCCCACCACACGAGCTGCCGCAAAAATCGGAGTATACAGTGACTTGGGCAGATTCAGCATACTATAGACTAAGCCGCTGTAAAAGTCCACATTCGCATTAACGCCTTTGTAGATCTTACGCTTTTCTCCGATAACCTTCGGCGCAAGCTTCTCCACCGATTCATACAAAGCATACTCTTCCTCCCTGCCCTTTTCTCTGGCAAGGCGCTTCACAAACTTTTTAAAGATATCAGCTCTTGGGTCAGATATGGAATATACCGCATGACCCATCCCATAGATCAAGCCTTTCTGATCAAATGCTTTCTTTTCAAGCAAGTCATAGAGATACCGGCGTACCTCCTCCTCATCCTTCCAGTCAGATATCTTCTCTTTCATATCTTCGAACATCTCTGTCACTTTGATATTTGCACCGCCATGCTTCGGTCCCTTTAAGGAAGCCATCGCCGCCGCCATCGTAGAATAAGTATCTGTACCCGATGATGTGACAACATGCGTCGTAAATGTCGAATTATTACCGCCGCCATGATCCATATGAAGAACCAGTGCCATATCAAGAATCTTCGCCTCCAGCTTGGAGTACTTTCGGTCTTCTCTAAGCATCATCAGGATGTTTTCCGCCATGGAAAGCTCGGAAGACGGCGCATAGATAAACAAATCCTCGCCTCTCCGGTAATTATATGCATGATAGCCATATACCATCATCATCGGAAACTGGCTGATCAGATTAAGACACTGTCTGAGTACATTCGGAATGGATGTATCATCGGCCTTCATGTCATAACTGTAAAGATTCAGGATGGACCGCGAAAGGCTGTTCATCATATCACGGCTGGGTGCCTTCATAATTACATCCCGCACAAAATTGGGCGGCAATGTGCGTCTTTCGATCAGTTCCTCCTTAAACTCCTTAAACTCCTTCTCCGAGGGTAATTCCCCGAACAGAAGAAGATATGCAATCTCCTCAAAACCGAAATGCTTTTCCTTCAAAAAGCCATTTACAAGATCCTTAATATTATATCCGCGATAGTAGAGCTTACCTGCACAGGGAACCTCTTTTCCATTCACCAGCTTTTTCGCGCATACATCGGAAACGTTGGTAAGCCCAGCCAAAACGCCTTTGCCGTTCAAGTCACGCAACCCCCGTTTTACCTCATACTCTGTATACAGTTCCTTGTCGATTGCATTATTCTTTACACACAATTCGGCAAAATGCTCAATCTCTGGTGTAATTTCAAATAACGCTCTTTCTACGTTGTTTGTCATCCTATCATCCTTTCTGTCTGCGTTATAAATAATTTATGAGTTACCAGTCTAAGTCCGAGTCCCTGCAAGATAATTGCTTAAATCCGCAAATTCCTTCAGCGTGAGCGCCTCCCCCCGCACCCCTGTTCCCTTTCCCAGACGTTCTATCGCATTTACAATGGTTTCCTTCGAAAAATCCAGCCTGTCTGAATTGTTAAGCCCATTGGCAAGCGTCTTTCTTCTTTGATTAAATGCCGCCCGGATAATGTCAAACATTAACTTTTCATCCTCCGCCTCCACCGGCGGCCTCTCATGCCTCGTAAGGCGGATGACTGCAGAACCGACTTTCGGGCGCGGCATAAAGCAGTTCGGAGGCACATTTGCCACAAGGTATGTATCGGCATAATACTGCACCGCCAGCGACAATGCGCCGTAATCCTTATTTCCCGGGCCGCTCTTCATCCGTTCCGCCACTTCTTTCTGCACCATCACCGTAATGCTGCTCACCGGAACATCTCCCTCAAAAAGCCCCATAATAATAGGCGTCGTAATATAATAGGGAAGATTTGCCACCACCTTGACAGGCTTTCCCCCATTCTCATCCTGTACAAGCTTTCTTAAATCCAGTTTCAGGACGTCTTCATTTATAATGCGGACATTCTCATAACTGCCAAGAGTGTCCTCAAGAATCGGGATAAGGTTCCTGTCAATCTCAACCGCTATAACTTTCCCCGCCGCCTCCGCAAGATACTGGGTCATCGTGCCGATGCCCGGCCCAATCTCCAGCACCATATCATCTTTCCCGATATCCGCCGCTCGGATGATCTTATCCAGCACATGCGTATCAATCAGGAAATTCTGCCCGAATTTCTTCTGGAAAGAAAACTGGTACTTCTTCAAAATTTCAATTGTATTCTGCGGATTTCCAAGCGTCGGCTTTCCCATATATACACTCCTGAAAAAATAAGTATTATGTTATTATACAATAGTTTGGGAATTTATGATATATAAAAAAAATTAAATAATCATTAAGATGCGGAGGGGGAATTTAATATTTTGTGATGTATGCAGGACGCCCGACCAGGCGCGTAGGGTGCGTAAAAATTTGTTAAATAACATTGAGCCAGTAGAACGCTGGGATAAATGTAAATTTATATCACTTGTTCGGAGGGTTTTGCCGTGTTATAATGGGCGGAAGGACAACCGTGTTACGAGGTGGTAAGCCTCCCCTTTTCTGATAGCGGCAGTCGCCGCTTGTGCTGTTCGGCACTATCCCATCATGGGAAATACAGAAAATGGGAGGTGGTGCATATGAATACGTATGAAGTATTAAGCCTGTTATTTTTAGGCGGTACGTTTTTAGTTGCGCTGCTTGCCTACATAGATAGGAATAACAAGCGAAAATAAATAAGCCTGCCTTGTTTCTTGACCGATCCAAGCAGGCTTATTTTATAAGCATTCTGGGAGGTTAACCACTTTGTTTCCATACGATTCAATATGGGCGGTTGCTCCTTTTATTAATATAGCATATGCAAAGAAAAATTTCAAGAATTTATAGTTTGCAAAATTATGCTATAATGCCACAGCACATACGGAGGATAATTCTATGAAAAAAATACATATCATAACCGCCATCATCGCATCCATCGCCCTTATCACAGTAGGTTTTATGGGCGCGCGCCTTCTGGACAAAAGCAGCGAGCCGAAGGCAACCGCCGCCTCTATAGAGGAACGCTTAAGCAAATGCAGCGACCTCACTACCGCGCGGCTTGATTACCGGGGCATTATCAAATACGAAGAAGGCGACATCCAGTACATAAACAAAAAGAGCTTTTCCATGATTTACGATGCCCATATCAAAGCAGGCATCGACCTGTCACAGGCAAAAGTTTCCGTAAAAGACAAAAAAATCACCGTATCCATCCCAGAGCCCGAGATACAGGACATCTCTGTAGACCCGGACTCCCTGGAATTTTACGATGAAAAACTCGCCCTTTTCAACTGGACAAAAAAACAAGACACCCAAAAAGCCATGGAAAAAGCAGAGGAAGACGCCACCGAAAAAGCCGCCCAGACCGACCTCCTAACCCAGGCCGCCGCCCAAGCCAAAACCGTAATCACCACCCTGCTGACCCCATTCACGGAAAAAGGTGAAGAGTATACCATCAAGGTAACAACTCATTAAAACCGTCACCCCACGCCAGTCCCCAAACAAACACGCCAGCCAGCCTCACGGCTCGCGGCCCGCAGCCCGCGAAAATCAGCGTCAGCCCGGGGCGTCCTGATTCAACACCCCTCCGCAACCAGGATATTCTCACATTCTTCATATCCTGCGGCTTTTCTTTCTGTGATAAACGCCGTTCCGTAAAAAGGCGCAAATGTCACGGAGCTCACCTTATCGAACTTGGAACTGTCGCACAGCACAAAGCATTCCCTGCACTGCTCCATGGCGGTCTGCTTTACCATCGCCTCATTGGCGTCCGGCGTCGTGCAGCCGCTCTTTCTGGCCGCTCCGTTTGTCCCGAAGAATCCTTTCGTAAAATGATATCCCCCGATCATCCGCATAGCCTGGTTGCCGATGACCGCCTCCGTAGACGCCTTTAACTCGCCGCCCACTAAGAGCACTTTCATGCCCATAGCCACCAGCCGCTGGGCGTGAGCGACTGCATTGGTCACAAAAGTCACTCTTCTTTCTGAAATATAATCCAGCATATACCCGGTAGTGGTTCCCGCATCCAGATAGACGAAATCTTCCGGCTCAATGAGCGACGCCGCGTACTTCGCAATCCGCATCTTCTCCTCGCGGTTTAAATCAAGCTTTTGGGCGACGGTGTACTCATGGGCTGTCACCGCGCCCTCCTTCGCCGCCACCGCGCCGCCGAACACCTTGACAAGCTTTCCTTCTTTGTCAAGCGCTGTGATATCCCGCCGCACCGTAGATTCTGAGGCATCTAAAAGATCTTTTACCTCTGTCACTGTGACACTTCCGTTTTCCTCCAGAAGTTTTAATATCAGTTCCTGCCGCTGTTTTGTCAACATTTACCTTCCCGCCTTGTACTCTTCCACATTCGTCTCCAACACGATCTTGCGAATCGGGAGAATACTTCCCGGCGATACCGACAACTCATCCACGCCCATTGCCAGGAATTCCCGGGTCAGGCTCTGGTCTGCGCCCAGCTCGCCGCAGATGCCTGCCCAGATACCCGCCTTGTGTGCATTTTCCACCACTATCGAGAGCATCCGCAGAATCGCCGGATGATGTGCATCGTAAAATTCATCCAGTTTCGTATTCTGACGATCGATGGCAAGGGTGTACTGGGTCAGGTCATTAGTGCCGATACTGAAGAAATCAACCTCCTTCGCCAGCTCGTCACTGATGAGCGCCGCCGCCGGAGTCTCGATCATAATGCCCTGCTCCGGCTCGCCGAATTCAATCCCTTGGTCGGTAAGTTCTGCTTTTACTAACGCCGCGATTTCCCGAATCCGCTTTACTTCCCTGACACTGGTGATCATCGGATACATGATGGCGATTTTCCCGTAAGCACTGGCTCTGAAAAGCGCCCGCAGCTGTGTTTTAAACACCTCCGGCCGCGTCAGGCAGATGCGGATTGCCCGGTATCCAAGAGCCGGATTCTCCTCATGCTCCATCTGGAAATAATCGCACTGCTTGTCAGCGCCGATATCCAGGGTACGGATGATCACCCGCTTGCCCGCCATCGTCTCCGCCACCTGCTTATATATCTGGAACTGCTCCTCCTCTGTCGGATAATCCTCTTTCTCAAGGTAAATGAATTCGCTCCGGAAAAGCCCGATTCCGCCCGCATCATTCTGCAGAACTGTCGCAAGATCTTTTATATTACCTATATTAGCATACAGCATCACTTTTTTGCCGTCAAGAGTGACATTTTCCCTGCCCTTAAGGGTCTGTAAGAGTTCCTTTCTCTCTGTCTCCTGCCTCTGCCTTTCCTTCATGCGGGATAATGTCTCTTCATCGGGGTCAATGTAAATCTTTCCTTCCGCGCCGTCAACAATCCCAAGCTTGCCGTCCACCGTATCATCAAGGGGCAGCGGCGTACCTACAAGCGCCGGGATTGCCATCGTCCGGGCAAGGATAGCCGTGTGGGAGTTTAAGGAACCGTGGACGGTGACGAAAGATAGCACCATATCCTTGTCAAGCTGCACGGTCTCTGACGGCGCAAGGTCATCCGCCACGATGATGGACGGCTCCTCTGTCACCGTTCCGCCGCCGTCCGCGCCATTTAATATAGTAAGGACACGCTCGGAAATGTCCCTGACGTCCGCCGCCCGCTCCCGCATGTAATCGTCATCCATCGCCGCAAACATCTGGGCGAAATTGTCCGCAGTGGATGCCACCGCATACTCCGCGTTGATTCCCTGGGTGCGTATCATATTTTCTATGGAGTCATTGTAATCGTCGTCTTCCAACATCATCTGGTGAACCTCAAAAATCGCCGCATTCGCCTCCCCTACCTCGCGGAGCGCTTTCTCATACAGCCCGGCAAGCTGCTCAAGCGCCTTAAGCTTTGCCTCCTCAAAACGCGTGATCTCAGCCTCGGCATCCTCCACTTTCACGCGCTTTACCTGCTGCTCACCCTTTTTATATACACGGATCTTTCCAATCGCGACACCGTTAAATACGCTCTTTCCTTCATATATGTTCATATCGGTCTCCTTTACAAAAGGGGACACCTGCGGCATCCCCATGTTCACTATGTTTCTGCATAGCCTGGCTATTAGACGTTCAGCACGCGCCTGGCTGCTACAGGGTTTCCTCCATAAATTTGCTTACGGTCTCGTATGCCTTCTCTTCGTCTTCCCCGTCAAATGTAAGCGTCACTTCGTCGCCTTTCTTCGCGCCAAGCCCCATTACTCCGAAGATAGCCTTCGCGTTCATAGCTTTTCCGCCCTTTGCGATTTTGATGTCGCAGGAAAATTCCTTTACGGTCTTTACTAAGATTCCTGCCGGACGTGCATGGATTCCCTCTGGGTCTGTGATTACATACTTAAATTCTTTCATTTTAAAAATCCTCCGTTTTATATTTTTAATTTTAAATAATTACCTTTACTGAACTTTTTTCTTTAACAATCCTAAAAGTGCTGCCGATATTACCGTTCCTGCCACGAGTGCCACCAGATACATCAGCGCATTTTCCATTACCGGCACGACGAAGATACCGCCGTGGGGTGCCATCAGTGTACATCCGAACGCCATGGAAAGCGCTCCCGCCGCTGCCGAGCCGACGATACAGGACGGCAGTACGCGGGCCGGGTCAGCCGCCGCAAACGGTATCGCACCCTCTGTAATAAATGCCAGCCCCATGATAAAGTTGGTCGGCCCCGATTCTCTTTCTTCTTTCGTAAATTTGTTCTTGAAAAGCAATGTTGCAAGAGCGATTGCACAGGGCGGTGTCATGCCGCCGATCATCACTGCCGCCATCACGTCATAATTTCCGGATGCGATAGCGGCTGTTCCGAACACATATGCCGCCTTGTTGAACGGGCCGCCCATGTCGATAGCCATCATGCCGCCGAGAATCATCCCCAACACAAGCTTACTGGAGCCGCCCATGCTTGTCAATCCGTTGTTGAGCGCCGTATTGATCCCGCCCATCACCGGCTCTACCACAAAGGTCATCAAAAGCCCCATGATAAGGATGCCAAATACCGGATATAAGAGGACGGGCGCAATTTTTTCAATAGCCTCCGGCAATTTCGCACATACGACAAACAGCATCTTGATGATATACCCTGCCGCGAATCCTGCAACCAAAGCCCCAAGGAACCCGGATGTGCCATTTGCCGCCATCATACCTCCGATGAATCCTACCGCAAGAGCCGGGCGGTCGCCGATTGCCATAGCGATAAATCCTGCCAGCACCGGCAGCATAAACCCAAACGCCACGCCGCCGATATTTTTAAACAATGCCGCTACCGGCGTAATCGTACCGAAGTTTGCCCGCTCCGCCGCTGACAAAGCGGTCATATCCACGCAAAGTCCGTCAATCAGGAAGGAGACTGCGATGAGGATACCGCCGCCCACCACAAAGGGGAGCATATGGGAAACGCCGTTCATGAGCTGTGTGTAAATCTGATGCCCCATGCTGCCGCCGGATTTCACGGATGATGCGCCTGCTGCCGCATTTGCGCTCTTAAAGACCGGAACATTTCCCGACATCGCAAGCTCTACAAGCTCATCCGCCTTGTTGATGCCGTCCGACACCTGCCGCTCAAGCACTTTCTTCCCGTCAAAACGGTCCATGGGAACCTGTGTGTCCGCCGCGATGATGATACAGTCCGCCTCGGCAATCTCCTGAGCGGTAAGTACATTTTTCGCCCCGCCGGAGCCTCTCGTCTCCACCTTCACAAAGCATCCCTTTGCCTTGGCAGCCTTCTCGATTCCTTCCGCCGCCATATAAGTATGGGCGATTCCTGTCGGGCATCCGGTCACTGCAAGGATCTTTGTTTGACCGGCCTCGGCCTCACCCATATCGGCAAGCCGCTCATCCACGCTCTTCTTCTCCTCGTCCGCCTTGTCGATGATAGAAAGGAATTCCTCCGCCGACTTTGCGTTTCTTAAGTTGGAAGTAAATTCTTCATCCATAAGCATCATCGATAATTTGCTCAAGACGTCCAGATGGACATTGTCCTCCGTGTTCGGCGCTGCGATGAGGAACATCAGCGTTACCGGCTCCCCGTCAAGAGAATCGAACTCTACGCCGTCCTTCACCACCATGGCGGCAAGCCCCGGCCGGTCCACCGCATCACATTTCCCATGAGGAATCGCAATTCCCTCGCCGATGCCGGTTGTACTCTCCTCCTCCCTGGCGTATACCTGCTTACGGTATCCTTCCTCGTCATTAATCTTCCCGCTCCTAGCCATAAGTGCAACAATCTGGTCAAGAGCCTCGTTCTTGCCCTTCGGCGCCCCGTCAAGGGAAACGCTGCGTACATCAAGCAAATCTGTGATCCTCATGTCACTTCCTCCTTACCTTTCCGATATTTTCCTAACCTGTTTTTTTAATTCCTGTTAAAATTCCCTGATTCTTCCTTCAAATAGTTTGTCTTTACATTTCCGCAAGCTGTCGGTACACCGCGTCTATCTCCGGCTTTGTGGCGAGATTTTCCGAAAATGCACTGGCACTTCCTGCCGCGACTCCCATATGGAACGCATATAGGTAATCCCTTTTTTCCATATAGCCCGCCATAAAACCTGCCACCATGGAATCTCCTGCTCCCACGCCGTTAACGAGTGTTCCTTTCGGCGCCGGGGTATCGTACACTTTTCCGTCGGCGCTTACAAGCACCGCTCCTTCTCCCGCCATAGATACCAGGACATTCTGCGCGCCCTCATCCTGCAACTTCTTCGCGTAAGGCACGACGGCCTCCCGCGTCTTAAGCTCCGCCCCGAAGATTTCGCCAAGCTCGTGATTATTCGGCTTGATCAGGAACGGATGATCGGGCAGGACATTCATCAAAAGCTCCTTTGTCGCATCCACTGCAACCTGCACATTCCTTCCGTCAATCATCTCCATAATCTTCTGGTATGCGTCGTCCGGCATCGATGCCGGTATGCTGCCTGACAGGAACAAAACATCTCCTTCTCCCAGCGTGTCAAGCTTATCCATAAGCATCCGTATCTTCTCCTCGCTGATTTCCGGACCCATGCCGTTAATCTCTGTTCCATCGATGGTCTTAAGCTTTAAGTTGATCCGCGTAAATCCTTCATCAATCCGGATAAATCCATTCTTAACGCCCATCTTCTCCAGCCGCCTTACGACCTCTTCCCCCGTAAACCCGGCAACAAATCCAAGCGCCGTACTCTCGATTCCAAGATTCATAAGTACTGTCGAAACATTGATTCCCTTTCCGCCCGGGAGCAAAAGCTCCGAGTTCGTGCGGTTCGTAAGACCCAGCTTAAAATCATCAACCGCTACAATGTAATCCAGTGACGGATTAAATGTCACTGTATATATCATTACTGCGCCACCTCCTTGTTCTACACGTTTTTGCCCGTGTTTGACTTTCTGAACATAGTATAACGCCAAATTCATTCAAAGTCAATCAAACTATTTCACAAATTTCGTGACCGATTTTGGTTGAATTTGCACAAAAACGGTTGAACATAACAAGAACGGCTGACCGTCTCTGCTCATGCTTTGACAGTCAGCCTAAGATAAAATCCTTACCAGGAAAGAATACAACTCTGCTATATCGTTCACTATTTTATCTGCCCGCTCCTGACAACAGGCAAATCTTTCCTCTCTTCTGGCAATCACATATGCTCCCGCCCGCTTTCCGGCCGCAATCCCATACTCTGAATCCTCTATGACTATACAATTTTTAATATCCACACCAAGTTTTTTCGCAGCAGCAAGATATATTTCCGGATTTGGCTTGCTTTTTTCAAATTCCTCACCCGACAGAACAATCTGAATCTGCTGATTTAAGCCTGTACACGCAAGCATCTCCTCAATCTCAGCTCTGGGTGAGGCTGACGCAATGGCCAGCCCCAGCCTTTTCTCATCCAGATATTCCATTAATTCCTTTATACCATCAAAGAGAATATCATTATAATCCAGTGGATAATCCTCTGTCGTCTTCAGGAAATCCTCCCACAGTGCTCGTCCTGTTCCGCTTCCGTATATTTTTTCCATTCGTTCCGCAGTAAGCTTGGATGACAGGCCAATCGTGCGCTCAAGTTGTACTTTGTCAACTCCATATCCTTTCCGCTCCAAATATTCTGTCAACCACATCAGATATATCAGCTCACTGTCAATTAGAACACCATCCATATCAAATATCACTGCCTCTGTCATCGCTTACTCCACAACTCCCAAGAATCCAAAGAATGCTCCCGCGATTCCCAGCGCCATAAGAATAAACATCATAAGCAGCGGGCTGCACTTTTTCTTCTTCATGATAAAGTAAACCGCACCGAACAAAGCCAGCGGCCCAAGCCCAGGCACGATGCCGTCAAGGATGCTCTGCACCGTCGCCGCCTCCTCCCCGGCGCCAAGCTTTATTGGTATATCAAAATACACCATTTCCGAGGTCATAGCTCCGGCTATGGTAAGACCAAGGATGCCCGCCATACGCATCACCTTATCCATGATGCCGATTTCTTCCAGTTTTTTAAGCGCCTCTGCGCCGAACTTATAGCCTACAAAGGTCAATATGTAACGAATCAAAAAATGCGGCACATTGAATACCAGCAGGAACATAAGAGGCCCTAAGAGGCTGCCCTTTACCGCCAGCGAGGCTCCGATGCCGATAGCGATAACCCTTAATGTTCCCCAATATATGGAGTCTCCGATACCAGATAACGGCCCCATAAAAGCCGTCTTTACGTTGGAAATAGAATCCGTGTCAAAATTTTCCGGGTCCTGCGCCCGCTTTTCTTCCATTGCCACGCTGATTCCAAGAGGCAGCGTAGAGATGTACGGCGTCACGTTATAAAGCTCCAGATGACGTTTCATCGCCTCGATAAAATCCTCTTTTTTCGGATACAGCTTTTTCAGCGCCGGAATCATGGCAAAGCAGTAGCCTACATTCATCATCCGCTCATAGTTCCAGGAATGTTCCATCGGAATGGATCTCCAAAACACCTTCCTGAGGTCTTTCTTCGTAATCTCTTTGTCATAATTTGCATGAATGTTAAAATTCATCAAAATCACCTCCCGCATCCTTTGTCTGCAAAACAGCAGCTCCGTCTGCCGCCTGTGCGCCCATCAGCCTGTCCTTGTTCATCGTAAAATACAATACCATGATCAAAATCGCGAACAGCGCGACACCCGTCGTGGATATGCCCGAATATGCCACGATAAAATATCCTATGAAGAAAAACGGCGCCAGCTCCTTCTTCATGATCATCCTTGCAAGCAAAGCAAATCCAAGAGCCGGAAGGAGCCCTCCTGCGATGTCCATCCCCTCGCTGATAAATTCGGGGATTCCTCCCATAATCTCCACTACCTTGTCCGACCCAAAATAATACGCCAGCGGAACAATGGGCGAAGAGATGCCCCAGGCAAGGAATCCGCTGATGATACAATTTCTCGTCAGCGCCCTGTCATTTCCTTCTGCCGCATTTTTGTCACAGATATGGGCAAATATCTGCAATACCGGATAACCAAGCGCATTTCCGATAGCCAATGTGATGACCGCAATCGGCACTCCCAAGGACAGCGCAGCCTCCGGCCCCGCCCCGGACTTTATTGCAAACGCCACTCCGAGGATAGTTCCCGCCACCGGGTCCGGCGGGTCATACGCTCCAATCGATGCAAATCCCGCCCATGCAAGCTCCATCGTTCCTCCCATGATAATCCCCGCCTGCAGATCCCCCACAATCAGCCCCGTAAGCGGACCCAAAATAATGGGGTGCTGGATAAAGCATGTGCCAAGGAACCACTCTGCATTCGATAAAAATCCTACAATACCAAGCAATACCGCCTGTACTCCTAAACTCATCATTCATTCCTCCTACAATTTTATCTTTTTGCTGTCCGGAATCATCTGCATATAGACGTCCGTACCCGCCCCTTTAAGCTCCAGCAGCGCCTCTTTTTCTTCCGGAGTCACATACACGACCGAGTCCAGCTTTTCCTTGCCGTCACCGGGCCTTGTATTCCCGATATTGAGGCTCTTAACTCCAAGAGCCTTTACAAATGCAGCCCCTTCGTCCACGGTCTCACAGACAACCATAAGTTTGTACTTATCTGTCACTCCGCTCTGTACCGCCTCGATGCTCTCACTTACATTCTTTACAACCAGCTTACAGCCCTCCGGCTTTGCAAGCTTTACCGACGTCACCCGAATCGGGTCATTTTTAAGAGTATCCGTCACCAGCAGGATGCAGTTTATCCCCAGCGCCGAACACCATGAGACTGCCACCTGCCCGTGCAGCAGCCGGTAATCCACTCTTACACATTCGATCATAATCTCTCTCCTTCCTAAAACTCATCCAGTTCCTCATCCGTATGCAGCTCATTGCAGTAACGAATCCCTTCTTTTGCCTCGCGCACGGCGTCCGCCATCACTTCCTTTATATCCGCCTTTTCATCCGCGAACAGAACTGACAGTACCATCGCCAGATTCATGCCGCAAAGCAGATGCACCCCCTCTTTCCGAGTCAGGTTAAGCAGTTCATTATTTACACTTCCTCCGAAAAGATCCGTCATGATGATCAGAGCATCCCCTTCCGAAAGAGTCTCTGCCAATTCCCTGATCTTCCCGGCAAACGGAATCTCTTCATCTGTATACGCGTTAAAATACTCCGGCTGGTTTCCGGCAATAAGTCCTGCCGCCGAGGCTATCCCCTCGCTGATCCTGCCATGGCCGCACAGCACAACTTTCCGCATTCTTCTTCCTCCTCTCTCCCATATCTTACGCCCCGTTTATATTAAAACGGCGCCGTCTCCTCATAGTCCTGCGTCTTGCACGGTATCTTGCTGTCAAAACGCACAAACAGCGGATGCTCCGCCTTGATGCCGAGTTCCTTTGATATCCGGTAAGCCGCATACTGGAAAAACGCCGCAAGATAGAAACCTGTCAGCTCGGCCATCGTCTCCGGGAACTCTCCCGCCGATACCAGAAATGTATGGTCTGTAATCTCCTTCGACGCCTGCCAGATATCCCTTATCCGCGCCCCCGCTTTATCCCCGCTGTCCAGGAAAAATAACGTATACTCCGGAGTAAGCTGCAGGTCCGGTCCATGTATAAATTCCTCCGCCTCATAAGCAGAAGTCTGCACATGCACCATCTCACCCACTTTAAGCGCGCCCTCCAGAACTGCTCCCCAGTTGGAGCCGCTCCCCATAAAATACACATGCCTCATAGACAGAAAAGACTTCTCATGGACTGTATAGAATTTTTCCGCCCACCTTAAGACTGCCTCATGGTTTTTTGCCATCCCTTTCAGCATACGGACATAATGCTTGTATTTCTCCTCTGACATATGATATGCTTTCACTTCCAGACCGCAAAGCATAAAGAACAGGCAGAGGAGGCTCATCCCTTTTGTCACATATCCTACCGTCTCCTCCCCCGCGCCGTAATCCATAACGACATCCGCCTCCCTGGCGATGGCGCTGTCAGCATTCCCCACTATAGCCGCCGTCTCGAATCCGTTTTCCCGGTGCTTTCTCACCGCCTCCAGGACATTTGTACTGCATCCGCTCTGGGATACGAAGAGATACTGTTCTCTTCCGGACGGTATCCTTTCATCACAGACATAGGAAAACGGAGTGATCACAGACACATCCATATCCATCTTCTGTTTCAAAAAAGGTTCGGCCATCACTGCCGCGTTGTAAGAAGAGCCGGACGCTACGATTACCAGCTTTCCTTTTTTATACCATCCGGCAAACCGGGCGGTAAGCTCTTTCCTGTTCTTGATATTTTCCCTGGCAGCCTGCGGGATTTCCCGGATATAATCTTCCATTGTTCTTGCCATGCTCATTCTCCCAAATAGACAAAGAGAGGCCATAAGTCCCCCTTACAACCTCCTCTTTGCTTTCTTTATTCGTTTTAGTAGTCCATTACCTTGTAATATCTGCGGATGTTAAGGTCATGCCCCGTAGCATCCTCAAGATGCGCCGTAAGCCTTCCGATTACGCCCTCTATGATTGCCGGCGAAAAATCAGCCCTGTACTTTTCTGCGATTCCGGCATTCTGCCCGTAATCCTTTGTGTCAAACACTTTCATCTTTTTGGAAATGCGCGGCACGAACTTTTCTACCCTCTCGGTCAGCGCCCTTGTCTCATCCTCTCCCTTAAATACCATAACGCTCGTATCTTCTTCCAAAAGCTCCAGAGTTCCGTGGAAGAATTCCGGAGACTGGATAGATTTCGTATGAATCCACTGCATTTCCTCCAGGATGCACATTGCGAAACAATAGGTCGGCCCCCATACATTTCCTGCGCCTATCAGCATGTGGTACTTCTCATCTTTGATCTGCTCTGCATACTCTTTTGTCTCCTCGTCCGCCTGCTCCTTTGTGTCCGCCATAGCAACCGGGAGCTTTGCCAGATTCTCCATAAATTCTTCATAGTCCGGGAAATCCCCGTTCTTATGTAAAAACGCCGCCACGATCATAAACAGTCTCATGTAATCGCCGTCACAGGAATAATAATCCGCCTCCGTGCTCACAACCGGATAAGCAAGAACCTCCTGCAGCTCTTTCCCTTCCGTGCAGCTTACACCGATTGTCGGAATCCCTTTTTCCCGGCAGTATTTCGCAGCCGCAACAGTTTCCTGCGTCGTGCCGGAATCACTGTACAGCACCACCAGGGATTTCGGTCCCACCGTCTTTCTTGTGCCGAACACAAGCTCCGCCGCGCTCTCCACATACACCGGCATAGCGGTACGTTTTTTTGCGAAGTACTCTAAAGGCATCATGATAGAGATCGTTCCTCCCACGCCTGCAAGCACGAGGTTCTCCACACCCTTTTCAAATATCTCGTCCATATACTTCTCAACCAATGGACGTTTCTCCATGATCCTGGCAAAATCAGCCAGATATTTCTCCCTGTTATAGTGTTTAAATTCCTTCATTCTTAAAATCCTCCTGTTCTTGTTTCTTATATGTAAACACGCATAGGTTCCGTCTATGGTGTATTACTGCTTTTTATATACGATGCGGCCGTCAAAGATGGTCATGCTGACCTCCGCCTTTTTCAGCTCCTCTAAGCCGCAATGGAATACATCCGAATCAAGCACTGCAATATCTGCAAGCTTTCCTTCTTCCAGCGTTCCCAGCCTGCATTCCTCAAAATTGGCCGCCTGCCCGTTCTTGCTCCAGCACGTAAGAATCTGTGCCGGGGTCAGCGCCTCTTCCCTGTGGTAGCCTCCCTCCGGAGTGTCATCCCCCGGGAAAAGCCTGTACACGCCGCAGCGCATGGACAATGGGATATCCGGCACATCCAGCGGCAGGTCTGTGCCAAAGCAGAGCCTCGCCCCATCCTCCAGCGTAGATTTATATGCCCAGATGTTCTTTGCGCGCTCTTCACTTAAAATGTCAGTATCCCAATATTCTTCATAGCTGCCGTAGCAGTTCATGATCTGGATATACTCTATGGCGGAAATATCAAGCTCCTTTAACCGTTTTCTGTCCGCCGGATCAATAAGCTCCACATCCACCAGCGCATGTCTGGCATCCCTTGCTCCATTTACCTCCCGGCATTTTTCAAAGATATCTATAGACTTTCTCACCGCACTGTCTCCTTCCGCGTGAAGGGCGCACCTGAAACCTCTCTTATCCGCCTCAAGCACAGTCTTCTCCAGCGCGGCGTAATCGATATCCATGCCGCAGCAAACCCCCGGCCTGTCTTTGTATCCGTCCAGAAGGTCGCCGTCTCCGCTCTCAATATCGCCGTCCACCATGATGTTGTATCCCATGAACCTTAGTTTCTCCCCGTCAAACATCTTCCGGCATTTTTCTCCGTATTCAAAATCCGCATCCCCGGCTACCGGCTGGGACACCAGGTTTATGCGGTGCGTCAGCTTTCCCTCATCCTCCAGGCTCTTAAGCACATCTGTAAAACCGCTGTAGCTGTCAAAGCCAATCTCTTTTATCGATGTAATCCCTTTAGACGCCAGGAGTTCCTGAAAAGCCCCGTACTGTTCCCGGGAATAATCCTTATCCCGCAGGATTTCCTCAAAAAGCCTGAAACACTGCTCCGCCCAGCACGCATCCCCGGAAAAGCCGTACCGTTCCTGCGCCGCCCGGTTCATAAAGCAATACTCTCTCGAGTCGGCAAACACAGCTACCGGGCGTTCCGGGAACAGCTCGTTCAGCCTGTCCGAGGCAAATTCCAGACCGTCCTTTAATCCGTGGCCGAGGACGGCGGCGCCCGCCGGCATACCGGCCGCCGCCTCTGTAATCCTTTCTATGACCTCATCCTCCGAATCCGCCCCGGAGGCGTCAAATCCCAGCCTCTGCCACATGTATCCCGTAAAAAACACATGGTTATCCACGAATCCCGGAGCCACCACCTGACCCGTCAGGTCATACACCTTCGTATCTTCCTCTATGTACTGCTCAATCTCATCTAACGTGCCTGTTTTTGCAATCTTATTTCCCCTGATTGCAACAAAGCCTTCCCTTACCTCTTCATCCACTGCCGTAAACAAGAGATTCGTTTTTAAAATAATATCCACTCTTCTCACCTCATTTCGCAAAGCCTTCTGACGTCTATGTCATGATCATGCCCGCCGCCAGATACAAGATTGCCGTAATGACCGCCGCCAGGATAAAGTACGGCATACTGGAAAAACTGTGGTCGTAAAGATCCATCTTACATCCTTTCGCAACAACGATACCTCCGTCCGAGAACGGACATGTGTTGGAGCCGAAAAGCCCGGCGGAAATCATGGCCGCAATGGTCAATGTCAGATTTGCCCCCACCTGCGGCGCTACCTGATACAGAATGGGAAGAGCAATCACATAAAGCGTCCAATTCAGCGTACACAGGTACTCGGTAATACAGAAAAGGATAAATACAATCACAGGAAACAGCCCCGCGATGCTCACATGCCCTGCCACGCCTGCGATAAATTCCGCGAACCCAAGCTCTGACATCACATCTCCAAGCATATAGCCGAAGATCAGGAGAATCGTAAGGTCGATCATATCCTTAAAGCCATCCAGCATAACTTCCACATATTCTTTCAGCGTGAAGATTCCCTGGGCGATAAAGAACACACCCGTAAGCGACAGACTGATAGCCCCCGCCCTTACGCCGTCAAAATCTGTAATGACCATGGTCGAAAACATGATGATGATGGGAATGATAAAATTAATCGGATGGATATCCGGCTTTGCATTGATTTCCTCAAGCTCCGCCAGGTCGTCCTCCGAAAGGTTCGTCACAGGACACGCCGGACCGCCGTTTTCCACTCTCTCATATGCCTTTTTCATATTGCCCACTTTGGGGATGACGCCGAATATCACAAGCAGCGCCAGCACCATCGCTACCATAGGATAAAACAGGAACGGAACCCATCCCATATATACCCCCACAGCCTCTTTTACGCCTCCGGATACCAGCTTTAACGCCACAAGCTGCATGATGATAAAATACGCCCAGTCGCCCATAGGATAGAAAAGCCCGGGCGCCGATACGGTAGAACGTATGGTATACGCCGTCATCTCCCTCGGCACCTTCTGGGAATCGTTGATCGGAGACATGGCCGCACCCACGGTCAGGCCGCCCACGTAATCGTCGATAGACATAAGCCCGGACAAAAGCCAGGTGGCAAATAAGCTAAGTTTTGGATTTTTAATCTTGCTGGAAACCCATTTCCCAAAGCTCTTGGTAGCACCGCTCGCCTGCAGAGCCGCAATCGTACCTCCGCAGATGAAAAATGTAAGTATCGTAAACATATTTTCATAATCCGACAACGTCTCCGTAATGCTGTCCACCCACATTGCCGCGCCCTTAAGCTTGTAGCAGGATAGGAACGCAAGGAGTGTCCCCACGATAAATCCCTGCACAAAATCCTTGCTGATGATTACATATGTGAACATCATCACAATCGGAATCATCGTCAGGATGGTCGCGTGAATCGTTTTCGTCGGTATCGCCAGCATAGCGGCCGTTACGATAATCAGTCCGACCCACAGGTAGAACATCTTGGGATTCTCCTGGTTCTTCGGGTTCAGATTATGCACGATCGCCTTAAAGACCGGCGGGAATTCCTGTTTTCTCATCGTTTCTTTCTGTTCGTCTTTCATATTTTTTCTCCTCTAAATCTCCGTCGCATATCCGAAAGAGCCTTCCACAAGGCAGTTCTTTGCCGCGAACCCCGCCGCATATGCAAAAGCCTCACGAATCGCACTTTCTGATACTTTTTCCTCTTTCTTCCATCCCGCCTTTAACAGACTTACGAGAAAGGCTGTGCAGAAAGAATCGCCGGCTCCCATCGTGTCAACTGCTTTGATAAACTCCGCCTTCCCCTTGAAAAACTCATTCCCGTCATAAAGCATCTGTCCGTCCGGCCCCATCGTTGCCAGACAATAGGAGACGCCTTTTTTGCTGACCTTCTCAAGCAGCTCTTTAATCTCTTCCTCCTTCATCCCCTCGCAGGAGAAAAGGGCAAAATCAATAAAGGGGCATATCCGGGCCAGATATTCTTCCGTGCGGTACTCTTCCTCTTCCGAGAAGTCAAAGCTCACCAGACCCGGCATGTCCTTTAGCTTATGGACCTCGCTTTCCTCCTCCGCATAGCAGCTCAGATGTATCAGGTCGAATCCCCTCAGATAAGCAAGCTCCTTATCCCCCAGCTCTAAAATGCCGTGGAGGTTCTCTCGTTCATCAAACTGTGCAAAGACTCGGTTGCCCTCTTCTATATTCACATCGCACCGCTCCGTCACAGAGCCTTCTTCTACCATGCACTGTGAGATATCTACTTTCAGTTCCTGCAGTGTCTTTCTGATATGGCTGCCCTCGGCATCATCACCAAAAGCGCCCAGATAAGCCGAATCAATCCCCGCCCTTGCGGCATAGACCGAAAAATTTATGCAATTGCCGCCGGGAAATACTTTTCCCTGGTTCAGATAACGGTCTACCACGTTATCCCCGTATCCTACGACTTTCATCTCCATCCTTCCCTTCTTATTTTTGTACCACGTATACGTTTCATGTGTTTCACTATACCTATCTCCCTTTTATTTGTCAATACGCTAATTTTATCTTTTATTTCTCTAATCTTTATTGTACATTTTGTATAGTTTTCCTATGAATTTTTCATTATTTTACAAGTGGTATATTAATTTTCATCCATACCACTTTGGCTGTCAAAACGAGCTGGTATAGACAGCGTACCAAAAGCTGAACTATACCAGTCCTTGCCAATGCATTTATTCTGTCTTTTTTACCTGTCTCTCTGTATACCAGTTGAAACAGATGTATAGAATCCATACCGCTCTCCGGAAAAAAGCGCTTTACAGTGGTATAGGAAAAAATATTGACGAATTTTTCTGTATGTACCACATATACATCTTGATATTTTCAATATATCACTCTCGTTATTTTGTATCGCTCATCGCATTTTTGTCGAAATACACAAAGAATATGCCTCTTTTTCCTCATTTTTCAAACTGGTTTAAGGAACACAGAGCAAACCACTTGACCGGCGCTATCAATTGGTTTATTATTAACATGTACCAGTGGAATATACCAGTTCAGAAAATACAGGGATTCAGGACATTGCAGAACTTACATCCTATACCAATCAAAAACTGATATATACCCGCAAAAACACAAATAAAAAATACCACCGCAAAGTGGTATAGAGGTGAAAAATGCTGAATACACAACCTGTTTATATGCAATTAGCCGAATTTTTGCAGGAGCGCATCAATTCAAACGTATATGGCCTGGGCAACAGAATCCCCTCCGAAAGGGAATTGACAGAGACGCTTGGCATCAGCCGAATGACCGTCCGCAAAGCAATCAATGTGCTCATCGAGCGTGGCGTCCTCATCCGCGTCCAGGGAAAGGGAACCTTCGTCACATCCCCAAAATTAAACTCCCCGCTGGACGACGGCTTAGAATCCATGGGGAAATTCATCCGGGAGCAGGGCCTCCTCCCATCCAACAAAGTACTGTCCTGCGAAGTCCGCAAGGCAGGTACAAAGTATGCCCGGATTTTCCACATTTCACCAAAGGATGACATCTTCCAGCTATTCCGGCTGCGCCTCGGGAACGGAAAACCAATCGCACTGGAATATACTTACATACCCTGCTCTATCATACCGGATATTGAAACTTACAACTTCGAATATACCTCGCTTTATGACTTGTTCGAAAAGTACGAGATAAAAGCCGCCTACGATTACCAGGAGCTGGAGATTGCAGATATCTGCAACCCTCAGGCAAGACTTCTGGAGCTTGAAGAAAACACATCCGTATTTATGCTGCACAATACAGTAGTTTCTGAGAACGAACAGATACTAGAACACACTAAATCTTATATCAGCGGAAATACGGTGACATTTTCCAGTATTTTAACTTAAAACGTTATGGAGGTTTACAGATACATATGAGCAAATATGCGAACCTGTTATGCGAAAGCATAAAAGAATCTATAGAATCTTATATTATAGAAAACAATATGAAAGCCGGAGACTTCCTCCCTTCCGAGCGAAAGTTGTCCGAGCTTTTCGGCGCCAACCGCCTTACTGTACGCGCTGCGTTAAAATCCCTCCGCAGCGAGCATATCATCTGCACAGAGCATGGCAAAGGCAACTTTATCGCCCCCAAAAAAATCGTAGAAGATACCACATACTTCCTCTCATTCAGCGAAGGATGGACCGCCGACGGGTACAAACCCTCCAGCCGCCTGCTTTTCTTTCAGACCGTCGACGCCTCCCTGTCCGTATCCCGCAAACTTCAGTTATCCCTGGGCGAACCGGTGTACAAGCTTGTCCGTATCCGATACCTTGACGATATGCCCATCGCTCTCGAGACCTCCTATGTCCCGCAAAAGTACTGTCCGGGCCTGGAACAGTATGACTTCACAAAGGTCTCTCTGTACGCCACTTTAATGAACGATTACAAGCTGTCTCTTTCCAGGCATGATGAAAAGATATCCATCGCCCATCTGACAAAACAGGAGGCATCTTATCTTCATGCCCGGGAAAATGATGCCGCTTACTGCATCAAGGGTGTGACCTACGATACCTCCCGCAGTATCGAATACTGCATTACCCTGAACCCGGCAGACCGATATATATTGACAAGCAGGCTGCAGGTAAATAATATATAGACCGTTATTTTCCCTTTACAGCCGATACAGCTTTTTGGCATTCTCTTCCGTCTGCCTTATTACTTCCTCGCCGTCCACTCCCTTGAGCCGCCCGATTTCCTCCGCCGCATACTTTATGTAAGAAGAATTATTCCGTTTCCCACGGTACGGCTCCGGAGCGAGATAAGGGCAGTCAGTCTCCAGCACAATCGAAGTCAGCGGTATCGCCTCCACTGTCTCCTTAAGCTTTCTTGCGTTCTTAAAAGTCACCACGCCTCCGACTCCGATAAAGTATCCCATCTTCACATATTCAAGCGCCATCTCCTTTGCATAGGAATAGCAGTGAATCACACCGTCAAGCCCCTTCCCGTACTCCCTTATGATATCCATCGTATCCTGCGCCGCGTCGCGGCTGTGTATATTCACCGGAAGATTTAATTCCCTGGCAAGGCCAAGCTGACGGACAAACCACTTTTTCTGAACGTCATGAGACTCATTATCCCAGTAATAATCAAGGCCGATTTCCCCTACTGCCACGACCTTTTCATTCTTAAAAAGCTCCTTCATGCGGGAAAATCTCTCTTCATCAAGTTTTCCCACTTCATCCGGATGGACGCCCACCGCCGCATACATAAACGGGTATTTTTCCGCCATCGCGATTACACGCTCACAAGATTCATATGCGGCACTGACATTGACGATTTTGCCGACACCATTTGATGGCATGGATGCCAAAAGCTTCTCTCTGTCTCCGTCAAACTGTTCATCATCATAATGTGCATGGGTATCAAAAATCATTGCGCGGCATCCTCCTCAGTCATCCTAATATCATAATGCTGCAGATTGCTCCGCATTGCATCATATCATATTTTTATTGTAACATCGCGAGTATGGGTAGTCAAGGCAGGCGTTATTTGCGTTTTTCATATGAATAATGTATATTTTATTGTATTTTTCATATGATAAATAGCGAAATTAAAATTGTATTCCTATGATTTTTATGATAAAATCAAGCTATTATCTAAATGCAAGGACGGTGAAATAATTTGGAACGTGATATCATGAACAAGCTCATAGAGTGGAAAGACGCAAAAGACCGTAAGCCCCTTTTAATCACCGGAGTACGGCAGTGCGGAAAAACTTACACCTGCAAAGAATTCGGCGAAACGTATTTTGATGATACCGCATACTTTTACTTTGAGGGAAACACAGGGCTTTCCTCCGTATTTGAATACGATTTTGATGTGCACCGGATTATAGATGAACTGGGAAATATCATAAGAGGGAAGGAAATCATACCCGGTAAAACTCTTGTAATTTTCGACGAGATACAAGCCTGCCCGGCCGCCGTCACATCTTTAAAATATTTTTGTGAAAACATGCGTAACCTGCATATCATATGCGCCGGTTCTCTCTTAGGCGTATCCATAAAACGCGAAAATATTTCCTTTCCGGTAGGAAAAGTTGACCGGCTCCTCATGTATCCTATGACTTTTTCCGAATTTTTAAGAGCCGACGGTAAAACAGCTCTCTGGAACGGTGTACAAAAATACAAAATCGCACAGGAACTTCCTGAGCTTTATACAAAATCTCTGGAAAAGGAACTGAAATATTATTATATCATTGGTGGGATGCCGGAAGTTGTAGCCGCATGGACAGAAACACACAATTTTGAAAAAGCAGAGAAATTGCAGGAAAACATCCTATTAGATTACAGCAGCGATTTTGCTAAACATGCGCCGAAAACAGATATCCCGAAACTTAGCTGGATATGGGATTCCATACCAAAGCAATTGGCAAAAGACAATAATAAATTCATGTTCTCCCACGTCAAAGCCGGAAAGCGCTCCAGCGAATTAGAGGATGCTTTAGAATGGCTCGTTGACGCAGGGCTTGTCTACCGATTAGAACTTGCCGCTACTCCGGAATTGCCCTTATCCTTCTACGCGAATGCCTCATATTTCAAAGTATACATGGCAGATGTAGGGCTGCTCCGAAAAAAGTCGGGAATATCACACAAAACGATTATGGAAGACTCCGAGCTGTACAAGAATTTCAAAGGCGCTTTTACAGAAAACTTTGTGCTGACGGAATTTCTGACACAGGGCATCTCCCCTTACTTCTGGCGTTCGGGAAACACCGCAGAGCTTGACTTTCTCTTTGAATATGAAGATGCCGTCATTCCCGTCGAGGCCAAAGCCGCTCTTCATACCCGCGCCAAGAGTTTCCGGCAGTATTGCAAACGATACCGCCCAGCCTTTGGCTTTAAATTCTCCATGAAGAATGCAGGAGACCATATGGTTGAAGAGACAAAGACTTACAGCATTCCGCTCTATCTCCTATGGATGCTTAGAGAATATCTGAACAGAGATATACCGGAAAACTAGTGCAGCGAAAAAGCGCCTGTCAAGACTTCCTGACAGACGCTTTTCTCCCGCTTATCCCAGCCATATAAATACATTCATCTAATCTTACTACAGCAACTGCGCCCTCAATTCCTCCGCCGTCTTCTGCGACAGCAGCCCCGGCGCGATATCAAACACGCTCTTCGCCCCGCTCTCGCCCGCTTTCGACAGCCTGTACGCCGCCCGCGCGTAGCACACAAGCACGCTGGCCGTAAACTCCGGGTTGGAATCCAGCCTAAGAGAATACTCAATCACATGCTTATTCCCCTCGCAGCCCGTCTCGCCGCTTCGGATAACAAACCCGCCGTGAGGCATCTTACTGTGGTTCGCCTTTAGCTCTTCCTCTGTGACAAATGTTACCGTCGTATCATACTCGTCAAAATAATTCGGCATCGTCTTGATCGCCTGCTCAATCGCCGCCTTATCAGCCCCGTCCTCAGCAACCACATAGCACTCCCTCAAGTGCTTATCCCTTGTGGTAAGCTCTGGCTCGCTGCCGCTCCTTACTTTGTCAACCGCCTCCTCAATGGGAACTGTATATTGAATCGCATTCTTCACCCCGTCAATGCGGCGGATGGCATCCGAGTGACCCTGGCTCACGCCCTTGCCCCAGAACGTATAGGTGCTGCCCTGCGCCAGGATGGACTCCGCGTACAGGCGGTTCAAAGAGAACATCCCCGGGTCCCAGCCCACGGAAATAATGCTCACATTGCCGCCGGCTCTCGCCGCCTTGTCCACATTTGCAAAATACTCCGGAATCTTCGCATGGGTGTCAAAGCTGTCAATCGTATTAAAGTTCGCCGCAACCTCCGGCCCGATAACCGGAAGGTCTGTAGCCGAACCGCCGCAAAGCACCATCACGTCAATCTCATCCTTCATCGAAAGCATATCGTCAAAATGCTTTACCGTCACGCCTTCCGTCTTTATCGCCACAGCCGCCGGAGCCCTCCTGGTAAAAACAGCCTTTAACTCCATATCCTCATTGCGGGCAATCGCCTGCTCGACGCCGCGCCCGATATTGCCATATCCTACGATACCGATTCTAATTTTTTCCATAAATTATATCTTCCTTTCCTAATTATACATGCTTAACAAATCTCCGCCCCTGCCGGCATCTCCTTCTCCGGAGTCACAAGCGCCAGATTCCCGTCAGCATCTTCCGCACAAAGGAGCATCCCCTCAGACATCACTCCGGCCAACTTCGCAGGTTTTAAATTCACAAGCACCATTACTTTCTTGCCTACCATCTCTTCCGGCGTATAGTGCGCCTTGATTCCTGACACAATCTGCTTAACCTGGCTGCCAATCTTCACCTGAGAACAAAGCAGTTTCCTTGACTTCTTCACTTCCTCGCAGGCAATGATCTCGCCCACCTGGAACTGCATCTTCCCGAACTCCTCAAAAGTAATCTCCGGCTTTGCCTCAATATCAATCACTGCATCCTCTCCTGACGCTCCGTCACTTCCTGCCGCGCCTTCGGATTCTTCCACCGGCGGATGAAGTTCCTCCACTTTTTTAAGCACTTCCTCCATATCCAGCCTTGCAAATAATATCTCTGGTTTTTCCGTCACTTTGCCGTCGCCAAGCTGCGCCAGTATCTTCTCCGAAGTCTCCGGCATAAACGGCGCCAACTGCCTTGCACCGGACTTGATGCTCTCAAGAAGGTTGTAAAGCACCGTCTCAAGCCGTTCCTTTTTCTCCTCCTCCTTGGCAAGCGCCCAGGGCATCGTCTCGTCAATATACTTGTTGCACCGCTTGAACAGATTGAAAATCTCCGTAATCGCATCCGCCACCCGAAGGTCGTCCATCTTCTTTTCCACAACCTTAGGCGTACGCTCCACAACCGCTTTAAGGTCAGCGTCAACCGCAGCGTCCCCGGCACTTAAAGCCGCGCCCTTATCCGTCACCGTGCCGCCGAAATATTTATTCGTCATGGAAATCGTCCGGTTCACCAGATTGCCAAGGGTGTTCGCAAGCTCAGAATTAATCCGCTCCACCAAAAGCTCCCAGGAAATCACCCCGTCATTGTCAAAAGGCATCTCATGGAGCACGAAGAAACGCACTGCGTCAACGCCGAAAAAGTCAACCAGTTCATCCGCATAAAGCACATTTCCCTTAGACTTGCTCATCTTCCCGTCGCCCTGCAAAAGCCACGGATGCCCGAAAATCTGCTTTGGCAGAGGCAGACCAAGCGCCATCAGGAAAATCGGCCAGTATATCGTATGGAAACGGATAATGTCTTTCCCAATCAGATGCAAATCAGCCGGCCAGTTCTTCTTGAACTGCTCCGTTCCCTCGCCCTCTGCATCGTAGCCGATTCCCGTGATATAGTTGGTCAGCGCATCCAGCCACACATACACCACATGCCTGTCGTCAAAATCCACCGGGATTCCCCACTTGAAAGAAGTCCTGGACACGCATAAATCCTGAAGACCTGGAAGAAGGAAATTGTTCATCATCTCATTTTTCCGCGACACCGGCTGGATAAACTCCGGGTGGGTGTTGATGTGCCGGGTCAGGCGGTCCGCATATTTGCTCATCTTAAAGAAGTAAGCCTCCTCCTTCGCAGGTTTCACCTCACGCCCGCAGTCCGGGCATTTCCCGTCCACAAGCTGGGATTCTGTCCAGAAAGATTCGCAGGGCGTACAGTAAAGCCCCTCATAAGAACCTTTATAAATATCTCCCTGCTCATACAGTTTCTTAAAAATCTTCTGCACTTCCCGCTCATGGTCCGCGTCCGTCGTCCGGATAAATTTATCATGGGAAGAATTCATCATCTTCCAGATATCCTTCACCTGACCCGCCACGTTGTCCACATACTCCTTCGGCGTAACGCCCGCCTCCTGGGCCTTAAGCTCAATCTTCTGCCCGTGCTCATCCGTTCCTGTCTGGAAGAACACGTCGTATCCCTGGCTCCTCTTATATCTGGCAATCGCATCCGCCAGGACGATTTCGTAGGTGTTGCCGATGTGAGGCTTGCCTGATGTGTAGGCAATCGCCGTCGTCATATAATACTTTTTCTTTTCCATATTCTCATCTCTCCTTTTCACATTGTTTTCGCAAAATGTTTCACAAAAGTCCGCCCATCCTTCCCGTAAGACAAAAAAATCTCCCCCGATTACAATAATCAGGGAAGACGAGCAAACCCGTGTTACCACTTCCATTCATCCGCACCTCGCGGCGCAGACCTCTTAAGGTGCCAAGCCAGCCCCTTCATCCGCTGCTGTACCTGACATCTCGCCGCTGTAAAGGGCGGACCCATTACGGCTTACGAAAGTTCCGGCAACACCTGAAAATCTCTGTACAGATGCTCGGTTTCGCTCACCGCACCGCTCAGAATCCATCTTCCGCATATCTCCTGCCCATCCCTCTCAGCGCTCCCTGTCTGCCGCAGCATCACCTATACAATATAGATGTCTGCCCCCAGAGATTCAGGATTTCTCTGTAAAGCTCTCAAAATGCGTACTCTCTTCGTCACTGCGTTTGAATTATTCCAATATCTGAAAATCAGATATCATGAATCGTAGCATATAACCTCAGGAAATGTCAAGAGCCGCAGACAAATTTCAGACACCATTTCTTCACGAATTTCTTCCCCCGCATAACTCCCCGCTCACCCGCATATAAATTTAAAAAATGCTTCGAGGATTTCTTATGTCTAAAAAGCGCTCTGCGGTTATTGCCGCCATCTTTTTTGCGGTGCTTTCTGTCACCGTCCTCAGTGTGCATCATTTCAATAAAAATGAAAATCAGCAGTTTGAGGAATATACCTATAACCTTTTCTGCCAGGAGGTTTCCGGCAATACAATTTCCCTACATTATACTTTAAAAAACCCTGCCGCTTACGGCATTACCAATGCTCCCGTATCGATTGGCTCCTGTACCACCGATACCGGCTCCGTGTGCGCTGCCATTGAAAATGCACTTGCCCTCTTACAATCCTACGACCGCCGCCGGCTGTCAGAAGAAAATAAGCTGACCTATGATATCCTTGAGGAATACTATACAACTGCTTTTGAACTTGCCCCCTATTCCTTATATGAAGAGCCGCTCTCTCCTCTTACCGGAACTCAGTCACAACTTCCGGTAGTCCTGTCAGAATATCAGTTTTACAACACTGCCGATGTAGACACCTATTTGAAGCTTTTAAAAAAAATACCGGATTACTTTGACTCCATTCTGGAATTCGAGCAGGCACGGGCGGAAAAAGGACTGTTCATGTCCGAAAATGCTCTGGGGGATCTTACCGCCGAATGCACTGCATTTGTAAGATTGGGAAAAGAAAATTATCTTTATTCTTCCTTTGAGGAAAAACTAAAAGAACTAGAAGAAGAACTTCCCCCAAAAAAGAAAAAATCATTTAATCGTAAAAAGTATATAAAAACCCATGATAAATACATAAAAAAATATATCTTTCCTGCATACCAGGCATTGGCAAAAGGATTAAATGCTCTTCGCGACGATTGCTCGGATGATGGTTCAGGCGGTCTGTGCAGACTTCCAGGCGGAAAACAATACTACGAACTGGTAGCTGCTAGCGAAACCGGCTCTGACCGAAGCATCCCCAAGCTTCAGGAATTGGCAAGACGACAGGTGATGGAAGACCTTGGTACTATGCAGACTTCTCTCGCACAGCTCGGCGTCTCCAATCTTTCCTCCGAAGATGCAGATGCCCGCTCTTCTGACCTTTATTCCTCACAAGGTATGATCCTTGAAGATTCCAATCCGGTTTCTATCCTGAATACACTGGAAAAGAAAATGGGCAATGACTTCCCGAAGCCGCCTGCCGTGGATGTCCAGGTAAAATATGTCCAGAAATCCTTAGAAGAATATTTAAGTCCGGCATTTTATATGATTCCTGCAATTGACAACGCCAATTCAAACGTTATCTACATAAATGCGGGGCATATTCCCGATGATTTGTCCCTATTTACCACACTGGCCCACGAAGGATATCCGGGGCACCTGTATCAGAATGTATATTATATGCACCAGAATCCAGACCCTATCCGCTGTCTGTTAGGATTTGGCGGCTATACAGAGGGCTGGGCAACATATGATGAAACGGCATTGCGCTATAAGGAGCATGTCTTATGAGCGTTCCATATTCCAAAGATAAAAAAGCCCCTAACCCCAAGTACCGCATCCGCCGTGAATATAACAACGAGTTCTCTTCCGAAGAACTGATCAAAAAGATCATTGCCGCACATTTAAAAAAATTAAATCAAAATATTACGAGGTGATACAATGAAGGACATTAACAACCAAAAATGGCAGACCGGGCTGTATATCCGGCTTTCTAAAGAAGACGGCGACAAGCCCGAGAGCAATTCTATCACAAATCAGCGCAAGATATTAAAAGACTTCATAAGCTCTTCCGAGCAATTTTATCTGGTCAAAGAATATATTGACGATGGTTACTCCGGCACGAGCACAGACCGCCCCGCTTTTCAGCAGATGCTTATGGATATCAGGCGCCGTCATATTGACTGTATTATCGTAAAAGATCTGTCCCGGTTCTGCCGCGACCACATCCTGGCAGGCCTTTTGATCGAGCGGGAATTCATTTCTCTAAATATACGTTTCATCGCAGTCCTGGATAATTATGACAGTATGAAAGGCAACAATCCCGCTGATGATCTGCTGTTTCCTGTAAAAAATATTTTAAATGAACTTTACAGTAAGGATCTGTCACGAAAAATCAAGAAAACTTACACGACACGTCAAAAAGAAGGTGCTTATATGGGCAGCTTTCCATGTTACGGATATCTCAGGGACCCCTCAGATAAACACCGCCTGATCATTGACGAATACGCTGCCGGCATTGTAAAAAAAATATTTAACATGTACCTCTCCGGAACGAGTATGAGAAAAATAGCAGAAGCTCTGAATGACGAAAACATACTGTCTCCGGCAGAGTATAAATCACGAAATGACTCCTCCTATCAGATAAGCAGGCACCTGACCGCTCCTTTTCTCTGGAGCCGCTGTGCCATCTCGGAAACGCTGAGAAATGAAATGTATATCGGAAACATGGTGCAAGGGAAAACCATATCAGGCGTACACCAGCGAAAAAGAAGAGCCCCCCGCAGTCAGTATATTATTGTACCCGGCACCCATGAAGCTATCATAGATAAAGAAAGCTTCTGCAAAGTGCAAAAGCTTCTCTCCGCCAATATACGCTGCTCCCAGACAGCCGAGCAGCGGCCTGAAGCGATCTTTTCAGGATTCCTGCGCTGCGGCGACTGCGGTATGGCTTTAACACAGTATAGGCAAAAGAATAATATTGCCTACAGGTGCTCCCGTTATGCCCGCTATGGAACTAACGCTTGTTCCTCACATTATATCTCACAAAACCATCTAAGCCAGATTATATTGTCCGACTTAAAATCACTCCTTGACAATATCAAAAATATAGAAAAACTTATCGAAGACCAAAAAAACGTACGGTCCGCTCAAATATACTCCCAATCCCGCCCAGATCCTGCTGCCGGTGCAGCCTCCATAATTTCCGAAATTTCTAAAAAACAGAATCGGAAACTCCAGGCTTACGCAGATTATCAAGACGGCCTGCTAAAAAAGGAAGATTATCTCTTATTCTGCGATAACTGCAATAAAGATATCCTTCTTCTGGAGCAGAAAAAAGAAGCCCTCGCAATGCCAGAGCTTCAAGTCCCCGAAAACCAGGAACTTCCATGGATAAATCGTCTGCAGCAATCCGGACGAATAGACCGGCTGGACCAGGAGATCCTATATGAAATGATCGACAAGATCACTGTATATCAAGACAAAACCCTCGTCATCCGATACCGCTTCAATGAGGAAGCTCTCTCATAATAGAAACCATTCTTTTCGCTTCTTCGAACGCTTCCTCGTCTTCTTCCTCAAGCCAGCTTTCGGAATCAAACAACAGATATGGCGCATACAGCGCCAACTGTTTTAAATAAAATCCCGCCTTCTTCCCGGTCTGCACCACCAAAAAGCGGTACCGAAAATGCCGCAGATCACAAATCACCAATTCTCCATCTACGTCCTCTGTTATATTCGTGAGACTAACTCTGCTCACATTTTCTGATTCCTTATCGCAAACTTCTATGTATGCCATGACCATCTCTTCATATGGTATCTCGAGCGTCCTTCCGGACACATCCTTTACCTTTAACATATGTTTACCAAATTTAATACTTCGAACTATACATAACTCTGATGTGAGAAGCATACGCCGTCCCCCTAAATTATTTTCTCAATTTACTTATAGAAAAACATCAAAAATTTCTCAATAGAATCTATATTGCGAAATAGTAACTTTAATTCTTGGTTTTCATGGATGATGTTACCATTAAAACAGCAATTTGTCAATCTGACGGAAATCTTGACTTTTACCGACAATATATTGTCTCTTTAATTATCAGGGAAATATTGTCAGCAGTCAAATAAGCCGTCCATTAAACAGGAGGATTTTTTATGGCAAAAAAAGGAGAAAACATTTACCACCGGAAAGACGGGCGCTGGGAAGGGCGCTACATCAAAGGACGCAAACCCGACGGAACTCCCAAATTCGGATTCATCTACGGAAAACAATACAGCGAAGTAAAGAAAAAACTGACGATTGTTAAATCCGAACTTTATCAAAACACAGGAAACTTACCAGTTATATATGGAAGCGGTAAGATGTGTGACTGGGCAAATTATTGGATCGAAGTCATGATTCGTCCCCATATTCGTCCCGAGACTTACGCGGGTTACCGCCGTAATCTTGACAATCATATATGCGCGCATTTGGGAGAAATGGATATAAGGGATATCACCCCTCAGGATGTACAAAATCTAATGAATGTACTGCAAAAGAAGCTTGCGCCCACAACCTTGCATGGAGTCTGCCGGCTTTTAAAAAGCATCTTTGCGTCTGCATGTGAAAATGGTCTGATCAATCACAGCCCTTACAGATGTATCAGGATTCCCAAAGCGCAGAATCGCCCTCCGCGCGTATTGACACGGATAGAGCAAGAGAAGCTGGAAAAAGAAATTTTATACAATAACGAGCCCGAATATTTGTTATGCTTATATATGGGACTTCGGGTAGGAGAGTTATGTGCACTTCGTTGGGAAGATGTAGATTTTGAAAACCGAATCCTTCATGTACGTCATGCGGTACACCGTATTCCGGCAGGCTCAAAAATTTACAGCACCAAACTTGTCCTCGGTGTGCCAAAGTCCGAAGCATCTATACGGGATATTCCTCTGCCGGATTTTTTATCCGCAATGTTAAGGAACAAAAAGAAGTCAGAGCAGGGCTGCCCAAAAGATTTTCTGTTTAAAGGAACAAAAACAGAGTGCAGAGACCCTCGAACTATGCAGCATAAGATCAGAAAACTCTGCTGTAAACTGGAAATCAAAGACGTCCACATGCACACGCTGCGACATACATTTGCCACCAGGTGTTTGGAAAAAGGGGTTCAATATGAAGTGTTAAGCGAGTTTCTGGGGCATTCTTCACCCCAAATCACACTCCGCCACTATGCCCACTGTACTCCGGAAACAAAGCGCCTGAATATAGAACGCATTGTTCCATGCTCCATGACAACTACTTGTAAGATATCAGGATAAGCCGTCATAAACCGTCAAAGAAAAGCTTTATGTATGCAGAAAATATATTGTTCTCACATATATAGACAATATAGATTCTATTGCGAAATTTTTTTATTTTTAAAATATATATATAGCGCAATGCTGTGTCAACCTATTGTGAAATGCTTAGTTATTATTACGCTCCCATTTCCAAAACCGAAGCTGCTATTATGCAGAAAAACACATCCATTCTTCTGGGGCTCTATGCTTTGGCAGACATGGGAATTCATTATGACGGCTGGTCATTGTCAGACACCGCTTCTTTTTTCCGGGATTATGGGATTACAGATGCACAGGCAATCTCTGAAATTTATGGCTTGATTGTTTCAGACCCGGCAAATTACTTGAAATATTACATCGGATACTTAGAATTTTTAGAGCTTAAGAAATATGCAATAGAAAAATGGGGTGACAAATTTACCCAGGAACGTTTTCACAAAATCATACTGGAGACAGGGCCCGCGCCCTTTAAGATACTTCGTGCACAGATGTAAGCATAATATCTCTCTATAGTTTAAGAAAATATGCATATAGTTTAATATAATCTGCACACAGTTTAAAAGGCTATGGAGACGTTTAACCATAGCCTTTTGCAATCATTATACTTTTTCTAAGCAAATCCTCCGCCAAAATATTTACATCGCCCCGGCCAGCACCGCGCTTGCCACAAGCCCCGCAAAGGTGGCAAGCATCGCCCCGGTCAGCGTGTACCTTGTCTTCGTCACCTTTGCCGTCATGAAATACACGCTCATCGTGTAAAATATCGTCTCCGTACACGACATGCTGATGGACGCCACAAGCCCGATGTACGAATCCGTTCCGTACTCCTTATACGCATCAAGGAGCAGCCCTGTCGCTGCCGAGGAAGAGAACATCTTCACCACGGTAAGCGGCACAAGCTCGCTGGGGAAACCGACGTACTTCATCGCCCCGCCGATGAGCCCTGACAGATAATCCAAAAATCCCGACGCCCTCAATATCCCCACCGCCACCATAAGCCCAATCAGCGTAGGCATAATCTTGATCACGGTGAAAAACCCGCTTTTGGCGCCCTTGATAAAGGAATCGTACACGTTTACCTTCATCAGTACACCGTAGCTGACCACAAGGAAAATCACCATCGGCACGATAAGGTCCGCGATGTACAGCAACATTTTCACATAACCGCCTCATTTCCGCATAAAATCTATTTTCCATTATATGACCTACGCTTTCCGTTTATTTCTATATCCTGATTGTACCGCAAGCAGCATTGCTGTATACTATTATTAATGATTTTTGCATAAATTTTTCTATGAAATGGTGATGATTATACAATGAAACATTTTGCCCATACAGAAAAAGACTTCAGTAAAGGGAGCGTCGCGGCAAATATCCTGCGGCTGGCAATCCCCATGACCCTGGCGCAATTAATCAACGTGCTTTACAACGTGGTGGACCGCGCCTACATCGGCCATATCCCCGGCACATCCACCGATGCCCTCACCGGGGTCGGACTGACGCTGCCAATCATTACGATTGTCACGGCTTTTGCCAACTTGTTCGGCATGGGCGGCGCACCGCTTTTTTCTATCGCAAGAGGCGCCAAAGAGCCGGAAAAGGCAGAAAAGATTATGGGGAACTCTTTTTCCATGCTGCTTATATCGGGAATCCTCCTGTCCGCTGCCTGTTACATATTCCGAAAGCCGCTTTTATATCTGTTCGGAGCGAGCGATACCACATATCCCTATGCAGAGTCTTATATCACGCTGTATCTTCTCGGCACCCTGTTCGTGATGATAAGCCTTGGCATGAACAATTTTATCAACGCCCAAGGGTTTGGCATCACAGGAATGCTCACCGTGTCTATCGGGGCGGCGCACAACCTCCTTTTAGACCCGCTTTTTATCTTTGTCTTCCGCATGGGAGTGCGGGGCGCGGCGCTGGCAACCATTCTCTCACAGGGGATTTCCGCCCTGTGGGTGCTGCGTTTCTTACTGGGAACAAAGGCGCTTGTCCGGCTGAGCGCAAAAAGCATGGCGCTTTCTCTTCCTCTTATAAAGGAAATAACCGCGCTGGGCCTTTCCGGGTTCGTCATGGCTGTCACCAACGGCTCCGTCCAGATTATCTGCAACGCCACGCTGCAGCGCTACGGCGGCGACCTCTACGTCGGGATTATGACGGTGGTCAACTCTGTCCGGGAGGTTGTCACTATCCCGGTGACCGGTCTTTCCAACGGCGCGCAGCCTGTTATGAGCTTTAATTACGGGGCAAAAAAATATAGCCGCGTAAAATCTGCCATCAAGCTGACCACCGCATTTTCCATCGTTTTTACCTTTATTATGTGGGCGCTTATCTTTTTCTTCCCGCACCTTTTCATCCGGCCGTTCAGCAGCGAGGCAGCTCTTATTCAGGAGGGCGTTCCCGCAATGCACCTGTACTTTTTCGGCATCTTCCTGATGGCGCTACAATTTTCCGGGCAGTCTGCCTTTGTCGCCCTGGGGAAATCAAAACAGGCGGTGTTTTTCTCGCTGCTGCGTAAAGCGGTCATCGTCATTCCCCTTACCCTGTGCCTTCCGGCTGTAGACGGGCTTGGCACTGACGGAGTATTTTTAGCCGAGCCAATCTCCAACCTGATTGGCGGCGGAGCATGTTTTACGACCATGATGCTCACCGTATGGCGGCGCCTGGGAGATGAAAAAGAATAAGCCGCGAGCCGCCCGCATATGTTAATTTAAAGAATCTTTACAAAATCAAAGGGAATCTTATGCTGAATTACTTGTGGGCAGGAATGATACTTGTGGGAATCATATTCGCGGCATTTACCGGGCGGATGCCTGACATCACCAACGCCGCGCTGGACTCTTCGAAAGAGGCGGTGGCTCTTTGCATCACCATGATGGGGGTGATGTCTTTCTGGGTGGGTCTTATGGAAATTGCGGCGAAAGCCGGGATTATCGAGAGCGCCTCGAAAAAAATCCGCCCCCTGATCCGGTTCCTCTTTCCCAATCTGCCGGACGGACACTCTGCCGAGGAACCAATCACTACGAATATCATCGCAAATGTGCTTGGGCTTGGGTGGGCGGCGACTCCGGCGGGATTACGGGCGATGAGCGAGCTGTCGAAACTGGAGGAGGACAGAAGATGCGGGCGGCTGCCGGGACCGGTGAGGAAGAAGGGGATTGCCAGCAATGAGATGTGTACGTTTTTGATACTGAATATCTCGTCACTGCAACTGATTCCGGTAAATGTGATTGCATACCGGAGCCAGTACGGGAGCGTGAACCCGGCGGCGATCGTGGGGCCGGGGATTGTTGCTACGGCGGTGAGCACGGTGGTGGCGGTGATTTATTGTAAGATGATGGACGGAAAACGGAGAGCATAAAAAACTCTCCGTTTTTTATTTCATATCTATAACATTTTTAAATTATATGGTATAATTTAATATATATAACCAAATTTACAGCAGGATGGGGAACAAGATGAAAAAGAAGAGAAAAGGGAACCGAAAGAGCACTTTATTTCTTTCTATCATATTAGTTTTTTGTATATTGGGAACTGTTGTTTTCTCTGTGGCAAAGAAGATATCTGAAGAAATGGCCACATCTGCCATTCACAACTTAAACGCCAGCCTTGATCTGATTCAAAATACCATTGAGGCGCTCCTGGTCAAAGAGACGGAATTTCAGTTACTTATCGCCCAGGAGATAGCCGCGTCCAGCGATCCTTACGAATTTATCCGTTCTTATGAGAGCAACCGCACGATGGTTAAGCTCTCGCTCATACCGGCAGGGAAGACCGAAGGGCTTTCCAGTTCGGGAGACGTCTTTACGGAGCAGGGGCTTGACTTTTCATTTGAAAAGACGGTAAATAAACTCCCCCTTTCCCAGTCATACCTCAACAGCATGGGAACATGGGCATACACTATGAAATGCCCTGTCACAAAGGACGGGAAAGAGATTGGCACTCTCTATGTCGAGTATACTTTTGACTCCTTCGAGGACGCGCTGCCGGAAGGTTTTTACAATAACCGCGCCCAGCTCTACATTATGGACACAAAAAGCCAGCGGCTTGTGCTGAAACCTACAGGCATGGGCGAGCGGGATGCCGGGCATCTGAACCTTGCCGATTTTTACCGGGCAAACAACATTCTTGAAGAGGATATCCAAAAAACTGTTTCCACAAGCATTGAAAACGGAGACAACGTCATGTTCTACCATGACATACGCAATAAAAATTCCCTCATCTACATGTGGGCGGCAAGCGACGGGGCCATCTACCTTATCGGGTACGTTCCGATTGAGGCGATTCAGCAGGAGGGGCGCTCCGTAAGCCAGAATATTTTTGTTGTGGTGGTCATTATGCTGACCGCGTTCATTCTCTGCTGTCTCCTATATTATTTCAACAGGAAGGAAGACGACAAGATTCGCAAAGAGAGGGAGCATGAAAGGGAAGTCCATAACAAGCAGCTTGCCGAGGCGTTACAGGCGGCTCAGATTGCAAGCAAGTCCAAGACTACATTCCTCTCAAATATGTCCCATGACATCCGCACTCCTATGAACGCAATCCTCGGGTTTACCACGCTGCTTGCCAAAGACGCGGATAATCCGGTAAAAGTAAGGGATTATACGAAAAAAATCACTTCGTCCGGTCAGCATCTTTTAAGCCTGATCAATGACGTGCTGGACGTATCCAAAATTGAAAGCGGAAAAGTCGTGCTGACAATCGGGGAATTTACCCTGAGCAGCCTGGTATCCTCCGTAGATGCCATCATCCGCCCTATGGCAAAGGAAAAGGCACAGAACTTCTATGTATCTGTGACAGATATCAAGCATGAATACCTGATAGGCGACGAGACGAGAATCAACCAGATTCTCATCAACCTCCTTTCCAATGCGGTAAAATATACGCCGGAATGCGGCAATATCTGGTTCCGCATCATCGGGCTCGAGCAGCGTTCCAGCCAGTTTGAGCATATCCGCATTGAAGTTGAAGACGACGGGTACGGCATGACGCCGGAATATTTAGAGACGATATTTGACGCATTTACCCGGGCGGAAAACAGTACCACCAATAAAGTCCAAGGCACGGGCCTTGGCATGGCAATCACCAAAAACATCGTGGAGCTTATGGGCGGAACGATTGATGTTTCCAGCGAAGTTGACAAGGGGAGCCTTTTCCGGGTTGACTTAGAGCTACGCATACCGAGCGGGCAGTCTGACGAGCAGTTCTGGGCAAACAGCGGATATTCCCGGATTCTTGCAGTGGACGACGATATCGAAATCTGCAAGAGCATCCAGACGCTTATGAAAGATACCGGCATCCCTATCGATATCGCCCTCTCCGGCGAGGAGGCCCTCCGCCTGGCGCGCTACTCCTGCGATAAAGATACCGGATACAGCGTGGTACTCCTTGACTGGAAGATGCCTGGAATGGACGGGGTAGAGACAGCAAAGGAACTCCGGGGCATCATCCCGGAATCTGTTCCCATCATGTTCCTGACCGCCTACGACGGGGACGAAGTCCAGGAAGAGGCTTACTCCATGGAAAATGTGGGATTCCTCGCAAAGCCGTTCTTCGTGTCTGCATTTAAAGAGGCGCTCCTCAAGATGCAGGATGAACATACAAGTGACAGGGCCCTGCCGAGGGCAGACGAAAGCAACTGCCTCTCCGGCCTTCATTTCCTCGTCGCTGAGGACAATGACATCAATGCCGAGATTCTCTCAGAACTTCTGGATATCGAAGGAGCCGTCTGCGAAATCGTAGAAAACGGTCAGCTCGCCCTGGAAAGATTTTCCGGCGCTGCCGCAGGTGAATTTGACGCCATTCTTATGGATGTCCAGATGCCGATCATGAACGGTTACGAGGCCGCCAGGAAAATCCGTGCGTTAGAGCGGGCAGATGCAAAAACCATCCCCATCATAGCCATGACAGCTAACGCATTTGCAGAAGACGTCAAAGATGCCCTGGACGCGGGAATGAATGTACACATAGCAAAACCAATTGACATGGAATTATTAAAAAAGACAGCAAAACAATATGTTATTAACAAGCAAAATTAAGCTTCGCAAGAAAGGAGCAAGACATGAAAAATAACATAGAAATCCCCCTCCAAAGGACGGCCGCTGCTTTGCTGGCCGCTGTTATGGCATTTAGCTTAGCCGCGTGCAGTTCCAAAACAAATACCATTGAAAATCTGGTTGAAAACGATGCCCCTGATAAGAAAATCGTCAACCTTTTCGGCCCTATGGAAAAGTCAAAACCCAATGCGACCAATACTGCAAGAACCGCCTTTGACCGAACAATAGAACTGGCAGAAAGCGAACTTGGCCTGACTGTCGAATACAGGACTTACACGGCGGAAAATTATAAGGAAAAGTCCTACGATGACGTAGTCCTTGACCGGGTACGCAGCAATATGGATGATTTCTATCTGATGAATCCGGACACGATGCAGACTTTAGGATATGAGGGGAGGCTTATGGACTTATCCGGCCTTGAGAGCGCCAAAAATCTCAGGGATGTGGTAAAAGCCGCTAATACTATTGACGGCAAACTGGTTGCCATTCCCCAGGAGGTTGTCGCTTACGGCCTGTTTATCAACAAGGATATGTTTGATAAGTATAAGCTTAAGCTGCCCAATACCCCGGAAGAATTTATGGAATGCTGCAAAGTGTTCAAGGAAAACGGCATCGAGACTCCCATCGGCGCAAACCGCTGGTGGCTGGAAAACTTTGTCCTCGCGCAGGCCTACGCAGATTTATACAACGGTGGCAGCACGGAGGCGGAAATTGACGCTCTCAACAAAGGGGATGCCAAGTACAGCGACTATATGCGCCCCGGCTTTGAATTCTTAAAAGAGCTGATTGACAAAGGCTATATTGACGCAAAGACCGCTTATACTTATGAGGCTATAGAAGGGGAAGGCCCCGACTTTCTGGCTCAGAAAACACCTATCGTAATGGCTTACTGGGGAGCTGCCAACGCAGAGACCGCTTACGGAAAGCCTGATTTTAACATGCAGGTCATCGGATTCCCAAGCAAGCTGGGGCAGATGCCCGTCATACCCATAACCGGATATGGCATATGCACAGGCTCCGAAAACGCTGACGATGCCCTGAACGTTCTGGACATTATCCTGTCCGACGAAGCGCTGCAATTATATGCGGAGACGAACAAAGTTATCTCCCCCTCCAAAAACGTGGAGGTAGAATGTGTTCCGGCATTAGAGCCGCTCCAGGACCGGGTAAAAGACAATGTCTATGTCTTAGGCTCCAACGCCGCTATGAATGTGGAGCAATGGGGAAATACTTGCCTGATTGTGCGGGAACTTCTGAATGGCGCCACTGTGGATGAATGTATGGCAATGTTTGACAAATTACAGGAAGAAGTCATAGAGAAGGCAAATATGTCTGACTAATATATGTCGAAAATGCAAGCATTAAAATTAAATTTAATGCTTGCATTTTTTTTATTTCGGGTATAATATGGATATATGCTTAATATAGTTTTAAAAACTACATGTTGTTATATAATATATTTAAGGAGGTATATCGTATGTCAGATACTATTAACCGTTATGTAAAAGATCCCGGAAGCGCAATCACTCATTTTATCGGAATGCTTATGGCTATATTTGCTGCGGTTCCGCTCATTATCAAGGCTGCTCATGAACCAGGCCGCATTTACCTTATATCAATTATCATCTATGCGGCAAGCCTGATCTTATTGTATGCAGCAAGCACCACTTATCATACCTTCAACCGCTCGGAACGGATTAATACGATTTTGAAAAAAGTCGATCATATGATGATCAGTGTCCTTATTGCCGGAAGCTACACGCCGATCTGCCTTCTCGTTTTAGGCGGAAAAAGAGGCGTTATCCTTCTCGCAATCGTATGGAGTTTTGCCATCATCGGTATACTGCTCAAAGCTTTCTGGGTTTATTGTCCCAGATGGGTATCATCTGTACTGTATATCGGTATGGGCTGGACCTGTGTCTTAGCGTTTACTCAGATATTAAATTCCATGTCAACGGCAGCCTTCCTATGGCTCCTTGCAGGCGGTGTCATCTACACGGTGGGCGGCGTCATCTACGCCCTCAAACTTCCGCTCTTTAATCTGAAGCATAAGAATTTTGGAAGCCACGAAATCTTCCATCTGTTTGTCATGGGCGGCAGCGCGTGCCACTTTGTTGTCATGTATGTATTTGTACTTTAGCCTTTTCGATCATCGCTAATTTCTCTTGGCGGGTCATACGCTTTATAGCGTATTCCCGCTTCATGGCATCGTTTTTCGTCTCATGCTCCTCTGTATACACAAGCTTCACCGGACGGCGGCTCTTCGTATATTTTGCACCTTTTCCTTCATTATGAGCAGCTATACGCTTCTCAATGTCTGTCGTCCAGCCTGTGTAAAGGCTTTTGTCTCTGCATTCTACAATATATGTATAATTCATCCTCTCACCTGCCGCTTTTATATCTGCTATCATTATAGACGAACCAGGCAAAAAATAACAGCCCTGCATACCGCCGGACCGTTATTTCTATTTCATCTTTTACTGTTTATTCCACCAGAAAATCCATGGGATTGACCGGCTGGCCGTCTTTTCTCATCTCAAAATATACGTTGCAGCCTTCCACACTGTAGTAGATCGTCGGGTCTCCCACATATCCGAGAACCGTCTTGCTGTCTACATAATCTCCGGTTTTCACTTTCACATCATTTAACTGCCCATAGAACAGCTCGTATCCGCCGCCGATGTCCACATTGATAGTAGTTCCTGTCTCCGCGGTCTTGTCGATGGACTTTACGATTCCCGGCGCTGAAGATATGATCTGATCACCCTTTTCCCCGGAAATCACCAGTGCCGGATTGTACTTGAACTGATCCAATGTAGAAAAATACACCGTCTTGTCCATGCTATAATTCATCAAAAGTGTTCCTTCCACCGGCCAGAGAAGCTTGCTGTCACTGGAAAAATTCACCGCCTTGCTCTGTCCCGCTGTCTGTTCCGTGCTGTTTTCCGTCTCGCTCTCCGCATCATTTTTCTCTTCTTCTTCCGTATCCTCTGTCTCAGCAGCCTCGGCAATGTGATCTAAAGTATCTTCTTTCTCATTGATGATCATTTCCGTGTTGGTCGGCTTTGAATCCTCCGTCCTTTCTTTTGGCTCCTGCTTTTTCGCCTGCGACAGCTCCATCTGTTCGATTTCCCGCTGTGATTCTCTGTAGTCTTTAAATGTATATGTTCCCACAATTGCAATTGCTGCCACAAAGCACAGCACTGCCGCTACGGCTGCTCCTCTGTTCTTTCGTTTTGGCTTAAATCTTGGAGTTTGTTGCCTTTCATTCATTATTATCACCACCTCTGACTTTATTTTTGCCAGATAGTGACCGACTTATTCTTAGAAATGCAATTAAATCAAACTTTACTCAGAAGGACTTGCCAATACGATATCTGTGACTTCCTTTATATCTGTATCTTCAAAAAATTCTTCCAGTATCTCCTCGTACTTCCGTCCGTGTTTTGCCATCTCATTTGCTGTATTCTGGCTCATCCCCAATCCATGCCCCACTCCTCTCGTTGTAATCCGAAGCTTACCATTATATTTCTGCAAAGTAAAGCAACTCGACGCCAGATGATAATTTGTCCGAAACTCCTCCCCGCTGACCTCTTCCTTGCCCACTTGAACACTGAGCACATATCCGGCCGTATCACACATCTTTATCTCCGCATCCATGTCATCCAATGTGACCGTCTGAATCTGCTCTTCAGCTTCAATATCCATCGGACACTCCATAATCCTAAGATAGGGATACCCTTTCCCCAGCACTTCCTTTCCGTCTCTTGTACTTCCATTGCTCAACCGGAAAAACGGAGTTTTCGCAAGCTTTCCGTCATACATAAGCACCTGTCCTTCGGTATCGCGCCACGCAGTTCTAAGCTTATTATAATATCTGGAATATTTGGTCACGCCCCACGCCTTTTCCATCTCCTTCTGGGTCCAGAAGGAATCCTCAAGCACCGCGCCGCTCCCTTCTTTCTCTATCCTGCGGTATACGTCCGTGCGGACAAGGACTGCCTGTGCCTTAAGCATCTCTTTCTCATACTCTGGCAAGACTTCCTTTGCCATAATCCCGATACAGTACTCTTCGATCGGAAGGTCGATGACGCTGCCTTCCCCGGCTTCTTCCGCCGTCTGGTTCTCACCCAGCCGGACCTTTACGTATGTGCCGTCTACGTGAGATGAAGTAGCGATGCTTGGACCATTTATAAAAACAGTTATCACATAAGGCAATAACACGATAATAACCAGGTAATACCCAAATTGTCTGAATTTCTGCCGCATAAAAAACCCTCCCATACATTACTGTATGAGAGGGCTGTCACTTTTATACCTCAACTTTGATCTTATCTAACTTCCAGATATCATCTACGTACTCCTCAATTGTCCGGTCAGAAGAGAATTTTCCGCAGCAGGCCGTATTAAGCAGTGCCATCTTCGCCCATCTGTCCTTATCCTTGTAAGCTTCCTCTACCTTCTCCTGCGCCTGCGCATATGCACGGAAATCCTTCAGGATAAAGTACATATCCGCTTTATCATTTCCTTTCTGGACCAGCAGACTGTTGTAAAGGTCACGGTATCTCTCCGAATCACCCTCCGCATACGTACCGTCTACAAGCTGGTTCACCACGCGGCGGATCTCCTCGTCATTATTGTAGACATCATATGGATTATAACCGCCGTTTTTCTCGTAAGCCATAACTTCATCAGAACTCATACCAAAGATAAATGCGTTCTCCTCACCAACCTCTTCTACAATCTCCACATTCGCACCGTCCATCGTACCAATCGTCGGTGCACCGTTTAACATGAACTTCATGTTACCTGTACCGGAAGCTTCCTTAGATGCCGTAGATATCTGCTCACTCACATCTGCTGCCGCGAAGATCCATTCTGCGATAGATACACGGTAATCCTCGATAAACACAACCTTGAGCTTTCCGTTGATGCTGCGGTCATTGTTGACTACATCAGCCACAGAATTGATCAGCTTGATAATCTCCTTGGCACGGACATATCCGGCAGAAGCCTTTGCACCAAAGATAAATGTTCTCGGATAGAAGCTCATCTCCGGGTGGGTCTTGATCTTGTTGTACAAATACATCACATGCAGGATGTTAAGGAGCTGTCTCTTATACTCGTGAAGCCTCTTAACCTGTACATCAAAAATCGAATCCGGATCGATCTCAATCCCGTTATGCTCCATAATATACGCTGCAAGACGCTCTTTGTTCTTGCGCTTGATCTTCATAAATTCCCTGAGAGAAGTCTCATCGTCCGCATACTTCTTAAGGCCGCTCATCAGCGTAAGATCCATCGCCCAGTCCCTTGTACACAGCTTCTTAGATACCCAGTCCGCAAGGAGCGGATTGCCGTGCATGAGGAAACGTCTCTGTGTGATACCATTGGTCTTATTATTGAACTTCTCCGGCATCATCTCATAAAAGTCCTTGAGCTCACGTTTCTTAAGGATCTCTGTATGAAGCCTTGCAACACCATTCACAGAGTAACCTGCCACGATTGCAAGATGTGCCATCTTAACCTGGCCGTCCCGCAGGATTCCCATCTTCTTTACCTTCTCCTCATCGCCCGGATACATCTCGCGCACCTGGATGATAAAGCGGCGGTCAATCTCCTGGATGATCTGATATACTCGCGGAAGGAGTCTCGAGAACAGGTCGATGGGCCACTTCTCAAGAGCCTCTGCCATGATGGTATGGTTCGTATATGCACATGCCTTTGTGGTAACCTCCCACGCCTCATTCCAGCCGAGCTGGTAATCATCGAGAAGGATCCTCATCAGCTCTGCCACTGCTACCGTCGGATGGGTATCGTTCATCTGGAACGTCGCTTTCTCGTAAAGCTTTCTTACGTCGTCGTGGCTTCTCATATATTTTGCGACAGCCGCCTGAAGGCTTGCAGATACAAAGAAGTACTGCTGTTTCAGACGAAGCTCTTTTCCTGCGTAATGATTATCATTGGGGTACAGTACCTCAACAATATTCTTCGCAAGGTTCTGCTGCTCTACAGCTTTGTGGTAATCCCCCCGGTCGAAGGACTCAAGCTGGAAATCCACAATCGGTTCTGCGTCCCAGATACGAAGCGTATTCACCTGATTATTGTTATAACCTACAATCGGATAATCATACGGGACCGCGCGCACGGACTCATAGTTCTCCTGCTTGAATATCGTCTTTCCTGTCTCGTCATACTCTACACGGATATTGCCGCCGAAACGAATCTCCTTCGCATACTCGGGTCTTCGAAGTTCAAAAGGATTGCCGTCCTTTAGCCAGTTATCCGGCGCTTCCACCTGATAACCGTCTTTGATCTTCTGTTTGAACATACCATAGCGGTAACGGATGCCGCAGCCGTAAGCCGCATATCCGAGAGAAGCCAGAGAGTCAAGGAAACATGCCGCAAGACGTCCCAGACCGCCGTTTCCAAGAGCCGGATCCGGTTCCTGATCCTCTATCTCGTTTAAGTTAATACCAAGCTCATCAAGAGCTTCCGCGACTTCTTTATAAGCGGTCATATTGATCAGGTTATTCCCGAGGGCACGGCCCATCAGAAACTCCATGGACATATAGTATACAATCTTCGGGTCATCTTTATCAAACTGTCTCTGCGTCGCGATCCAATTGTCAATGATCGCCTCTTTTACTGCGTAGGATACCGCCTGGAACTTTTCCTGCGGGTTTGCCTCGTCCAATTCTTTACGGAATAATCTTCTGACATTCTCCTGCACATCTCTCTTAAATATTGATTTGCTTAATCTTGCATTCATCTGTCTAAATCCTTTCTACACCCAGTGTAACTTTTTCCCCGTTAATCTTCCACTCTTTCACGTATCCTGCCGGAGCTTTCTCTTCAACGGAAACAGCCAGCGTCTCGTCGCCGATGACTGCTGCATTGCCGGCAAATACCTTTCCGGCCTTCTCAGTTCCCTCGTAAGTGACCGTGATCTTATCCATCACCTCAAAGCCCGCTTCCTTACGCATCGTCTGAACCTTGCTGATGATCTCACGTACGAAGCCTTCCTCTAAAAGCTCCTCCGACAGGTTCGTATCCAGGACAACGGTGATCCCGTTATCATTCTCAGACACGTATCCTTCCGTCTGCGCAGATTCGATCAAAAGATCCTCCCGGAACAAGGTAATCTCCTGTCCATTCACATCGAGCTTAAGCGCGCCTGAAGCATTCAGCTCATCCATCGCTGCATTGCCGTCAATCTCACTGAGTATTGCTTTAATTCCGCCTAACATTTTACCATATTTCGGCCCCACTGTCTTTAGCTGAGGTTTAAAAGAATAAGAGGTGAAATCTCGTACTTCTTGTGTAAATGTTACAGTTTTCACGTTCAGCTCGTCCGCAACGATATCCTCGTAGAACTTTGGAAGCTCAAACTCTGCTTTTACGTACATCTGCCCGATTGGCTGACGGTTCTTGATATTTGCCGTATTCCTGCAGGCGCGGCCCATCACAACGAGCCTTAGCACATTGTCCATGTTCGCCTCTAACTCCTTGTCGATGAACTTTTCTTCTGCCTCAGGGAAGTCACACAGATGGATACTCTCCGGTGCATTTTCATCGATACTTTTTACAAGATTCCGGTAGATATCCTCCGTCATAAACGGAATCAGCGGAGCTGCCGCCTTGCTGCATACCACAAGAGCAGTGTAAAGCGTCATATATGCATTGATCTTATCCTGCTCCATGCCCTTCGCCCAAAAACGCTCCCGGCTTCTTCTGACATACCAGTTGCTCATGTCATCCACAAAATCCTGCAACGCTCTTGCCGCCTCCGGAATCCGATAATTACCAAGATCATCATCCACCTCTTTTACCAGCGTGTTCAGCTTGGAGAGGAGCCATTTATCCATCACAGATAACTTATCGTACTCTAATGTATATTTTGTTGCGTCAAACTGGTCAATATTCGCGTACAATACAAAGAATGCGTAGGTGTTCCACAGCGTCCCCATGAACTTGCGCTGTCCTTCCACTACCGCTTTTCCGTGGAAACGGTTCGGCAGCCACGGCGCACTGTTCACGTAGAAATACCAGCGGATAGCGTCTGCACCGTATTTTTCCAATGCGTCAAAGGGGTCAATGGCATTTCCCTTCGACTTACTCATCTTCTGCCCCTTCTCATCCTGCACATGCCCAAGGACGATAACATTCTTATACGGAGCCTTGTTGAAGATCAGGGTAGAAATCGCAAGCAGCGAATAGAACCATCCTCTGGTCTGGTCTACCGCCTCGGAGATAAAGTCCGCCGGGAACTGCTGCTCAAACACGTCCTGATTCTCAAAAGGATAATGATGCTGCGCGAAAGGCATCGCCCCGGAGTCAAACCAGCAGTCGATAACCTCCGGCACGCGGTGCATCTCCTTACCGCACTTCGGACAGCGGATCGTCACTTCGTCGATATACGGCCGATGAAGCTCGATATCCTCCGGACAGTTGCCGGACATGGACTTTAATTCCTCGATACTTCCAACGGAATGCTGATGTCCGCACTCACATTCCCAGATATTTAAAGGAGTCCCCCAATAACGGTTCCGGCTGATGCCCCAGTCCTGGACATTCTCCAGCCAGTCACCAAAACGGCCTTTTCCGATACTCTCCGGAATCCAGTTGATGGTATTATTATTGGCGATCAGATCTTCCTTCACATCCGTCATCTTGATAAACCAGGATTCCCTCGCATAGTAGATCAGCGGTGTATCACATCTCCAGCAATGGGGGTAGCTGTGCTCAAAGTTCGGTGCGCTGAAAAGAAGCTTTCTCTCCTCTAAGTCTTTAAGGACCTCCGGGTCCGCCTTCTTTACGAACAACCCGGCAAATGGCGTGGACTCCGCCATATTCCCCTTCTCATCCACAAGCTGCACAAACGGCATATCGTACTTTCTGCACACCTTCGCATCGTCCTCACCGAATGCCGGAGCGATGTGTACTACTCCTGTACCATCCGTCAGTGTTACATAATCATCGCAGGTCACATAGAAAGCTTTCTTATGCTGTCCAGCGATACCATCCGCCGCACACTGGTAGAGCGGCTCGTATTCCTTATACTCCAGATCCTTTCCGGTATAAGTCTCAAGCACTTCATAGGCTGCTTCCCCTTCTTTCGCCAGCGGAGAAAGCACCGTATCGAGAAGAGCCTCCGCCATATAATAGGTAAAGCCGTCGATACACCGGACTTTCGCATACGTCTCCTTCGGGTTCACACACAATCCCAGGTTCGACGGGAGTGTCCACGGCGTAGTCGTCCACGCCAGAAGATAAGCATCCTCTCCCACTGCTTTAAAACGCACGATCGCAGAGCGCTCCTTCACATCCTTATACCCCTGCGCTACCTCCTGGGCGGAAAGCGGCGTACCGCAGCGCGGACAGTAAGGCACGATCTTGAAGCCTTTATAAAGCAGTCCCTTGTCCCAGATCTTCTTAAGCGCCCACCACTCGGACTCGATATAATCATTGTGGTAGGTTACATACGGATTGTCCATATCCGCCCAGAAGCCCACTGTACCGGAGAAATCTTCCCACATCCCCTTGTACTTCCAGACGCTCTCCTTACATTTGTCGATAAACGGCTCTAAACCATATTCCTCAATCTGTTCTTTGCCGTCAAGCCCAAGAGCCTTTTCCACCTCAAGCTCTACCGGAAGTCCGTGGGTATCCCAGCCTGCCTTTCTCGGCACCTGATATCCTTTCATAGTGCGGTATCTCGGGATCATGTCCTTAATTACACGAGTCAGCACATGGCCGATATGGGGCTTACCGTTAGCTGTCGGCGGCCCGTCATAAAACATATAGATATCGTTGCCGTCATTCTCCTCCATACTCTTCTCAAAAATATGGTTGTCCTCCCAGAACTTCTGGACGGTCTTTTCTCTGTCTACAAAATTCAAGTCTGTCGAAACTTTCTTGTACATTGTAATCCTCCTTCTAAAAAAATATTATTTGTGCAAAAACGCTACTGTAACCCAATCAGTGCCCTGGCAAACAGTAACAAAAAAAGCTTCTGCCCTGTATAGGACAAAAGCTGCGCTTTCGTTTATCAACCACCTAAACATACTGTCATATGTCTCCCACATAACGGCGGGACTCCGTCGGTTCCTACTGATACTAACTTAAGCCGTTCGGAAGCCGCAACTCGGAAGTGATATTCAACCATATCCTACTTGCACCGGGCTTCCACCTTCCCCGGCTCGCTGTGCCGTTTGAATATAGCCTACTGTCTTCGTCAGCGTTTTTTCTTTTGCGTTATTATTATAGGAAAAAACGGCTGTCTCGTCAAGGGTTTTGTGTCTCTTTATCAAATATATGATTTTTGCTGTGCTCTTTACTGATATTTGTTTCGCGACAATCACGCATACATAAATTAAGCCAAGGATTTTTCTTGACAAGATTTCTCAAAATACGTGTTACTTTTCCAGTCGTCATCGTTTGCTCAGAAACGTATACTGACCCCTGCAGCCACTTAAAACCATTTTTTATCATATGCCTTTTTATAATGTCATAAGCATTATTCCAGCTTTCGCCAGGATAGTATTTTTCCAAAGCTTTTGTGTCCAAATCGAAAGAGATTTGTTTTCTTGTTCCAGCCATATCAATATACCGGTTCTGCGTATACCGCTAGAATATCACAGCTTTCCCCCGGCTCTTCGTCATCAATCCAATCCCAAGAAGCAACTTGCTTTCTAAAACTGTCCTTGTCTGCTAATTCTGCAACTCCCAAATCTAAGCATGGATAAGCATTTTCTCCCCCCTTGAAAACCAATCGATGCGAATCATCGCTTGAATTTTTAACGCTACCAGCACGATTAGAAAAAGCTTTTTCAGCAGTCTGACGCAATTTTTCTAACATCTCACCAGAAACACTTTTCTTAATTTCTATAATTGAGCTATACATAAAGCTTCCTCCTTTAAAATAAACTCTAGTTTCAGATAAACAACTTATGAATTTAGTATACAAGATGGTATTCTTAAAAGCAACAAAGTTCTCAAGAGTTCTCAGGAAAAATGAGCTTTTTAACAAAACAAAAATACGGGAAACCCCTGATAACCACAGATGTTTCCCGTACATTAAATTCACGGAGAAAGAGGGATTTGAACCCTCGCGCCGGTCACCCGACCTACACCCTTAGCAGGGGCGCCTCTTCAGCCTCTTGAGTATTTCTCCAAACAAGGGTATTATACTAAAGCTTGTGGTTATTGTCAATCCCTTTTTCTCCGATTCCTTATATTAAACCAGGTGATCTACATATTTTTTTCACTTTCAGTTTCGTCACAATATACCTGGAGTTTTTTACTTTTTTCAGGTAAAATACGCCGCTTCCATACTTTTTCTTCGTATTGTCAGAGTCTTCATGGTAAATCAAATCAAAATTCACTTGATATTTTCGTCCTTGTTTTTTAACAATCTTTTTGATTTTAATAATATCTCTATTCTCTCTCCAATCGATATTGGTCACCGTCATCTTCCCGGACACTCTCTTTCCGAAAAGAAACTTTGAAGCATCGCTAGCACCCATCTTACTAAGCAAATCCGGCATAAACCTCAGCGCCTTTTTGCGGTCTTTCCGCTTTTTAAAATCCAGCGATATGGTTTCTCCATCTTTTTGACCGCCTACGCTGTAACTCAAATAATCCGAAAACCTACCGCATAACTTTTTGATAACAGAACTCTCCGATGCTCTCACTGTCATAGCAGGCACTACTGACATACTGAGCAGGCTGACCGTCAACAAACACAAGATCGTCTTTTTCGTCTTCATTAACTTCTCTCCTTTCCTTAAAATCAATCATCGGTTTTGTATATTAGAGTAATATAATAAGGAAAGTGTTGCATTAAATGTACAAAAATATATTAATTCTTTTTCTATCCGCAGTTTGTATTTCCGATTATATCTTTCATTTTCTCATCAATTCTTGCTTTCACGCACACTGCCAGTTCTTTTGTCTTCATATCCTTATATTCTTCATAATAAAGGGGCTTAAGGAAATGCACCTGCACGTCCACCGGAGCCAGACTGCTAATATCAAAAGGCTTGAACGAATCGATAAGGACTACCGGCACTACCGGACACTTGGCCTTCGTGGCCGATTTAAAAGACCCGCTCTTAAAATCCAATGTTTCATTCCCCTTCTTTGAGCGTGTCCCCTCTGCGAATATCAGGTAATTTCTCCCCTTTTCCACTTCCTTCGAAACATTGATAATGACCTCCATCGCCTGACGGACGTTCTCACGATCCAATAGAAAGGCACGCATACAGCTCACCACCTGCTTTAAAAACGGCACATCCCGAATCTCCTTCTTGGCCACTACTGAAAATGGCGTGGGACTTGCTTCCAGCATCGCAAGCACATCATAAAGTCCCTGATGATTTGGAAAATACATAAAGCCGTCTTCGTTCGGAAGATTCTCTCTTCCCGTCACGACAATGTGCACATTCCCTCCTTTATTTGCACGGTGGGTAATGTCCCTGAGAAACACAAAATGCTCATAATCCGTATATTTATCTGGGTGCGCAGCACGCCAGCAGAGCTTTATCCACGCAAACGGCACATAGTACCAGTTTCGTAATACCATCATCAGTATTCGTCTCATAATCCCCAACTACTCCTTCATCATCGTATCGTTCTTTCCTATTTTATTACAAATACTGACAATAATCAATTCTACTTCACTTTTTTCTTCGCCCATTTTGCTACGCTCTTAGACGAAGAATCCGTCAAATCCTTCCCCTTTACTACTTTCGCGCCTTTTGCCGCTGCTTTAATACCCTTCATGCTGCCGGAAATTCCGCTTCCGCCGCTGGTACAAAATGGAACGATCTTCTTCCCTTTCAGATTATAAGATTCCAAAAATGTACGGACAATCTTTGGCTCTTTTCCCCACCATATGGGATATCCGATAAATATTACATCATATTTACGGATATTTTTTATTTTCCCCTTTATTTTGGGTCTGCTATTTTCATTCCTCTGTTCCCTGTTTGCCCGGCAATTATCATTGCTGTAATCCAAATCGGCATTCGTATACTTCTTTGCCGCATTAATCTTATACAGTTTGCCTCCTGTCGCCTTTTTAATTTTCTTTGCAGCGTCTTTCGTCGTCCCTGTCGCTGAAAAATATACAACCAACACCTTTTTTGATTTTCCTTTTCCTGCTGCATTTACGTCTGATGTCGGAAGTATCAGCCCCAAAATTAACGTAAGAACCAATACCACATTGATACAAAGCCTGCATTTTTTCTTCATTAATAATTCCTGTATTGTCATATTTTATTCCTCCTTTACCTAACAGGATAAAATATTTTTTTGCAAAGTAAAATGCTTATATTAAATAGTCAGATATAGGTATATTGCATAGATGACTATCCCCCATTGTACAAGTAAGGAGCAGCCATCCCGCTGCTCCTTACGCATCTCTTTATACCTGACTATCCATCTTCACTGTATCATCTGCATACAGCTCAGATATCATGTCTTCCAGGTCTTTCTGTTCTTTTTTCATCTCGTGGTGCTTCCATACGAATGCTGCGATAACAACAATCAGCACGATCAGTGCGATAAGGTCCCACCCGCAAAAACCCAACTTGGTATGCTCTAAAACATATGCCATAATGTTTCCTCCTTCTTGCTGCTATGCCTTAAGTGAATCTACAGCTTCTTTATTGAGCTGCTCCAGTTTATCCCGCCGCTCCTCTTCGAAATCATCCTCACGTTTCTTCTGGTTATGGCTATGTACGATAAGTACAATAACTGTAATTACTGCTACCAGAATCGTCGGCAGATCCCAGAGGTGCAACCCTAATGTATGATGTGAATATTCATATAAATTATACAACATCTGTGTTACCTCCTTCTCATTTTTCCGTGTTACGTTTCATGATGCCGCGGGGTCTCAAAGCCATATAGACCTTTTAACCCTCGCATCATATGATTGATTATCTGCCAAGCCCTAACCGTCTTCTTTGTACTTCCATCTCGTACTCATCTCTGAGCTCTGCAATCCTTACCTGCTGCTTCTTCATGCTCTTTGTATAGAACGCATACATGAGTAAAGCTAACAGCATCAATAAGAAATGTATAATACAGCAGAGGTGGTCGATGAGGTCTCGGTTCGTCAACGGCACTTCTTCATCCATGACTGGTACTACTCCTACATCACCGTCTCCTTCCGGTACGATTGCTGCTCCCGGTATTGGTTCTGCCGGTACTGCCGCTAACGGTGTCGCCGCTGCTGCTGCTGCCGGAGCCGCCGGAGCTGCTGGTGCCGCCGGTGCAGGTGTCGGCAACGGTGCTCCCGGTACTGTGCCTTGCGGTACGACCGGTGTCGTCGGTGCAGGTGTTACCGGTGTAATCGGTGTCGTAGCTATTGCCGTATAAACGATGGTAAACTCAACATCCCTTGCCGGCATACCTTCTCTGTCACTTCTCACGAATGAGTAATCCGGTAAATAACCTTCAATCTCCGGTGAGTAGAACGGCCCGAAGCTTTCGCCTGCCAAGTACTGTCCTGTGACATCCGGTGCTGCCGTACCGCCTGTAGCGTATACGTAGTGGATAGTTAAGTTGTAGATGTTCTCTACATTTCTATCTTCTGTTCCGTCTTCCTTCGGCTCCGGATCCGGATCCTCTGGATTTGTGGTTGTTCCGTTCACTACTGCTATGTTTCTGATAGATGCATTTGCATCATCTCTTGTTATCTTATAGCTGCAGTTCAATGTTACCGTCTTCCCTACAGGAAGATTTTCAATCGTTGCTACGTTACCGTTAATCGCAACTCCGTTTTGTTCTGCAAATGTTACCTGCCCGGACGCACCCTGAAGGTTATCCGTAACTTCTACATTGTCCAAATCCTTATTTCCGGTATTTCTTACAGTAATCACATAGTCAATGGTATCTCCAACCATGTACTCGTCCTGTGGATTTTCCACTGTCTTTTCAACGGAGAATTCCGGATTCTGTCCGTCAACCGGAATCGGATCAGTTGTACCTGTTCCATCCGTGTCTCCAGATGTAGCTGTAGCGATATTTCTGAAATTCGGATTGCCAAGGTCAGATTGCTTAACAACATATTCTGCCTTTACAACTACTGTGTTATCAGCAGCTCCGGCGTTCAGAATGCTGATATGTGCTGTATTGTTTCTTACCGTATAACCCTCGCCGTTAACAATAGTCGCACCTGCAAGCTGTTCTTCAACTACAATATCTGATAAGTTCTGGTTACCTGTATTGCTGACTTCGATATCAAACTTAACGGTATCGCCTAACGCAAATGCCTTATTTCCATTAGCATCTGTTCCCGTTGCTTCATCAATATTGGTAACTGCCTTCTTCATCGTAATCTGTTCATTGACACCTTCCATCGGGATTGCATCCGTTGTTGCAGTTACGCTTACGCCCTCTTCATCTCCCGTTGTTACTGCCGTTGCAGTATTGATGAAACCAGTTCCTCCAATATCATCTACTGTTACTACATAATGTGCATTGATCGTCACTGCACCCTGCGCTAATGCCGCTGCGGAAACCGTTGCTGTATCACCTGCTACGGTATAACCTGTACCTCCATCGATAACAATACCAGGAAGTGTATCTGTTACTACTACATCATTAGTTACTGCTGTATCTCCGCTGTTACTTACGGTAATGGTGAAAGGTACGGTATCTCCTAAGCCAAATGCTGTATTATCAGCTTTTGATGCATAGTTTTTACTGATTGACAGGCTCTTCCACTGAGCTACCAGAGTAACATCTTCGCCCGGCATTACAAATTCTTCATCTGCTTTTATCTCTTTGCCAGTCTTAGCATCTTTCCAATGTGAGAACACTGCATTAGTCTTTGTGAACATATCGCCAGGGCTTGCATAAACCGATGTGTATGCTGCCGGATAAATGTTCGGATCTTTATAACTTGTTTCACCAAGCTTATTAGCACCTCCATTGCCCTGATAGGTTACATGATACTCTTCGGCATCTGCAATACCATCCGGAGTGCCATCTGGTCCATTATCATCCAAAAGATAATATACATTAATAATGTTCTTCTCTGGCGTCGTGGTTACTGTTCCATCTCCAGTTTTTTCTACCTTATCAAGTACATAGTGATGTTCATCATAATCCTTTGTCTCAGAATCATCATATGGAATTACTGATCCAAAAATAACGTTTGTTACTTCTGCCTTCTCTTTTTCCTCGCCATCATAGAAATAATGTACTTCGTAACTTAAGTCGTCTCGCTTTTCATACGTAAGAATTATTTCCGTTCCAGAGCTTACTTTTTCTCCTTCAGAAACTTCTACAGATTTTACAAGGAAACTTAACAAATACATGGAGGAACATACTTATGAAGCATACAAACGCACTCGGAAAAGCATTTTCCAGTATTGAACTGGCTTCCTTCTGCGGACAGGTCGCACTGATTCTAAAGTCAGGCATTTCGACCTTAGAAGGGCTTAATATTATGCTGGAGGACACATTTTCTCCCGAGGAAGAGCCTCTCTTAAAAGCTTTAATTGAAAATATGGAGGAAACAGGAAGTCTGTACCAGGCTCTTGCAGAATCCGGGATGTTCCCTTCCTACATGACACACATGGTACAGATTGGGGAAGAGACCGGTACTCTCGATGAGGTCATGGCTGCGCTCCAGACCCACTACGAGCGGGAGGACGCCGTAGCAAAAAGCATCCGCAGCGCGGTTACTTACCCAATGATCATGACAGGTATGATGGTCGTCGTTATCATCGTACTCCTTGTAAAGGTCATGCCGCTCTTCAATCAGGTATTCGTACAGCTTGGCACGGAGATGACCGGATTCTCCCGCGTCCTGATGAATATGGGAACAACCATCAACCGTTATTCCATTGTATTCATATCACTTCTTGTCCTCCTGGCGGCACTTATCCTTTACGGGACGCGCTCACAGTCAGGACGGAAGCTGTTAAGGCAGCTGGGATATAAGTTCGCATTTTCAAAGGCGGTCTATGAAGAGCTCGCTTCCTGCCGATTCGCAAGCGGTATGGCACTTACACTGAGCAGCGGCCTGAATCCGGAACGGAGTATGGAACTGGTGGATTCTCTCAATGACGACCCGTTTTTCCAGAAAAAGCTTAATGACTGCCAGAATCGGATCAACGAGGGAACAGACTTGACCGATGCACTGTTTGCCTCCGGTATCTTTACCGGAATGTATGCGCGGATGGCTTCCATAGGCTCAAAAACCGGCTCCATGGATCAGGTGATGGATACCATCGCTTCCCTTTATCAGGACAACATCGATAACCGGATGAATAATATTCTTGCCACTTTGGAACCTACATTGGTCATTCTTTTATCCCTGATCGTAGGTGCCATCCTTTTATCGGTCATGCTGCCCCTTATGGGAATCATGTCCGGACTGTAAATATCAAACAGGAGATATACATATGAGCCGTTTTCAATATAAAAAAACAACACACAAGCCTTCCGGATTCCTCCTGTCCGTCTGTGTCTTTCTGGCGGTACTTACCCTTTTTATCCAGGGCCTTTCTTCTCTGTCAGACAGTACATTAAGACGCCAAAAGGAGAGCCTTGAGAATGCCATCGCAAGGAGCGTAACTTACTGTTACACGGTGGAGGGCGCTTATCCGGAGAGCCTTGACTATCTCAAAGACAACTACGGGCTTACTTACGACGAGGATGTCTTCTATGTCGATTACCGCGTGATCGGCTCCAACATCCTGCCGGACATTACGATTATAGAGAAAGGAGACTAGCATATGCGCTTTCGGACAAAACAAAAACATATGATAGACTTTTTGTTTCCAGTCGCACTGTTTTTCGTGTTCGCTCTGTCCGCACTTACTGTAATCCTGCTGGCCACACGGATTTATCAATCCACGACGGAGAATTCCTCCCTAAATTATACTTCAAGAACTTCTCTTTCCTATATTTCAGAGAAGATCCACCAGCAGGATGTGGGCGGTGATGTCTCCCTCGGAACTTTTGACGGATGCGACGCCCTTGTGCTCAGACAGGATAAGGATAACGCTTCATACTGTACATACATCTATTCCTATCAGAATGAGTTGAAGGAAATCTTTATAAAAGACGGCGCAAAAGCATCCGCTTCTGCAGGCCAGACAATATTAAAGGTGCAGGAGTTTTCTGTGGAACAGACGAAAGACGGTCTCTTCTCCTTCCGATGTACGGATGAAACAGGCCAGACCGCCTCATCTTATGTGTCTGTCCGCAGCAGGAAATCCTGACTTTTATACTATACTATACAGAAAGGAACTGTTTCATATGATTCGTAGAAGCAGAGCACAATCTTCCAGTCTGTTCCTGATGGAACTCATACTTGCAATCTTGTTTTTCTCGGTTACAAGTGCTGTCTGTGTACAGTTTTTTGTAAAATCACACCTTCTTAGCCGGGATTCGAAGATTCTGTCCCAGGCGGTAAATGAATGTGCGAATATCGCAGAGATATACGATGCCTCAGACAGTATCGATGATGCGCTTTTGTCACTTGCGGATGCCTATCCCGATCTGGTCAGTAAAGAAACAGCCAGTGGCACTGCGGCTAAAGCCAATGTATATTATGATGACACTTTTTCTCCCTGTACAAAGGAAAAGTGCTCTTATACTCTCACAGCCGACTTTACCGAGGCGAATACCTTACTTGAGTCTGTAATCCAAGTAACCGCTTCCGATAATTCTGTTGTCTATGAGCTGAATACCAGCCATCACGCGGCCAGGAGGACCGATTATGAAAAAAGATAAAAATAATTCCTACTTTACAGCCATCGGCTCTTCTTCACTTTTGGTTGTTTTTCTTGTACTGTGCCTGGTGACCTTCGCGATACTTTCTCTCTCAAGCGCCAAGAGTGACTACTCTTTTACAGAGCGTCTGGCAGAGCATAAAAGCAGTTACTATGAGGCTTCCTCTAAGGCCGAGGGGGTTCTCGCCGATATCGACCAGTCCTTAGAGGATACCTACCGGGAGACATCCATGAGCCAGGAAGAATATCTTGAGGCACTGACGCTTAAGTTTCTGACAAGCAGTGTGATTCCCTTGTCCTACAGCACGGAATCCGGCGAGCCGATCATCTCTTACAATATCCCAGCAGATGAACGGCAGACCCTTTTCGTAGAGCTTAAAGTGACAGACCCGAGGGAAAATCCATATTACTATGAGATACTGACCTGGCAGCTTATGCCCTCCAATACGTGGAAAAGTGATGATTCACTGGAACTTATGCCCATACGGTAGTATCATAATATATAGCATTGTATAAGGAGATATCTATATGAATTTACGAACAATCTTAGAACAGGCAATTGTAGAAAAAGCTTCTGACGTATTTATCGTCTCCGGCCTTCCCGTATCATTTCGGAAAGACGGTGTTATAAAACGTATCAATGACGAACGCCTCCTTCCGCCGGACACGGAATTACTGTTAACAGAGATCTACCAACATGCAGGGGATCGGAATCTGGATATTCTGTATGATATCGGGGACGATGATTTTTCATTTGCAATACAGGGGTTATCCCGTTTCCGTGTCAGCGCATATAAGCAGCGGGGCGCACTTTCTGCAGTTATCCGTATTATCACCTTTGACCTGCCTGACTTCAAGGCTCTGGGGATTCCGGAGTATATCATGCATCTGGGAGATGCCGGAAAAGGGATGGTTCTTGTCACCGGTCCAGCCGGAAGCGGAAAGTCTACCACACTTGCCTGCATCATCAACCAGATCAACCAGAACCAGAAAAAACACATTATTACACTGGAAGATCCACTGGAATACCTTCACAGACACGCAAGCAGCATTGTCAGCCAACGCGAGATCAATGTAGATACAGACAGCTATGTGATGGCTCTGCGGGCGGCCCTTCGCCAAAGCCCTGATGTTATACTTCTGGGAGAGATGCGCGATTATGAGACGATCAACGTTGCCATGACTGCTGCCGAGACCGGACATCTTCTTCTGTCCACGCTTCACACCATCGGTGCAGCCAATACGATTGACCGGATCATCGATGTATTTCCGGCAAGCCAGCAGAGACAGATTGCCGTTCAGTTATCCATGACGCTCAATGCAGTTGTCTCACAGCAGCTTGTGCCAACCGCAGACGGGGGAGTCATCCCTGCATTTGAGATTATGACTGTCACACCTGCGATACGCAATATGATACGCGATAATAAGGTACACCAGATTGACGGACTGATCTACTCTTCCATGAAAGAGGATATGATATCCATGGACGGCTCACTGCTTAATCTATACAAAGCCGGCACGATCAGCCAGGACACCGCATTAAAGTATGCGTCCAATCCAGAGATGCTGGGGAAAAAGTTATAAAGGTGCGCCTGGCGGCGCACCGAAACCGTTACTGCACTCTCCGGATATAGAACTTTCCTCCGCGCAGCAATATCTTTCCTTTTATCTGCCGTTTCCCGACTACTCCGAAGCTTCGGGAATCCTTGGATATCTCCCTGTTATCACCCATAACGAATATCTGACCTTCCTTAAGAGTAAACGGATATCTGACCGCCCCCTCCTTCGGGACAGTCTCCCCTTTTATATATGTTTCTTCAAGAGGTTCCTCATCTATATAAACCTTACCATCCCTTAGATCTATCGTATCGCCGGCAACAGCAATCACACGTTTGACATAATACTCGCCTTCCGGTACACGCACAGATACTACATCCCCGGCCTTGTATTCCTTACCGGCCCTAAGATACAGCACCATCTCCCCGTTTTTAAGGGATGGTTCCATAGAATCACCCTTCACAAAAGAAAATCCTACGACAAAGCGAAACAGAAGAAAGACAACAACAAATAGTAAAACAAACTTCTTCGTATCTTTCAGCCATCCGTATTTCAATCCGTCGTATTTTCCAAAAGACTTTCTTCTGCCCACAATTACTCCTCCTTGAACATCCGAAGGATCATATCCACTGACCCCTGGATTCCGTAGCTTGCACTGTTCACACAGAGATCATAATTCATCGCCTTTCCCCATTCAAGTCCGGTGTAAAATTTAAAATACTTCACGTGCTTCCTGTCAAGCCTCTTTAGCATCTCCCTGGCCTTCTTTTCCGTCAGTCCCGGATTCACCGACATCACCCGCCGAAGCCTCTGCTCAAAAGGCGCGGTAATATAGATGCTGACATGAGGGATATTATTGTTGGCTAATATAACATCCGCACAGCGTCCCATGACCACAAAGTCCTCTTTCTTCGCCATATCACAGATCAACTGGCTCTGATTGAAGAACACGGCATCCTTCTTCGGTAGCCCGTGATAACGGCCGAAATCCTTAAACCTTCGTGCAAGCGTCACTTTCTGCTCCGTCATGAATGCCGGACGCGTATCCACATACCGGTCCTTATTCTCCCGATCCAGAATATAGGGAAATCCACCTTTATCATACACATTGTCCCGCTCCGCGTCAAGCCTTCTCAACACCTCACTGAAAATCTCCGCATCATAATAATTAATCTGAAGCTTATCTGCCAGTGTAAATCCAATCTCACTGCCTCCGCTTCCAAATGTCCGCCCAATACAGATAACCGTGTGATCATTTTCTGAAAAACGATTGTGAAGGCTGGTCTTGTTAAGTCTCAAGCGCTGCTCATTAAGCACATCACCTTCCGCAAAGCTGGTAGGAAGACTTGTGACTTCCGTAAGAATCTTGTCATACTCGGTCATCAGCTCCTTTTTCACCTGTCCGTCACGGATGGTTCGTGCCATATTGCTGATCAGCGCCAGATCGCTGCGCACGATATGCCCCTGATTGCGGGCAAGCATCTCCCATACCAACTCATCCACACACCGGTCCCTGTCTTTTGTAAACACACGGCCAAGAGAGGAGCCGAGATTTTTATATACCTTTGTATCCAGATCATAGATCCGCTCCGCCAATATGCGAAGCTCTTTTTCATCGCCCTTTGACGAGCGAAGTTCTTCCTGAGTGCAAACCATCGAACCTACCTCCCTCTATAAGAAAAATACAAGCGTGTCCAGCAGAAATACCGGAATCAGAATACACAGTGACCACAGGATATAGCCAAAGAAAGACGGCATATGGATACCGTTTTCATCGGAAATCGCTTTCACCATGAAGTTCGGTGCATTTCCGATATACGTATTCGCCCCCATGAACACCGCACCGCAGGATATGGCCGTCAGCATTCCCACCGGAATCTTCCCAAGGGTCGTAGCGATACCCTGCGTAAAATCCATCGCCCCTGAAGTAGTCAGGAACACAAGATACGTCGGCGTATTGTCAAGAAAGCTTGAAAGCGCACCTGTTACCCAGAACATCTGCGCCGGTCTCGTAAGCCCGAGGCTTCCGCCCACACTCTTAAGCAGCATCAACGCCGGCTGCATAGTGATAAATATCCCCGCGAACAGCACGGCGACCTCTTTGATCGCGCCCCAGGTAAAGTGGTTCTTCTGGCGGATCTCCTCACTTGTCGTCTTAAATGACAGGAAAGCCGCCAAAAGAATGATCGCCATCTCGATGATGGACGGGAAGGTCAGTGTCACTTCTCCGTAGATATGGATTCCCTTAACTGCCCCTTCCGCCGTCTTAAACGCCGGAAGATCCGGCAGTACTCCGCTTAAGATTACTGCTGCAACGATCATCACCACAAAAAGCAGATTATGGAGCCCGCCAATCGATATCCTCGTCCCGGGCCTGCTGATATCCGGCACCCTCCCTCTGGCAATCTCCCGGCAGTATTTCTTCCGGTCAACCCAGTAGAAGATAAATAAAAGTACGGTCATATTAAACAGCAGGATCGGGAACAGATGCAGGCTCCAGGAGAACGGTACTCCCCTGGAAAATCCCATCAGAAGCGGCGGATCGCCGATAGGTGTTAAGCACCCTCCGATGTTGGATACCAGAAAGATAAAAAACACCATGATATGTTTTCTGTGCCTTCTCCAGGAATTCATCTTGAGCACCGGGCGGACCATAAGCATACTGGAGCCTGTCGTCCCGATCAGGCTTGAAAGCAACGTCCCGATGGCAAGCAGGATGATATTGACCCTGGGAGAACCCGCCAGGTCACCTTCCAGCGTAATATTTCCCGACACACAGAACAGCCCGAATAACAACACGATAAAAGGAAGATAATCTCCGATGATACATTCCAGTACAACCTCAAACGCTTCCCCCGCTCCGAACGCGATACCAAAGGGAATCACAAGGAGCAGCGACCAGAATCCCGCCACCAGCGGCTGATGGCTCTCCCACCACTCTCCTTTTACCAGCGGCATTACCGCAATACAAAGCAATATCCCAATAAAGGGTATACAAAATGCTACACTCATATGAAAAAGCCCCCTTCATAAAATCCAGCAACTATTTTAATCAGAAAGGCTTTTAAAATCAATATGAAAATTTATTAGAAAATTTACGCCAAAAGACAAAAAATATGAAAAATTGCACAAATCATTCTACACGTCTCATTCTCTCCACAACGCTGATCTTCTCCATACTTTTATAACTCACTGCCGGCACCAGGACCACCACGGCAAGGACAGCCGGGATACAGATAAGCACCGGCATCACCGAAAGCCGCCAGGTGAAGAAAAAGAAGCTTTCTCCTAAAGTCCTCACCGCCGTCGCACTCATAACGATACTTAAGATAACCGCGCAGACCGTCGTATAAAGCGCGTAATATCCGCCCTCACAGCACAGCATGGCCCTCAACTGGTTCCCCGTCATACCCACAGCCTCCATCATGGCAAATTCCTGCTTCCTCGACAGGATGGAAGTAGCCATCGTGTTGATAAAATTGAGGATTCCGATCATCGCCAGGATGAGTGCCAAAAGGCCGCCTACTATGGCATACATATCTTTTTGGGCATCAAACTGGGCAACGATACTCGCCTTGGACGTGTAGGTAAGTTCTTCATTTACCTGTTCGCAGTAGTCCGCCATCCACTTTTCCATCTTCTCCTCCTGTGCCTGCTCCACATTGAAGATAGTGCGCATCGGCTGCTGTTTGCCCATCAGATCCAGGTATTCCTCCTCCGGCAGGATAAAGTCGCAGTTGAACAGCCCGTAATGCTGGAATCCGCACGCGTGGGGCATATCCGCCACTGCAAGCACCTCATACTCCCGCGTCTTCCCCTCCTCATTGGCCACCGTGACCTTCTCCCCCGGTTCAAAATAGTTGATCGTGCTTGCTTCACTCAGCCCGTACCGGGTCGCGATCACATATTTTCCCGTAGAGAATTTCTCCCAGTCAAGCTCTCCCTTGGGATTCTCAAGCCGTTCCATGACCATCTTTCCGATACCGTATACCACGCCGTCAATCCCCGGCTCTTTACAATATTCTTCTATACTCGGCGCATCCCCCGGGTCGCCCATCAGGCTGCCATACTCTTCTCTCACCTGGAGATTCTTTATGATCCGCTCTTCGATCAGCCCATAAGCTTCATCTGTGAAAGTCGGAGAAAGATCCTTCATGTAGATATTCCCGATCTCCTCCACACCCTTCTGCCCCTCAAGAGCCTCAAGGAACTCTTCCGTCACACCGTCTGTTACGATAGCGTTAAAATCAACCGACAGGTTATCAAGTGTCGCGTCTGCCACGGAAAAATCACTGACCGTCATACTCGCCACGAATTTATCCATGTCAAAGCCCAGGATCAGGCTGTAAATACTGTTAAGGAGCACCAGCGACAGGGAGAGCGAGGCCACGACGATGATGATCTTTTTCCGGTTCCTGCGGATATTCTGATAGGCCATCGCCCGGGGGCTTACCCGCTTCGTCTTCTTTATCCCGGCCTTCTTCCTTCTCCGAAGCATCCCTGTTCCCCGGAATATTCTTTTTTCCCGGACACCGGCATTCTCCTGGGCCGCGTCCGCTCCTTCCGTATATCTGACCGCCTCGATGGGCGATACTTTAGACGCGATATGGCAGGGCTTGATACAGCTTAGCCGCACCGTCACGAAGGAAAATAATGCCGCCCCGGCAAACACCCACACATTCAGCTCAACCTCCGTATCTATCGTTCCGGCAAAAGCAAGCTCATTCATGATGAGCGGAAGCAGGATCTTCCCCACCAGCGTCCCGGCCAGTATCCCTACCGGAATCCCATACAGAGACAGCATGTACGCCTGCCGGTGCACGACTTTGCGAAGCTGCTTTCCCGTCGTCCCGATCGTCTTAAGAAGCCCGTAATACCGGATATCCCGGTATACATTGATGTAGAAGATATTGTAGATGATAAGATACCCTGATGCGATGATCACGAAAAGAATCAGCCCGATCAGGCCTATCGTTTCTATATCCACATCTCCGCCCATATATGCCCAGTTAAGGCCTACGTCGATATCCTCGGGAAATCCACAGCGCTTTGCAAGCTCTGCCGCCTGCTTTTCCAGATTAAAACTGCTCTTGAAGTTAAAGTCCGCCATGATCCTCCCGGCATAATCCGACGCATCGATACTCATCTCCATCGCAGAAGTTGTCGGCGTCGGGGCCACCTTGCGCGCGTACTCCCTGGACACCGCCGCAACCTGCGCCTGAGATATGGCATCGCCCTTAAAATATCCGCACAGGGTAAATGTCTTTTTTATCGGCTCATTTTCATTGATCTTAAGCTCCAAGGGCACTTTTTCCCCGATCTTACAGGGTATGCCGAGCCGTTCTAACACCAGGTCGCTGGTTACAATCTCGTCCTCCTTTTCCGGCATATGTCCTACCTCCGGATAACAGAAGGAGAACTTCGCATCCAGATCTTCATAGTAACTGACTTCCGTCCGAAGTTTAAGCAGCTCCTTATTCAGCGCCTCCGCGACTACGATCCGGTAAGAGACTTCCTTAAGCTTATCATCTTTTTTTACGATGTCATATTCCTGTTCGGTCAGGTACTTATATCCCGCGTGGGCGCTTCCTCCTACCTGCCGCATGGTGGATTCCTGCTGCTTTTTTATGATGCTGCCGCCCACGGTAAACAGTGTGGTGAAAAGAATGGTGGTTAAAGCAATGGCAAGTACCGCGATGATATTCCGGCTCCTTCCCGCTTTTCTCGTCCGGTCGGCAATCCGGTTGATAACGCCTTGATTCCTAATCTTATTCATCCTCCTCACCGCCTTCCGATATCCTTCCGTCCTCGATCCGTATGATCCGGTCGGCTAGCTGGGCAATCTCCTCGTTGTGGGTGATCATGATGATCGTCTGACCAAATTTCTCCCCGGTCACTTTAAGGAGTCCCAGCACATCCTGGCTCGTCCGGGAATCTAAGTTCCCTGTCGGCTCATCCGCCAGAAGGATTGCCGGTTTGGAGGCAAGTGCCCTGGCAATCGCCACTCTCTGCTGCTGCCCGCCGGACAACTGACTTGGCAGGCTTAAAAGCTTGCCTTTAAGTCCCAATACATCAATAACCTTATCCACATACCCTTTATCCACCGTATTTCCGTCAAGCTCTATGGGAAGTACGATATTCTCATATGCATTGAGCACCGGCACCAGATTGTAGCTCTGGAACACAAAGCCGATCTTCCTCCTGCGGAAGATACACAGCGCGTCATTCTTTAGCTTCAGGATATTCTTATCATCCACATACACTTGTCCCGAAGTGGGTCTGTCAAGCCCCCCAAGCATGTGAAGGAGCGTCGATTTCCCGCTTCCGCTGGTTCCCACGATGGCGGTGAACTCTCCCCGCTCAACCTCTAAGTTCACGCCATCTAAAGCTTTCACCTGATTCTCCCCGCTGCCATAATATTTTTTTAAATCCACTGTTCTTAATACCTTCATGAAAACTCCCTTCCGCTGCCCGGTAAAAGATGCCAAAAAAGGACAGCTCTCTTTACTGTCCCCATTGTATCACCCTGTTCTTACCGTGAACTTTCCGGAATCTAACAGAGGTGAAAGAATCTGTTGTCATATCCTCCGTCTCTGCAGATACATCATAAATTCTGCCCCGCACCCCTGCCTGGACTTTACTTTTATATATCCGTTCTCCCGCCTCACTATCTCTCTGGCAAGGTACAGCCCGATTCCCACACCATCCTCGTCATGGACATCCTCCGCCCGGTAGAATCTCCGAAAGATCTTCGCCGTATCCTCTTCCCGTATCCCGACGCCAAAATCTTTCACCGAAACCGTCGCGTAAAGCTCATATTCCCTCACAGATATAATGATCCTGCTGCCGGCAGGAGAATATTTCACCGCGTTGTCCACGATATTCCCTAAAGCTTCCTTCGTCCACTTCATATCATAGTATGCTGTCCCGGAACCGGTATAGGTATTCACCACTTTAAGGCCCTTCTTCTGCGCTTTCGGCAGGATGTCCTGGACCACCGCATCCAAAAGCTCTGATATGTGCAGGCGCTTTGGCTTAACCTCCACAATATTGCTCTCAAGCCGCGACATCTTTGTCAACGACTGAATCAGGAAACCAAGCTTTTCCACCTGCCTGTCAATCTCCTCAAGCAGCCCAAGGTCCTCTGACCCTTCCATCCTCTCCCGCAAAAGCTCCGTATACAGCCGGATATTCGCCATCGGTGTCTTTGTCTGATGAGAGATATCCGACACCAGTTCCTTGACCCGGTTCTTTTCCTTTTCCACATTCTCCCTGGAAAGTACTGATGCCGCCAGAAAATGCTTCCACTTGCTCTCCACCTTGGACAGCTTCGACTCATCGTAATCCGATTCCTCAAATGTCCCTGCTATTGCTTCATCTAACATTCTGTCCAGCCGGTCTAAGGTTCTTCTCCCGAACATATGCTGCCCTCCTTTTTCCACATATACCCCTGCCTGTATATAGTCTGAATGTAGGAAATACCGCCCTTCTTATCCTCAAGCTTACTCCTCAATCGGTTCACTGTGACCGAAAGTGCATTCTCATCCACATATTCCCCGCCGTCACTCCACAACCTGTCAATCAGGACATTTCTCGTCAGCACTCTCCCCCTATTTTCCACAAAAAGCTTTAACAGTCGCTGCTCATTGACACTCAACGAGATCTCTCTTCCTTCCCGGGTAAAGATAAGTCTCCCGAAGTCAAAAGAAAATCCTCCCTCCTCATAAATCTGCTCATCTGGTTCTTTCACGCGCCGCATCAGCGCCTGTATCCTCGCCCGCAGCACCGCCAGACTAAAAGGCTTTGTCACATAATCATCCGCCCCCAGCGTAAGCCCCATAACCTCATCCATCTCCATGTCATTGGCCGTAAGCATAAGCACCGGGAGCTGCGAGTGCTCCCGCACCCACTTAAGATAATCATAGCCGCTCCCGTCCGGCAAGTTCACATCCAGTATAATAAGCTCCGGGTTTTCCGCCCCGTAAGATTCCTTCGCGGACTTTACTGTCACGTCCTGGATGAATTTATGTCCCGGCTCTTTAAGCGCCAGGACGATCCCGTCGCTGAGCGCCCGGTCATCTTCCACGATTTGGATCACCATTATCTTCCTCCGCCTTTCTTTACCTTAATCACTATTCTCATTATAAAAAAATGGCACTCCTGCCGCAAGGATTAGTTTCCGCAAATATTCCCGGCAAATATTCTTTAACTTCCTTCTTCCAATAAAAGTCTTGCTGTAGTATACTAAGTAGTGGCTGCGAAGATTGTCAGTAATATCTTTGCGTCTTACTATATTAAATCTTTATCGGAACCGGAGTTACATATCAGATGAATCGTAATAAATATGCTTTTATCAACGGAATATGCGACGGCATCCCTATCGCCCTGGGCTATTTTTCTGTAGCCTTCTCGCTGGGGATTGTCGCAAAAAAAGCCGGACTTGACCCTTTCCAGGGCTTTTTGTCCAGCCTGTTAAACCATGCCTCTGCGGGAGAATACGCAGAGTTTACTGTAATTATGGCAAATGCGCCTTACCTTGAGATGGCATTTGTCATCCTTGTCACCAATATCCGCTACATGCTGATGAGTTGCGCGCTGAGCCAGAAGTTTGACCCGAAGACTTCCCATCTCCACCGCCTTCTGGTAGGTTTCGGCATCACAGACGAAATCTTCGGCATCAGCATCGGACGGACCGGAGCCTTAAATCCATGGTACAATTACGGTGCCATGGCAATCGCTCTGCCAAGCTGGGCTGCCGGCACCGCTATAGGTATCGTGGCGGGCAATGTCCTCCCCGCGTCGGCGGTAAGCGCCCTAAGCGTCGCCCTGTACGGCATGTTCATCGCCATCATCATCCCGGCGTCCAAAGCCAACCGGATTGTCGGCGGTGTTGTTGCCGTAAGCTTTCTTGTAAGTTTCGCGGTATCAAAGATATCCCTCTTCGACCATATGTCCGACAGCATGAAAATCAGCCTGCTGACCGTGCTCATCGCCGGGATTGCCGCTTATCTGTTCCCGGAAAAGGATGAGGAAGAAGAGCCTGAAGAGGAAGAGCGCACCGGTAATGCCGGGGCAGATGCCACTAGGGAGGTAATTTAAACATGACGCACAGCATCTATCTTTATATATTCGTGGCGGCTTTTGTATCCTGCCTGATCCGCGTCCTGCCGCTGACGCTCATCCGGGGAAAGATTAAAAATAAGTTTATCCGGTCATTTCTATACTATGTGCCTTATGTGACACTGGCGGTCATGACATTTCCCGCCATCATCGCCGCACCGCAGGTTCCCCTTGCAGGAATTCTTGCACTTATTGCAGGGATTCTTGCATCATGGAAAGGGATGAACATGCTGGGGATTGCCGCGCTCTGCTGCGCGGTAGTGTTTGTGTGCGAGGCAATCGCGCCTTTCCTGATATAATTTACGTTTTTCAAACTACCACCTCCACAATCGTCTTGCCGTCAATCTGCAGTTCTTTTACCCCTGTCTCCTTTTTCTTGTTGAAATTGAAACTCAGCAAATACCCTCTCTGGGCATGGTACGCCTCCATATAATCAGCAAGCTGCCTTTCCCCCCGCTTATTATATTCGTTGCCTCTCCAGATTTTGATTTCTACAATATATTGGTTTCCGTTATAGTCAACAATCACATCTGTACGCCCGCGGTCACGCGTTCGCGACTCAATATAATAATTACCCGCTCCGTTAATAATCGGCTTTAAATACAAGAGGAAAAACTTCCGTCCATTATCTTCAATGAATTTTTCATCCTCACGGCTGTATAAATCCTGCCAATACACCATGAATTTTCTCAGTACCAAATCCATATCCAAGATTCCATTTCTCACAAACTGGTTCTTATCCATCTCACCTGCCGCAAAAATACGGCTGTTAACCTCTTCTTCTGAAAGAAACAGATTATAAAGCCGGGTTTCAAATAACCGGTTAGCAATCATCATTGTTCCCTGCTCACTCTTGACAAAACCGAGCATAGCCGCCAAATCTATGACAGGATTGTCGTGATTAAAAGATATCTTATCTCCCGAAAATAAAATCGCATACAGCATTTCCTTTAATTCCGGATATTCTGCCAGCTTATTCGCCAAAGTCTCAAACAGCGTATTCTTCTCAGCCAAAATAAGCTTTACTGCCCCCAAAATCCCCTCTCTTGTCCACGCAAGAGATTTCTTAGGAAATCCGTCACTTCCCGCTATCCTCTCATCCACAATCTGACAGAGACGCGATACGAGAAACGGATACCCCGAAGTATATTCATACAAAATTTCGGATATCTCTCTTACATCCATCCCGGTGTGATAATCCGCCTCATATTCCGCCAGCATCCCTGAGATATCTGATGCCGAAAAACTCATCTCTACATTAAAATCTGCTGCAATATTCCAAGGGCTGTTCACCTTATGCTCCTCATCTGTCCGAATTTTCCGCTTTAAATTTTTTACGTCATAGACACCTGCAAGAATCACCGACCAGAATGCAGGCGTAACATCCCTGTCAATATAATATGCTCTCAACTGTGCCAGAAAATCCAGAAACACCTGGTTATTCGCTGCACTGTCCACCTCGTCGATCATCAGTACAACCGGCTTTTCCGATGCCCCGCAGATATCACTTAAATACTCAAACATCTCAAGCAATTCCAAACTGCCACTGCACTTTACAGCCGCATCCGAAAACGCCTGAACACATTCTTCCATCTGACTGCCGGCACTGCACTCATTTTTGCACAGAGCGCGCAAAAATAATCTGGAAAATGCAATGGAAAAAGTATTCTCATTCCGAAACTTAGTGTCGCCGATTTTCTGGAAGTCAAGGCTGACGACCAGATATCGGTCTTCTAAAACTTGTTTTAATGCCCGCAGCGTCGTTGTTTTCCCATATTGCCTGGCACGGTTTATGGTAAAATACTCTCCCATATCCACCAGGCAGGCAATCTCCCTAAGCCGCCCGCTGATATCAACCATATAATGAAACTGCGGCTTACAGTCAGCCGTCACGTTAAAAACCTTTCCCATCGCATATACCCTTTCTGCTTATCTGCACGAACATTCTCTACAAATATAATATAGCCGATTTTCAGGTGTTTGTACATCGATTCATAACAATCTCACACAGATTCTCTATCATATCTTCATACTCCTCACAGTACCCGTAAAGCATCTCTACCACATACTCTCGGAAACCTCTTCAGAAAATCCTGCTCCTTTTTCACGCTCCGTATAAACTCATAGACCGCATCAATCCCCGTGTACCCCGAGATATCTTTTAAAATCGGATAATCCAGCGTCAGAATCGTATCCTGAGGATGAAAGCGCACATCATACCATTTAAAAAATTCCGGCAGCCCCTTTACAACAGTATCGTAAAGGCAGCGGTTCCCGTAACTGTCAAACTCCGACAGGAGCTGATTATACATCTTAAGCGCCTCCTTCACCTTTTCCTCCACAGCCTTAACGCCGTTTTCATACATTTGCCGCGCGGGCATCTTCTCCTTCGACGCTACCGCATTCTCCTCCGCTTGCACTGCCTCCCGGATGCAGTACAATACAGCCCCCATCAGCTGCTGCGCCTTCTCATAAGTCACAGATGTATCCTCATACCCATTATACCGGTTCGCCAGCTCTCCCACAATCGGCACCAGTTCCTCCATACGATACCCGAAAGGGCATGAGCTCCGCTCGCCTGTCTCATATCCTCCCATATACTCACCTCCACAAAAGCTCTCTCAGAGTCTCAAGATACAGCTCATAATCCCATCGTTTCACCTCGTCAAACTGCCCGTATTCCCCATACCCTCCCGAACTTCTGTATCCGTCAATCCCATCATATGCCTGAGATTAATCGTTACATCCTTTTGTTTACCTATTATAAAAGCTGTAAGGTAAAATGCTAATTTTCATTCTACCCTACAGCTCAGCGTAAATAACTATGCTCCTTTTAATTGCTTTTCCAACTCTGCAATCCGGGCAAGCGCATCCTGATAGCCATTCCTGGTCTGTTCAAGCTCCTTCGCAAACTCCTGCCTCTGCTCCTCCATTTCCCGCTCTTTCTGATTCAGCTCTTCCTGCATCTCGTCAATCATCAACTGCACCGTATTCCTATCCAGTTCCCGCAATTCCTCTGAAAACATATCCATCACCCCTTCAACATTCCGACAGATGTCATAAATCTGCCCATACATAGCTTTAAAGTCCGGATATCTCTCTATGATGGATATGACGGCATCCGGCTCATCCATACACAGAAAAGACAGCCACGCCTCCAGCCTGTTCTCTATCCTGTTATTTTTATTCTGCTGGATTTCCCGAAAGATGTCAAGAGAAATAAAAATATATTTCTGCAGAAGGTCTATCTCAATCCCCGTATTGGATTCTTGTTCAAAATAGTGGAGGTATGTATCCGGATACCGGCAAAACTCCGACGGACTCTGTTCAAATAATACAATCGTATAAACCGGCTTGATATCTCTGTAGGCGAACTTTTCCTTCCTTTTGCCGCGGACTCTCTTGTACTGCCGGAGCAAAAGGTCGGCAGAATAACATGCGCTGCGCTCCCCCGGGAACTTATAACCTATCTTCTGGATTTCCAGGTTCGCGATGCTGCCGTCCTTTAACTGAACCACCATATCCATGATAACCAGTGAGGTTTCATCCGCAATCCTCGTACTGTCGTTAGGCAGCACCTCAACAATATGCACCTCCTGCCCAAGGAGCAGCGACAAAAGCTCGTCCACCCGCTCCGGGTTATACTCTGGGTTTAAAACTTCCTTGCTGACAAAATCATACATTGTCTTTACGCCCCGGACTCCGGTACAGAAATCAAGAAATTCCTGCCTCCGTTCCTCTGTCCAGTGGTAAAACATGTCCTTCGCGCGCTCACTGTCCTCAATAATTTCAATAATCTCTCCCCTTGTCCGTATCATAGGGAAATACATCTGCAATTTGTTCTTCATAAGCACAAAACTCCTCTCTGTAATATTGTAAAAAATTCATGGAATCAGGCATTGATACCCTCGGTGGACGAAAGGCAATTTCTAAAGGTCAGAAATGATAGAACAGCATCCGCAAGAGCGGACATCTGCCGAAAGAATATTTAGAAATATAATGCTCTGGATTTCAGTGTAGCACAAGCCGTCCGATAACGCCACATTATATTTCTTAAAATTTTCCTAAGGTTTTTACTCCTCTCCGATAAATCCATGCTACAATAATAATAGCTTACTTTACACAGGAGGTTCCCATGAACATACATGCAACAAAAAAGACTTTTTTATCCCTGCTGCTCATCCTCTCCCTCTGTGCAGATATCGCTATGACCGCTTACGCCGTTGAATATCCGGCGCAAAAAAGTATGGCGGCAGATGAGGACGGCAGCAACTCTGACAGCTCTGGCTCAGATGAGCCTCACTCCGGCGGCAGCGGTTCGGGTACTGACGATTCGCAGTCCGGCAGCAGTGATTCTTCCGAAGAGGATTCCTCAAATGGCAACGATTCTTCCGATAAGGATTCCTCAAATGGCAGTAACTCAAACGCTGACAGCTCCCCCTCCGGCGACTCCTCTGACAACAAAGATTCACAGCCCGACAGCTCCTCTGACAACAAGGATTCGCAGTCCGAAGGCTCCGGCAACAACGATTCGCAGTCCGAAAGCTCCGGCAGCAGTTCCTCCGACAGAAATCTGTCCGCAGAGGATACCCCCTCCGCTGACCTTCCCGCAAACGAGCCAGACAGCCTGTCCGCAGACGAGACGGATAATGACCTGACTCCCTCCGCCGCCGGGAGCGAGACCACTTTCGTCACCCTCAGCGCGGCAGGAGACTGTACCCTTGGCATAGATACCCGCTACAGTCATAATTTCAACAAATATTATAAGAAAAAGGGCGACAGCTATTTCTTCAAAAAAGTAAATCCCATCTTTTCACAGGACGACATCACAATCGTCAATTTTGAAGGAACACTTACCACCAGCAAAAAACGGGCCCGAAAGACATTTACTTTCAAAGGTCCGAAAAAATATGCGTCTATACTAAAAAAAGGTTCTGTGGAAGTGGTGAATCTCGCCAACAACCACTCAAAAGATTACGGCAGGACTTCCCTCACCGACACCCAGAACACCATGCGGAAAAATAGCATCGGTTACTGCCGCAATACGACGATAGTCTACCAGACGGTAAACGGTGCCAAGATGGCGTTCCTGGGATTTAACGCACTGGAAAAAGTCACGAAAAACCAGATTAAGACCGGCATTGCACAGGCAAAGAAAAATAACGCCGAAATCATCGTCGTAAGTTTCCACTGGGGAGTGGAGCGCAAATATTATCCAAACGCAAAGCAGAAAACCCTCGGCCGCTACGCCATTAGCTGCGGCGCCTCCCTGGTTCTCGGACATCACCCCCACGTCCTCCAGGGCATCGAAAAATACAAAGGCCGCTATATCGTATACAGCCTTGGAAATTTCTGTTTCGGCGGAAACAGCAACCCGAAGGACAAGGACACCATGATCTTCCAGCAGACCTTTGCCGTAAAAGACGGGGAACTCCAGCCGGACAACAATGCGGGCATCATCCCCTGCTCCCTGTCCTCGCACAGGAAGACCAATGACTTCCAGCCCCGCGTCCTGTCCGGGAAAGAGAAAAAACGGCTCATAAAGAAGATGAATAAATTGAGCAGGAAACTGAACGTGTCCATAAGCTCAGATGGGAAATTAAATTAACAGCGTACCGGACCATCCAGACTCCCGAATGGTCCGGTACATCTCAATCTAATCCCATATGATTAATTTCATAAACTTTTTCATACCATTTAATACCTTTGCAGATAAATATACAATTGGTAATTTTCTTTTTGAATAGCTCCAAATATAATCTTCTTTTGTTTTGTCTATCAATAGCCTTGCGAAATATTGCTCCCAGCTTGCGTAATCTCTGCTGTCAATATAATTTTCCGGTTCTTGAAGATACCGTTTTGCGCTGATATTTGGTATTACATCTGCTGAAAGCAACATCCATTCAAATGATTCGGGAGCATAAAGTATAACATTCTTTTTTGCAGACAAATATTCACTCATATCCTTCATTTCCGAGCCAAATGCTGCCCCATCAACTATAACCAATGTTTTTCCGGTCGTCTCTTTATTATCCATCAAACATTTTATAATACCAGATTTCCCTTTTGCTGAAATGCATTTTATATTTTTCTTGTCCGATAATTCAAAGAAAAATTCATATCCGGAATTGGAATCCTCTGTGATTACCATTGATGGAGCAATATAATCCGTCTCTGATATTTCTCCATACAAATGGTATATTTCATTGTATTTTTTCTTCGTCTCATGAAATTTTCCGGATTTACGGAAACCATATATTTCATTAATACTGTAAGGTAACATCGAAAGCTTTTCTCGTGTAGCAATGACAAAATAATTATCTGATTTCTGCAAAAGCTCGGCAAATCTCTTAGATGTTAAGAATCGGTTACCTTCATCAATAAATATAATACTTTTTGACATATTTTCTAACTGATATTCCCAATCTTCATTATCCAGAACCCTGCAATCACAATCACAGAAAAGCGAAACTCCACTATCAAATCCATATCTTCGATTCTCACGAATCAAATCAATCAAGACTGTTTTTCCAGACCCGCTATCTCCCGTAAAAATTGTAATATTCCTCTTTATTACAAAATCATATTTTATTTTTTTAGTTTCAACGATTACCCTGTGAGCGCCTTTCATATTTCATTACTCCTGTTTCATTTCATTCAGATACTTATTGGCTATGGGAATCAGTTCCTCCATAGAATGTACCATTTCTCCGCTGTTTTTTACTTCTATTTCAAACTTCGTATCTTTTCCAAATCCCATCATATGCCTGAGATTGATCGTTATATCTTTTTGCTTACCTATTTCCAATATCCATTTTGCACAGTTATCTCCACAAGTAGATGCGTTAAATATCCTTTCCGGCTCATTAAGCATCAACAGCAGTGTCTTGACGCCGCCTGACAAACGTTCTGGCGGAATCTGACCAAGTACAGGGCTATCTATGCATTCTCCCCCCAAAACTTCCGATTCATCAACATCTTTGATCATTTCTTTAGCCAAATTGTCCTCAATCCATTCCGGTTCATAAGTATTTTTAAAATATACGCTCGTGTTGTATATGCTGTTTTCAACGTCTCCATAAATAATACTAAGCATATTATCCCTCCATAACTATGTCCAATGTCAAACTATCCTGCTCTTTATTATTTTACTTCTTCTCCCTCAAGATGTACAGTCCTTCGAAACATTCCCCGCAAAAATCACACATCAAACTCCCGCACCCCATACTCCCTCCGATATTGATTCGGAGTCATCCCCATACATTCCCTAAACTGCTTTCCCATATGGCTCTGGGAAGAAAACCCCAGGTAAGCCGCTATCTCGCTGCAGGAGTACCGGGAATAAATGAGCAGGTTCTTCACCAGGTTCATCTTCTCCCTGCGGATAAAATCCGTCAGGGAAATCTTCTCGCACTGATGAAAAAGCTCCGAGAGATAGTTTGCATTAAGCCCCAGCTCATCCGCGATGTCCTGCACACAGATTTTATCATGCAGATGCGAAAAAATATAATCCTTGCACCGGTTGATATGAGGATTCTTATCCTTACCGGACATCCCCGCCTTCTGTTCATTCAGATCCTTCACCATCTGTGCATATGTAAATTCCGCCGAGCGGAAGATATGGAAAAGTGTCGGGATATCGCTGCACTCTTCCAGTTTCTGGATTGTGGAATCGCTGAGGGTATAGGCAATCTCGTAAGGCACCCCGCCCCGGATGGCAGCGCGGCTCGCCAGGGTGACCACGACAATGCCGATATTCCTTGTGTGGCGGATGGGATTCTTCGCTAACGTTCCGTACTCGCCAAGAAAGTCCTCCTTAATCGCCGTCTCAAGCTGCTTAAGGTCGCCCTGCTCGACAGCAGCACCCTCCCGCAGCTCCTGGTCATAAGGGTTGTGCCGCCTGCCATGCTCCCGGTTTTCAAACACCAGCTCGGAAAAATGCGCCCTGAGTTCATCATCTGTCTCCTTCCTGATACAATTTTCCGCCAGAAGGCCAACTTCATCAAGAGAAACCTCCCGGCACAGATTAAACGCCAGCAACACATCCCCTGAAAGCTCCTTAAAGCTGCACACAGGAACCGTCTTAAGCCACGCCTCATCCGCCGTCCCCGCATCCGCCTGATGCCGCAGATACACCTCTTCCGAAAGCCTCACCGGCCCAATGATAAGATGATACTCATCCCCGGGCACAAACGCGGACAAAAACTGTCCGTTAAAGGACAAAAGAACCGGACACTCAAGCGAAAAATCTGCCCGGGAAGTAAAATAACCCATCAGCTCCTCCGACGAAAAAATATCCTCAAACTGCATCCGCCCGCAAAAACTCTCCGCATAATCAAATTCCGCCGTATACCTGCGGACAAACGTATGCAGGTGATAAGAAATATGCCGCATCAGATATCCGTAATTCATCCTCTCCTTCATCTCTTCTCTTCCTCCTTCTTTTCCCCTCCGGCAGGCCGTCCGAAAACAGCTTTTCCTACAGTATAACATATTTAACCGAGAAACATAACAATAACCCGTGAAATATGATATAGACAGCCGGTTCCGTCTTTTATACTAAACTTACAAAACAACCGACGGAAAAGAAAGAAGGAGAAAAGAAAATGCATGTAAAAGGCGTAAACTTAGGTAACTGGCTCGTATTGGAAAAATGGATGTCTCCGGCATTATTCGACGGAACAACAGCGGAAGACGAATATTACCTCCCGGCACAGCTCTCAAAAGAAGTGTACGAGGCACGGATTAAAATCCACCGGGCGGAGTACATCACAGAGGGCGACTTCATAAGAATCAGGGCAATGGGCATGGATGCGGTACGCATCCCGGTTCCCTACTTCATCTTCGGAGACCGCCCGCCCTTCATCGGATGCATCGAAGAATTAGACAAAGCCTTTAACTGGGCGGAAAAGTACGGTCTTCAGATACTCATCGACCTGCACACAGCACCGGACAGCCAGAACGGCTTTGACAACGGAGGAATCAGCGGAGTCTGCAAATGGTCAAAAGAGCCGGAGGAAGTAGAATTTGTCCTGACCGTGCTGGAACGGCTGGCGGTAAGGTACGGCAAAAGGAAAGGGCTCTGGGGAATCGAAGTCATCAATGAGCCGGTTCTTGACGATATGTGGGAGATGATGAACGTTCCGGAGAGATACCCGGCGGCAGACCCGGAAAAAGCAAAGGGCAGCGGCCCGAATACGATGGAATTCATCCGTCAGTTTTACCTTGACGCCTACGACCGAATCCGAAAGCATATACCGGAAGAAAAATACATCGTCATCCACGACGCATTCAAACTTGGCGCATGGAAAGACTTCATGCGGGAAGAAAAATACAAAAACGTAGTGCTTGACACCCACCAGTACCTGATGTTCGCAGAGATGGACGGCTGTGAGCAGACCGTTGAAGGATATGTAAGCTACATAAAAGAGCATTTCGAGGAGGAAATCCGCAAGATGGAAGAATATTTCCCCGTCATCTGCGGCGAATGGTGCCTGTTCAACTCCTTTGCCGCAGGATGCGACACAAAAGGCGGCCAGAGCGTCTTAAACGGTCAGGAAGGCATGTCGGCGGAAAGCTTAAGTGCAGAACAGAAAAGAGAAATCTACCAGGCAGTGGCAAACGCCCAGCTTGATGCATGGAACTCCGGCAGCGGCTATTTCTACTGGAGCTATAAGCTCTTAACCGACACGGTAAACACGCCCGGATGGGTCGGCTGGGACAGCTGGGATTTGGGAAGATGCGTAGACCAGGGCTGGTTCCCGGCGGACAGATAACAGGCGATTGCGAAACAGATAGAGAAAAAGGAGAGAAGAATATGAAAAAAGATATGAGTTCCAATGCAAAATTATCGTTTTTAGAGCGTTTCGGATACGGCGTGGGGGATTACGCGGCAAACCTTGTGTACTCAACAATCAGCGCATTTTTATTAGTGTATTATACAAATGTCATCGGGGCAAGCGCAGCGGCGGCCGCATCCATCATCGCCGTCTCGAAAATCTTTGACGGCGTGTCAGACCTGATCATGGGATACATCGTAGACCACACCGATACAAAGTACGGGAAAGCCCGCCCGTGGATTGCAAGGCTCTGCGTGCCGCTGGCAGTATGTACGGTACTGATGTTCAGCGTACCCAGCTCTTTTGCCGGAAAAGCGCAGATTGCCTACATGTTCCTCACCTACAACCTGGTATCCACCATATTTTACACCGGGGTAAACGTGCCGTACGCCACCCTCCAGGGCCTTATCACCACCAACCAGTATGAGCGCGGACTTCTCGGCAACTTCCGGAACCTCCTTTCCACAGCAGGAACCATGACTGTCAATACCGCCGTGCTGAAAATGACCGGATACTTCGGCGGCGGCGACGCTTACACGCAGAAAGGCTGGACGCTCACCGTTGCAATCCTGATGGTCGCTTTCGCGGCATTAAACATGTTTACCTTCTTCACCTGCTCCGAGCGGGTAACGGCGCAGGAAAGCACCGCAAAGAAAGAAAGCGTCTCTTTCGTCAAAGGACTAAAAGCGCTGCTGAAAAACAAATACTGGATACTGATGTCACTGAACCTCTTTTCCATGTTCTTCATGATGTCAAGCTTTTTCGGCTCCGTGCTTTACTTTACAAAATACAACATGGGCAATGAAAATCAGTATGTTATGGTGGCAAACCTCCTCTCCGGCGCACAGATTATCACTTTGTTCATCACGCCGTTCATCATGAAGAAAGTAAGCAAGCGCAACCTTAACATGGCTGGCATGGCAATCGCGGCAATCGGATTTGTCCTGTCCGGGCTAAGCACAAACTACAGCTTTATCTGCATAACCTCCGTAATCAAAGGAATCGGCTTTGGATGCGCCGGGGCTACCATGTTCGGATGCCTTCAGGATGCCATCACTTACGGAGAATGGAACGCCGGATTCAGCGTGGCAGGCATGGGAAACGCGGCCTCATCCTTCTGCTTTAAGATTGGCTCCGGCCTCGGAACAGCGGCTCTCGGCTGGGTGCTGGCAGCAGGAGCATTCGACGCGGCAAAGGAAGTGCAGGGCGCAGCCGCACTGACAGCCATCGCCACATCCTTCGCCTGGATTCCCGCCGTCACCTCCGCACTTTGCGTCGTGTGCATGATATTTTTTGACCTCGACAAACATTATGACAAAGTTGTGGCTGACCTTGCACAAGGAAGATACAAGGAGAGCAGCATATGATTAAAAATCCCATATTCAAAGGCTTTAACCCAGACCCGTGCATCTGCAGGAAAGGCGACGATTATTACGCGGCAGTATCATCTTTTGAATGGATGCCGGGAATCCCGGTATACCATTCAAAGGACTTAAAAAACTGGGAGCTTTACACCCACATACTGACCGATGATGACGAGGTTGACCTTAAAAAACTCCCCTCCGCAAAAGGCATCTGGGCGCCGTGCCTGACCTACTGCGAGGATGAAGACTTATTTTACGCCGTATACGGCGTGATGAACTCCATGAATGCCAGATATTTTGACGTGGACAACTACCTGATTACGGCAAAGGACATTAAAGGGCCCTGGAGCGAGCCGGTATACCTCCATTCCTCCGGGTTCGACGCATCCATCCTCCACGACGGCGGCGGCAGGAAATATATCGTCTCCCTGGAGTGGGAGACAAGAGAAGGCTACGAAAAGCCTGGCTCTATCTGCATGGTGGAATATTCCCCAAAAGATAAGGAGATTATCGGTTACCCAAGACGCATCTGGAGCGGCGGCACGGACCGGGGATGCATCGAGGCTCCCCATCTGACCAAACATGACGGTCGCTATTATATTATGTGCGCGGAAGGCGGCACAGGCTATAACCACTGTGTAACCATGGGAAGGTCCGAAAATGTATGGGGACCCTATGAGAAAGACCCTGCAAACCCCATCCTCACCTCCGCGCCGGGAGAGTCCTTTGAGCGCCATGACCCGGACCACCTGAAACCAAAATATTTTAACCCCAAATCCCCCTTGCAAAAATGCGGACACGGAAGTTATGTGGAAACACAGTTAGGGGAAGTGTACTTGCTGCATCTTTGCGCCAGGCCATTTGTGCCGGAACTCAGGTGTACCCTCGGAAGAGAGACAGCCATACAGAAGATGGAGTGGACAAAAGACGGCTGGCTCCGTCTGTCCGGCGGCGGTAATCTGGCAAAAGAGTATGTCGAAGAAAGCAGACTGCCCGAATGTAAGCTGCCTGAAATTCCCGACTTTGACGACTTCGACGCCGGGGAGCTTGGCTCCTGGTATTACGCCCCAAGAATCATGCCCCATCGGTTTGCCGACGTGAAGGCAAGACCGGGATATGTAAGAATCCGCGGACAGGAATCCCGGACGTCATTAAACAAAGTGAGCATCCTGGCAAGAAAGCTTACAAGCGTATACGCCGCCGTCACAACAAAAATGGAATTCACGCCGGAAATCCACCAGCACAGCGCAGGGCTGATTCTGTACTACGACAATATGAATTATATCAACCTCAGAAAATACCGGAGCGAAACACTCGGACAGAGCGCCCTTTCCATCATCCACTTAGAAAACGGGCAAAAGCACGAACTGTTAAACACAAGAATTCCCGTAGACGACGTGCCTGTCTACCTCCGCCTGAATATAGAAGGACGCCGCTCCTGGTTCGAATGGAGCTATGACGGAAAAGAGTATCAGCGGATTGGGGAGAACTTTGACACCACAAAATTTTCGGACGAATATTGTAAGTACGGAGAATTTACCGGAACCTTTGTAGGGCTTACCTGCGCGGACAGAGTGCGGCACAGGCATTATGCGGACTTTGATTTCTTTGAATACAGGGCAGATGAAAAGAAAAAGGTAAATTGAAAACGGTAACCGCATCACTGTACTCCCATCTTTTGGAATTTGTACCGGGAATACTGGAAAGCCAGTATTCCCGACTCCTCTTTTACCGCCGCGGCGGACTGTACTCTATCTCATCCCAATTACCATCCCAAAAATATACGGAACCAGCCAGATTACCCATACCACAACACTGAGCCTGTGAAAATTTTTAGCCGAATCTTCATCATTCCTTATTAAAACAACCGTCGCCCATACTGCATGTACAATCATTAAAAAAATAGCAAGCGTACCTGTCGCGCCATGCAGCGACAACTTCCCTGAGAACACAGATTGCTTTGCAATCCTCCCCATCAGTATTGTTCCCGTCGTATCCATGCAAAGCCCAAGCCAGAAAAAAATCAAATGGATTTTTTTCAACTTCCTGCTCCGATGCTCTGACCAAACGCCGATTGTATAAAAAACCAAAGCTAATGTTATCGTAATAATCGCAATTAATAATGTTCCTGTCATTTTAAACACTCCTTAATATTTTTATTGCCTGCATTTCTTCTCATTCCTCTGTTTCCAGCTCCAATCTTTGCAGAATATCTTTGATGACGCCTTCATCTTCAATTAGATTGATTCCAAAACACTTTTTCCCTGCATCCTTCAAAGACGCTCCTACATGATAGGCTCTCGCTTGGTCAAGAATCAAAAACCTGTCATGGAATACTTTTGTATATTTTACTTTCAATGCCGGATACTGTGCATTGAAATTCTTAACATCAGCTTTCGTTAGTTTCGTCTGTTTCTGTGTATAAATAGTCACTGCAATATCAGACTTTTTTTTGAAAGCAGGTTCAATGTCCCAACATCCACATATCCATCTATCAGAGTGATTTCTTTCTCTGCTTTTTGAATTAGACTTACTATCAGACTGAACGCATCGTAA
>CAJUMF010000002.1 GCA_910586965.1 uncultured Dorea sp. | reverse complement strand
ATAATAACTGCGTCTGTTCAAGTGATTTTTGTATTGTAACTTTTAATTTGTCTGTCTTCTCAACAAAATCAGAAAACTGATTTTGAACACTTTGAGGCGGAGTTAAAATATCAAAGTCTTTAAGTAAAAACAGTTTAAACTCCGCAAAGGTCGATCCTGATCCTAATTTTGGATATTCAATTTCAGTTTTCATTTTCATGTAATATTGGAGATATTTTGTATTATAGAGCCCTCTATCAGCCGATACACACAATACCCGACCGTCTTTATAATAAAATGGGGCATTTGTATCAACCATCCACACCTGTCCTTTATTGCATATTGACGGCAACAATAAATCCCCTATTTTCGGCTTTGTTCCATTGCTTATAAGCCTTGCATAATGCTCTTTAGAAATATAATAGGGATTTGCCGGTGTTTGATGATTAGCTAATTCTCCAATCTCCGTTCCTCTGTAAAATGGTATTCCATGCTCTACAAACTCATTTGTAAACACCCTATGACTCGAACCCACATTTGCTACATCCCCTAATTTTCTTGTTTTGTATTTATATTCTTCCCTGGATATGTCCCCAAACATCTCCGTAAACCGCGATTTGACTAATCTGTCCAATTGTTGTAACTGGTTTTTTCGTTGTTGAATAATACAACAAATTTTATCAAGGATATTTACAATCTTTTCTTGTTCCAATTTATCATGAATCTTAACTTTTACCCCGGAAATTGTAGCTTTATTTAAAGTTTTCCCCATAACAGCCTTATTTGAGTTATCTTCCCATCTCATATTCATAAGAAGATAATACAAATAATCAGAACTTATATCAGCAACATGCTTATCTAAAAATGCCATAATCGCCTCATTAGAATATATTGGTTCAGAAGTAATAGCAAGTTTCCCAAGAGACAACTTAAAGCTCATAATTACCGTATTTTGAGGAATTATTTTTATTCCTGACTCTTTCACTGCCTTGTCTGTAATTTTCTCTTTCGTATCATAAATATACTTCTGGCATTTTCCTAAATCAGCTATTGATATCCACCTGTTTGAACCCTCTTTCCAGTACAAATCATTGTGCCGATCCGGAGTTTTTCCCATTCGGAGTTCAAATAACTCGCCTAATAAATATTCCATTCTTCATCATTGACAAATATCAGATTCCTCTTGCATCCAGAACAAGTGGGGAGGATTTTACCCATGTTAACCATTGAAAGTCTCACTGCAGTTATCAGCTTATGCATTAGCTGTTTTGACCTTGGTTACACCATTGGTCGAGATAGCAAGAACACCCATTCTGTAATTCACAAGATGTTATATTTCTCCTACAAACCCGAATTTGCTTTCCCCTTTCTTTTAAAGTTCGCTCGCTAAAGCATTGCCTTTAACTCCGCCAATCCTTCCGCAATCTCCCGGTCAAGTTCCGTGATCTTTCCCAGAATCTCCTCTGTCGGCGGATATTCCACCGGAACATACTCCACTTCCTTATATTTATTGATGGAAAGGTCATATCCGTTATCTGCGATTTCCTTCTTCTCCACAAAAAAACTCTGCTCCGTGCGTTTTCTGTCAGTTTCCCCTTCCAGATTGCGGAATCTTCCGATGATGTCCGGAATATCATTCTCTTTTATCTCCGTGCGCTTATCGTCCAGGCTGTACCCATCGGCTCTCATATCGTAAAACCACACATGTTCCGTTCCACCGTGCCCGGTCTTTGTAAAAATCAAAATCGCCGTAGACACCCCGGCATAAGGCTTGAACACCCCGGAAGGCATCGATATCACCGCCTCCAGCCGCTGGCACTCCACAATCTCCCTGCGGATATCCTTGTGTGCCTTAGATGAGCCAAACAGCACACCGTCCGGCACGATGCAGGCACATCTGCCGCCCACCCTGAGCATCCGCTCAAACAATGCCAGGAACAAAAGCTCTGTCTTTTTCGTCTTACATATCTTCAATAAATCCGCCGACACCGTGTCATAATCCAGACTGCCCTTAAACGGCGGATTCGCCAGGATCAGACTGTATTTCCCACTGTCAGGATTCTGATCTGACAAGCTGTCCCGGTATTCGATAAACGGATTGTCCACACCGTGAGTCATCATATTCATAGCGCCGATCCTGAGCATCGTCCGGTCCATATCGTACCCGTGGAACATATGATTCATATAATGCTCCTTATTCCTGCTGTCAAACAGTACTTCTGCTTTTTGGTGTTCCTTCAGATATTCACTCGCCGCCACCAGAAACCCTGATGTACCGCAGGCCGGGTCACAGATAATATCATCCGCCTTCGGCTCCATCAGCTCAACCATCATCCGGATAATGTGCCTCGGCGTACGGAACTGCCCGTTCACCCCGGCCGTCGCAAGCTTAGAAAGCAGATATTCATACACATCGCCCCGGGTGTCCGTATTTTTAAGCTGAGCCATCTGCTCATAGATTTCATCCAGCGACGCAACAACTTTATCCAGCATCAAGGGCGTCGGTATCTTAAAGATAGCGTCACCCATGTATTTCGCATATGCGCTGCCCTTATCCCCGTGAAGATTTTTAATAAACGGGAACACCCACTCCTGCACGGTGGCATACATCCTCGCCGCCGGGAAATCATGGAACACGCTCCACTTCATCTGCCTTCCTTCAATGCGTCTTTCGCCCACCGACACTTCCCCCGCAAAAATACTCTGGAAAGGAAGTCCAAGCATAACGCTTTCCTTCTCATGGATATTGTCCGCATCATCCAGATCCTTAATAAACATCAGATAAGTCATCTGCTCAATCACATCCAGCGGATTTGTAAGCCCTCCCGTCCAGAAAATCTCCCAAAGGCTGTCAATCTTATTTTTCAGCTCACCCGTAACCATCTACTCATTCTCCTTATTCCATGTATATTTTGTATAGCGGCCCCCGCCAATCTTAAGAACTTTCCCGGAATCTACAAGCTCCACCAATGCCCGCTGAACCGTCACCTGGCTGACATCCGGACACTTCTTTAAAAGCTCCGCCTTCGTAATCGTTCCCAGCGTATCCTGAATGATTCTGCTGACCCGCTCCGGTTTTGACATACCGCTTGTCGTCAAGAGAGTAACCCTGGCAGAAAATTCCCTGTAAGCCGCCAGAATAACACCTAACATGTATTTCACGAAAGGCTCGTAATCATTTTGATTTTCATGCCACAAAAAAGAACTGGCCTGCAGGCTGGCATAGTAATTTTCTTTCGAATGTTCTATCAGTTTTTCAATGCTGATATATTTCCCCACGATATAACCGGAACGGTACAAAAGAAGTAGCGTCAGCAGACGGCTCATCCTGCCGTTCCCGTCGTTAAAGGGATGTATACATAAGAAATCCAGCACGAACATAGGAATCAGAAACAGCGGATCGATTTTCTCCGTACCCGCCGCCATGATATAGCTCTTGCACAGCTCCTCCACGCTTTCCGGTGTCTCCCAGGAAGGCACCGGCCGAAATCTCACATTCTTCTGCCCGCTCTTGTCCTCTTCCTCAATAACATTATCCGCGCTCTTAAATCTGCCGCCGATATCATAGCTTTCATATTTGTACAGATCCCTGTGGAGCTGCAGGATGATAGCAGGCTTTGGCGGTATGTGGTCATGACTTTCATGAATCATACCCAGCACATCCCTGTACCCGGCAATCTCCTCTTCGTTTCTCGTTCTCGGCCTTGTCTTGTCCTTCAAAAGCATCTTAAGCCTTTCGTCAGAAGTACGGATTCCCTCGATTTTATTGGATGCCTCCGCGCTCTGGACCTTCGCAATCTCTACAAGCTGCCCCAAAGTATCCGCTTTAGCCTCGATAAACAAATTCTGTTCACCCTTGTATTCATGAATCTGTGCAAGCATCGTTACAATCTCAGGGGTTAACAGCTTTTTCCATTTCTCACTGTAATCGTAATCACGCATAAATCCATTCCTTCTTTAGCTTGTATAATTGTATTTGCTATTATCATAACAACATGGTTAAAAAAAGCAACATCAATTTTATCATTATTACAAAAATGATAAAATTGATGTTGAGATGATACAATTCATCGAATCTGCCCCGCCAGCTCCTTGGCCTCCTCCTGCGTGATGACCTTATCCCGTACCATGCTCTTTAACACCTGCCCGGCGCGCCTTACCGCCTGTTTCATATTTTTATCCGGCGAATAAGCCGACGGCGCGTTTGGCACCCCCGCAAGCAGGACGGACTCCGCATCCGAAAGCCCGGAAGGCTCCTTTTCAAAATAACCTTTTGCCGCCTGGCGGATGCCGTGATACCCCCCGCCGAAATCAGCCATATTCACATACAGCTCAAAAATCTCTTCCTTCGTGTACTCCGACTCCAACGCCGCCACCGCAAAGACCTCCGCTGCCTTGCGCTCCATCTTTTTCTCCTTGGTAAACAGCATATTTTTCGCAAGCTGCTGGGTGATGGTGCTGCCGCCTTCCTCAAAAGCCCCCGCCCGAAGGTCCCGTTTCGCCGCCCGCCCGATGGCGATAAAGTCAAGACCCCTATGGCCCCAAAACCTCCGGTCCTCCACGGAGATGGTGGCCTGTATATAAAACCGGGGCAATTCCGAATAGGGTGTAAAGCCTTCCATGCCGCGGACATCCTCCACCCTCTCCGCCAGCGATTTTTCATTTACCGCATCCCGGTACATCTGGTATCCTTTTATTCCGTAAAAGCCACCGGCAAACAGCAGGAGCAAAAGACTTGCCAGCAAAAGCCCCGCCGACAGTTTCCGGACAAGCCGGAAGGTATTTTTCATCTGGACATCTCCTTTATCGATAAAGTATTTTGAGCCATTGAGCCTTGACCCTTATTCCTGAAAATGTATTTCAACCGGGCAGATTTCCGCCGCCGTACCCACACGCATATTCGGCCCGAACACCCCCACGCCGGACGTGACAATCGTATGCATGGAGCCAATTTTTTTGTACCCGTAAGGATTCTCCCAAAGCACGGACGTAACGATATTGGCGGGAAATGTCTGGCCGTTGTGGGTATGCCCGCTCAGGCACACATCCGCGCCCGCCGCCGACAGCTCCTTAAGCTCCCCTGGCTGATGGTCGATGACGATAACCGGTTTCTTCCCGTCCGGCTCCTTATACTCCTCAAGTTCCTCAAGCTCCTTAAGCTCCTCAAGCTCCTTAAACTCCGCCATCAGCCCCGCGGCAGTCTTCCTCTCCGAAATCCCCCGTCCCGGACGGCTTGCATCCGCCCTGCCGTACAGGTAAAAGCTATCGGCAATCCATACGCCCTCATCCCTTAACAAACGGATTCCTGACTTTTCCACAAACTCATCCATCTGTATGCTGCTCTCCTTCGCCTTCTTCCCTCCGAAAGTAAAACCTGCCAAAATCCTCTCCTCAATATCATGGTTGCCGTAACAGGCATACACGCCGTATTTCGCCCGGATGCCCCGGAGAATCCCGGAAAGCCGCTCCGGCTCCTCAAGCGCCTCATACTCATTGTCGAAAATATCCCCCGCAATCACTACCAGGTCCGCGTTCTGTGCATTAATCTTTTCCGTCATGCGGCGCATCTGCGAGACTCCTGTATTATAACCCAGATGCAGGTCCGACACCAGCACGATATTGAACACACGGTTCGACGCGCCCTCTTTTCCGCTTTCCGGCTCACCCTCTCCTCTGCTTTCCGGCGCGCTCTCTTCCCTGCTTTCCGTCGCACTCTTTCCTCCAGAGCCGCCAACTGTAATCTCATAAGGAGTAACACGAATCACGCGGGCGTTGCAGATTCCCCATACGCTCACCAAAAAGACCGCCGCCGCGCATATCCCTCCCAGCACAGCATGGAATCTGCCGTCTCCATACCTTTGCACCGCATCCCCGGCAGCCCTCCGGCAGACAAGCCAGACCAAATCCGAAAGCACGACCGCCAGTATCATATAAAGCAGGATGCCAAGCCAGTAATTACTGACCAGTTTCATCAGCCTTCCGGCCTGCCCTGCCGGCAGAAGGAACGCAGTCAGCACCGAGAACATGAAAAAGAAGTAAACCGCACAAAACGCCCCCTGCACCCAGGCCTGTGCAAACACCGCGCTGCACGACTTAAGCCACTTAAGAATCCTGGCCAGCAGATAAATATTCACCACGAGATAAACCGGAGCCAAATAAACCGCACGCATGATCTTCCTCCATCCACACTGCCTCAAAAAAGCCTACACAACACAGTACCCCGCTCTTTCAAGCGCGTCAGCCGCCCGCTCATAGCTCTCTGCTTTCGTCAAAATATAATCCGTATTATACGTCGAGATCACAAATATGCTAATCTTTTTCTCCGCCAGCAGCGACGCAATCTCTGCCAATACCCCGATCATAGAAAAATCCAGCACTCCCTGTATCCGGAACGCCTTCCAGCCATCCTCACGGCTGACTGCATTGTCCGGAACATTTCCCGTAATGCATACCAGCGAGTTCTCCTCGTCCGTCTTCCCGGTAAAACAATATTTATCTTCCAGGAAGACCTTCGAATAATCCTCAACCCTGCATACAGAAAAATCCTGTTCAATCCTCTTAATCTCCATTTTACGCCTCCATAAATAAATATTTTACCACAGCCTTCTGTTCTCTTCAATTCATTTGCGATAATGCAACAGGAAATGGTATAATCTATCAAAATTATTTAAAAAAATCATCCATTTCTTGTCACAATACCAACAATATATTGTCTAATGATACAGGAGGTAAAATAACATGGAAAAATTAACGAACGAAGAACTGAAAACTCTTGCCGCCAAAGCCACAGCCGGAGACAAAAAAGCTTTAGAAACCCTGATCGTAAGCCTGCAGGACACCGTATTCAACCTGTCTCTCCGGATGCTGGGAACATTTGCGGACGCGGAGGACGCCGCGCAGGACATCCTTCTTAAGGTGATTACCCACTTATCCTCATTCCGGGGCGAGAGCGCCTTTACCACATGGGCGTTTCGCATCGCCGTCAATCATCTGAAAAACTATCAAAAGCATATGTTCGCCCACCATCCGCTGAGCTTTGAATTTTACGGGGAGGACATCGAACATGCCCGGATTGAAGACGTTCCCGACCTGACCCAGGATGTGGACAAGGCTCTTCTCGCGGAGGAGCTTAAGATGTCCTGCACCAACGTCATGCTGCAATGCCTGGACCCGGAAAGCCGGTGCATCTTCATCCTGGGTACGATGTTTAAAGCCGACAGCCGGATTGCCGGGGAAATCTTAGGACTGACGCCGGAAAACTACCGCAAAAAGCTCTCCCGCACGCGAAAGAAAATGGCAGATTTCCTCGGGCAGTACTGCGGCGAATACGGCGGCGGCAGATGCCGCTGCAAAGACCGGGTAAATTACGCGGTGCAGTGTCACCGCATCAATCCCCTCAAACCGGATTACACAGACGCGGCAGAGATTCCCTTAGAGACAATGCTCGGCGTAAAAGCAGCCATGGAAGAGATGGACGGCCTGTCACAGGACTTTTCTTTCCTGAAACCCTACAAATCGCCGGAGCGCACAAAGCATTTCTTACAGGAAATCCTTGACTCCGCCCAGTTTTCCGTCATCAGGGATTCCTAAAAACCAGAAAGGAGAAAGCAAATGGACACACAACTGATTTTAAATTATCTTACAAATTTAAGCAAAAACAACAACCGGGAATGGTACCACGCCAACAAAGACGCATTTAAGACAGCCAACACCGAATTTGAACACCTGCTCAAAGCACTGATGCTGGAAATCGGAACCTTTGACAGCAGCATTTTACAAAACGACCCGAAAAACCTTACCTTCAAGATTGTGCGGGACACCCGTTTCAGCCACGACAAATCCCCCTATAACCCCGCGTTCCGCGCCCACATCTCCTCCAGGGGAAAGCTGCCCGTCCCCGTAGGCTATTATCTGATGATAAAGCCCGGGAACCAGTCCTTTTTAGGCGGAGGCCTGTTCGCGGATATGTTTAAAGACGCCACGGCGATGGTCCGGGAATACATCTCCGAAAACGGCACGGAATGGGAGCAGACCATCCGCGCGCCGGAATTCGAAAAACACTTCACCGTACAGGGAACAGCGTTAAAGAAAGTTCCGGCAGATTACAGCAAAGAACACCCCCAGGCCGAATACCTAAAGAATAAAAGCTGGTATGTGGAATACCCTGTGAGCGATAAAGAGCTTTCTGATGCAGATACGTTTATCACAAAAGCCGCAGAGATATTCCGGATCATGAAACCCTTCAACGACTATCTCAACAGGGCGCTCTCCGGATTCGAGATGCCAAAGAGATAACGATGCCCGGAAGACTGTGATACCCAGGAGACAGCGATGCCCGGGAAATCATCTGCGGACAGACAGCAGCCCACAAAAAAGCACCCGCCGGACACATTACTGTCCAACGGGTACTTTTTTCTCTCTTACTTATTTGCCAGCCATCTGCTTTTCCTGCTGCTCGATCATTTTCTTAACCATATATCCGCCTACAGAACCATTCTGTCTGGATGTCAGGTCTCCGTTGTAACCGTCAGATAACGGTACTCCAAGTTCGCTTGCAACCTCATATTTGAATTTGTCAAGTGCGCCCTTTGCTTCAGGTACGGCTGTTCTGTTAGATGAACGATTTGCCATTTTTACTCTCCTCCTTCTTGTAACTTTGTAACCTTTTGTTTTGTTACAACCATAGTATATGGAGGAATCAGATTATTACACTAGAAGGTTCTTCATATTTTGGAAGTTTTTTCAACCATTCATGATCATTTTCGATGAGCCAGTCCGCCGCCTCATTTGCCTGCTTAAGAATCTTCGCATCCTGGTACACATCCGCGATTTTAAAATTCATAAGCCCGCTCTGGCGGATGCCGAAAAGGTCTCCCGGTCCGCGGAGCCTAAGATCCTCGCTTGCAATCTTAAACCCGTCGTTGGTCTTATTTAAAATCTCAAGCCGCTCCCTCGTCTCCTTCGCCTTAGAGCCGCTCATAAAGATGCAGTAGGACTGATGTTTCCCCCGCCCTACCCGGCCTCTGAGCTGATGGAGCTGCGCCAGGCCGAACCGCTCCGCATTCTCAATCAGCATCACCGCGGCATTCGGCACGTCGATGCCCACCTCAATGACCGTGGTGGACACAAGCACCTGGCTCTCCCTCCGCGAAAACCGGTCCATGATGGCGTCTTTTTCTTTCTGGCGCATCTTCCCGTGGAGGAAATCCACTGCGATTTCCCCGCCAAGCTCCTCCTGGAGAGACGCCGCGTAATCCGTCACATTTTCAGCCTCAAGGCTCTCGCTCTCCTCCACCATCGGGCAGATGACATAGCACTGCCGCCCTTCGGCAATCTGTTTTTTCATAAATGCATACGCCGTCTTCCGGTATCCGGTATCCACCACGCAGTTCTTAATGGGCAGACGGTTTGCCGGCAGCTCGTCAATCACCGAAATATCCAGGTCGCCGTATAAAATGATTGCCAGCGTCCTTGGGATAGGCGTAGCGCTCATGACAAGCACATGGGGCGCGCCCCCTTTTTCCGCAAATGTCTCCCGCTGCCTGACCCCGAACCGATGCTGTTCGTCCGTGATGACCAAACCTAAATTGTCATAATTTACTGCCCCCTGAATCAGCGCATGGGTTCCCACGATAATCTTCGCCAGCCCGCACTCAATCCGGTCGTAAGCCTTCCGCTTTTCCTTCGCCGTCATGGAGCCGGTAAGGAGCACCGTCTTTATGGCAAGCCCATGCTCCTCAAAAAGTTTCGTTATAGATTCGTAATGCTGCCTTGCCAGCACCTCCGTAGGCGCCATCATCGCCCCCTGATAGCCGTTTAACGCGGCAGTCATCAGGGCAAGCACCGCCACAATCGTTTTTCCGGAGCCTACATCCCCCTGCACCAGCCGTGACATCACCGTGTCCGAGGCAAGGTCATCCGAAATCTCCCTCCACACCTTCTCCTGCGCCCCGGTCAGCGCAAAAGGCAGCTCCGCGACAAACCGCTCCACCTCCGGACGCGGTTCCATCACATACTCATTGCGAAGTTTCTCACTGCCGCTTTTAAGTTTCCGCAGGGCAAGGATAAACTCCAGGAATTCCTCGAACACCAGCCGGTTCCTGGCATGGCAGAACACTTCCTTATCCTCGGGGAAATGGATTCCCCGTAGCGCATAATTATACTCCGCCAGCCCGTACCGGAGCCGAATCTCCTCCGGCAGCGTCTCACGGGAAAGATTTAAGTTATCAAACGCCTGCCTCACCGCCTTCACCACCGCATTGTTGGTAAGCCCCGCCGTCAGGCCGTACACCGGCTGCAGCGTGTGAAGTTTCTCCTCATATTTCTCCGGCGGATAGAAAATCTCCGGATGCTCCATCACAAGCGCGTCTTTCTTCCTCACGATGCGCCCCCGCAGCGTAATCACGCCGCCTCCCGAAAGGGTCGTTCGAAGAAAGGGCATCCGAAACCAGATGACCCGCAAAGTTCCGGTGATGTCCTTCACATGGAGGGTAGTGACCTGCATCCGTGGCGAGCCGCCCACCTGAATCCTCCCGTAGACGGCTCCCGTCACCGTCACGACCCAGCCTTCCGCCGCCTCGCTTATCGGCACCGCCTCCTCATAGACATCGTACCCTCTCGGATAATAGCGAATTAAATCTCCCACCGTGTCAACGCCTATTTTGTGAAACAGCTTTTCCGTCTTCTCGCCGATTCCCTTTAATTCTTTTATCTTTGTCGATTCAATCAAATATTACTCCACCGCCAGCACATAATAGTAAATCGGCTGCCCGCCAAAATGAGCATCCACATCCAGATCCGGATAGGCTTCTTCAATTCTCGCAATAAAGCCTTCCGCATCCTTTTCACTGACTTCCTCGCCATAATAAAGGCTGATAAGCTCAGACTCCTCATCCACAAGTGCTCCCAAAAGCTCAAGGGCCGTATCCTCCACATCCTTGCCCACTGCGAGGATACCCTTATCACCGATGCCCATGATATCACCCTCATGGATCTCCTTGTCATCAATATGTGTATCACGCACTGCGTAAGTCACCTGTCCGGTCTTTACATGCCGGATCTCTTCAAGCATCGTCTCCTCGTTAGTCTTAACGTCCGCATCCGCCATAAAGTTGATGATAGCCGTAATTCCCTGGGGAACAGTCTTTGTAGGTATTACGATGATTTCCTTATCCTCCACAAGCGCCTTTGCCTGGTTGGCTGCAAGGACGATATTTTTATTATTCGGAAGGATAAAGACAGCATCCGCATTCACCTGCTCAATCGCATTGAGCATATCCTCCGTGCTGGGATTCATGGTCTGGCCGCCCTCGATGATATAATCTGCGCCAAGTTCCTTAAATATCCCATTGATACCTTCTCCGATAGAAACAGTGATAAATCCCATCGGCTTTCTCGGCTCATCGCTCTTCTTCGCTTCCTTGGTCTCCTGTTCTTTCTGTGCCTGTTCCTTCGCTAGCTTCTCAGCATCCCGGATCAGTTTCTCCTGATGTTCCTCCCGCATATTGTCAATCTTCATGCGGGAAAGCTGCCCAAATCCCAGTGCCTTCTGGATCGCAAGTCCCGGGTCATTGGTGTGGACGTGGATCTTCACCACATCGTCATCTGCCACGCATACGATAGAATCACCGATGGACGACAGATACGCCTTGAAATCCTGCTCATCCTTTTCTGTGAATTCCTTTTCTACGAGTATGATAAATTCTGTACAATAACCAAACTTTATGCCCGCTTCTTCCGGAGTCGCCGCCTTCACACTGGCTTTCACACTTGGCGTAATCTCAGAATAATCTATCTCTTTCCCGAGAAACGCGTCATACGCACCCCTTATCACTTCCAAAAGCCCCTGTCCGCCGGAGTCCACAACTCCCGCCTCCTTGAGTACCGGCAGCATATCCGGCGTCTTTTTCAGCACTTCCTCGGCATATTCAATGACTGCCGGCAAAAAGACTTCCAGATCATCTGTCTCCTGGGCCATCTGCATCGCCTTCTCCGATATCCCGCTGGCAACTGTAAGAATCGTGCCTTCCTTCGGCTTCATAACCGCCTTATACGCAGTCTCTCTTGCCCTGCTGCAAGCGGCGGCCAGTGCAGTCACATCAATCTTACTCTCCTCGCGGATCGACTTGGTAAAGCCACGCAAGAGCTGTGATAAAATTACACCCGAATTTCCTCTGGCGCCTCTCAGAGACCCTGACGAAATAGCCTTTGCCAAATCCTTCATCGTCGGTTTGTCAAGTGCCGCAACTTCCTTCGCTGCAGCCATAATCGTGAGCGACATATTCGTTCCGGTATCACCGTCGGGCACCGGGAATACATTCAGCTCATTGATAATTTCTTTCTTTGCCTCGATATTATGTGCGCCTGCCAGGAACATCTTCGCAAGCATCTCCACATTGATAGATTTTGTAGCCACTTCTTCCCTTCCTCCTTAGCTTAGTCGATGACTCTTACACCTTCTATATAGATATTGATCTTATCCACAGGCATACCTGAAAATTCTTCTACCTTGTACTGTACATTGCTGATCAGATTCTCCGTAACAGCCGAAATACTCACGCCGTAGGATACAATTATATGAAAATCAAGGGCAATATGATTATCTTCAGATATCGACACTTGAATTCCTCTCGTAAGACTCTCCTTTTTCAATAAATGGACGAAGCCGTCCTTCATATTCACAGCCGCCATACCGACGATACCAAAACATTCAACCGCAACCGTACCTGCATATTTGGCAATCACTTCCGAGTCTATTGTAATAATGCCAAGATCAGTATTCATGCATCCTTTCATATCAGAAACCTCCATTTCCCTGTCGTTAAAGTTATCATAACCATAACCGCATTAATATAGTTATTATACTCTGTTTTCCAGACTTTTACAATCCAATCTGCTAAAAAAAGAATCAGATTCCATTGAACCTGATTCTTTCATACGCCCTCAACTATGCACGCTCAACTTTACCGGACCTTAAGCATGAAGTACATACATACATCTTCTTCGTTCCGCCGTTCTCTGTTTTTACACGAACTGATTTTACGTTTGATTTCCACATCTTTGGTGTTTTTCTATTAGAATGGCTTACATTATTCCCAAAGTGAGCACCCTTTTCGCAAATTGCACATTTTGCCATGACTGCACCTCCTAACGCTCAAAATAAGTCCTTTCACCGGACTCACAACACTAGGTATTGTAGCATACAAGCTCTGATAATGCAAGTATATTTTTCTCAAAACCACTGAAAATCTACAAGGAATTAACAGCAAAATAAATTGTAGCCCGCCAGAATACACAAAATAATACTGATCACTTCGATAAATGTATTCGGCAGAATCAATGAGAGAATCAGTCCTACAGCAATCCAGAACAGGGCAAACCCAATCACACGTTTCATAAACCATGCACCCGTTCTTCTTTTGTATATTCTATGTGCGGATCCGTTCCCTTATGCCTCAAATCTCATAACAGAATAATCCTATATTTCCGAATCAAGGATGTCCGAAACCTCCTGCTCTGTCATCTCCTCGTCATCCCCTTTTGTGAATCTGTCTACCACATCCGGCACCATATCAAGAATCTTCGTGATCGTATCCTGGTTTTTGATGTTCACAAGCTTTGTCTTTCCGTTCTGGATAACCAAAACAGCGCAGGGAGTGATCTTGCCGCCGATTCCGCCGCCGCCCTGATCCTTTTTATCACTGCTGAATGCTCCGGCACCAAGGCCGAAAGACACATCAACAAGGGGCAGGATGATCGTATCCCCGATATGGATTGCATCCCCCACAACTGTCTTTGATGAGATCATCCCATCAACACCTTTGAATAAAGACTCGACTGTCCCTTTAAAACTATTGTCTGACATATGCTATCTCCTCCCGCATTATAACTCAAAATTTTTGATATCCTTATAGGTCCTGCGCACATTCTTATCCCAGAAAAGATTCCATACCAAAGCAATGAAATGGAAACACCGAATGTGCCCTTTCATATAGAGTCTTCCATTCAGAACTCTTCCTGTAAAATCCGGTTTAAGTGATATACATTCACTGAAATACGGATAAAACGGTGCCAGCGCTGCCAACATGCGGCCTGTTAAAGACGGATCATTAAAACCAAATTCTGCCTGAATCAGAAGCTTTTTGGGCTTCAAGCGTCTCAGGAGCCTGAATGCTTCTTTTTTTGCCTTACGGTATGCTCCCACATGGCCTGCATCTTTAAGAAAACCTGAAAGTCTGTTCTTTTTTTCCAATAACTCTTTTATTTTATCACATATATTCCGTATTGTACATTTTATCTTGCGGTATATTCCTTTAAGCTTTTCAAGGAAGCTTTGGCCCCTGCCATTTTTCTTACCGTCCCAGCCCTCATAATCCTGGCGTTCCTCATAATCCTCTTCCTCATCTTCGGGGTATTCTTCCGCAAGGCTTTCCAGAATTTCCTGATAGATCTTTTCATCTTCCTCATCCTTTTCGCCTTCGCCAAATTCATCCCACCAAATCTCTTCATGACTTTCTTCGCTTTCTTTGGATTCACTCCACCAAGCTTCTTTACTGCTTTCTTCATCGTCATCTGTCTTTTTCCAAGTTTCTTCATACTCTTCACCTTCCGTTCTTTTATTCTGCTCTCCTGCATCCTCCAGCGGCATTCCCACGGAGGACATGTCCGCTCCGTACTCCTGGCCGCCTAAAATCTTCTTCCATGCAATACGCAGTCTCCATTTTAATTTGTTTTCCTTATAATATATATCCGCCCTTACCAGGGAGAATAGCCACGTAACTTTACCTTTCACCTTCAAGGTCTGAAATTTCCCGCTGCATTTTCCGTTCACTTCATATCGGACAGGGACGAAAACAACAATGCAAACCAGTAATACAAGTATGCCCAGTATCACTGCCAATATAATCCCTATAATTTTTAAGACCAACAACAAAATATGTAGCATCTTAACCTTCCTGCTCTTTATTCAGAATATAGGAACGAATGTCTGCCCCTCTTGTCTCATTATACACGTTTTTTGTAATTTCTTCCAGTATTTCCAGTGCTTCATCAAAACCTTTTGCTATCCCTACAACAAAATATTCCCTCTGGGGATAATTCTTTTGCAAAAATAAGTTCGGGTTTATAATCTCAAGCTGATTTTTTTCCGTGTCCGGAAGTACAAGGATACAGATATCCAGTTGAAATTTCCGCTTTTCAAGCTTTGAGATTATTTTCTTTTTTTTCTTCTCAAGACTTTCTCCTACATACAGGTGCCTGTAATACCTCATAAAGTTCTCCCCTAGTAATATGCATCAAAAACTTTTTTCGCTACATTAACTGCCTTCGATGTACCGTCCGACGCTTCGATCACCACGCTGACTACAAGATCCGGATTATCCACATTGGCAATCCCGATGAACCATGAATGATCTTTCCCTTTATCAGAACTGTACTCAGCAGTTCCTGTCTTTCCGGCAGTCGTATACTCCGCGTCTCCAAGAACAGAAGCGGTGCCGTAATCCGTGACACTCTCCATATATTTTTTCAACTGAGCTGCCTCTTTCGGCGTCATAAGCTCTTTATATTTGTCCGGCTTGTTCTTGCTGACGACGTTTCCGCTGTAACTGGCCACAGAATCCACAAGATACGGCCTCATCAGTGTTCCGCTGTTAGCAATTGCAGAAGTAATAAGTGCCATATGGTAAGGACTGACCTGCGTCTGCCCTTGTCCCATCGCCGTCATCATACGCTCTGCAGTCCCCGCATGTTTGGTCAGTGCAAATTTGCTCTTTTTATAAGGAAGATCTGAGGGGAGTTCCGAATCAAACAGCAGTTCCTTCGTCGTCCTTCGGAAGCTCTCAATCTGAAGGTCTCTTCCGATATTGCAAAAAGAAGTGTTGCATGAATAAGCAAGGCTGTCTTTTAAATCCACCCTTCCATGCACCTTTCCGCCGTAGCAGTGAATGATATTATTTCCGGCTTCAATCTCTCCGTCGCATTTATATGAATAATCCGAAAATCCGGAATCCTCTCTCATAAATTCAAGGGCGGTGACAACCTTAAAGGTAGAGCCAGGTGCATACTGTCCCTGTGTTGCCCGGTTCACCAGCACTCCTCTGTCATCTTCATTCAATTCTTCCCATTCTTCTGAAATCGTATTCGGATCGAAATCTGGTTTTGACACCATAGCGACAACCTTCCCGGTACTCGGTTCTATTGCAACCACTGCACCTTTAGAACTTCCAAGAGCATCATAGGCCGCTTCCTGAATGTCCGCATCCAGCGTTGTGACAACCGTATCCCCCACATTTTTCTCGTCTTTCAATTCTCTCTGGAATTTTTCAAAGAAAAATGCATTCGAAGTCAGCAGGGCTGAATTCTCAATCGATTCAAGTCCCGTCTTTCCCTTTGCCGTATAACCGATGACATGTGCAAACATATCCCCGTAAGGATATTCCCGATGCTCCTTCCCGCTCTCTCTCACTTCTGTCTTTGCAAGGACTTTGCCATTTCTGTCCAAAATGCTTCCCCGCACGATACGGTCCGCCAATGCGTCCTGTCTCTGATTGTAAGGACTTCGGATAAAGTCCCTGCTCTGCGTCAGATTAAAATAGACAATATACCCCATCATCACCAGGAACAAAGCTACAAACGTGTAGGTAACCCTAGCGAATTCTTTGTTGCGGACGCGCTCTCTCTTTGCTTTTCTCTTGTCTGCGCGGTTTGCCTCTCTGCGATCTCTCCTCGTCATCTGGCGCTTTTCTTCTCTTCGCTCCCGCTTCTTTGCCGCCTCTCTTTGCTCGTAACTTTTCCTGTCTCTGTCTCTCAATCGCCTGCTCCTCGTCTTCTCTTAAAATATACAATCCCTGAATGATCCCGAACATGATCACTGTGCTGATCAATGAGCTCCCCCCATAGCTGACTAACGGGATTGTAACACCCGTAAGGGGAATGAACTTTGTCTCGCCGCCAATCGTTAAAAACACTTGAAAGATATAGCACGTCCCAAGCCCCAGCGCTACCAGTTTATAAAACATATTGTGAAGCTGCATGGCAATATTTAAAAACATCACATAACAGCTTAGACAGATCAATATCATGCAAAGCGCAAATATCAACCCCATCTCCTCAGATATCGCCGCAAATATCCCATCTGATGTAGCTACCGGTATGGTCTCCGGCGCTCCTTGAAAAAGTCCCATACCAAACCATCCGCCGCTCCCAATGGCAAACAGGAACTGAACGATCTGATACCCCCCTTTGTCGTACGCTGCCAGAGGATCTCTCCATGCCACGACCCGCACTTTTACATGGTTAAACAGATAGTATGCGACCACCGAAGCCAATGCTCCTGCCGAAAGCCCGGCTGCAATATAAAGCGGCTGTCTTGTAGCTACATAAAGCATAACCAAATATACGACAAATATGATCAATGCCGCCCCCAGATCTCTCGATACGACCAGTATCAATACATGGAACGCCGCAATTGCTGTGGTGATCACAATGTTTTTAAACTCCAACGATAATTTGAAACTGGATGCCACAAAAAAAACAAAAATAATCTTTACAAGTTCCGACGGCTGGATACTGATACCATTCTCCCCGCCAATCTTAAATCCCAGCATCGCACCGCCTGTAACCCGCCCCATCACAAGCACCACAGCCAGCGATACAAGCCCTGCGACGGCGTAGAGATTCCTCCACTCAGACAACAATTTAAACTTCCTTATAATAACAGGAACTAAAAGACTTACCGTAACCGAAGCTGTCGCAATGGCAAACTGCTTCACAGCACTGGCATAGTCAAGTCTTGTGAGCATGATCATACCTATACAAAGAAGCATACACATATTATTGACCACAAGCCTTGATACCTTCGGATAAATAATTGTATATAACAATAAAATCGCTGCAAAAAGCGATACCTGCATCAAATAAAACGCCAGCATCTTAATATCATCCGTTGCCAGATACATAGACACAAACGCCAGCACATGAATCAAAAACATAAGTATCGTCTGCTTCCTCAGCATACGCTTCTTCCTGTCCGGATCCTGGAATCCAAAGATACTAAAGCACAAGAATGCATACACTGTGATCAGCAGGATCATCAGATATTTTGAAAGTTGTATGATAATATTTACCAAGCCTTCACCTACTTTACTCCCCGTTTAAAATGCCCCTTCGTATAATCCATATCCGGTACGGGAACCGAAAGATTTTCCTTAAAGCATTCTCCGAATATTCTTATCAACTGCTCTGCCTCTTTCAGAGACTCAAAGGTCAGATCCATCCGAAGTTCTCCCGGATGGAGTCCTTTTATCTCCCCGGACTGGGAAAGGAGCATAAGAGGCTGACAATTATAGATCACATTATAGCAATCCGTGCACCAATTTTTCACTGCGAATTTCTTCTGATATCTATCTGTCAAATATAATCGTTTTTCCTTTCCCAAACATCCCTTTGTATTCTTCTGGATGCAATTTGCCGATATCATCACCGGATGGTTCCCGTATACGATCAGTCCCTCCCCGACGATACCCAGCTCTTTAAGTTCCCTTCCATTAAGCTCTGCCGGCGCAAAAAAACGAGTGATCCCCATGTCCTTCACTGCTTTCTTACTCCACCGGTTAAATACATACAGATTATCATCCGACCGGATCTCTTTCGGATATCCTTTCTTTTTGAGCCACTGGAAACCATCAATATTTCGTACCAGTACTCCGTCAAAGCATCGCACAATTTCAGAATAGAGCTTATTCCATCTCGACACTGCATTCTCCCTGAAAATATAAGGCATGGCAAGGAATACCTTCTTCCCCTTATTCCCTGTCCGTACCGCATCAAAGCCTGTATTCTCATCTACATAGACTGTATCAATATACTTATCTCCCAATACCAGGTCAAGATACATGCGGTCTGTCACCAGCACAGAAAGCTCCGGCTGCATCTCTTCCGGCTCCCGGAACTGATCTTTAAGACTCTTTCTTTCATCCCCCTGGATCTCTCTGCAATATCCCGCCAATATCTGTTCCTCAAGCTTTCGAATCCCGTCTCTTCGCAGCTCATTCAGAGATTGTACCGGCAGGAATATATCTTTTTCTGCAAGGACATCTAACTGTTCAAATACAAACTCCGTGCTGCCTGTTTTTCTCATCTGCTTTTCAATGCGCGCCGCATCAAGAGGCTGCTTTTGTGCCTGCTGCACACGGTCGCCTTCGCAAAAAATGTTTGTCTCTTTTGTCCCAATGTACAGTTTAACACGTTCTCCCTTAGAAAGTATTAATTTCCCATTAATTTTTTCTTGCATTTTGTACTGAGGTACCGGCAGCCCTTCCCCCGGACTCTCTTCCGGACGATAAAAAGATATCATATCTTTTCCGTTATGCTGCTTATAATATCCTCTCGTATAACCGCGCCTCTTATAGCTCCCCTGCAGAAAGTTTTTGTCTCTGTCAGATATTGCAAAGCCTTTTTTTCCGTGTTCCTGATACAGATCAGCATATTTCCGATACATACTTACGACAGTATACACATAATCCGGCTGCTTCATACGTCCTTCGACCTTAAAAGAATCAATACCTGTCTCTATAAGCTCCGGAAGCATATCTATCGTGCAAAGATCCTTAAGGCTTAAAATATCCCGCTTTTTATGATCTCTCACCATATAGGGAAGCCTGCAAGGCTGTGCACACTGTCCCCGGTTGCCGCTTCTTCCTCCAAGCAAACTGCTGAAAAGACACTGTCCGGAATAACAGTAACAGAGCGCGCCATGGACAAAACACTCGACTTCCATCCCTGTCTGTTCCTTTATCCCCTTCACTTCCCCAAGGCATAATTCTCTGGCCGGTACAATACGCACTGCGCCCTTTTCCTGAAAAAATGCTGCGCCGTAAACTCCCGTAACTGTCGCCTGGGTACTGACATGGACAGGGAGTGCCGGGAAGGCCTCTCTTATAAAATCCATAGCACCTATGTCCTGTACAATAACCGCATCAAGCCCCTCTCTGTAACAAGGCACAAGGTAACTATACAGCTCTTCCATTTCTTTTTCTTTAAACAGCGTATTCACCGTCAGATAGAGCCTTTTCCCATGAATATGCACATAATCTATGGCAGAAAGCAGTTCCTCTTCCCCGAAATTGTCCGCATAAGCGCGCGCGCCAAACCGCTTGCCTCCAAGATATACTGCATCAGCACCCGCATGTACTGCCGCCTCAAGGCTCTCTCTGGAACCTGCCGGGGCCAGTATCTCAACATTATTTCTCATAATTTATATCGTTTCCTTTGCCTGCCGAGTAAAAAGGCTGTCAAACGACAGCCCTTACTTACGCTTATTCTTCATCTCAGTCTCCAGCTTCACAATCTTCATCTGAAGCTCCTTGTTCTCTTCTTTCAGCCTGTCCATCGCTTTCTCGGCATTCTCAAGCTTAATCTGCACAGATATCAGATCATGCTTCAGATCATACATCTCCTTGTCTTTCGATTCGATATCCGTCTCCAGAGAACTGCCCTGCTTCTTCGCCTTAAAATAATCATCTGCGATATTCAACGCCAAAAGTACGCTTCTTGTCTCCGAGCTTTGTTTGCGGTAACCATCATTGCTGGCCAGCTCATCAATCTTGTGATTTAAGTAAGTCGATACCTTCTGCAAATATTCTTCACTTTCAAACCCGCCAAGATTAAACACTTTCCCGCCGATTAAAACTTCCGTAAAATTCTTTGATGATGCCATAAAAGCCTCCCCCGACTTAAAATCCTTTTTCAACTTCTAACCCCATTATAAACTAAACTTTGCCAAAAACCAACTGTTTTTCACCATTTTCACCGGAATTTCATTAATTTTTTATCTCACAAGCCCCAAATGGGTGTAAGCCTTATCCGTAATCACCCTTCCGCGAGGTGTCCGCTGGATAAATCCGTTCTTTAAAAGGTACGGTTCATACACATCCTCAATCGTACCTGCATCTTCCCCGAGTGACGCCGCCAACGTGTCAAGCCCCACTGGTCCGCCCTGGAATTTTTCCATCATCATAACAAGGAGTTCCCGGTCCGTCTGGTCAAGACCTTCCTTATCTACATCTAAAATATCAAGGGCATACTCAGCAACTTCCTCCGTAATATATCCTTCATACTTAACCTGGGCAAAATCCCGCACACGCTTTAGCAATCTGTTCGCAAGTCTTGGTGTCCCCCGGGAGCGCTTAGCAAGAGCGTAAGCCCCCTCCTTGTCAATCTCCACCTCAAGGACTCTTGCGGAACGCTCGATGATCGTCTTTAACTCTTCTACGGTATAAAACTCCAGACGGTCCACTACCCCAAAACGGTCTCTTAACGGAGCTGTAAGCATCCCTGCCCTTGTAGTAGCTCCCACAAGTGTAAATTGGGGAAGATCCAGCCGGATTGAGCGGGCAGTCGCACCTTTCCCGATCATGATATCAATAGCATAATCTTCCATTGCAGGGTATAAGACCTCTTCAACCTGCCTGTTAAGCCGATGGATCTCGTCCACAAAAAGAACATCCCCTTCCTGCAGATTGTTCAAAATTGCGGCCATCTCCCCTGGCTTTTCAATTGCAGGACCCGAGGTAATCTTAATATTTACCCCCATCTCATTGGCGATAATTCCGGCAAGAGTTGTCTTTCCAAGCCCCGGCGGACCATAGAACAGCACATGATCCAATGCTTCTTTTCGCTCCTTGGCCGCCTCAATATATATCTTTAATGTTTCCTTCGCCTTTTCCTGCCCGATATAATCATCGAGCATCTGCGGCCGAAGATGATTTTCTATCTTGACATCTTCCTCAAGATTTTCTGTCGTGATGATCCTTTTTCCCATAGTTCTCCCTTATTCTCTCCCTTTAAAGCAATAATTTCAACGCTGCTTTAAGCACACTCTCCACATCGGCCCCTTCCTCCAAAGAGACTGCCTTCACCGCCTTGAGTGCCTCTGTGCTGCCATAGCCAAGCGCCACCAAAGCCTGCACCGCTTCACTGTGCACTTGCTGATCCCCCTCTGCTGCTTTGCCTAAGAATCCACCATCCGAAGCCTTGTGCTCCAATGCATCTTCAATCTTTAACTTATCTTTAAGTTCTAAGATCAGCTTTTCCGCCGTCTTCTTTCCGATGCCCGGCGCCGCCGAGATCGCCTTCACATCGCCGGAGAGTACCGCAAACCGCAGATGATCCGGCGACAACACAGACAAAATCGCCTGGCCGCCCTTAGGACCGATTCCATTAACACCGATAAGCAGACGAAATATCATAAGATCCTCCCTTGTAAGAAAACCAAACAACTGCATGGCATCCTCTTTCACGTTCAGATACGTATGTATCTTTACTTCCGCACCTGCCTGCGGCAGCAGACTCATGGCCTGCACGGACATAAAGATTCCGTATCCCACTCCGTTTACATCCACGATCACTCGGTCTTCTTCTATAGAAACAAGCGTTCCTTTTATAAACTGAATCATATTCCCTCCTAAAATTCCAGATTCACAAGTCTCTTTAGCATCTCCTGCGTAAGTATCCCTATCACGCAGCCCGTAAGGAGCCCTGCGATCAAAAGGACCGGCACATAATACGCCACCTGAAATGTCTCTACAACAGCCATCGCCACAAGAAGCTGTCCGATGTTGTGGAACACGCCTCCCCCAATACTGACCCCAATTACACTGAATCCCCCTGTTTTCTTTAACAGGGCCATAACGGAAAGACTGAGGAGCGCACCTGCCAGACTGTAAATAATACTGAAATAGTTCCCAAATATAAACCCTGACAAAAGCACCCGCACAACGGCCAGCAGATATGCCTCCTTGAGTGTCGTCTTGTAAAGCACTGCTACAATGATAAGATTGGCCAACCCCAGCTTCACTCCCGGAATCCCAAACTGTACAGGTATCAGCGTCTCCACATAACTAAAAATCAATGCCAGCGCTATAAACACTCCAAAATAAGCTACTTTATATTTTCCTTTCACTGTCCGTCTCCATTCTACTGGGTCACCGCGTCAAATTGGCTGTTCTCACTGCTGTCCACGGTCACGATCACTTCATTAGGCAGGCAGATAATACTCTCCCCGTTTTTCGAGATGGACCTCTGATTCACACAGAGCTTATCCGGACAGTTGGCCTTTACCATATCCGCAGTACCGTTCCTTATCTTTAAAATATTCGTCCCGCCGTTGATCTCGATCACCTGATCCTCCGCAAGACTGTAGACCCCCTGAATCTCACCCTTCACCTTAACTGTCACACAGCCGGCGCCTTTTCCGCCGATAAACCCATGCAGCAAAAAAGCCAGCCCAGCCACAAACACAATGATAGCTATGAGTATCCAGTCCTTTTTCTGCAGATTAACTTTTTCTTTCAAATTCAGCTTCATATTCACACACCCTCTCCAATACAATCCCTATTCTAACACAATAAATCCTCCTTCGCAATCACATGTTCGATTGCATATCTTCTTTTTAATTGTTATAATCTATATATTATTGTTTCAAGAGGTGTTATATGAAGATCAAAAAACTTGCCGCATTAATATCTGCGGCTGCTCTGCTTGTAAGCGGCTGCTCCAACATATCAGAAAAAAAGGACCTGACCTACACGGACACGCTATTTGACACAGTCATCAGTGTTCAGATCCTCGATCCGGTAGATAAAAGCGTTGTAGAAGGCTGCGAAAAGCTCTGTAAAGAATATGACGCAAAATTTTCCAGAACTAACAAAGACAGTGAGATTTCCCAGATCAATAAGGCAAAAGGCAAATTCGTAGAGGTGTCTGACGACACGATAACGCTGCTTAAAAAGGGGATTTATTACGGCGAGATGTCTGGGGGCCTCTTTGACATTACCATAGGCTCTGTGTCAAAGCTCTGGGATTTTCACGCCGAAAAGCCCTCCGTACCATCCAGCAAAAAGATCAAATCTGCAAAATCACATGTGAACTATCGAAATATCATGATCGTAGACAACCGGGTAAAACTGACGGACCGCAAAGCTTCGCTGGATGTAGGTGCAATTGCCAAAGGATATATCGCCGACCGGATCAAAGAATATCTAAAGAAACAGGGGGTAAAACATGCCATCATCAACTTGGGAGGAAATGTTCTTACCCTGGGCACAAAAACTGACGGTTCCAAATATAACATCGGAATCCAGCGTCCCTTTGATGAATCCGGCGAACCCATTACTTCCATCAAGATCGCTGACCAGTCAGTTGTAACTACCGGAACCTACCAGCGATACTTTGAAAAAAAAGGAAAGTTTTATCATCACATCCTGAATCCTCACACCGGATATCCGTGTAAAAATTCATTGAGCAGCGTAACTATCATTACGGATTCTTCATTAACTGCTGATGCCATGAGTACGATGTGCTTTCTGATGGGATATGAAGAAGGCATGAAACTTGTCAATCTTTTAGATAATGTAGATGCTGTTTTTATCACAGATGATAATGAAATCCACTACTCCGACAATTTTCTCAAATAATCCGCAAAAAGGAACTCTGCGCCCATGACAGAGTTCCTTATCCTTTGCCTTTCTAATACGCACTTGCCATAAATGCCACTCCAAACACAACCGCCATAATAAGATAGATCACAAACACACCCGCCATGACGATCAGTTGAGCGCGGCAAAAATTCCGCCGATTAACATTGCCCGTGCTGCCAAAGGCCCATACAATATACAGGACAAGACCTGCACATGGAATCATTGCAGCCAAAATCGTAAGCAGCCAGTCTCCCATGGACATGGGACTTGTATCCATATCCTGATAATGGTTCTGATTATATCCCATATTATTGCCGATATTGTAATTCAGGTTATCCTGATACTGATAATTGTTATTCTGGCCGTCCTGATACTGATAGCTGCTCTGTCCGCTCTGGGACGGATTATTCTGCTGGTAACCTGCATAGGAAGCAGACGGTTCGCTCTGGGTATACTGGTAAGCACTGCCGCTCTGCGCAGCATCCTCTATAATCACATCCGCATTAGGGTCCGTATATACCGGCTTCTCCTCTGTCTGTTCCATATCTTCCGGTGTATTGTTCAACTTATCTTCCATCCTTATGTCCTCCTTGAAAATCTGTGAATATTTTATCATAACCTGCGTCTAAATGCAATCGCCAGAAGATTCCTCCGGTAATAAGTCATGGGCGGCACATCCGGGAACATATGGGTCATCCGCCATACATAAAAAAGTATCATTCCGATAATCATTACTATACCGCACCATTTCGTCACCGTCATCCTAGGGCTTCTCAGCACATAGCGCTCTGCCGCAAACGCCAGCACCAGCAGGATAAAAGCAAATATAAAGGGATGTATCCGCCACGCCGCAGCAAACTCAAGGCGCAGCACATGTACGCCCGCCCGCGTAAGCCCGCACCCCGGACAGGGAAATCCGGTCAAAAGCACCATAGGGCAGAGGCTCCTAAACAGCTTTTTCAGAATCACAAAATAGGCGATTATAAACATAACCGCCCATTTTGCTGACCTTATATCACAGTATAATAATTTTAATCCATCTGCAATTCTCTGCTTTAAGCTCATTACCATACCGCCGCCTGTAACCTTAAGAAATAACCTTCTTCGGACACTTCGCGGCACATGCGCCGCAGTTCGTGCATTTCTCCGGGTCAATGCGCGCAATGTTGTCCGTCACCTTCACTGCGTCGAACTCACACGCCTTCTCGCACATCTTACAGCCAATGCAGCCGACGGAGCAGGCTTTCATCACATCCTTGCCCTTATCCCTGGAACTGCACCGCACCAGATGCTCCTGGTCATAAGGCACAAGCTCGATCAGATGCTTCGGACATACCGCCACGCACTTTCCGCAGGCTTTACACGCCTCTTTGTCAACAACCGCAATCCCGTCCACGATATGGATCGCATCAAACGGACACGCCTTCACGCAGGTTCCCTCTCCGAGACACCCATAGTTACAGGACTTCGGTCCGCCGCTCTGCATCATGTTCACCATGATACAGTCGCCAAGGCCGTGGTACTCATAATCCTGCTTTGCCTTCTCACAGGTCCCGCCGCATTTCACAAATGCAGTCTTACGCACCTGCTCTCCCGCCTCCTGGCCCATGATCTTGCCAATCTCAGCCGCAACAGGAGCGCCGCCTACCGGGCAGGAGCCAATCTCCGCCTCGCCCTTAACGATGGCAGCCGCAAGTCCCGAGCATCCCGCGTAGCCGCAGCCGCCGCAGTTATTTCCCGGAAGGACGCCCGCGATGGCCTCCTCCCTCTCATCTACCTCTACCGCAAATTTCGTTCCGGCAAATCCAAGGAACACACCAATGAATAAGCCGGTTCCGCCTACAACCAGGGCGGCAATCAAAATACCTGTTACACTCATCGTTTCTGCTCCTTCCTATATCAGTCCCGAGAACCCGAAGAACGCAATCGCCATAAGCGCTGCCGTAATCAGCACGATAGGCGTTCCCTGGAAAGACTCGGAAATATCATTGTACTCCATCTTCTCGCGGATACCGGCTAAGATTACGATGGCTATAAGGAATCCCACCGATGTACCAAGACCGTTTACCACTCCGCTTAAGATTGTATATTCTTTCTGTACGTTCGTGAGAGCCACGCCTAATACCGCACAGTTTGTCGTGATCAGAGGAAGGTATACTCCCAGCGACTGGTAGAGCGAAGGCATGGATTTCTTTAAGAACATCTCCACGAACTGAACCAGGCAGGCGATAACAAGGATAAATACGATTGTCTGCAAATAGACAAGCTTTCCTCCCATAATCGCCTTATTTGCCAATATAAACTTATATACGATGCCAGACACGAAAGACGCAATCGTAATAACGAATACGACGGCGCCGCCCATGCCGGCAGCAGTCTCAACCTTCTTGGAAACTCCAAGGAAAGGACAGATTCCGAGGAACTGGCTGAGTACAACGTTATTCACAAGTGCAGAGCCAATTGCTATGATCAATAATTCTCCCATCTATGTACTCCTCCTATTCTTTCTCATTCCCTGTAGGGAATATCTTGCCGCCGCAGGCACTGTTGGTGCAGGACGCACAGCCCTCGCCGCATCCCACGGTCTCCGTAACCTTCTTGCCCTTCTTCTTCGCGTTGTTCTTCACCTTGTTCTGAAGAGCCGTAAGCCCTGCCAGCACAAGGAACGCGCCGGGCGCTAAGATAAAGATGGTCACCGGAACGTAGCCCGCCTTGCCTGTAGCCGTATCCGCAAGAGGCAAAAGCTGGAATCCGAAAATCTTGCCCGCGCCGATTACTTCACGCACGATGCCGATTGCCGTAAGGCCAACGGTAAATCCAAGCCCCATGCCGATTCCGTCAAAGATGGACGGTAGCGGCGGATTCTTGGACGCATAGCTCTCCGCACGGCCCAGGATGATACAGTTTACAACGATCAGCGGAATATAGATTCCGAGAGACGCATAGAGGCTTGGAACAAAACCCTCCATCAAAAACTGCACCATGGTTACAAAAGATGCCACAACTACGATAAACGCCGGAATACGAAGGGAATCCGGGATGATTTTACGCAGCAGGGAAATCATCAGGTTGGACAGCACAAGCACGGCTGTCGTAGAAAGTCCCATACCAAGACCGTTGATGGCAGATGTGGTGACCGCCAGGGTCGGACACATGCCAAGCATCAGCACGAAGGTAGGATTTTCTTTTATAATACCGTTATACAAACGTTCTGTACAATTATTCATCTTCACTACCTCCTAAAACGCATTCTGGAAATAACCAAGCGCCGCATTCACAGCCCCGGTCATCGCCCTGGATGTAATCGTCGCACCGCTAAGGGCATCAATCGGCTCGCCGTCCCCGCCGTCCTTGGACACATAGAACTTCTCCGCCTGTTTGCCCTGATATTGCTCGTAAAAGATAGGCTCCGTAGCCTTCATGCCAAGACCCGCCGTCTCGCTGATGGACAGGATGGACACGCCGTTCACCGTGCCGTCCGCCTTAATGCCCACCGTAACCCGGATGTCGCCGCCGTAGCCTTCCTTGTCCGTGGTGGTGATGACATAGCCGTCCTCGCCCACCTTGCACACTTCGTCAATCGTCGCATTGACGCCCAGCGCCTTCACAGCCTCCCCGGCAACTTTCTGGTCAACCTCAATCTGCTCGAAAGAATTAAGGTCCGCCTCCGGGAATACTGCCTGCCACGCCTCTTTCTTCGCCGCGTCATGGGCCTGGGCGATAGGGTCTTTCGTAATCTCGTATACGAGCCCAAGCGCAAACCCGGCAATCAGCGTGATAATCGTAAGAACCAGTGTATTTTTCATTGTTTTACTCATTATTTCTCTCCTCCTTTACCAAATGGTTTTGGAAGAGTAACCCTCTCGATCAAAGGAACTAAAAGGTTACTGATAATAATCGCATAGGAAACACCCTCTGCCGAGCCGCCGAAGAGACGGAACAGGCCGGTAAGGATACCAAGGAGCGCCCCGTATACATACTGCCCCTTCTTCGTGATGGGCGACGTCACATAGTCCGTTGCCATAAACCACGCGCCCAGCATCAGGCCGCCGCCGCAAAGGTGGGAGGTGATGTACTGCGGGTCAAAAAGCCCCGCCTGGGCATTGGTAAACTGCCCGAAGATACCGACAAACACCGCAAACGTAACGATATATGTACCCGGAATCCGAAGGTCGATCACACCCGTCAGGATCAAAAAGATTGCTCCGATGATGATTGCGATGACGCTCGTCTCACCAATCGTTCCGGGGATGCGTCCCATCAGCATGCTCATGGAATCAACCGCCTGCCCTTCCTTTAACATGGCAAGGGGGGTCGGCCCGGACACGCCGTCATAGATAAATGTGGTCATCTGCCCCGTAAAGGAGATCAGAAGGAAACATCTCGCGCCAAGGGCGGGGTTCATAAAGTTCTGCCCCAGTCCGCCGAAAAGCTGCTTTACGACCAGGATGCCGAACACGCTTCCGAGGGCGCCCATCCAGAGCGGAGCCGTTGGGGGCATATTAAGCCCTAAAAGAAGTCCTGTAACGACAGCACTGAAATCATTCACCGTAATCTTTTTATGCATCAGTTTTTCATAGACATACTCTGTAAGAACGGCTGCCAGGGTCGTAACAACGAGCATCCCCAGCGCCGGAAGTCCAAAGTTCCACACACCGAATGCCGACGCCGGCAAAAGCGCAATGGTGACCATAAGCATAATATTGCTTGAGGTAACTTTGGAACGTATATGTGGTGAAGACGAAATCTTAAATTTATTCTCACTCACGTTTATTCACCTCTTCCTCTCTCATTACTTATTTTTTCTTCCGATTCGCAAGCGCAATCTTCCTCATGGAGCCAATCGCCTGTTTAAGCTGCCGTTTCGCAGGGCATACAAAGCTGCAGGAACCGCACTCCATACACTCTAAGCCCTCGTGGGCGGTAAACTGCGCCTCGTCGTGATGCTCCGCATAATCCGCAAGCCTGGACGGGATCAGGCGGCTCGGACACGCGTCCACGCAGCGTCCGCAATTGATACATGCAGTCGGCTCATTTGCCGCAACCTCGTCTTTCGTAAGGCACAGGATCGATGACGAAGTCTTTGTCACCGGAACATCCAGCGTATACATGGCAAATCCCATCATCGGACCGCCGGAGATTATCTTTTCCGGCTCCGTCTTGAACCCGCCTGCCGCCTCCACGATCTCCGCCTGGTTCATCCCGAAAGGCACGAGGAAATTCCCCGGGGAATTAACGGCATCCCCGCTCACGGTGACCACGCGCTCAATGGAAGGCTTTCCTTCCGCTACCGCACGGTAAATATTGATCATGGTCTCTACGTTGTCCACTACGCATCCTGCGTCCGCCGGAAGCATCGCTGAATTGATGGCTCTTCCCGTAGTGGCGTAGATAAGCTGACGCTCACCGCCCTGGGGATACTTCGTCTTAAGCGCCAGAACTTCCATGCGCGGTTCATCCTTTGTCAGATCTTTCAATTTAGCGATACAATCCGGCTTGTTGTCCTCCACACCGAAGATGCCCTTCGCATTGTCAAACAGCTTCAGGACGATCTTCATCCCTCCGACTAATCTTTCCGGATTCTCCATCATCCTTCTATAATCTGCGGTTATATATGGTTCACACTCTGCACAGTTCGCAATGATATACTCAATCTTGTCCGGCTCCTTCGGTGACAGTTTGACCTTCGTCGGGAAACCGGCTCCACCCATACCTACAACTCCTGCCTCGCCGATCGCGCCAAGGATCTCCTCCTTCGTCAGTTCCTCCAGGGGCTTCACCGGAGCGTATCCAACTTCCTCATACTCTCCGTCATTCTCCACAACAATACTGTTGACCATAGCTCCTGTCGGATTCATGTGCGGCTCGATCGCCTTTACTGTCCCGGACACAGAAGCGTAGACCGACGCTGACACAAAGCCTCCGGCTTCTGCGATCTTCTGGCCCTTGAGCACACGTTCGCCGACCTCCACGATCGGACTTGCAGGCGCACCGATATGCTGGGAAACCAGATAGACCAGATTACCCTGCGGTTTCAATTCGACAATCGCCTTATCTTTTGCCAGGCTCTTGCCGTCATCCGGATGGATACCACCCTTAAACGTTAACAATGCCATCCCTTTTTTCCTTCCTTCCTTTAATAAACTCTTAATATACTATACAAGAAAATGCCCTTTTTTTCTACTAAAATGCAGACAATTTTTTGTATATTTCCGCAAACATCTTGTTGAATTTTTAACACATAAAAGATAGAGACCGCTTAAGGTCTCTATCCATAATTACGTATTAAGCTGGCATCCGGATTATTCTTCTGCCGTCTCAACATCTTCCACACTTTCTGTCTCAGCCGGCTCGGAAACCGTCTCTAAGACTTTCATACTCAGGCTGATCTTCCGGTCAGCCTCATTAAGATCAACAACTTTAGCAGTGATCACCTGACCTACAGACAGCACATCCGACGGCTTATCCACATGGGCCTTGGAAATCTGGGACACATGGAGCAGCGCGTCAACTCCCGGAGCAAGCTCTACGAATGCGCCGAAGTCTGTCATCCTTGCTACTTTTCCCTCTACGATAGTTCCTACTGCATAATTCTCAGAAGCATTCGCCCAAGGATTCGTCTCCGGGAACTTAAGACTTAAAGCCACCTTGGTCTCATTGATATCCTTGATCAGGACCTTGAGAGTCTCTCCTACTTTAAATACTTTCTTCGGATTCTCAACGCGTCCCCATGACATCTCGGAAATATGGAGAAGCCCATCCACTCCGCCAAGATCCACAAATGCGCCGAAATCTGTCACATTCTTAACCGTTCCTTCAATGCTGTCACCCACTTGAAGCTTCTCAAACAACTCTTTCTGCTTCTGTGCTCTATCCGCTACAAGAATCTGTCTTCTGTCTCCGATAATACGGTTCCTTCTCGGGTTAAATTCACTGATCACAAACTCAATCTCCTGATCCTGATATTTATTCAGATCCTTCTCATAACTGTCGGAAACGAGACTCGCTGGAATAAACACTCTCGCCTCGTCGATCACAACACTAAGACCTCCTCCAAGAATCTGGGCAACCGGTGCCCTGAGCACTTCATGATTCTCATAAGCTTCTTTCAGTCTCTCATTTCCTTTTTCTGCTACAAGCCTCTTGTAAGTCAACAACACCTGACCTTCTCCGTCATTCACCTTTAAGACTTTCACCGTCAACGGATCTCCGACAGAGACCATCGTCGTCAGATCCGCGCTGGAGTCATTCGTGTACTCACTTCTCATGATGATACCGTCTGCCTTGTAGCCTATATTCAAGATGATTTCGTCCGGTTTAACGTCGATGACAGTACCATCTACAACCTCTCCGTTTCTAATAGTCTTAAAAGACTCGTCTAACATTTGTTCAAAAGTTAATTCTGACATAATTTTGAACCTCCTCAATTATTTTGTTGGGCGTGGATGCCCCTGCTGTAATACCTACTGTTTCCACGGACCTTAATTGATTCACATTCAAATCGCCAAGTGTCTGTATGTAGTACGTATTCTCACATGCATTGCTGCATATTTCAAATAACTTCTGGGTATTGGAACTCTTCTTGTCACCGATGACAATCATCGCGTCCACCCTTGAAGCAATGCCGCTGGCTTCTTCCTGCCGCTCCTTCGTGGCATTACAAATCGTATTTAAAACAATTATATCATACCCCTTTTTTGTGATAATTTCAACTAATTCTTGAAATTTATTGTAATTAAATGTCGTCTGTGATACGACGCATACTTTCTGCCCCTTATTTTCCAGAAAAAAGTCTTCCGCTTCCCTGGCATTCTGGATGATATCCACGGGACCCACGGCCCATCCGCGAATTCCCGTAACCTCAGGATGGGAGCCGTTTCCGATGATCACGACATGAGCTCCTTTACTGCTTTCCTTACGGACAATCTGATGGATTTTTTTTACAAAGGGGCAAGTGGCATCCACATAACGGATTCCTTTATTCTCAAGAAGGCTGCACACAGATTCCGGCACACCATGGGAGCGGATGACCACCGTCCCCTCGGTAAGGCCTTCTAATTCCTCCAGAGTATTTAAAACCTCTACTCCCTGCTGCTTTAAATCTCTGATCACCTCATCATTGTGTATGATCGGCCCATAAGTGTAGATCCTGGCACCTTCATTTTTTTTAATTTCCTGATAGACTGTCTCTACCGCCCGCTTCACTCCAAAACAAAAGCCTGCGGTTTTCGCCAGCTCAACCTCCATGATGCATCACCTCCTCCTGCTCTTCCTGCACATTCCCTATTGGCATAACGCTGCAATCGCAGCCACCACCTCATCAATGGTCATATGAGAGCTGTCAATAAGCACCGCATCCTCTGCCTGCTTAAGGGGCGCCGTCTCACGGGTCATATCCCGCTCATCCCGTTCCGCGATATCTTTTGCAATCTCCTCAAAGTCACAGGCAATACCTTTCTGCGTAAGCTCGTCAAATCTGCGCTTCGCCCGGGTCTCAACGCTGGCTGTAAGATACACTTTCACATCTGCATTGGGAAGCACGCATGTCCCGATATCTCTTCCGTCCATGATCACGTCCTGCTCCCTGGCAAGCCCTTGCTGAAGCTCTAAAAGCTTCTTACGCACCTGCGGAATAGGAGAACTCTTAGATGCCATGTTCCCCACTTCTTCATCCCTGAGCCTTGCTGTAATATTCTTTCCGTTCAGATATACTTGCTGGTTACCGTCTTCGTATTGAATTGTAACCTGCGCACTGCGGCAGGCTTCAATGATTCCGTCCGTATCCTCCGGCCTTATACCCTGATCGATAAAATGAATGGCAAGCCCTCTGTACATGGCTCCGGTATCTACATAGATATACCCTTTCTCCTTTGCCACCAGCTTTGCAATGGTGCTCTTTCCCGCTCCTGCCGGTCCGTCAATCGCTATATTTATTCCCATCTTTCTTTCCTCCGCCTTTTATTTAATACTTTTCCCTGCTGCATATCCTGTAGACCATGCAATCTGAAGATTAAATCCACCTGTCAGCCCATCCAGGTCAAGAACTTCTCCTGCAAAATATACCCCTTTCATAAGCTTAGATTCCATTGTCTTCGGATCTATCTCTTTTGTTCCGATTCCGCCCTTTGTAATGATCGCCTCATCATAATCCCGAAGCCTTGTAAGTGTCATTTGCAGATGCTTTATTAAATGGACAAAATTGCTCCTCTCTTCCCTCGAGATGACGTTGACCTTCTTTTCCGGAGGAATTCCGCTTAATTGTACCATAACCGGAACCAATTTTGCAGGAAATAATTTTCCAACTGCATTTTTAAACTGCCGGTTCTGACTTTCTTCAAAATCTCTGAGGATTCTTTTATGAAGCATTTCCGCGTCAAGGGCCGGTTTCAGATCAATTTCCATCCTCAAGGGCTTTTCCATCAATTTCCTGCCTACTCGGCTGCTGGCACTGATGATGAGCGGACCGCTGACACCATAATGGGTAAACAGCATCTCACCAAACTCCCGAAAAAGCTTCTTTTTCCCATCGCACACCGTAACCTCCACGTTTTTCAGCGAAACTCCTTGAAGTTCCTTAACCCACGCTTCTTTCGTCTCAACAGGCACAAGTGACGGGATACACTGTCTCACAGTATGTCCCATCTCTTCTGCAAAGCGGTAACCATCCCCGGTAGAACCGGTAGCAGGATAAGACAGCCCTCCGGTCGCAACAATGCATGAATCTCCTTCCACCGAGCTTCCATCCGAAAAAATAATTCTCCGGAATCTCCCTTCCGCCGTCTCGATCCTTTTTACCTCCGTCCGGAGCTTTACCTCAACCCTTTTGCGTCTCAGTTCATTTTCCAGTCCCCGTATGACATCTGAGGAATGATCGGAAACCGGAAACACTCTGCCTCCCCGTTCGGTCTTTGTCCGGACACCGATCCTCTCAAAAAAAGCAATGACATCCTGATTGGTACACCCTCCAAAACTGCTGTATAAAAATCTCGGATTACTGATAACAGACGCATAAAAAGTGTCCGCATCACAGGCATTTGTCAAGTTGCATCTTCCCTTTCCCGTGATGAACAACTTCTTTCCAAGCTTTTCGTTTTTTTCATAGAGAGACACTTCATGCCCATTCTCCGCTGCTGCGAGCGCCGCAAACATACCTGCTGCGCCTCCGCCTGCCACCAACACTTTACTCATTCTCTTCTACTTCGCCCTCCCACGTCTTTGTAAGCTCTACTTTATCTCCCAGCATATTAAGCTCGTCCTTACTGTACACTTGATACTCATCCCAAATATCCTCTAACATCTCAAGGGTCTTGATCACTTCATCCTGCTTTTTCATGCAGAGCGCCACTACAAGTGCATTCACCACGCTCAAAGGCGCTACAAGGGAGTCCACAATAGATGCCATATCACTTCTGGCAATCAGATTACATGAAGAATAGAGGGTCATAGGGGAATGAATACTGTCTGTAAGCGTGATCACTTTTGCTTTCCGGTTACTTGCAAATTCCAATGCCTTCAAAGTTCTCATAGAATATCTTGGAAAGCTGATGCCAATGATCACATCCCGCTCATCCACTCGGATCAACTGTTCAAAAATCTCGCTGGAACTGTTCGTGTTCACCAATGTCACATTTTCACAGATGGGGTTCAAGTAAAATGCCAGAAAACTGGCCAAAGGTGCACAACTCCTGATTCCGATCACATAGACTCTCCTTGCCTCAAGGATCGTCTCCACCGCCAACTCAAAAGTCTCTCGCTCCAAATCCCCCAAAGTCATCTTTATCTTATCAATATCCGATTGGAGCACTGTCGCAAGAATCTCACCCTGGCTAATGCGTCCGTAAGTAACTTCCATTCGCTGGATCGAATTCAGCTTCATACGGACAAGTTCTCCAAGGGCTCTCTGGAATCCCGGATATCCATCATACCCCAACGCCATGGCAAAACGTACAACCGTAGATTCACTGACACCTACTTCTTCACCCATTCTTGCCGCTGTCAAAAAAGCCGCCTTATCATAATCTTTACGGATGAAATCCGCAAGCTTCTTCTGCCCTTTGCTGAACCGGCTGTATCCCTCTTCTAACTTCCGCTGTAAATCGTTCTTCTTCCCCATAGTATCGTCCGTCCTTTTTCAATCCACATCTAATTATTATAAATGAGAAAAACAGAATATTCAACAAAATATCAGGATTTCATACAGACTTTTTTTACCCGCAAAGACACAGCGGCAATGCCGCTATCCAAGAAAAGAACCCGGATGCACTTTTGCATTCAGGTCCTTTTTTCAACTCATTTTTATACAGGATAGCTCCCATTATCCGTATCTGCTACAGCCGGGTCGATCTTCGTCTGCTGTGCCTCGCGGTACTTGAAGAAATCTGTAGCCACCTGCGGGAACAGTGCATAAGACAGTACGTCCTCATCCTGCTGGCTCCACTGGGACATCTCGCCCCGGAGCGTATCAAGCTCGTCCGCGATAAGGTCTGCCGGACGGCAGGTGATGATCTCCGCATCCTCACCGAGAACTTTCTTTCTCACTTCTTCGTTAAACGGCTTGACCGTCGCACCATATTTTCCGCTTAAGACATCCTTCGTCTCCTTGGTCGCCATCTTATAGCGCTCGCCCATCAACACGTTGAATACTGCCTGGGTTCCGACGATCTGTGAAGACGGGGTTACTAGCGGCGGCTCACCAAGGTCTTTACGAACCTTCGGGACTTCCTCAAGAACATCGTAATACTTATCCTCTGCATTCTGCTCTTTAAGCTGCGAGGTCAGGTTGGAGAGCATACCGCCCGGCACCTGGTAAAGCAAAGTCTTGATATTAACACCCATGTTCTTCGGGTTGAGAAGCCCGCTCTCTAATGCCTCATCGCGGATCGGACGGAAGTAATCCGCAATCTCCGCCAAGAGGTTCTGGTCAAAGCCTGTGTCATACGGAGTGCCTTTAAACGTCTCAACCATAACCTCTGTCGCCGGCTGGCTCGTCCCTAAGGCAAACGGCGACATAGCCGTATCGATCACGTCAACACCTGCCTCAACCGCCTTAAGATAAGTCATAGAGGCAACGCCCGACGTATAGTGGGTATGAAGCTGAATCGGTAGGCTTACCGCTTCTTTCAGCGCACCGATAAGTTCTGTCGCTTTGTACGGAACAAGGAGTCCTGCCATATCCTTGATACAGATAGATGTTGCACCCATATCCTCAATTCTCTTCGCAATATCCACCCAGTATTCCATCGTGTAGGCATCGCCCAGTGTATAAGAAAGAGCCACCTGTGCGTCAGCCTTTTCCTTATTAGCCGCCGTAACCGCTGTCTGCAAGTTTCTAAGGTCATTCAGACAGTCGAAAATACGGATGATGTCAATTCCATTTGCAACTGATTTCTGGACAAAATACTCAACCACATCGTCCGCATAAGGACGGTATCCCAAAATATTCTGTCCGCGGAACAGCATCTGAAGTTTCGTATTCTTGAAACCATCCCGGAATTTCCGGAGCCTTTCCCACGGATCTTCCTTTAAGAAACGAAGGGAAGCGTCAAAAGTAGCACCGCCCCAGCACTCAACAGAATGATATCCCACTTTATCCATCTTATCTACGATCGGGAGCATCTGCTCTGTAGTCATACGCGTTGCGATCAAAGACTGATGTGCGTCACGTAAGATTGTCTCTGTTATCTTAATTGGTTTTTTTTCTATTTCTGCCATTTTACATCCTCCAAAATATTATTTTTACATAACGCCAAAGATTGCCATAAATGTACCGGCAGCAACTGCGGTACCGATAACTCCTGCAACATTCGGTCCCATCGCATGCATCAGAAGGAAATTAGTCGGATCCGCCTCCGCTCCCACCTTCTGGGATACTCTGGCTGCCATCGGAACCGCAGATACTCCGGCAGAACCAATCAGCGGATTCACTTTGCCGTGAGTCGCAATGCACATCAGTTTTCCGAACAGCACACCTGCCGCTGTACCCACTGCAAATGCTACCAATCCTAAAATCACGATCTTGATCGTATCCCAGTTAAGGAAAGCTTCCGCACTTGTAGTTGCTCCTACAGATGTTCCAAGAAGAATAACGACAATATACATCAATGCATTGGATGCCGTCTCTGTAAGCTGTCTCACTACACCGCACTCACGGAACAGGTTCCCGAGCATCAGCATACCTACAAGAGGAGCTGTAGTCGGAAGGATCATACATACGACGATCGTAACGATGATCGGGAACAAGATCCGCTCAAGCTTAGACACCGGCCGAAGCTGCTCCATCTTGATCTTCCGCTCCTTCTCCGTTGTAAATAATTTCATGATCGGCGGCTGGATCACCGGAACAAGCGCCATATAAGAGTATGCTGCCACCGCGATCGGTCCCATGATCGCTGTCTGCTGCAGCTTGCCTGCAAGGAAGATAGACGTCGGCCCGTCTGCTCCTCCGATGATAGAAACTGCCGCGGCGGCCTTATCCGAAAAGCCCATGGCCATCGCTCCTAAATATGCCGTAAAAATACCAAACTGTGCTGCCGCACCTAAAAGGAAGCTCTTAGGATTGGCAATTAAAGGGCCAAAATCTGTCATCGCCCCCACACCCATAAAAATCAGTGACGGTAAGATCGCCCACTCATCCAGCACATAGAAATAATACAAAAGACCGCCCACTCCGTTGGCCGATTCATCTGCATGCAGCATAATATCCGGATAAATATTAACAAGCAGCATACCAAATGCGATCGGAACAAGAAGCAATGGCTCAAATCCATGCCGAATTGCCAAATATAGGAAAAAACATGCAACAGCAATCATGATCAGATTCCCTACAGAGAGGTTTAAGAACGCTGTCTGCTGAATGAGGTTTCCTAATGTCGTTGTTATATATTCCATTTTTTAACCTCCAGTCGTGTTCATTTCAAAAGATTCCTTCTTCTGAATATGTCTCACATTAATTTAATGTAGCCAGTACTGCTCCTGCCTCAACCGGATCGCCCACTGCCGCATCGATGCTTGCAACCGTTCCGTCCTCCGGAGCCACAACCGGGATTTCCATCTTCATCGCTTCAATGATCACGACTGCATCGCCCTTCTTCACGCTCTGTCCCACATTAGCTTCAATCTTGAATACCTTTCCTGCCGCACCTGCCTTTACTTCGATCGCGCCTGCACCTGCCGAAGCTTTCGGTGCCGCTGCCGCCGGAGCCGCCTTTGGAGCTGCCGGGGCCGCCGCCATAACCGGTGCTGCCGCTGAAACCGTACCTGCTCCTTTTTCTTCTACTGTAACATCATATACATTACCGTTTACTGTGATCGTATAATTTTTCATCTTAATAACCTCCTAAAGTTTTACTTTGAACTCCATTTATTTGATGGACGGCGTCTGATGCTTCTGACAATAAATCCGTCCGTACTTGTCCCTTCTGCCGCTGCAATGGCTGCAGAGATTACCGCGATCAGTTCCGTATCATCCGCTTCTTCTGGCTTCTTTGCGGCCGGAGTCGATACAGGAGCCGCCGGGGCTGCACTTTTAACCTCTGCCGGCTCAGGCTTCTTCGAAAAAGCTGCCTGGATTGCCGGGATGAATTTAAACAGAGAGATAATAAACGCGATAAGAATCAGAACCGAGAATACAGTTCCCATGCCAAGTACTGTATTAAGCCCTGCTTTCTTTAAAATCTCTCCTGTCTCCATGTTGGCACTGACAGTCATACTCTCAAGCTTCTCTTCACTGTCAAACATAAAAGAAATCACTGCATCTCTGTTTTCGAACTTCGCATCAGAGCTGACCTCAATCTTGCCGTTAGTCACCTTAAAACTGTAGTCGCCGTGCTCAATATAGTTACCGCACTCCGCGATGCCTGCCTGCCAACTGTCTAGAACACTCAAGAAACTCTCCGCCTCAAAAGGAAGCCCGGCCTCAGTAAGCTGTAAGTTAATACCGAATTCCGACATCTCCTTCCACTGCTCAAGAGCCATCTCATCCGCCTCTGCACAGTAACCGATGAGAAAATCCGCCACCTGGGTAAGCTCCGCCTCATTGTAGGGTGCTTCTTCTGTCTTCCCGCAGGCAGTAAAGCAAAGCACAGCCGCAATCATGCATATTAATAAGCTAATTTTCTTCTTCAATTTGCCTCACCTCTCTAAACCGCACCATGCTTTTTCATCGGACGGTCCTCTCTCTTTGTGAATAACATCTCAAAAGCGCCGATTATATACTTTCTGGTGTCTGCCGGCTCAATGATCGTATCTACATATCCCCTTCTTGCCGCAGATATGGGACTCGACTGAAGCTCTCTATACTCTGCCGCTTTTTCTTTCAGTACCTCTGCGCCCGAACCGGCATACATGATCTTTGCCGCCAGCGCCGCATCCATCATACCGATCTCTGCTGTGGGCCATGCATATACCATATCCGCTCCTGTGGCCTTGCTGTTCATCACCGCGTAAGCACTTCCAAAAGCCTTTCCGATCACAACATTGACCTTCGGCACTGTGGCATTCGCAAACGCATAGGTAAGTTTTGCCGCCGCTTTTGCCAGATGCGCCTCATCATACTCTGTAGCTGCAAAACCAGAAACATTTGTAAGCGAAAGGACCGGAATGTTAAACGCATCACAGAAACCAATGAACTCCGCCGCCTTCTGCGCACCGTCCGCAGATAAAGCGCCGTCAAATTCTGCTAATACATCGCCTTCTTCATTATATATCTTAGATCGGTTTGCAACCGCTCCTACTGTCATGCCATTGAGCCGGATAAAGCCTGTCACCATATCTTTCGCATAATCTTTTTTCGTCTCAAAAAATACATATCCGTCAGAGATATTCGAGAGCACGATCGCTGTGTCTTCTACCGCATTTTCAATATCAGCACAAACTCTGTTCAGATCATCTGCGCAATCGCTGTAGGAACTGTCTTCCTCATTGTTAGCCGGAAGCATATTTACAAGCATACGAATCTCTGCGAGAATCTCTTCTTGCGTCCCGGCCCGGTCTACAAGACCTGCTTTCTCACTCTGATACTGTATCGATGAGGTATTACATTTGGAAATGTCATTGCCTGCGATTGCATTCGGAGAATTCACAAATAACTTTGCCTTAGAAGATTCCATAAATGTAAAATCTGTAAGAGCCGGGACAAGTGCAAGTCCGCCGCCGCATGTCCCAAAAATAGCCGAAATCTGCGGCACAACACCAGAAGCTAATGACTGCTTCATATATAACATGCCAAAAGCATTCAATGCATCTGTCGCCTCCTGAAGTCTCAGTCCCGCACAGTCGATCAATCCAATGACCGGTGCACCCATCTTCATTGCCATATCATAGATATTAGCAATCTTCTTCGCATGCATCTCTCCAATCGCTCCATTTAAAACAGAAGCATCCTGGCTGTAAACATACACTAAATTCCCGTCAATCACACCATAACCTGTAATCACGCCATCTGCCGGGGTTTCTTTTTCCTGCATGTTAAAATCAGTCGTTCTCGCCGTGACAGCGCTGCCGATTTCAACAAAGCTTCCTGCATCAAGCAAATCTATGATTCTTTTGCTCGCTGCACTTTCTGTTGCTATGTTGCCCATAGTCTAGCCCTCCATTTTCCTAACTTATTAAAACTGGTCTTTATATAGTAGAAACTTTAAAAAGTCTGACCAAATTTTTGCCAATTATATTATATCCCCTTTCCTCGTCCTTCGCAATAGTTTTCTCCATAACACAAAAAGAACAGTACTACATTTTTTAATAAGTACTGTTCCATTTCTTTTATATTTTCTTAAATTTCTTCACTTCCGTACACCTTTCCACCAAAAACGCCTTTACCTCTTCGATGTCCGCATCTCCGAACGCATCCTTGGGAACTCCGAAAAAGTTCTTAGGTCCCGGCCCTACGTCGGACAAAAAGCCGATTGCCTTGTCGGACTCCAAAAGCTTTTTTACTTTCGAATACGAGTACTCCGCCTGCTTTGTCCCGGTGTCGTTTACAATACGGTCCTCGTAGAAGTCCACTGTGACCACAAGCGGTTTCGAGCGCTTTTTTATCCTGAGGCGGTAAAGCTCCTGGGCATCGCCAAAGGCGGTTGACATCATCATGCGCCTGAAAAGCGTCTTTGAAAGAATCGCTCCCACAAAAAACGCCGTCACCCACATGCTTACATATTTCACCAGAAACAGCGCCACTTCCCGGGAACTGCCCGATAGATTCCCTCCGACGATGTTGAGCCCCAGCAGGACCACGCCTCCGAAGGCGACTGCGATAAGCACCGACATCTCGCATTTTTCCTGGTGGAATATTTCACAGAACGCAATAAGCGCCTCTTTTGTCTCTTCATATTTTGCCGAATATTTTTTCTCCATCCGTAATCCTCCATACTCTGCCCCGCCGCCACGCATTCCGTGCGGCAGATTGCCTGTCCACATTCCATTATTATATGGTCACAGCCCGGAAAAGGCAAGTAAAATTTCGGCCGGCCGGCATCTTTTGCCTCGCTATCAATGTACCATTTTACCAAATCAAAGCGCGAAATTCATTTATTTTCAGCAACTTTTCTACAAAAACACATTAATTTTTTCTTAAATTGTTATTGTACTCTGGTCTGGTTTATGATATGATTATCAACGTTAAAAGTTTTAAATGAATAGGTTTTTCCGTATATTTAAAACAGAAGACAAATTTTTTAATGGAGGGTGAAAACTCATGGAAAAAACAAAACAGAAATTCCCATTTGGTTTTTATGTATGCTCCCTTTCTTTCACATTTGAGAGACTTGCATACTATTCTGCTAAGTGGGGCATCGCAATCTTCGTTGCGCTGGAAGTTGCCAAGGGGGGGCTTGGACTTGATCAGGCTACCGGAGCGCTGATGAGCTCCAACATCGTTGCATTCACTTACATTACGCCAATCATCGGCGGTTACATAGCTGACCGCTGGATAGCTCCCAGGATCCTTGTTCCAGTCGGCGAGATTCTGATGGGTATCGGTTGGCTGTGCATGTGGCAGGCTACCGGTATCGGCATGGTTTGGGCAGCAGTTATCCTTGTATCAATCGGTACAGGTTTCTTCAAAGGAAATGTTTCCGGTATCAACGGACGTCTCTTCCCGTTAGCTGACCCTGACACCCTGGATACTGTATTCAGTCTTCAGTATTCATTCGTAAACATTGGTTCTTTCTGTGGAACGACATTCCTGTCACTGCTCGCTACAATGATCAGTTTCCGTTTTATGTTCCTCGTGTGCGGTATCTTCTTATTTATTGACTGTGCATGGTGGCTCTTCGGTATGAGATTCTTCGGCGACGCTGGTAAGAAACCATTCCTCGTTGATACTCGTGAGGAAAAGGCTGCTACTGAGGATGCTGCAAGCGCTCAGCCGCTTACAAAGCTGGAGAAAAACCGCGTTATCGCAATCTGTATCGTTACAGTATTCTCCGGTATATTCTGGCTGTGGTGGTATCTGATCTACATGCCGGTTTACTATCAGTTCGGTCCACCGGAGCAGGCAGGTCTTGGATGGGCAAACTGGAACATCGGTTCCTTCCAGATGCCTACTGCATGGTTTGACTCTATGAACGCACTTCTCTGTATCATTCTCTGTCCTGTATTCGCTGGAATCTGGGCTAAGATGAAACAGCGTCCGCAGGGCGACTGGGGTATGTTCACAAAAACAGCCGTTGGTATCATTATCCTTGGTTTCTCCCTTGGTTCAATGGTACTTGCAGCATTCCTTTGTGGTGAAGGTTCAAAAGATCCGGTTGGTATCTGGATCATCATCCTGACAGCAGTTTGTATGACTGTCGGCGAGGTTATCTTCTCACCACTTGGAAACTCATTCATCAGCAAGTATGCTCCGAAGAAACTTCTCGGAACTCTGCTTGGTGTATGGCCGTTTATCATCTTCTTCTCTGGAAAAGCTTACGGCCCGCTTTACAACTGGCTGAACAACTTCTCCTTCGTGAAGGCTTATGGTATCGTAACAATTATCATTATCGCTATCGGTGTTGTTATGTTAGCATTCACTAAGAAGTTTGATGAAATGGTTGGCGGTAAATAAGACAGACCAACAGATTGCAGATTTCTGCAGTAAAATACCGGGAGCGGATTTTCGCTCCCGGTTATTTTTATATAGCCAATCTTTTTTACCAATTAATGACCTCAAAAAACTCGTTGATATTAGAACCCCGCTTGCTGCTATTATCCCATATAAGTTCCATATTAGATATTTTAATGTCAAAATTGGCCTTATTAATCTGATAGTGATTAATGAGAACTTTTCCCCTCAGCCGGGATAACATTCTATTATACGAATTGCAGTTTGTATTCAGGTAACAGTAAATGTCCTTTTTATTCTTGAATTTATCTAATGAGCCGAAACCCAAAGAATCCTCTATGTATTTTTTTGTATCCTGCCCACGGTAATCCTCAATATGAAGACAGGCAATATACTCAAAATCCGGATTATCCAGGATCAGAAAACACGGAATTCTTTTGCTGTCATTCTGTAATTTACAGTATTCTATTATTTCCTTCAACTTTTCCAATTCCCCGGAATGTTTTTTTACTCTGTCAAAATCAATAATTATAAATTTTGCAAGACAATTGTTACTCGCCTCTTTTTTTATCTCATTAAGAAAACTGGAGTATCCCCCGCCCTGCATATTAACTGGTTTAAGAGCTAGTTCCACTCCCTGTTTCAGTCTCATTCCGTCCACATAATTATATTCCGTATCTCCTTCGCAAAAAACGATAAACTTTTTCCTCAGTATTCTTTTCGGCCTACTCAAATGCTGTTCCTCCCAGGATTCCTTTCATATAAAATTCATAAATTTTTGTTGTTTCATACCGTATTTCAGGAAAGTCAGCCAGCGAATAGAGCTCTGAATTCAGATTATCTCTGTTTTTTGTCACAAAATAAATCTGTTCTTTCATATAATTTTTCAGATCCAAATGCAACGCATTGTGACTGGAGAAAACAAACTGCCCCCTGTGTTTTTTCCCGTTTATATAAGCAACGATTCTTTCCGACAGAATCGGATTGATCACTCTGTCCATTTCATCTGCAAAAACGATTTTATCTTCATAAACTACTCTGAAAAGTTGTACTGCCCATGAGAAAAACTCTCTGATACCTCCGGAATCCCTGCTGATTTCCCTAGAAAACTCCTTTCCGTCTTTCGTCTTTCTGACAAGGAGACTCTCGCTAAACGGTTTATCCTCATCTGCCTCAATCCTGCAAACACTGTAATCAATCATCCGCAGTATCTCTAAAAACCGGGAATCCTTAATAATTCTTAAATCTTCTTCTTCATTCTGGATATTTTTCAAAGGAGAATAATTATAATTTCTGCTCTCGACCACTAATTTATCATTTATCCAGTCAACAAACTCCCTCGCACGAGATTCACCTAATATAGCCAATTTGGAAACAAAAAGACCCGTTTCTCCCTTTACAGGAGGCATCTGCCCAAACATCCGGTCCACCTCTTTCCTGCACCCTGATGTATCCACTTCAAAAAAAGCATCTATTACATGTTCTTTCGCTCTAAAACTCAACTCACCCCTTTTCGCAGAAACAACTATTTTTTCCTGACTCCTTCTTGCGTTTTTATAGAAAAGTTCTTCTTTCACAATGCCAAATTCATCTATCTGCAGATTATAATGATAGATTGTTTTGCTCTCTCCTATAATACAGATGTCAAATTCCTGCGTCGTGTCATATTTTTCTGGATTCGTCAAGGAACAAAGGTGGTTAAAGTTAATAAGGCTCCTGTATGCATGTTTTGGCCTGTTATCTTCGAACATCGCTTTCAGGAAGGAAAGACTATTGATAAAATTTGTCTTTCCTCCCGCATTTTCTCCGACAATAACGGCAGATTTTAAAATATCGTACCCTTCTTCTGTCTCGATATAATTATCCGGAAATCTGTTTTTCACTTTATTGGAGGGTGCCAGCATATCAAATTCTGCTGTTTCACAAAAAGAACAATAATTCCTGAATTTATATGATATCAACATTTTTATTACCACCTGACATTTTTATGTTTTTATTTTACTATATTCCCATAAAAATGCAACATTATTCCAACATAAAATCAAAATACTGTTTTCTCTGACACCATATGAGAAAGCTTTCTACAAATCCGCCATCCTCCCCAATATCTCCTGATAAAACGCATCCCTGTTCCCGCCGCTTTTCAGCTCATCCAGTATCACCCCGTCTTTTAACAGTATGATCCGGCTGCAATAGCTTGCAATCTGCGGGTCATGGGTGACCATGATAATGGTCTTTTTATGCTCTTTATGGATCTGGTCTAACGCATCGATGACAATCTTCCCGGACTGCGAGTCCAAGTTGCCCGTAGGCTCGTCCGCCAGGATCAGATCCGGCTTGTTCACAAGCGCCCGACAGATTGCCACCCTCTGGCGCTCGCCCCCTGACAGCTCATAAGGATATTTCCTCATAAGGGCATTGATCCGGAAATGCTCGGCGTAGCCTCTGGCGCTCTCGTAGCAGTCCTCCTCCTCCGCCTTGTCTAAAATCATCGGCAGCATGATATTTTCCTCCACCGTCAGGCTGTCCATAAGGTAAAAATCCTGGAACACGAATCCAATCTTCCGGCGCCTTAAATCCGCAAGCTCATCCTCCCACAGCTCCTTTACCTTCTTTTCCTTAAAATACATCTCTCCGCCCGTAGGCCGCTCAATCAGCCCCAAAAGCTTTAAAAGCGTTGTCTTGCCGCAGCCGGATTTCCCCATGATGCCCACGAACTCATTCTGCTCAATGGTAAAATCAAGTCCTTTAAGAACCTTTATCGTATCCTCCTCCGCATTCGGCAGCTTATAATTGCGTATCAGTTTCTCTGCCCTTAACACACTGTCCATCTCTATGCCTCCCTCGTCTTTTTCTCAACCTGGCGGATGTTACATTCCGTGAGCATCCACATTAATATTCCCAGTGCCGCAAGCTCCAAAGCCCCGAAAGGCAGGAGTTTTGCCGATATCATCTTTATATCCTCCGCTCCGTAAAGCCGCGCCCGGAATGTGGCAAACAGAAGTGCCGTGCTAAGTCCCGCGGAACATGCCGCCACAACAAGGTAATACACACCCATCTCCCATCGGAACAGCCGCCTTATCTCTTTCTTTCTCATGCCCATGCAATTTAAAAATTCCGTCCGCCTTACATTCATCTTCTTCTCCGTCATCATCTTGATGCCAAGGAGCAAAAGCTCCGCCGCAAAGAAAATGCAGATTAAAAGCTTTGCCATCGTTTCCTGCATGTTAAGCTCCGCCTTCATAAGGAATACGCAGTCCTCTTTCAGGTAATAGCTCTTTACTTTCGCGTCGTACTCTTCATCCTTTTTGTGGCGCTCCCGGAACGCGTCAAGGTCCGGCTTTAACGCCTCAATGGCCTTGCCGTCCGCCTTTGCCACGATGAGCCTGGTTGGACCCTGATAGAGGAGTTCTGCATACTCTGCCTTCTCCTCCGGCTTAAGGATTTCCCCGTTAAAAGGATTCGTCTCTTTCCAGATGTCCTTCGCCTTCTCAAAATAGGCATCGGAAAACACCACAAGATTCTCCCGCTCCCCCTGGCAGAGCACTCCCACAAGCCCTGACACTTCCTCCCCCGCTATCTTTCGGCGGGAAAAGGAAGTCCGGTGGGAATAGGCGTCCACATTGATACATACCGGTCCTGTATAGAGATAGGGCGTAGAGCGCATCGACTTGTAATCAATGGGCCGCGCTTTCGTCGCCTTGTTCTGCTGATGGACGATGTAGATGCTCTCCCCCTCGCCGTCCAAACCTAAAGGTCTCTCTATGTAATCCGCATCCTGCGCCTTCTTAAGGGCGTGAAAAGTAGATTCCGATATCCCGATATTCTGACTACGTATAGGAGACATCTCATTATTCTCCGACCTTTCCGTGGCATCCGTTCCCGACACCCGGAACATGGGATAATCAGAGACTTCTATCCCGTCCGTCTGCCGCATCTTCTGTAAGAGTTCCATATCCTCTTCCTCCTCTGCGCTGGCGCACATCACCAGGTCATAAGGAAACAGCTCTTCATCCTCCGTCACCAGCGAGACGGAAAAAAGCTGGATGGAAAACACCGCCAGGATGCACACCTGCAGCACGCACATGCCGAACATATACCAGACTGCGCTGCGGGATTTGTGGTAAAAAGGGTGCTGGCGCAAAAGCTTTGAGAGCGCCCCCTTTTTCTTCCTCACATGCACAAGATACCCGGCTATGCCGAACCTTAAGACAAAATACAACCCCGCTAAGCACCCGCCCAGGAGCTGTATATTTTCAAAATTCCCGTTCATCCCGTACCAGCAGACCATGAGGGCGCAAAGGCCAAGCCCCGCCGCCACGACAATCCAGTGGAATTTCCGGGGCATCCGCTCCTTCATCACCTGAAGGTCCAAAGAACTCCCCATGCGGAATCCCACGAACAGGTCATGGGTCACAAAAAAGGTCACCAGATAGATGACAAGCATCACTGCCACTGCCTTAAGCAACAGGAGCGGCGATAAGAAACTGCCCTCGATGCCCCCGATATTCTTCTGGAACACCGCAATGAGCGCCGTGCCCGCCACGCCCCCGATGACAAGGGACAAAAGCGTTCCGATGCCAAGCTCCAGCCCCATGCAGAAGTACATGGTCCTCCTTCGGATTCCCAGCGTCTTGAACACCCCGTACTCCGGAATCCGTTTCCGAAGGTAATAAAGGAGCAAGAGCACCAGCATGAAAAGACCCACCGCCCCAAGCTCGATGACACTCTTGAGGAGAACTTCTCCCGCCCCGGAGGGAAGTCCTGACTGGGGAAGTTCTGCCGCCCCTTCCACAGACACATCCCACTCCCCCAGATTCGTCATCGTAAGCCTTACGCCCGCTCCCTCCTGCGCCGTCAGTTTCTGCATCCCAAAGCCGGTCATCACAAACCCGAACACAAGGGCGTTGCACACAAGCAGCACCGTGTAATCCTTAAGGTTTCGCCGGAAGTTCTTCCAGATGACCCGGTAAAAGAGCTTTTTGTACCTTCCCGGGAAATAAAGCCGTCTCCGGCGCTCCTCCTTTTCCCGCCGCTCCCTCTCATGGTATTCGTCCGCCTCGCTGGACGTCACATCCCAGTTCTCGATGACTTTCCGCCCGATGCACTCCACCGCCGCAATGATCATAAGGACGCTGGTGCTGAGTATCGCCTCCGTATAGTTGCTGCAGAAATCCACCATCATATAAGGCGTCATCCCCGCATAGGGAACCGCTATGGCGGCAAGGAGCGACGCGATATTGATGTTCCAGTTCTTCCTCTCAAACACCGTGACCAGGTAAAATACCCCCAGCACCGCAAAAAGCGCGAAAATCCCCAGATTGATCTTCACTCCCGGCTCATAGAGAGCATTTGGCTCAAGCCCCGCCTGCCGGACCAGAGAGTCAATCCCGTTCTTTTTAAATTCCAGGGCAAAAGTCACTACCGAATACTTCTTTTCCCCCACCATCATCCATGGATAGAAAAACGCCGCAAACGCCAGCATGTACAAAGTGACCGAGAACCGCCGCTGTATTCTCGAGAGACGCTCTGAAGACGCACCCTTTCCCTTTCTTTTTTCCCCATTTTGTTCCACCTCCGTAAATATTCCCCTGATTATTATATCTTATTTATCCCGGCTTTCCAACACTCTTTCCCGGCTCAGAAAGCCTCAAAAAAACCGTTGTTCACTCACCTCTATCTATAAGAGTGGAAAAATACATTTTCGTTACAAAAAATTTTAGAATTTTAAATTTGTACTTTAGTCTATAAATATTTCCCCGAAAGTGCTATAATGGAAATAACAAAATGTTAGGAGGTTTTTTTATCATGAATGTAGCAGAAAGAGTTCAGAAACTGCGCGCTCTTATGGCAGAGAAAGGGATTGACGCCTACGTTGTCCCAACCGCGGATTTCCACCAGAGCGAATATGTAGGGGAACATTTCAAAGCCCGGAAATTCATCACCGGTTTCAGCGGTTCCTACGGAACGGCAGTAATCACAAAGGACGACGGGGGCCTCTGGACCGACGGGAGATATTTCTTCCAGGCACAGAACCAGCTTGCCGGCAGCGGCATCCGCCTCATGAAGATGTTCGTGGGCGACACTCCGTCCATCACGGAATACTTGCAAGCAAATATCCCGGAGGGCGGCTGCGTCGGCTTTGACGGAAGAGTCCTCTCCATGGGCGAAGGAAAAGAATATGAGGAGGCCCTCACCGCAAAGAATATCCGCATCAGCTACTCGGACGACCTTATAGACGCCATCTGGGAAGACCGCCCGGCGCTGTCCGAGAAACCGGCATTCTTCCTGGAGGAGAAATACTCCGGCGAAAGCACCGCCTCAAAGCTTGCACGGGTAAGGAAAGTTATGGAAGAAAAGGGCGCAGACTCCCACATCATCGCCTCCTTAGACGATGTGTGCTGGCTCTTTAACGTCCGCGGGGACGACGTGGATTTCTTCCCGCTCCTTCTGTCCTATGCAATCATTACGATGGACAAGGCAGAGCTTTATGTAGATGATTCCAAGCTTGACGAAAGGATTCATGAGGAGCTTGCGAAGAACAATGTAACGATTCACCCGTACAACGACATTTACGAGGATATCAAGGGCCTAAACCCGGACAGCACCACGATGATAGACCCGATGAAGATGAATTACGCCCTCTATAAGAATATCCCGTGCGGCATCGTGGAGGCTGCCAATCCGACCATCCTCATGAAAGCCATGAAAAATGACGTGGAGCTTGAAAATGTGAAAGAGGCTCACATCAAGGACGGCATCGCCATCACAAAATTCATGCACTGGGTAAAGACCCGCTACGACAAAGAGCCAATCACCGAGCTTAGCTCCGCCGCCAAACTGACAGAATTTCGGGCGGCTCAGGAAGGGTATATCCGCGACAGCTTTGAGCCCTTATGCGCCTTTGCAGACCACGCGGCCATGATGCACTACTCCCCGTCCGAAGCGACGGACGTAGAGCTTAAATCCGGCGCATTTTTCTTAAACGACACCGGCGGCGGATACTTTGAAGGCTCCACAGACATCACCAGAACCTTTGTCTTAGGCTCCGTGGACCAGCAGATGAAAAAATACTTTACCGCTGTCGTGCGCGCCATGATGCGCCTTTCCCGGGCGAGATTCCTCTACGGCTGCTACGGCTACAATCTTGACGTGCTGGCAAGAGGCCCTATCTGGGACCTTGACCTTGACTACCAGTGCGGCACCGGCCACGGCGTGGGATACTTAGGCAACATCCACGAGGCGCCCACGGGATTCCGCTGGTATGTTGTACCAAGCAAGAATGAGCACCACCAGCTTGAGGAAGGCATGGTCATCACCGACGAGCCGGGCATCTACGAGGACGGCGAGTTCGGCATCCGCATTGAGAATGAATTTATCGTGCGGAAAGGCGCCAAGAACAAATACGGCCAGTTCATGTACTTCGAGACCGTGACTTTCGCCCCCATCGACCTTGACGGCATCGAGCCGGAAGAGATGAGCCGCGACGAGAGAGAATGGCTCAATAACTACCACAAAGACGTGTATGAGAAAATCGGGCCGCACCTCACCGACGAGGAGAGAGAGTGGCTGAAAGGCTATACACGGGCAATTTAATTGTCATACATACAGGGCAGCTCTGAGAATAGCTTAGGGTTGCCCTTTTTTCGAATTCCTCTGCATACTTTTTTGAAAATCGCCCGAACCGGGCATTGATACAAATGACTAAATGACATAGACGGCAAATATCCTGTCCGCGGATATCTGCCGTTTGATTCTGCTGTTCTGATTGAGCGTTACTGATTTACTGTTTGCCGGTCTTCCTGTATTTCTTTCACAAACCAGTCAATGGAATCGGCCTTTGCCGCCGCTTTAAGCCATAATCTGAGCTTGCTTAAGGATGTCTCATTTTCAATCGCATCTCTCAATTCACCCGGCACTTCCCCCAGTTCTTCCAGCAATTCAAGAATATCTTCACTTTTTCCCTCTGCCTTTCCCTCATTGCGTTCCGTCTTGAGCAGTTCTTCCAACAGCATATAGCGTTCCTCCATCTCCCTGCTTTCCTTAACTTTTCTGACATTCTCCTGGATTCTTTTTACAAAATCGTCCTCAAAGTCTGCCGTACTTTTATCAAGGTCTGCTTTTACATATTCCAGAAATTTCACCAGTTCTTTTGGAACTTCGCCATCATTCTTCCCATCGGTGCTCAGATACACGGTACAGCTCCCGTCGCCAAGCTCCAGCGATGCGTCTTCTCTGCAATGATTGCTGAATGTATACCGATACTTTTTTCTCCCGCAGGGGTCATAGTCACAGATAAAAATCACATAGCTGTCCGGCAATTCAGAATAACTGACGCCGCTTAGCAAAAGCTCCATGTCAATCTGGCTGCGATAATACCTGCTCCTCCTTGGCAGTCCGGCATCCCTGCTGACCTGCATCTCTACATTATACCGGGTGTGGCTGGCATCCCTGGCGTATACGTCAAGCCGCACTCCTCGGTATTCCGGATTGTAGATGAGGCTGTGTTCCTTGCTGACCTTAACTTTCTCAATAGAAAAACCAAGCACTATCTCCAAAAGCTCCCGGCACATCTCTTCATCCGCCATCACCGCGCCGAACATAAAGTTATCCTTGATGGTAAGTTCCTGTAATCGTTTCTTTCTTCTCATATCGTTCCTCCGTTTCTCGCAGAGGAATTCTACTAAGAGTATAACACAGCCAAATTTTACTTGCAATCAATTTTTCAGCGGATTGCCTGAATCTCTGCCCCGTTTTCACTGCTGACGATAAAGCCCACATCGCCGGTGCTGCCGCCCGCCGCGAGCTGCCCGTTATAATCCTCCGACGAAATATGCAGCGTATCGCCTGACACGGAATACTTCCCGTTCCATCCGTCGGACAGCGCAATGTCCTTGCTAAACGCCACATCCAGCGACCAGTTCCCACATGCCTGCCGGGAGCCGTTCTTTATGGTCACGGTATACTGGTAAAATTTCCTGCCGCCGGACTCCCATCCCCCGGACAATGCGGCTGTAAACTCCAATCCACCGCTCTTTCCCGAGCAGACTACCGTTCCTGCGCTGTTTCCGTGAGTTTCCCCGGAGTTTTTTGCCGGACTGCCGCTCTTGTCTTCGCTGCTCTTAAGTTTCCCGCCGGAAATTCCCTGTACATCGCCCATATCAGTTACGGTGCTAACGTTTCCATCGGCATCCTGCGGCATGTGCGTTCCCGTCTGTCCCGCATTTCTTTGGAGGACACTCTTAAGCCACCGCCCGGTGTCGCTTAAGTCATCCTCCGTAAAGCCCGACACCTTTCCCACCCCGCGGCGGATAACCGCCGAGGTCTCTTCCTTATTAGACAGATTCCACGCCACATAGCTTACCTTGTACTGGTCCATAAGCTGCACCCACGCCTTGGCCTGCACTTTGTCAATCCCGCCGTTCCCGCTGGCGTCGCAGATGCCGTACTCCGACACAAATACCGGAAGTCCTGCCTCGAGGGCCTCCGCCATCGTATTTCGCAGCGCGCCTGTATGGGTCGCCGCATAAAAATGCAGCGTGTACATGATATTGCCGTATCCGGCGATAGGGTCTGCCGCCGCCTTCTCCACCTGCTGGGACCACTCCGGCGTTCCCACCAGGATTATAGCCTCCGGCGCATTGGCGCGGATGACCGGGATGACTTCCTCCGCGTAAGCTTTAATCTCACCCCAGGAAGTGCCGCCGTTTGGCTCATTGCAGATTTCGTAGAGTACATTTTCGTACCCCGCCAGCGCCTTTGACATCTCCCCAAAAAAGGAAAGCGCCTCTTCTTTGTACTGGTTCGGATTATTGTCCGATAAAATGTGCCAGTCAACGATGACGTAAAGATCCTGGGCAGCCGCGTACTCCACGCCCTTTTTCACCAGCTCCTTCAGGCTCTCCTTATCGCCGTCCGTGCAGTACCCTCCCGACTCCGCCGTGTACATGGCAAGGCGGATGACATTGGCTTTCCACTCCCTCCTAAGCTCCCGGAAAAGCTCTTCATTGACATACTGCGGAAACCATGCAAGGCCGTGGGTGCTGATGCCCCTTAGCTGCACGGCATTTCCGCTGCTGTCTGTAAGCTGATGCCCCTTGACCGAAAGCTTTCCGCAAACAGACGGGGCGGCTACACTTTCCTCCGCGGCGTTTCCTGTGCTCCCACCTATACCTGTGTTCTCACCTGTGCCTGTGTTCTCACCTGTGCCTGTACCCGCATCTTCCTTTAAGGCATCACCGCCCGAAGTTCCGCCATCCGACATCTCCTCGTCCGAAGAGCCGTCATCCTCAGTCTGACCGCCTAAACCTCCATCTGCCCCTTCCGCAAAACTTCCGCTCTGCTCCTGCCCCTCAGATTTCCCGCAGGCAGAAAGGCAAAGAGCGCCAAGTAAGAACAGGCAGATAACCGCCGAAATTGATTTTTTCCCGTATTTTTTCATCTTTCTCACCAACTCACTGTTTTCTGTCAGCTTACGCTTTTTCCCTAAGTTCCATCTCATCACGCATCTGCGTAAAGCCGTACCTCTCATACAGCGGCCGCCCCATCTTTGTCGCCTCCAAAGAAATAGCGGTAATCCCTCTGCCCTTCGCATCCCCCACAAGCAGCTCCAGCATATGGTATGCGATTCCTCTCCTCCGGTATTCCGGCCTTGTATACATATTCATAATATACGCCTTATTCCCACTGGGATTGTGATATGTAGGCATAACCTGGAAATAGCTGATTCCGCCCGCCCCAGCGAAATGTTCTCCGTCAAAGGCCAGGTACGCCGTGTGCGTACCGTCACATAATGCCCTTTGATAGTAACGGTGCGACTGCTCCCTGACCACGCTCATGTCCGCATCCCCGGACAGCCGATTCGCCGCCCGGAGCACTTCGACCCTCGTCTCCGTCAAAAATTCCAGGTCTTCCATAGACGCTTTCCGATAAACCATGCTTTCTCCTCTCCCTGTTACTCCGCCCTCGGATACTCATTGCAGAGCAGCCGGTACGGCTCTTCGTCCTCCTCTATCTCCGGGAACCGTCCGATGGGCTCGTAGAAACGGTTGTCATGTTCATCGTCATTGCACATGGACACTTCCCCTAAAAGCACGTCGCCGCCGCCTTCTTCCACATGGAAATCATGGTACAGATACGGATATATGGTGATGCTCTCCCCCGGCGTCAGCTTAACTTTCGTACCCGCCGGCACGGTAAACTCCCTCCCGTCACAGTTCACCGTCACATCCGTATCGGCAAACCCGCCGTCTTCCGTGGAATTGTAGACCGTAATCAGCACGTTGCCGCCGCCTCTGTTGATGATATCCTCCATCTTCTTCCAGTGGAAATGCATGGGCGCCGTCTGTCCTTCCTTCACCAGAAGGAGCTTTTCTGCGTATGTCTTCGTATATTTATCCATCTTAAGGTTTCCGTTCCGGATGGTGATGAGGGAAAATCCCACCTCGTCAAATCTTCCCAAGCCATAATCCGTGATATCCCATCCAAGCATATTATCCCGGATTTCGTCGTACTCCGCGCCCTTACTCTCCCATTCTTTAGCCGTCCATTTGCAAAAGGGCGGGAGCTCAAAACCGTGTTTTTTTACCATCTCTTCCATATGCTTAATCTCTGCGTTGATTTTTGAACGTTTCATTGCGGTCATCTCCTTCTTCTTATTCTTAAAAATTCCGCTGCAAAAGCAGGGCATTTTTCTCATTATAATCTATCTAAAGGACGATGCCAAGCTTGGGATTTAAAATCACCTCGAATCACTGCTATTGCTTGCGGAAATAAAAGTCTCCGGAGAACTTCTGCGCTCCGGAGACTTTTTTTATCTTCTCTTCTCGCCCTCAACGGACAATCCTCAAACAGACATATTTTTACATAAACATATTCCCGGTCCCCACATACCGGACTCCGTTCTCAAACACCCGCTTTCCGTCCATGGTCACCAGCTTTATGTCATTTAAGCACTTGATATCTTTGCTCAAATCCCCGCCCACAACGAGGATGTCCGCGTCAAGCCCTTCTTTTATCAGTCCTCTTTCCCCCTCAACGCCGAGCACCTTCGCCGGGTTGGAGGTAGCCGTCTGAATCGCCTGTACCGGAGTGATGCCGTACTCCACCATATATTCAAGCTCCCTCGGCAGCGGAAGGAACGGCGACTGGTACATCACCATGTCCGTTCCGGCGATGACCGTCACGCCCGTATCGTAAAACGCCTTAAAATTATCCCGGTACGCCTTGTACGCCGGCCCAAAATACTGGTAATCGTTAATCTCCTTCTGCATCACCGGGTCATTCACCGGCGCGCCCGCATGGTTTTCCATTTTCTCCCTGCAAATGTCATACAGCAGCGTATACGCCATGATGGTCGGCGTCCAGGCAATCCCTTTCTCCGCCATCTGCTTTGCGTGGTCAACCGTCATAAAGGTTGCATGTTCGATAGTGTCAAATCCCGCGTCAATACACATCTGGATGCCCGGATTCGTCCCCGCATGGACGCCGCACTTGATGCCCCTCCTGTGGCACTCGTCAACCGCCGCGTCAAGCTCCTCCTGGGTAAACTCCGGGATATGGGAGCGGTGCGTCGTGAGGATTTTCACCCAGTCCGCGCCGTCGCGCACCTGCCTGCGGATTTCCTTGCGGATTTCCCACGGCCCGTCCACTTCCACAGCCTCATCCCACGCATGTCCGCCGGTCATGCACATTCCGGCATCCGTATGGGTAATCTTCGGCACGACTACAAAGCCTTTCTCCGCCGCCAGCTTTAAGTTCTTGCAGACCCCGTGGGCGGAACACATATCCCGCACCGACGTAATGCCCCGCTCAAAAGCAGCCTGGGCGTGCTGGAGCGCATAGAGCATAATAAGCTGCGGCCCGTAGTTAAAGCTGTCGGGCTGGGAATAATAGTACCCCAGATGGGCATGCATATCACAAAGCCCCGGCAGTATCGTTGCATCGCCGTAATCCTTTACCTCCTCTTCCGGAAACTGGGCGGTAAGCTCCGCCTTCGGGGCAATCTTCTTAATCTTTCCGTCTGCTCCTGTCAAAACAGCCTGACCCTCAAGGACAGTCTTGCCGTCGCCTGTCATGAGATGGCTTGCACAAATAATCATATCTTGTACCTCCTGAAAAATGTGATTGGAGCCAAAATACATTGGGAATGGTATGCGGGATGGGCTGGCACATGCAGGACGGCGGTCCGGGTTGCCTGTGTACTGCAGGGGCCTGTATCGGCATACCTTGACGGGCGTAGTCCGTCTGCGCCTTGGGCGCTTGTATTGCGGGATACCCTGAGGGTATACCTTGACGGACGAAGTCTGCCTGCGCCTTGGGCATATTTTTTATGTATTTTGACTTGGAATGATATTGGGATATCTTGTTGATATTATAGCACTTTTTATTAGACTATGGTACGAATTTTTAAAAATATTGGAATGATTCAGAATAAATCAGAGTGTGTTCCTGTGCGAAACAAGAACAGTTCAAGTTCTTCGCGGTCTATACGGTAAACCAAAAGCCAGTCCGGCTCAATATGGCATTCGCGAAATCCCCTGTAACTGCCGGTCAGTCCGTGATCACGGTACTTTTCATCCAGCTTTCGCCCCTGCGCCAGAGTATTGACAACCTCCCGCAAATGCCCTATCTTGCATCCTCGCTTTTCTGCGCGTTTTAAATCCCTTTTAAACTGATTGGAGGGAACTATTTTAAGCATCGTCAAACACCTCCCCCATCATTTCATCAAAAGAATCATATCTTTTATATTTGTCCGGATTTCTCTTCATTTCCTCGTATTCATTGAGTGCCGCCCTGGTCTGTGCATTGTAGGGCGGACGCTTTATCTCAAAAGGAATACCGTCGTGATTGACCGCACAGCGGAGAAACATCGTGATTGCAGAGGACATATTTAACCCAAGGTCATTAAATAACGCCTCTGCCTCCTGTTTCAACGCTGAATCCACACGTACATTAATATTTGTTGCAGACATATCATCTATCACCTCGCTTAACATTATTATATGTACATTTGCAAACATCGTCAATACATTTCATCACTTTGTTTTATATTTGTTTTACATACCCAGCGCCCGGAACACCCGGCAGGGGTTCCCCGCCGCCACACAGTTATCCGGCACATCCCGGGTCACCACGCTGCCTGCGCCCACTACACTGTTCTCCCCGACAGTCACCCCCGGCAGGATAATGCATCCGCCGCCAATCCATGCGTTGTCCCGAATCACCACCGGCCGCGCATAGGTGCGGAAAAATGTCGTTCCCCGCTCCTTCCAGTCCGGCACAAGCCGCTCTTTCGGCAACACCGGGTGGGATGCAGTGTAAATCTGCACATTGGACGCAATCATCACCTGATTGCCGATATGAATCTCCTGATTGTCCACAAAGGTACAATTCATGCCGATGACCACATTATTTCCGATAAAGATATTATCCCCGTGGTCACAGTAAAGCGGCGCATCGACCAGCACATTCTCCCCCACCGTTCCAAAAAGCTCCCGCAAAATAGACTCCCTCTTCCCGGCATCCTCATAATCCGCAAGATAATACTCTCTGGTAAGCCTCCTGGCTTTGGCAATCTGCGCCAAAATCATGCTGTCCGCCGTCTCTAAAAAATCTTTTTCCTCGTAATACATCCAATCCCTCCTGACTGCATACTGCTAGGGGCAAGCTCTGTCCTGCTCCCGGCATTTTCAAATGATGCTGTCATTATCATGCATTTTCCAAGAAAAATCTATACGATTTCCGCCTTTATCTGTCACAATCCTGCCATCTTTCCCGGTACTGCGTAGGCGTACAGCCGGCGTACTCCCGAAAAACCTTTCCGAAATAACTGCCGCTCCCCAACCCGCAGGCATGGCTTACATCCGTGACCGTCTCTCTCCCTCCCGCCAGCATCCGACATGCCATCTGCAGCCGGTAGCTTTTCATATATTCCACAGGCGTCATGTTAAGGCACCCCCGAAACACCCGGAAACACTCCCGCTCGCTTAAAAACGCTGCCGCCGCCACCTCCGACACGGCAATCTTTTCCGGGTAATGCTCATGGATGTAGACCATCATCCGCTTGAGCCTGTCACTGTCTCTCCCCGGTTCCCCCTTCTCCCCCGGCGCGGGTTTTACCTGACCGAAAAGCATCAGCCAAAGCTCCGATAAGATATTCCTGAGTTTCATCTCATACCCGAATCCGTCAGGCTGCAGACGAAAGGATTCCCGCAAAAGGGCTAACGGCTCTTCCTGCGCCGGATTTTCCGGAGACAGCACTGCCATCTCCCTCTGCCCGGACGCCGTCACCGGGAAAATATATTTCCGGGCAATCCTGCTGCCCCTCTCCCCCGCAAGGAAGGACGCATCAAAGATGTGGAGGAGCTGGACAGTCTCTTCCTTCTGTGACAAAGCCTTCGTCATATGGAGGACATTGGAGTTAAGCATCCCGCCGCTGCCCGCCGGAAACACCCATTTGCCCTTGGGCGTATTATACTCCAAAGCACCGCTCTCCACATAGAAAAGCTCCACCGCCCTGTGCCAGTGCCACGGCACAAACCGTCCGATATACTTGTCAAGCTCCGCCCGGGAGGCGATGTACGGAAAATCATCCGCAAACCCCGGGAGCAGCTCTTCCCTCGTGCCGGTATGGAATTCAATTTTCTGGATAGATTTCATGGAACCCCCTATTCCGATGCCCTTACCGCAAACCCTTCATGTATTCCAACCGGCACCTCATCGCCAAAAGAATACTTTTCTATCGTATCACCCGCAAAATGATAAACAGTAATCCTGTCTTTAAAGACATTATAGGACATATTTTACACCCGCTCAACATTTTTAAATACGGATTCCCAAATTCCCACTTCTATGTGCAATAATAATATAAAAATTTTTCACATTCTGCCCTTTTCGACTGTTATACATAATGAGGAGGTGGATAGACGTGGCAGACGGAGCAAAAAAACTTTCCGAGCTGACTGCTGATGATGCAGAAGAAATTATCCGCGACAATTATAACGCTATCTATAAATACTGCTATTGGCAGGTTAAGAATTGTTCTGATGCCGAAGATTTGACACAAGAAACATTTTTACATTTTGTACAGGCAATCTCCGATTATTCCGACCGCGGAAAGCCCAAAGCATTTTTGTATACCATAGCGAAAAATCTTTGCATCAATTTCCGGAAAAAGAGCAAAGCGATTTCTCTCGCAGACATAGACAATACAGCATTTGAAGAATCCAAAGCAGAAGAAATTGAAAATAAGATAATCCTGGAAAAATACATCAGAGAACTGACATCCGAACAGCAGGAAATCCTGTTACTCCGCTACGGCCAGGAATTACAGGTAAATGAGATTGCAAAAATACTAAACCTAAACAGATTTGCAGTCATGTATCGAATGAAAACATCGATAAAAAATTTAAAAAAGAAATTGGAGAACGGAGGATATTCCTTTGAAAAATAGCTTGAAAAATCATTTAAAAATCATTTACGGCGATATACCGCTCCCTTTCGACCATAAGAATATGGATGATACCATTTTTAAAGCAAGACAGATTATGACAGCTCTTGTCCATGCCGATAATAATATTTCTTTTTGGGAATTTTTCTGGCGCCAACTTCGTTTCATCAAAAAAGAAGTCTGGGCCATCCAGTTTGGCACCATATTATTTTGCGGCTTTCTCCTGTTTTACAGTCCGGGAAAAAAGGATGTTATCGGACAGATTGCAGCACTCCTGCCTTTATGTTTTATCGCCGGAACCGGGGAATTATCAAAGGCATTTGTGAACCAGACAGCGGAAATGGAAATGGCAGCCCGTTTCACCTTGCAGCAGGTATTGCTGTCAAGAATCACACTGCTCGGCCTGGCTGATTTACTGCTTTTATCCTTTATCAGCATTCTTACAACGTGTTACTTAGAAATAAGCCTGATTTATGCGTTTATGTATTTTTGTGTTCCTTTCCTCATCACTTCCTTTACTTGTTTATTCATCCTTAATCATGTCAGGACAAAGGAATGCAATTATTACTGTGCAGCAGCAGGGATGGCCATTATGATGATTTCCTTTTATGCCTCTCAAAAAATACCTGTATTATATACATCTTCACTGATAGGTGCCTGGTATTTACTGTTTGCCGCAGCATTATCAGGGGTACTTATTGAATGCATGGCTTTCGTAAAAAACTGTAAAAAAATCTGCTGCAAATACTTGCTGCCGAAGGAGGTCACTTTATGGAACTTACATTAGACAGGCTGAATAAGAAGTTTGGGGATAAAATTGCGGTCAACAATGTAACGGCTGTATTTACGAACGGCATATACGGCCTGTTGGGGGCAAACGGCGCCGGGAAGACTACACTCATGCGTATGATCTGCGATGTAGTGACTCCTACTTCCGGCAAAATCCTGGCAGACGGAGACCGCGCGGATAAACTGGGAGAAAACTACCGGAAATTACTGGGCTATCTCCCGCAAAATTTCGGCTATTATCCGGACTATACCGCAAAAGAATTTATGTACTATATCGCAGCATTAAAAGGAATCCCGAAAAGGCAGGCAAAGCATCAGGCAAAGCAGCTGCTGGAATTGGTGTCGCTTTCAACCGTCGCGGACAAGAAGATAAAAACATTTTCCGGCGGCATGAAACAGCGGTTAGGCATCGCACAGGCAATCTTAGGGAATCCTAAAATCCTTATCCTCGACGAGCCCACGGCAGGGCTTGACCCCAGGGAACGGGTACGTTTCCGCAATCTGATTGCCGATTTTGCCCAGGATAAAATCGTCCTGCTTTCTACACATATCGTATCTGATGTAGAACACATTGCAGATGATATCATCATAATGAAAAACGGGAAATTTATACTTTCTGCCCCCGCCGGGGAAATCGTTCATGAAATGGACGGAAAAGTGTGGGAATGCAGCTTTCCAAACGAAAAAGCAGATGAAATATGCAGCCGGCATTGTGTGGCAAATCTTCATCACGGCAAAGACGGAAGGGTTTTCATGCGTCTTATCAGCGGGCAAAAACCTTCGTCCAATGCGGTCTTAGCCGAACCGTCATTAGAAGATCTATATTTATATCATTTCCAGAACAGCAAAGGAGGGAGAAGAAAATGACTGAATTAGTAAAATTGGAATTATTTAAACTCTGCCGGAAAAAATTAACGCTCATTGTTACGATAAGCTGCTTTTTCGCTACGTTTCTGTTCTTTTCCCTCCCTTTCATCGAATACAAAGCCTGGGACGAAACCGGGACGATGCTGTCGGGGCGCAAAGCAGTATCCTATAAGCAGGATTGCTATAAGAAAATCGCGGGAACTCTCACCGAAGAGCGTATCGCAAAGGACTTAACAGAATTTCAAAATATGTACAGCAATGAAAAAAATCTCATTACAGAACGGGGCGGGGAAAAATCTTTTAAAGACGAAATCTATTATCGTTATCTCGCGCCGAAAGAGAGCTACTTGAATATGTTGGGAAACACCTTTGTCCATAATGAAATGGGGTATCTGAATATCCCGGACATTGCTCCTTCCGATACACCTCATTTTTACCAGGCCAGAAACTATAATGTCAATCAATATATTGACAGCCTTCCGCAATTAAGCAGCACAGAAAAGCAATACTGGAAAGAAAAAAATAAGAAAATAGCAGAACCGTATGAATACGGCTGCCCCTTAGGCTGGTCTAATTTCGGCGATACTTCCCAAATGCTTATTATCTGTATTTTCGGCATCTGCATTGCAGTTGCCCCCATATTTTCAAACGAGTACCAGACAGGCGCCGACGCGGTCATCTTATCAACCAGATTTGGCAAAAGCAAAATTGCCTATGCCAAAATAATAACAGCCCTACTGTTTGGGAGCATTGTACTTACTGTGAATGCAGCAGCCGCATTATTGCTGCCTTTACTGGCATTTGGCGCAGACGGCGGAAATTTGCCTTTACAGATTATGGATAGTTTTTGTCCATACGACTTAACCTTTATGGAAACTGCTTTTATCATCCTCGCAATCTCTTATTTAACAATGTTGGGATTACTGGCAATCACCTTATACTGTTCCTCAAAGGCAAAATCTTCTTTTACGGTTTTGACTGCTGATGTTTTATTGATATTCTTTCCTGTATTTTTAAGCTCCGGGAGTAATGACATATGGAACCACATTTATATGCTGCTGCCTTATCAGGCTCTTTCCGGTTTATCCATATTTCAGGAATATCTGTCCTATCATTTGGGAAATGCGGTACTTCCGTTAATTACAGCTATAATACCTGTATATGCAATTATCATTTTTCTTTCCGTAATATTCGCCGGTAAAAATTTTTGTAAACACCAGGTACAATAACTGAGCATTAAGTATGCAAAATCCTTTCATATGACCGAAATGGAGCCAGGCTTTATAGGCAATGGCTCCATTTCTTTATGTAAGTGACAATATGTTATCATTTGGCATGTCATTGTAAAACCGTCCGAACCGGACGTATTGAATCTGTTTACATCATCGCTTAGAACACACCTCCCTCAACACATGCCCCTTTATCTCATACACCCTGTCCATCCCCTGCAGATTCTCCGTCTTATGAGTGATGACGATAAAGGTTTTGTCGGAAAAGTCGTTTATAAAGAGGTCATGCAGGAATTCATCATATTTTTTATCAATATTAGCAGTAGCCTCATCCAGTACCAGTATCGGCGCATCTTTGACAAAGGCGCGCAGCAGGCTGAGCTTTTGGCGTTCCCCACCTGACAGGTTCTCGCCGTTTTTCTCCAGCTTTTCTTCGTAGCCCCGGGGGAGCTTACCTAAAAACTCCTGCATTCCCATCCTTTCACAAAAGCTGTCCATTTTTTTTGCGTCCATTTCTTTTCCCAGCACCAGATTATTCCAGACCGTATCCTCAAACAGATATATCTCCTGATTCACCACGCCGAAAAGACTTCGGTACTGCTCTATGTCATACTCCCGTATATCTGTTCCGTCCACACAGATTGCCCCTTCCTTCGGCTCGATAAACCGCAGCAAAAGCGAGAGCAGGGTGGATTTTCCGCTCCCGTTTTCTCCGATGACGGCTATCTTCTCGCCCTTTCTCACCTCAAAGCTTACATCCTCCACTACCGGCTGGTCTGTGTAGGAAAAGCTGACATGATGAAAGCTCAATTTCTCCTTCATTTCCCGGATGTCAGAACCATTCCCTTTCTCTGTCTCCGTCTTTAAAAATGCTTTCAGCCTCCGCGCCGACGGCTTAACTTTCGCAAATATGATCTTCAAGTTGAGTACCAGCGATATCGGATTGATCACATAGTTGCTGTAGGATATAAATGCCGTAAGGCTCCCTAACGTTAACTGCCCCCTGCATATAAGAAATCCGCCGATTCCATAGAGCGCTGCTATCGCAAGCCCCTGAACCGCAGACTCTCCGGACATGTTATAGGCCTGTATCAGCCTGCTCTTTTTATTCAGATGCAGGATTTCCTCCTGCCGCCGCTTAAGCTCCCCCTGTTTCATGCCGTACAGGTTCCACAGCTTGACTTCCCGGATTCCGTTGACTGCATCTCCTAGCCATGCGGAAAAATCGGCAGAAGATTCTATCCACTGCTCCATCGTCTTTTCTTCTTTTTCTGAGCAGATGCATATCAGCATATATTTTACCGGAACAACCGCTAATACAAGAAAGGCAAGCCTCCAGTTAATGATAAAAAGCCCTGCCACCCCGCTGATAATCTGCAGCACATATCCGAACACATACATGATATTGCTGTCAACCAGCGAACTGACGCTCTCGATGTCCGTAGACAGCCTGCTCACGATTTCCGCCGAATTATTATGTACGAAATACTCCATTTTAGAGCGGAACAATGTCCTCCCCACCTTTTCATAGAGCTTTAAGACCAGCTTATTCTGAAGTTCGGCAAATAATTTCGTCTGGATAATATTTACCACTTCTTCTATGGCAATCAGGACCAGCAGGAAGATGACAAGAGACAGTATTACCCGAAAATCTTTTTTGATAATACCATCGTCCATGATACTTTTCATGGTCATGGGCCTTGCAAAAGACACGCTGATCAGAATAGTGTAGCAGAAAAAAATCAGGAGGATGTATCTTTTCTTTATGATTCCTTTCATTTGTTTTTAAAGCTCCTTCATCCTCTCAATAATCTTTTCGTAAAACTCTTCCCGGCTTTCTCTCCGCCGCAAATCTTCCAGTATCACCCCATCCTTCAAAAAGATGATGCGCTTACAATGGCTGGCCACCTGCGGGTCGTGGGTCACCATGAGAATCGTCTTCTTCATCCTCCCGTTAATCCGCTCCAGCGCGTCAATGACGACTTTTCCCGACTTAGAGTCAAGATTTCCTGTAGGCTCGTCGGCAAGGATCAGGTCAGGGTCATTGATCAGCGCCCTGCTTATCGCTACCCTCTGTTTTTCCCCTCCGGACAGCTCATAGGGATATTTTTTCATCAGATGGCTCAGACCGAAAAGCTTTGCATACTCTCTTCCCTTCTCAATACACTTACGCACTTCTCTTTTATCCAGCACCATAGGCAGCATGATGTTTTCACTTACAGACAGACTGTCCATCAGATAAAAATCCTGAAATACAAAGCCTATCTCTCTTCTGCGGATGTCGGCAAGCTCATCGCTCCACAGTGTTTTAATATCCTTGCCGCCGAAATACAGTTTGCCTTTCGTAGGCTTATCAATGAGACCCAGCGTCTTTAACAGTGTTGTCTTGCCGCACCCGGACTTTCCCATAATGCCGACAAAATCCTGTTCCTTTACCGAAAAGGACAGCCCCTTTAACACCCGGATATTTTCCGGCTCATCTCCGCTCTGGGATACTTTTGTGTAATCGCGGTAAAGCTCCTCAGCCTTTATGACGGTCTTTCTTTTTACAACCGTTTTTTTCTCATCTATTCTTTTTTCCCGCTTTAACTCCTCTCCCATCCTTCTCCTCCACTTTCCGGACTTCCCACAGCCCTAACAGCCAGACATATACTCCTTCTATAAGAAACCATCCGAACCATATCCAGACGGCATGTGACAGATAATCCTTTATTACTTCCCCCGTATACATCCTGGCACGAAACGTCGCCGCCGTAAAATAAAACACTGCAAACACCGTAATCAAAGCTGGCAGCCAGTAGAACAGATACAGTTCGCCCTTAAGCATACGGATACGCTCTTTCCTCCTCATGCCCATGCAGTTCAAAAATTCTGCCCTTCTTTTCTTTTCCTCCAGCTCCGACGCCGTCTTTACATACAGCAGGAACATACTTGCCATAAGCAGCACTGCCATCACAAACCAGTTGACAATAAGTTTCATCATATGCTCCGTCTCCATGTCAGAGATAGCTGTCTTTTTGGAATAATGGCTTTTTACCTCCGCATCATATTTCGCCTCATAGGTATGGTTCGCCTCTAGCTGTTCCATCTCCCGCTCAATATCATCGGCATATTCTGCCTCTGCATGGATAAGCACCAATTGGGTAGGTCCCTGATGAATCGTTACGCCTTCAATCCGCTCTGCCTCATTTTCAATGGGGTCGCCGGTGTAAATATTCGTGTATCTCCACATTTCCTGCGCCTTTTTAAAATATTCATCGGAAAATACGATAATATTTTCCAGATTCCCCTGCCGGAAACATCCAATCAGGCTCCCGATTTCCTCACCCGCTATTTCGCGCTGCATAAATGCCTCGCTGGGTGAGTCCGGGGTATAATAAACACAGGGCAGTCCGATATGTAAAAACGGTTTTCTTGAGTTATACGTCCAATCCACTGGCTGAGCCTTTATAGAGCGGTCCTGCTGATGAACGATATAGACTTTTTCGCCTTCTTTGTCAAGTTCCAAAGCCTCCTTGCGATAGCCGCCGTCAAGCTCCTTTTTCAACCGATGGAACGTAGTCTCATCAATGCCTATCTGCTGCCCCTGAGGTCTCGGCTGCATCCCTTCCGACTTCTCCGTCTTATCCACATTGGATACTCTTACCATAGGATAGCGTGCAAGCTTAACCCCGTATTTTTCTTCCAACCCTGTCAGGAATGCATCATCTCCTTCATCCGCGATGCAAATAAAATCATAAGGGAACAAGCTTTCCGGCTCTTCCGTGACCAACACTGACACCACCTGAAATGCGAAGTAAAACATTCCGCAGATATACAGCACGCTCAATGCCGCCAGATACCAGGATGCGGTCTTCGACTTGTGATAAAGCTGATTATGGTTCATCAGATTTGCAAAATACGCAGACCTCGCCTTTTCTCTCCGCAGGCACATCGCACCGCCGTAACGGACCAACAGAAATAATCCCACAAAAAACACCCCTACGAGATAAATGCTCTCATGACTGTTCAACCGGCTGTAGAGTGCAGCGGTTCCAAAGAGCAACAAAGCTCCGACGGCCGTCACAGCCGTCAGACCCTTACGCGGCATCTTCTCCCTGCGAATCCGCCGGGTCGCCGCCGTGATAAGATTAAAATCCTGTATGATATCCCTTGTCGCCATAAGAGAGAGCACATAAATGACAACCATCACCCCAAGCATCTTAAAATACGTTCCCGCCGTCACCCCCATAAGGGAAATGCCCTGCCCCATTGCTTTATATATAACTTTCCTGAGCAGCAGGAGTATGCCGTTTCCCAAAAGACTCCCTGTCAGAAATGAAAACAGAAAGCAAAATAGAATCTCAAGACCCATCATGATGTATAATGTCTTTTTCCGTATTCCAAGCGTTACGAATATACTGTAACCCTCCACCCATTTTTTTAGGTAAAACACCAGCACGAACACCATTAGAAACACAATGCACACGCCCATGGGTATCATGGCGTTCCAGAGGATAAGTCCAAGCCCTTGTCCAATCAGGAAATTTTCCGCACGGTGTACCCCTGCCATCATCTGATAACATCCTAGTCCTGCAAATGAAAGCGAAGACATAACCATACTGCACATCAAAAGCAGCCTGTAATCCCTCCAGTTATACTTGAAGTTCTTCCAGACCATCCCGTAAAATAATTCTGTGTAGTTGCCCGGAAAATAGAGCCGCCGTTTTTCCTCCTCTTTCTGATGCCGGTCTTCCCGGGCACTATCCTTCGCCATCTTTACCGCACTATCCCAAACATCCATCATTTTTGTGATAAAAAACTCTATGACACTGAGCAGGCCCAGGATAAGAGGAAATATCGTTCCCATAACATTGTCCGTCACTAGCTCTATCCCATCCTGTGCAAGGAACAGATTAATTAACGCCAGAACCATCGCCGCAATATTTAACCGAAGATTCTTCTTCAGCAGAACCGAAAGCACATAACATATGCCGACAACCTGATACAAAAGGACAATGACAATCTGCACTTTGATCAGGCTGATATCTCCCGACCAAATCTGCGCGGCATTTTCCGACACCCCATCCATTCCGAGTTCCTTCACATGGCTGTAGCCCTGATACAGCGCATAACTTTTTCCTCCAATAGAAAACAGGGGCAACAGCGGTACAATAATTGCTGCGATGTATAGGAAAATGGTTATCGTATTTTTCAATCTGTCTTTTTTCATATTCTTGCCTCGGCTTTCTCACTGGACATCCTATATATAAACAACATAATTTCTCAATATGTCTTTCTACTAATTGTAGTAGCCATTTAATATTTCAATCCCTTGTTTCACAACATGTGGGGCGCAAATCAATTTACACCCCACTGAGAAAACAGTCCATCTTATGCAAAACATCCTATGATGTTCCGTCACCGCCGCCTGTCATAGATACCATCGCTTTCCCCACTTCCCAAGTCGCTTTCGGGGTTCTCGAACAAGAACACAATGATGTACAGTAACATGCCCTCGCCACAACCAAAGAACTCATTTTGCAATTACATCTTTTACCAAGTTTCTTCATGGCTCCTTCCTCCTTCCCTTTGAAATATTAAATAATACCTATACACTTCTTTACAGTTCCAAGAATATGCTCATAAGTATTAAATTCTCCATTCACAATTGTTTCCTCGGGAATCTGAATTTGAAAAGCTTTTTCTATCATAAAGAATGCAATCAGTAAATCTCTCGCTGCCATTCCTACTTCTTTCCCAAGCAAATGTTTCTTTTTCAACTCGTTATTCTGCTCAAAAGTCACTCCAACATTTTCAAATATCTGCTCTAGTTTCTCTTCTATATTCATATCAATCTAATCCTCATCACATAACTTTTATCTCTGCATAACCTTCCAGTTTTTTGACTATTTCATCTGCAATTCTCAAAATCTCTTTTTTGTCTTGCAGGAAAAATATTTTTTCATGTTTCTGCAATTTTTTCTCGACATATTCGGCAGATAACCCTAAATATTCCAATTCGCCATATTCTTCGGACTCCATCAAATCCAAATATTGTGGTATCACATTGCATGCATCTACTTTTGTTTCCAGTCTATTTTCCACGCATTTACACAGCTCACTACACCTGCCTTCAAAATCCTGAAAGTAAGGGAAATTGCAGACAACATAATCGGAAATTACGCCTCTTGAAATAATATATGCACTACTTCCAAAATCCCCCGTCACTTTTTTGCTAATCTCCATCAGATTTCCCGGAATTCCAATAATAATCAAATCAGGATTCTCTTTAATCTCAATTTGTTTTATATAATGATTAAACCTTAATATTTTTTCCTTATTAGTTCCGTATTCTCTTAATACACTCTGAGGAATACTGTCTATATCTCGGATTAACCTCATTTCTCTCTTAGATGATACTAATTTTACTGCATATCCCTTTGCTTTCAATTCATCATAAATTTTTAATTGCACATCTTGAGAGTTTAATTCGGCAAATATATCTGTGATTAATACTACCGGAATATCTATCTCAAATATTTCATTTTCCATCTTGATATCCCGATACGTCTCATATAATATATGTAGCTTATCTTTATCAATATATGATTTTATTATTTGCAATTCCTGTTCGGTAAAATCTCTACATACGATTACATCTAAATTCTTTTCCGCACATTCATGTATGATAGGCATGATACTATTGGTAAAATTCAAACTATACCGACTATTTACAAGACAAATACAATCATATGCCGATTCAACTTGTCTAAGACTGGCTTGTATCACTATCTCTTCATCACCTATCAAAAGCGAAGTATCTCCATATCCCCATCCTCTTGGACTTACAATCCCGCACACACGATACTCTTTCTGGTCTATATGTTGCAAAGTATTTTTCAGTGTTGCGTCATAAGGAAAAATAACCATATTATACATCTCTCTACTCCTCTGAAAAAATAACTTCTGGCTCACCTACCAAAGAATCAGATTCAAAATCATAACCTAATTCCTTCAAAACGGCACAGTCCTTTAGCACTTCCTCCGTACCATGCTTTACTTGTTTGCAGCATTTCAATATATTTTCGGATATGTTGTCTTCCTTACTGTCACAACATTGAATACATGTTGTACATTCCGCATACGCCCAACAATTATGGCAATTATCTTCTGTATACTTTTCTAAATTAAGTACCTTTTGAGCCTTCCCAATATCTATTCCTTCTTCTATCGTTCCCAATTTAGAGATATTGGCAATTTCACAGACTCTTTCACATGGCAGTATATTCCCTTCCGCCGTAACAAAGGCTCTATTAACAATCGGAATACACGGACCGCCTCTGTGCCATTTTGCCGGAACTTCTCTTCTTCCCAATTGGTGTCTCATCGTGTCAAATTGTTTCATACGTCCTATATATCCATCCAGCAAAATTGAAACATGTTTTGAGTCCAATCGATGTAACATACCCAAAAAGCTTTTAAATAACTCATACTGCTGTTCTTGTAAAAACTCATCCGAAATATCACTTTCTGACTTTGCATATGAAGAACTCACAGTACTTGCTGAGAAGAACGAATCCGAAAACAGCTCATCGCCATGGAAATAATTTTCCAAACACGAAAATCCGTCATTTGCCAGCATAACTGTATTGAATTGTACAGATTCCTGATAATAGCTTTCTGATTTTTCCTTAATTCTTTTAATGTTCCTCATCATTATATCATAAGAACCTTCTTCTTTATTTGCAAAAACTCTGCTCCGATTATGGATTTCTCTCGGACCATCCACACTGATCGTCAATTTAAACTGATGCTCTATCATATAATCAATAACTTTTTCTGATAAAAGCGTGGCATTTGTTGTCATTACATACACCACTTCTTTTCCATCCGCCATTTCATCTGCATATTTCACACATTTCTTTATCAGCTCGAATTCCAGCAATGGCTCACCACCGTAAAATCCTATAAAGATTTTATGTCTTTCCTTAGAATGTTGAATCAGAAAATCTATTGCTTTTTTGGCAGTGTCAAATGTCATTCTTGTATTTGAATGTCCACGCGTTTTATAATTTCCCGAATATATACAATACTCACATCGAAGGTTACAATTCTGTGTTACCTGCAATATCAAATTCCCCATTCTGGTTTGTAACGCAAAAGGCAGCAGCTCTGTATAAGGATGCTCTGTAATCTCTACTCTGTTGTTTTTCAAAAATCCTTCTTCTCTTAATATATTGATTTTTTGTAAGGTTTCTTCATCTGTATCTTTTTTTACATTTGCCAAATAATTGTATACTCTCTTATCTATCTTTAATATTTGACCAGTGTTTACATCATATAGATAAAAACCTAATGGTGTCTTGAACAAATGAATAAACGGTGCATCTATTTTCATTTACTGTCCTCACCTCTTTCTCATAGAGTAAACCACTCTCTCCATTCTTGTCACATTCTTAAAAATGATTGTCCAAAAATATTCTTTAAAAATTAATTCACTTTATTTATTATATATATAATTTATCATATTTATCTTATTTTGTCAAACAATTATTTTTTTAACTAAATATAATTCTATATTATTGTTGAATTATCAAAAAAACTTAGTATAATCATAATATAATTCCTTGGCAGAAAGGTGGTGAACCACATGAAAAAAAATCTCAGCAAACATCAATTAGAAGTTATGAAAATCCTTTGGGATAGCCAGACGCCGCTTATCGCCTCCGATATCGCCAAAAGGCACAGCAAACTCAATCTCAGCACTGTTCAGGCTGCCTTACGTGTCCTTATCAAGCTGGAAACCGTCGAGGTCGCGGATATCGTATACAGCGGAACCGTTTTAACCCGGGCTTACTGTCCTACCATATCCCGAAACGAGTATTTTAACCAGACATACCGGGATATCTCCGAAGGACTGTCCGGCGTATCGCTTATCGCGTCACTTATTGATAAGGAGACCTCCCTTGAGGAGCTGGACCGTCTGGAAGAAATCATCAAGAACAAAAGACAGGAGATTAAAGAAAAATAATGTCAGTATCATTAGGTCCGTTTATAACTTGTTTCATAACTATCGCTTTTCTAACACTGTACCTTTATATCATACTATATCGTTCAGGCAAGCATTATATATATGGCACAAAGACGGTTTTTATCGGGATTGCCGTCATCCTGTTACGGATGTGCATCCCTGTAAATCTCCCCTTTACCTGTTCCATATATTCCTATAAAATCCTGCCGAAAGCTACGAAACCCATTTATACGGTTATCGGGGAATCGGGATATATGGCATTCCATATTTTTTTGCTCTGCTGGGTGGGCATCGCTATTTTCAGGCTATTCCGGCTCGGTATTGAAAAGATGCATTTACACCGTCTTGTAAAGGAATACGCTGTCACTGACCCGGACGAGTATCCGAATATTTTCTCTTCCGTTGCAAGATGCACATCAAAGCCAATAAATATCGCTGTAGTGCCGTACCATATATCGCCCTCCATTACCGGATTGCTGCACCCGACCCTTCTGTTTCCTGTAAGATGCGAGGCTCTCCCCCGGGAGGACCTGGATTATATATGCATGCACGAGATTACTCATTATGAAAACCATGACCTTTGGGTAAAGCTCTTGATGGAAATCGTCTCCTGTATCCATTGGTGGAATCCTTTCGTATATCAGTTAAAGCAGGAATACTCGCTGGCATTGGAACTTGCAAATGACCATCATCTCATCAATGCCTGTTCCAACTTTAATCATACAGATTACGCCCGGCTGCTTGTAGAGACGGCGAAGAGCATCTCGCATTCCCGCCGCGGCGTTCCAGGCGGGGCAATATCTTTTGCAAGGGAGAAAAAGTCTGATTTGTCTACACGGATTGATTTTATATTAAAAGAACCTTCTCAAAAAAAGAGCAGAAATAAAATCATTAACATTCATGCTGTCATTATAGGTATGGTAATGGTATTTTCTTTGCTGTTTGTTTTTGAACCTTCTTCACGGATACCACCCATTGCAGAAGATGGTACTTTCGAGATGAATCCCGAAAATACATATTTAATTCAAACATCAGACGGATATGAAATTTATATAGAAGATAAATATGCGACAACCATTTTAGAGCTGCCTGAAGATTTTAAAAATTATGAGATATATAGGAAAGGAGACTTATCCAAATGATCAACAAAAAGAGCCAACTATTACTTGTTTCATTAAGCTTTATCTGCACTTTAACCTTGCTGTTTTGCACAAGCGCTCAAGCTGCGACAGCTACTGCCCCCAAGCCCATTACCACCAGTTCCGTTTCCAATGCTACCCCTTTTTCTGATAACATCGGCTGGAGATATAAAACTATAAAAGGGACATTATACAAACGCCAGTATAATTATTCAACCAACCAATGGATTGGAAACTGGATAAAGGCCTAGCGCCTTACCCTCTTTGTCAAGGAGAGCAACTCAAAAAAGCTGTCTCTCCTTTTTTGCCGCCTTATGCCCCGTTAAAGTTTTCGTTATTCTGATTTTTTACAACCATATTGCATATGTTGGAAAACGTATCAAATTTACCGTCAACAACTTCTTTTACAGGTATCGAGACTCCCAGTTCTTCCTCTATTTTACAATAGATATAAACAAGGGTTCTTGGAGCTATCCCCAACTCGATTCCCATAAGCTTTTTGTCCATAAATTCTGTCTTGCACGAAACAATGTTTTCCTTACTCTTCCGTATAATTCCAGTGAAATTTTATTTTGCAGATCAGCAAATAATTTAGCCTGTAATAGACTAACCGACTCCATAGCTAAAAGAAATAAAAATAACCATTCTCTTTTTTATTATCTTCCCCATCATAATCAGGCTCCAAAAGTATCTTTCTGCAATTCTATCACTTTCTCATAAAACTCCTTCTGCGAACATCTTCTCTTCACATCCCGCACAATCTTCCCGTCCTTGATAAGCAAAAGCCTTGTGCAATAGCTTGCCATATAGGGATCATGGGTAACAAGCACAATATTCTTTTTCAGCTCACGATATATTTTCCCCAATGTCTGTATGACCATCTTTGCCGACCTCAGATCCAGATTTCCCGTCGGCTCATCCGCAAAGATAATATCAGGATTGTTGATGAGCGCGCGGCAGATTGCAACCCGCTGCTTTTCCCCTCCCGACAGCTCATATGGATTTTTCTCGGTCAGATGCGCCAGATCAAAATATTTTGCCTGTCTCTTTGCCCTCCTGTAGCACTCAATCTCCCGCATATGTTCTAACACCATAGGGAGCATGATATTTTCAAGCACCGACAAACTGTCCATCAAGTAATAATCCTGGTAAATGAACCCAATCTCGCTGCGCCTTATCTGTGCCAGCCTGTCGCCCCGGATGCCTCTTGTGTCCTCGCCCATGAAGTAAAGTTTCCCCTTTGTGGGCAGGTCGATAAGCCCCAGCAGTTTAAGCAGCGTCGTCTTGCCTGAGCCGGAACGCCCCATGATTCCTACAAATTCCTGTTCATGTATCACAAAATTCAGTTCCTTCAAAACCTCCGTACCCTCGCAGTAGCTGCGGCAGAGGTTCTCCGCTCTCAGCACCTCTCTCTTACTCATAATCCCTCTCCGCCTTTCCTGAAAATGCTGCGCTTAAGAAATATACATAGATTCCTTCTATTACAATATATCCGCCGCAGACCATGCTCTCCCGGCAAATGCAATCTTTTATCACGTCTCCCTCAAACATCCTGGCGCGGAAAGTCGCCGCCATAAATACCAGGACTGCAAGCAGCATGATAATTGCAGGGAGCCAGTAAAAGAACAGCGTCTCTCTCTTATAAAGCGCTTTCCTCTGTCTCTCGGGCATCCCCATTTTTTTCAGGAAGACCGCCCTTTCATGTTTCTCTTTGAACTCCATCCGCATCTTGATCAAAAAGAAAACAGAGCTGATAACGCCAAACGTCAGGATCATGAACAGATTTACAACCGCTTTCAACATCCTCTCCACTTCGCAATCCCGTTTCTGGCGTTTTGCCGAATAGTGGAACCGCACCTGCGAATCGTAATTTCCCACATACTGATGGCGTTCTTCCAGCTCCTCAAGCTTGCGGTCAATCGCATCAATATCCCCCTCCTTCGCATTGAAAAGAATCAGCCTTGTAGGTCCCTGTATCCTCACCGGCTCAAAATCATCATCTGTCATCTTCTCCACCATCTCTGCCGGAAGGCTTGTCACCGCATCTACAGACTTCCATTCTTCCTTTGCAGTTTCAAAATATTCATCCGAAAACACCACAAGATTTTCCACCTTCACCTGGCTAAAGCACCCGGTAAGGCTCCCAAACTCCTCCCCCGCTACCGTTCTCTCATAATAAGTATTCGCCGTGTTCCCCCAGTCGTAGAGCAGACACGGAATGCCCACATGCAGGTTCGGCCTTTTCTTCGCATAGAACCAGTCAATGGGCTGTGCCTTCACGGAACGGTCCTGCTGGTGGACAAGATATACCTTCTTTCCCTCTTTATCCAACCCCAGGTCACGCTCCGAATATTCCGGGTCTGTCCGTCTCTTCAATATATTATATGTGGACTCGGAAATACCAATCTGCTGCCCCTGTATCCGCTTTTCAATGCCCCGCTCTTCCCTCTCCGTCTTATCGGCATTCGAAACCCTCACCATCGGATACTCTGTAAACTCCAGCTCATATTCCCGCTGCAAGGAATCGAAAACCTCCGTATCTTCCTCGTCGGCAATACACATAAAATCATAGGGAAACAAAGAGTCCAAAGACTCTGCCGCCTGGACGGCAACAAACTGCATCCCAAAATAAAATACCGCCCAGCTCGCCAGCATAGAGAACACAAACACATACCGAAACACCGTACGGAATCGGTAGTAGAACTGGCTCCTCACAAGGAGATGCCTGAGATATCCCCGTTTTTTCTCCCGTCTTGCAAGAAACCATGCCCCCGCATATTTCACTGCCAGATGCACCCCGAGCAAAAATCCGATCAAAAGCCAGATGCTTTCATGATGGTAAGGACGCGAATACATCCGCGCAGACACCGCGCTGACCGCACATCCAAATATGATCCAGACTAACGGAACACTGACTTTCCTTTTTTCTTTTCTCGCGCTCTCCTTTGTGGCAACAGCCAGCCGGAAATCCTTCTCAAGTTCCCACATAAGAAGGATGCCAAGCACATATACCCCAAGCGTCACCGCACAGACCATCGGATAAAGCCCCGCCGAAACCTTTCCGAAAACAATCGAGCCTTCCGATTTCCGAAAAAGAATGTTTTTCACAAGATAAAAAAACATATTTCCAAGCAGCAGCCCAAACACCAGCGAAATCCCATAGCTGATGATAATCTCCTGTATAAACATGCGGTTCATATCTTTCTTCGATATCCCCATTCTCTGGAACATCACATAATCCGGCGCCCGTTTCCCCAAGTAAGTGACCATCACTGCAATGATCAGCACAATCCCGCAGATGACAAAAGGCACGGCTGCCGACATAAAAATCGTACTGATCCCGTCCTCCATAAGGAAATAGTCCTCGCTGTGCAAAGCGCTGAGTGCATGGTAACTGGCCAACCCTGCAAAAGAAAAGGCAATGATCAGTATCTCGCAGAAAACAACTAGGGCAAATTCCTTTTTATTGTACAGGAAATTCTTCCATATTATATAAGAAAACAGTTTCCGTTTCTTTGTCATTTTCTCTCATTGGCCTTGTTCAAACGCAGCTCCTCCATCAAACGCTCAACCAAAAGCACAAGACATCCCCAGACAAACGGAATCGCCGGAAAAACAAGCGTTCTTATGCTGCCCGAAATCTCTCTCATTCCATATCCGCCGACATTGAGATATAGCACAACGAGACTGAACAGAAAATAGAAAAACCTGTATATATTGCTTTCCCTCTCACTGAAATATGAAAATCCAATCCTTGCCACGCTTAATACCGCCAGCATGAACATGCCGTATATCTGCACAAGCAGATTTACCTTCAAAAACTCCGGATTATCCGTTGCTATTTGATTTGCCGCAATAAACTGCTGGATATCCGCAGCCTTCAGCTCCTTCAGCAGGTAAATCACGGTATGATAGCCATCCTCCATTTTTATATACGGAAAAAATATAAAAATAAGAAGAATTGCACTCGGTAATATTTTATTCAGCCGTATTTTTCTCTTTTTCATAATCATGTAAGCTACAAAATTAGGAAGGAGAGCTATGTAACAGCTCTCCCTTGCAGAATCAAATCCCTTCAGCAGAACTATATTCTGTAATTGTCGTCTTAATATTGTAGTAAGACTTCATAGCCAGCCGATCTTTACATGTACACATTGATGCACATGAACATCCTCTCGCTACTACCAAAGGATCAATCTTGTGATTTTTCTTTCCTAACTTCATAGTTTTTCCTCCTTCCCACCATAAAATACTTTAACACTTAGATACCTGATATAACTTATTTCAATTTACTTTATCGTAAAATTCCACACCTCCTCCCATATATAAAGCAAACAAATAATTACTAACTCCAATACAAAATATTGACCTGCCATTACACTTTATTTACCCTTATAGACTATCTACTAAATCCGCAATCGCTCTATATGTTGCAAATTCTCCACTCAAAACCAATTCCTTGGGTATGCAAATTCCAAGCTCTTTTGTTAAAATAACATATATAATCAGTAAATCCCTTGCCAGCAATCCCGTATTCCGGCTAAGCAAGTTTTCATCAGGATGCTTTTTTAAATAGCCATAATCACATCCCACTCTATCAAATATGTTTTTTATTCTCTTTTCCTCTTTCATTCTATTCTCCTAATATGCAACCTCACGCATAGCTATTTAACTGACGAAGGATTAATTTTGCTAAGTTCTGAGCTTTATCTTCCGAATTTATGTTAAAAACATCCGAACAATCTTTAATTTTATCGTCTATAAAATCATTAGATAAAGTTACATATTCAAAATTTCCCATTTGTTCTGACTCTAATAAGTCAAAATACTCAGGTATCATGTTTAAGCAGTCAACAACCAAACCCATCGATGACTCCACAGCAGCCAGTAAACCAGCCACATTCTCCAAAACTCTATCCATATAAGGAATATTACATATTATAATATCCGGCGGGGCTGCCTTAGATATTATAAAAGCTCCTACTCCATAATCACCATACACTTTCTTGCTTATTTCCAATAAATTACCTGGAATCTCAATCAAAAACAAATCCTTATCTTCACGTCTTTCAATTCCTTTCAAATAGTGATTTATAAATTTAGCTGACTCTTTAATATCCGTTTCCAATACATTTGGAAACATTTTTACTTCTTTAAATAGTAAGGGAACATCTTTCCGTTTTGAAACAACATTAACAGTATAACCTAGTTGTTGAAAAGAATCATATAACCTAAATAATACATTTTGATATGGCATACCAGAAAACATATCTACAATCCATATAACGGGTTTTGTAATGTCATATAATCTGTTTTGCATGTCATCATCCTTATATTCCTGTTTTAAAATAGTAAGATATTTTTCATCGATAATACTTCTAATAACTCCTTCCTCGTTTTTCGAAAGGGCGCGACCGTAATAAACAAACCACCTTTTCTTCTTTGCATGTATTAAAACCGGAAGAATATGTACAAAAAAATCCAAATCATAATAGCTTTCCACAATCCAAATACTATTACAATCCTCTGATATTTCATTTAAAGATGATTTGACACAAACCAGTTCATTGCCAATCCGAACCTGTGAACCACAACTCCCCCATCCCTTCATAGTCAACAAATCTTTTATGGAGTCCTCTATATTTTCATCAGTCCAGTTTACTATTTCCTTTAAATGGTCATCATACGGAAACACAACATATTTATTCATTCGCCATGTCATCTCCCCTCCGCCTCAAAATCATACCCCAATTCTTGCAAAATAGTGAAGTCTTTCAAAATCCCTTCAATACTTCTCCGAATTTCACTGCATTTAGATAAAAGTGCATTTTTCATTTCTTGTCTATTACCATTACAAAAACGAATACAACTATTGCACTCAGAATATGCCCAGCAATTTCTACATTCTTTTTCCGTCAATTTTTCAATATTCAAAATATCACTCATTTTTTTTAAATCGAGTCCTTCTTCAAGTGTTCCTATTTGGGCATATTCTGAAATTTCACATACCCTTTCACATGGAAACAGTTTACCCTCCGCAGTGACAAAAAGACGCATCGCTCCTGATATACACGGACCTCCTCTATGCCAAGTAGACGGCACCTCTTCCCTATATGAGCGTTCAGAATTTCCTCGCATATCATAAATCTGCTCTAAATACGGACGCATTAACAGCGATGCATCTTCAGAAGGCAAGTATCCTAACTCTGCCAAAAATGTTTTAAATAGCTCATATTGTTGTTCAATATGAAATTTCTCCGATACACTCCTTTTATTTTTTGAAAAATTATCACTAACTGCCGCAGAAGAAATAGCCAAATTTGAAAAAATTTCATTACCTTTAAAAAAGTGGTCCACGCACTCATATCCTCTCTCTACAACCAGTACAGTGTTAACTCGAACATTTCTATCAAAATATTCTCTGTCCCGTTCTTTTATTCTTTTTAAATTTTTCATAACAGTATCAAAAGAACCTTTATCATTCAAGAATTTTCTGCACTCATCTTGAATTTCTCTTGGTCCATCCAGACTGACTGTAACAAGAAAATCATTGGTTATAAAATATTTAATAACATCATCTGTCAATAATGTTGCATTTGTAGTAATCGAATACTCTATCTTCTTTCCTTTTAATCTTTCTTCTGCATACTCTACACATTGTTTCATCAAAGAAAATTCTAACAACGGCTCCCCTCCATAAAAGCCAATTATCACTTCATTCCTATTTTTTGAATGCTCCGCCAAAAAATCAATTGCTTTTTTGGCTGTTTGAAAGCCCATCTTTTTATTTGTATGTCCTCGAGTCTCATAATTTCCAGAATATACACAATACTCACATCTCAAATTGCAATTCTGTGTTACCTGCAAAATTAATTGCCCCATTTTAGTCTTTGCATAAAACGGTAATAGTTCTGTTGCTGGATGTTCTGTTTTCTCCACGCGTTTTGTCTTCAAATATCCTCTTGCCTTTAAATTTTTCAAATCTTCTTGATTTATTTCTTCACCCGCAATATAATCATTTCTTAAATATTCATACATCTCTTTATTTACTTCCACAATATCATTTGTATTAACATCATAAAAATAAAAACCTAACGGAGTTTCAAATAAATGGATAAATGGCTTTGGTTTCTTTTGCATAATCTACCTCTTTTAAATTCTAGCACTACTCTAGTATCTTTTTCAGAATACAACAAATAATATTTTTATTTTTCTGTATATTTATAATATATCATACTCCTTTTTTCGTTATTATGCAATATTTTTATTTGTATTTTTTTGTTTTATTATAAATTTTGCACAATTCCCATTTTGTTTCACAACAACTCCACGGTCAGGGCAAAGCCCTCCTCTTCCTTCACGGCGCCTCCTTAGACATGCGCCAGTAGAACCGGGAAGTAAAACATTTCTCCAAGTCATACCCACAGGGCATCCCGTAATGCTTGTTCCTGCGGAACTGGCGGACTTCGTCCGTCAAGGTATACCGCGTCATCACCCTGGATGCGCGGGGGCATGGACGCTCCACCCTCCCGCCGGGAGACGTCTCGCCGGACATCAGCAGGATTTCATCCGCCGCGCAATTCCCGGCTCCCGCCTGGTCACGATAAAAAACGCCCACCACGGAACGAACTTAGACAACCCAAAACAAGTACAAAAAGAAATCAATACCCATATCTCTTCCTATATTTAAAGAACAGATACCCCGACAAGACAAATGAAAGGAGCTCCGCCGCAGGCGTGGCAAGCCAGATTCCATTTACCCCCAGAAGAAGGGGCAGCAGGATAAGCATCGCCAGCATGAACACAAAAGACCTGGAAAACGCAAGGAGCGCCGACACGCCCCCATTTGACAGCGCCGTAAACATCCCGCTGCCAAATATATTAAACCCGATAAACAAAAGCGCCGCCGTACAGATTTTATTTCCCGTCGCCGCAAGGGCATACACCAGATTGCCCGGCCTTGCAAAGACCGCCACCATAGGCTCCGTAAATGCAAAAGATGCCGCCGCAGTCAAAAGAGAGATGGCAGCAATCACTTTAAGGCTCACAGCCACCACCTTCTTAAGTTTATCCGCATTTCCCTCCCCAAAGTAAAAACTCAGCATAGGCGCGACCCCGTAGGAGTATCCCGTATACAGGGAGCTTGCAAACATCAGCACATACATGATAATCGTCACCGCGGCGACCCCTTCCTCCCCCGCCACTTTAAGCATCATCCAGTTAAACACCAGCGTAACGATTCCCGTGACAAGCGCCCCCGCCATCTCAGAGCTCCCGTTGGACGCAGCCAGGATAAGCACCTTCGGGCGAAACGCCGGCCTCACAAAATGCAAAAAGCTGCTCTCCTTACAAAACACAAGAACCCCCGCCACAGCAGTCACCGAATACCCAAGCCCCGTCGCCACCGCCGCGCCGCCGATTCCCATATGGAACACGCCGAGAAACAGATAATCAAGCGCCATATTCAGCACCCCGCCCGCCACAGAGCAGGCAAAAGAAAGGGATGCCCTCCCGCTCCCAATCATATAGAGGGAAAAATTATTCATCAGGAGAATTGGAACCGTAAACAAAAGGTAGCGGCTCAAATATTCCCTGCAATATCCCGACACGTCAGGAGACAGCCCAAAGACGGCAAACACCTGATCCATCACCCCGTATCCGAGGGCGCACATAGCAAGCCCCACCGCAGCATTTACCAGGATCAGAAACGTAAAATCCTCTCTGGCCTCCCGCTCTTTCCCCTCCCCCATCTTTTTCATGATCACCGCGCTGCCCCCGGCGGCGAGCATCGTAGAGACAGCCGTCACAAACTGAATCAGGGGCGCAGTCAGATTGACCGCCGACAATGCCTTCGTGCCGATCAAATTCGACACAAACAATCCGTCAACCATCGAGTAAAACGACATAAACACCGTCATGGCAATGGTCGGAACGGCAAATTTCAGGATATTATGAAACGTTACAGGCTTTGCATACACATTCTGGTTTTCCATGATTTTTCTCCTTTTCACCTTGCGACAGGGCGATTGCCTGTTGCATTTGACATCTGCATATTGTATAACTAAATGTATAATAAACCGTACAGTAACTGTACAGTCAAGGAGAAATCACTATGGAAAATGCAGATAAAAAAGAAAAATTACTCACCATCGGGCAATTTGCCGCCCTCCACGGCATCAACAAGAAGACATTGATGTGGTACGACGAGATTGGTCTTTTCAAACCCGCCGCCGCAAATCCCGAAAACGGCTACCGCTATTACAGCTACCGCCAAAGCCCCCTCTTAGAGACCATCCTGCTGCTCCGGGAGCTTAACGTATCCCTCCCGGAGATACAGGAATTTATAAAGATGCGCTCCGCAGAGAGCCTGAAAAACCTGCTGGAAGAAAAGATCAAAGACTTAGACGCACAGCTACTCCACCTTCAGGCCATCCGAAAAAACCTCTGCGCCCAGCACCAGAATATGGTCACCCTGCTGACCATGGATTTGTCCGAGTTAACGGTCATAGAAAAAGAAGAACGATGCCTGGTAACGGTAGACATCGACGAAGACACCACCTTCGAAAAAGAAGTAGAACTCATCACCGCCGAGACAGCACGCTGCCGCTTAGGCCGCCTCCACGACGCCTCCTACGGCTCCATGCTGCCCGTGGAAAGTCTGCAAGAGGGCTCTTTCGACAGCTACACAAAGCTGTTTATCGAGATTCCCTTCCTCACGCAAAAATACGGGCTGCACATACAGCCCGGCGGAACATATATAAGAGCCTTCCACAAAGGAGATTTAAGCGCCCTCCCGGAAAAGTACCGGGAAATCCTCGCTTACGCCAAAGCCCGCGGCCTGACCCTCACCGGATATTCCTACGAGAAAGGGCTCAATGAGACCGTAGCGGAGCGGATTGAAGACTATATCGTACAGATTGAGATACCCGTCCTTACATCAGCGGCGCAATCGCCTTCATCAGCCGCCCGGTAAGTTTCACCGTCCACTTCTCCCTGCGGGCAGTCTCCGGCGTAACCCTCCTGCATTTCAAAAGGGTATCCTGGAAATCCTCCTCCATATCCCGGATGCAGCCCACGCCGTACATATAAGTAGCGCACTCAAAATGATGGTAAAGACTCCGGTAGTCCAGATTAATGGTTCCCACCACAGCCTCCGCATCGTCGCTCAAAAACACCTTGGCATGGACGAACCCCGGCGTGTACTCATAGATTTTCACCCCGGATTCCAAAAGCGGTATGTAGTGGGTCTTTGCCAGCGCATAAGGCACCGCCTTGTCCGGAATCCCCGGCAGGATAAGCGTCACGTCAACGCCCCGCTCCGCCGCGAACTTAAGCGCCGTCTCCATCTCACCGTCCAGGATCAGGTAAGGCGTCATAATATGTACATAGGACAGCGACCGGTTCAGGATGTCCATATACACCCGCTCCCCCACTTTCTCCCCGTCCAGCGGGCAGTCCCCGTAGGGAATCACATACCCCTTCGCCTCCTTCACCGGATGCGGGTCGAAAGACAAAAACCGGGCGTACTCCTCCGCCCGCTCGCTGATTCCCCACATCTGCAGGAACATCAGCGTAAAGCTCCTCACCGCATCGCCTTTGAGCATAACGGCAGCATCCTTCCAGTGGCCGTATTTTTCCTTCCGGTTAATATACTCATCCGCAAGGTTCACGCCCCCGTTAAACGCCGTATGCCCGTCAATCACCAGTATCTTCCGGTGGTCACGGTAATTATAGCAGGTGGACACAAACGGAGACACCGGGGCAAACACCTTGCACCGGATGCCAAGTTTCCCAAGCCGCCGCGGATAATCCCGGGGCAGCAGGGCAAACTCGCAGGTGCCGTCATACATCACCCGCACATCCACGCCCTGAGCCGCCTTCTTCGCCAGGATTTCTAAAATCCTGCCCCACATCACGCCCTCGTCCACGATAAAGTACTCCATAAAGATAAAATGCTCCGCCTTCTCAAGCTCCTTAAGCATCGCCTCAAACTTATCTTCCCCCAGCGGAAAATAAGTGACCGCCGTATTTTTAAACACCGGATGGCACCCGCTCCTTCGCATGTAGCGCGCCAGAGACGCCGCCCCCGGATTTTCCCCGGCAAGTTCCTCAAGCACCCCTGACCGCTGCCGGACGCTGTCCTGCGTGTCTGCCACGATCCGGTCAATGCGCCCCTTAAGCGCCCGATGCCCGATATCGCTCTGGGTGTACAGATACAAAAGCACCCCGAACAAAGGCAATATAGAAATCACGATCAGCCATGTAATCTTCGCCGTCGGGTTCATCCTGCTGTTCAAAAGGTAAATGACCATCCCAAACATGAACAGCACCAGCAGCCCGTAAAAATGCAAAAGGAAATCCCCAAACCGCTGGAACACGCTAAACAGAATCAGTACATGCACAATCAGCAGCGCCAGCGTCAGCCCAAACCGGCTGAATATGGCATGTACCACCCCTTTTTGGCCTTTCCGCAAAAGGGAGAGGCCCTTGTCCTTATAATCCGTCTTCATTTGCTATCACTCCATTTCCCTTGTTTCATTGCATATCTTTCTTTGCAATCTGCAAGATATTCATCAATCACATTCTGAAAATCCTGCTCTAATTCCTGTACGGAATTCCCCTCGTAGGATAGCAGAGATTTTATTCCAGCCACTTTGCCAAAAAGGCAGCAATCCTCTTTAGAATACTCAACTGTACCATTGTAATTCTTATATGATAACAAATCGCTCATAACAGACCTTTCTTCCTCAATCAGATTTTACAAGTTACTCACCTGTTTTCCAATACCCCTTCCGATCAGAACCAATTCGGATAATCCTCCCTGTTTCTCGCAGCTCTTTTATAATGCGGCTGATCTTCCGAGTGCTGAATCCCGTCTGTTTACTCATCTCCTTGGCTGTGATATCAGGATGCTCTTTTATTAAATACAAAATTTTATTTTCATCGCCATTTTCATCGCCATTGACAATGTTCTGCTTTTCGTAAGGCAAAGAAAACGGGAATGTGACTTTAATAAAATAATCCGATATTTCAAAAATACTTTTGTCATAAAATTGCAAGATACGGCTCATACCAGAACCAAGCTGCTCCACCAGCCCCACATCTTTAAACACTCTCATCAATTCTCTGTTTCTTGGCATACTGCTGCAGCTAAAAAAATCTTCTTTACTTTGTCCCTGAATCAGACCTCCATATGAAGTAAATTCCATCCGATCACTAAATATTTCAAATACCGGCGGTATTTCATGAGAAAAATCATTGTGTACAACGGCGTTGATCAAAGCCTCTCTCATCGGAACGGTTTCAATCAGATTTTTTTCGATTCTCTTTGCTCCTGTCACTTTCGTCTTAGTAATATTCTCAATTCTCATTTTCTCTAAGACCTGGTTTGTTGCCTTAACCAGAGAGCAATATCCATACTCTTCATTTTCAATCAGATCAACTTTATTCTTTCCTGCATATTTAGCTACCTTAACAGATACGCCATTCTCATCTGCCAACAATTATGCTATATAATTATACTTTCCTTCTGGCGTCAACAATTTCCCTTTCCAGCTTATCATTTAAGGTAATCTTAAACTCTACACGATTACTTTCCTGCAACATTATCACAAACCTCTCTCCCACAAATCATTAAAATCATCCGAAACGCCAATACCCTTATCTTTTGTGTATTTATATCTGATAAATGTAATAATTTATTTTTCTATTTTAACATATGACTCACTGAAACATCAAATCAAATATTTCACCTCCGCCCTCCAAAGACAGCACTTCCTCCCCTCTCCTCACGCACACCCTCACGCCCTTACGCCCTCCAAAGCACAGCGGTTCCGTCAGCAAATATATCCCTCTCAAACAATCAAGGACGTTTTTCATGCAGATGAAATCCACTGATTACGGCTGCTTAGGCGTGAGGGCATTCCCGAACGTCTTAGCAGCCGTTATTCAGTTAGTTTATCTGCATGTTGTCCCGTTTGAGAGGGATATATTTGCTGACGGAACCGCGTTCCTTTGCACTCCTACTTCTGATTCCGAAACTGCATCGGCGTCATATTATACGCCTTCTTAAACAGCCGGTTAAAATGTTCCACATTCTGATACCCCACCGACAGCGAGATATTCTCCACCGTCATATTGCTGCTCTTAAGGAGCGCCTTCGCCTTCTTCATCCGGATTTTCTTCACCAGCTCCCCGAAAGTCATCCCCGACTTTTCCTTAATATACTTGGAAATGTAAGGCTTAGACAGGAAGAAATGCTCCGCAATGTCATCCAGCGTGATATCGATATAATTCGCCTGGATATAATTCATGATCTCAATCATCCTCGCATCCTTGCAAGTATCCGCGCTGCCAATCTCCTCAATCTTATTCACCGCCACGATCAAAGCCTCGATGGACGCGCTGATGATATCCGCGTCAATCCCCACGCCCCAGCGCGCCTTGCCGTTAAATACGATTCCCACATAAGCCACCGCCTTAGAAGAAGACCCTCTCGTCAGCGAATGTTCCTCATAGAACCGCAGCTCGTAGCTGATGTTAAAATACTGCTTAATGGCATTGCTCACCGCATCCAGACGCCCGTTTCCGTTGGCGGTAATGGTGCGGCTCTCCCCGCCGTGGTTGATGGAAACCTCCGCCGTAATCCCGTCCACCTGCTTAAAATGGCACTCGTCAATGGAAAATACCGGCTTGGTATTCACATAATTGTCCGTAAATATCTCATAAACCCACGCCGGGCTAAGCTCCTTGTGGGCCTTATCCGACACATCTTTCACCAGATACCCAACCTCTTCCCGCATCTTCATCGGCAGGTTGATGCCAAAGCTCTGTTTCAGGATATAGCTTACGCCGCCCTTGCCGGACTGGCTGTTGATGCGGATGACATCAGAGTCATACCGCCGCCCCACATCCTGGGGGTCAATGGGCAGATAAGGAACCGTCCACTTCGCGCACTTCTTCTCCTCTCTCCACGCCATCCCCTTGGCGATGGCATCCTGATGGGAGCCGGAAAATGCCGTGAACACCAAATCCCCGCCGTAAGGCTGCCTGGGATTGACCTCCATCCTCGTAAGCCGCTCATACGTCTCTCTGAGGTGCTGCATATCCGAGAAATCAAGCCCCGGGTCAACCCCGTGGGAGAACATGTTCATGCCCAAGGTCACGATATCCACGTTGCCCGTGCGCTCCCCATTTCCAAAGAGGGTGCCCTCGATACGGTCCGCCCCCGCCAATATGCCAAGCTCCGCCGTGGCAACGCCGCATCCCCGGTCATTGTGAGGATGGAGGCAGAGAATCACATTATCCCTGTACTTTAAGTTCTTATGCACATACTCAAGCTGACAGGCAAATACATGGGGCATGGCATTCTCAACCGTTGTCGGGATGTTGATAATCGCCTTATTGTCCGCCGTGGGCTGCCATACGTCCAGCACCGCATTGCACACCTCCACCGCGTAGTCAACTTCCGTGCCCGGAAAACTCTCCGGACTGTACTGGAACGTAAAATTCCCGTCGGTCTCATTGGCAAGCTCCAGAAGGAGCTTTGCCCCCTCCACCGCAATCCGCTTAATCTCATCCTTTTCCTTCTTAAACACCTGCTCTCTTTGCGCCACGGAAGTAGAGTTGTAAAGATGCACCACCGCGTGGGGCGCGCCCTTCACCGCCTCAAAAGTCTTCTTGATGATATGCTCCCTGGCCTGGGTCAGCACCTGCACCGTCACATCATCCGGAATCATATCCTTCTCAATGAGCGTCCGCATAAACTGGTACTCCGTCTCCGACGCCGCCGGAAATCCCACCTCAATCTCCTTAAACCCGATATCCACAAGCATCTGAAAAAACTCCAGCTTTTCCTCTAAGCTCATCGGCTCAATCAGCGCCTGGTTCCCGTCCCGAAGGTCCACGCTGCACCAGATCGGCGGTTTGTCGATATAATCCTTCTTCACCCAGTCGTAAGTCACCACCGGCGGCATAAAATAAGCTCTCTCGTACTTATCAAAATTCTTCATCGCATCCATCTCCTTTTATCTCAGAACCATTAAGATTCATCAATTTTATTGTCTAAATTTAACTCTCCCCTATCCTATCACAGAACCACGAAAAAAGGAAGTGATAAATTTAATCATTTTTATTGATGTATTTTATTCACGCTTTCATCAAAACAAAACCCAAGAAGACCGGCAGAGAGACGCTTTTATAGAAACAACAGCCAGCAGAAGCAATTTTTTTCAGATACGGGCAAATCCTCCTGCCCACCTTTTAAGCTCGCCTTCCCCAGTATTCGCCGAAAATACCTTGCCCTCCTTCAGATTCGCGCCGGGGCAGGACATGGCAAGCTCCTTATTGGCGTTGCCCATCCCGCTGCCGCCGGAAGTTGCGAGAGTAACGACTGTCTTCCCGCTCAGGTCATACTGCTCCAAAAACGTATTGACAATGGTCGGCGCAACATACCACCAGATAGGGAACGCCACAAAGACCGTATCGTACTCTCCCATGTTCCTGACTTTTCCTGCCACAGCAGGACGGAACTTCTTATCCCGCATCTCCACACTGCTGCGGCTCTTCTTATCCATCCAGTCCAGGTCTGCGGCTGTATAGGGAATCTCAGGCTTAATCTCATGAGTATCCGCCCCGATTGCCGATGCCAGCCGCTCCGCCAGCCTTTTCGTCGTACCGCTTGCGCTAAAATATGCTACTAAAATTCTGCTCATAATCCATACCTCCTGTTTCTTAACATTATTTCTAACTTTCAATCCAATCCTTTACATCGGCCTCTTCAGAGCAGACGATATACGCACCGATACACCATCTCATAGATGCCAGGCTCCCTCATCTTCACATTCGCCAGTCTCATAGCCTCAATCTGCTTTTCCGTATGCACCGTAAAAGGATAGCACCCCAGCAGAAATGCCGAGAACGTCTGGCAGAACTCCTCGCACTCCGACTCCTCGGCTCCTTTTCTGTACGCTCGCAAAATCTCACTCATGGCATTCACCGCCCGCAAAAACTGTCCTTTAAACTCCGCAAGACGCTCCACACGGCTGTTCAGCTCAATCTCAAAAAGATTCATATTGAGAATGCGTAGGAGAATCTCCCGCTCCTCGAGTGTGTGCGCCATCTCCGCTGAAAGCTCCTCGCGGCTCAGCCCACCCGCCAGAGCAGCCACCCTCTCAAGCTCCCCGCACCAGTCCGCATACTCCCTGACCAAAAGCCCCAGAAGAATCTCTTCCTTTGTCTCAAAATAATTGTAAATGGCAGGTCTGGTAAGGCTGACCTGCGCGCTGATCCCCTTGACCGTCACCCCGTAAAACCCCTGCGCCCCATATATCTTCCTGCAGGCGTCCAAAATCTCATTCTTACGTTTCTCCGTAAGCTCCGGCGAACCCTTCGGCATCCGTATCCCTCCCTTCCGAATAGTATTCTGACACCGTGTAACTATAATACCATTATTCTGACACTGTGTCAATATAAAACCTTATAAAAAAGCACCCAAGATATTTTCTTAGATGCTTTGATAGTCTTTTTTTATTTTTCCATCTGCCGGGTCCTTGCCTCTTCCCGCTCTGCAATTCTATGGGCAATCTCCTCCTGTCTGTCTGTAACCTTCCTTGCTCTCTCCCGCTGACTCTCGCCCAACTGCGATGACCGTTCATGCTGGGAAGTCTCAAGCTGCTTCACCCATTCCCCTTCTCTTTCTGCAATCTGGTGGGCAATCTCCTCCTGTCTGTCCGTGACCTGTCTTGCCCTCTGCCGCTGGCCTCCCATAGCCCCCGCAGAACCGCCTGACAATCCCGCTGATGACTTCCCGGCTGTGCCTGTTGTTCCAGTATCATCTCCCGATGCGGTATCACTTCCAGCCGCAGCGTCCCCGTCGGTCTGCGTCTCCTGACCTCCCGCCGTCTCTGCCGCCAAAACAACCTGTGCACCCAAAAGCATCATAAGACATATGCAGCAAAGCAAGATTTTTAATGAATTTTTCGAACGTCTTTTCTTCATACCGTCAAGCCCCCTTTATCAGCAGATGTTTATTCCTCCTAAAGCATCATTCCCATCACATACAAGTCGTAGTATTTCCCGTCAAGCAGCGTAGAGTTCCTCCGGCATCCTTCCACGACAAAGCCGAACTTCATATAAAGTTCCACCGCCTTCACATTATCCGCGCGGGTATCCAGGCTAATCCGGGTAGTCACGCTGTTCCCTTTCGCCCAGTCAATAAGTTGGCGGATCAATTCTGTACCGATGCCCTGCCCTTGATATTTCTTTGCAACCACAATCCCAAGCTCGCCGTCATGCCTTGCCTTGATCTTCGCGGAGGAATGGATGGTTGCTATTCCTGCAATCTCCTCCCCGTCCATCGCCAGCAGCATGATACTCGCTTTCTTTCCTTCCAGAGAACGAATCTCCTCTTCCTGCTCCTTCACATTCATGGGGTATTCGTCTTTCTCAAAGCTTAAGTAACTGGTCTCCCCGCCCACAAAATTGTAAAAGTCAACAATTTTTCCTGCGTCGCTCTCCTGCGCTCTCCGATAAATCACCTGTGCCATAATTTTACCTCTCTTTCTTTATCATATGTTCATACCTATACATTTTCCTTCAGCCACATCGCCACGCCGTCTGCGTCATTGCCGGGGATGATCCCGTCCGCCATGGTCTTTAACTCTTCTACCGCATTCTCCACTGCATAACACGCATCAGAAATCCGAAACATAGGGATATCGTTCACTGCATCCCCGAACGAGACAACACGGTCACATCCCCAAAGCTTTTTTAACTTTGCAACTGCATTCGCCTTCGTCGCCTTTTTCGGCATGATCTCGCACCAGTATTCCGGGCGGTACAATTCCTGCTGCAAGATGCAGGTAAACTTCTCATCCCCCGAAAAAATATCATAGACTGGCTTAAGCTCTTCCTTTTCCCCAATGCAGGTGAAGTAGAATATCTCGCCGTCATACAACCGTCCTTTTTCTGTTAAAGGCCGAAGACGCCGGTCTCCTCTGCGGAGGCTTAAGTACCTTCGAACGCCTTCATTTTCCCGCGCTGTAAGCCACGATACCTTTTCTTCATGTCTGATATAAGCGTAGACCAGCGGGCTGACATTATGCTCCTTAAGACACCGGATAACCTTTGCCGTTTCGTCCTCTTCAAAGCTTTCCGAAGCAATCACTTCCCCTGTTTCCGGATGAATGATCAACGCCCCGTTATAGGCGATCACCGGAATCTTTGCAGACAAGCCCTTCGTGACCGCCGAGGCAGAGTTAAGGGAACGCGCCGTCGCGTAGGTGAACAACATCCCCCGCTCCACCAGAGCATTGATGATCTCTATGCTTTTGGGGCTGACCGCATCATTAGTATTAAGAAGTGTTCCGTCCAGATCCGATACATATAAAGTTCTCATCTCTTTGTACACATTCACACGGTCATTCCTTTCCATAGACTTCCCGGTGAACCTTCCCCCACAGTTCGCCCGTCACTTCCCGCGGATTCTGCACACTTTCCGGCATCCCAAGAGACAGTATAGCCTCCAGCCGGCAGTTCTCCGGGAATCCAAGGAGCTTTCGCAGATACTCTTCCGTGCTGTCTTCCCCGGCAGATACCCGAAGCCGCCCCTGGATCCAACAGCTCCCCACCCCAAGGGAACTGGCCATCAGGTGCATATTGGACATGACGATGGAGCAATCCTCCGTCCACACATCCGTCTTTGTCGCATCGGCGATCACAACAATCGCCGCATCAGCACCCTCAAGCATCGCCGCGCCGTGATCGCGGCACTGCGCCATCTTGCGTAAAGTATCCTTATCCTTCACCACGATAAGTTCCCAGGGCCGGATTCCGCGGCCGGAGGCAGATAGAAGTCCTGCCTGGATGATCTTTTTCATCTGTTCCTCTCCGACCTCTTCAGAAGTATAGGAACGCACACTTCTTCTCTGCCGCATGATCTCTAACAAATCCAACTTTCCGTCCATAAGCTTACTCCTTTGCTGCAATCTCAAGCCCAAGCTCCTCAAGCTGCTTTGCATCTACCGTCGTCGGCGCCTCGGTCATCAAATCTGAAGCATCCTTGATCTTCGGAAATGCAATGACATCCCGGATACTGTCCGCTTTTGCCATCAGCATGATGATCCGGTCAAGTCCGTAAGCCAGCCCGGCGTGAGGCGGAACACCATACTTGAAAGCCGTAAGCAGGAACCCGAACTGCTCCTTCGCCTGCTCGGGAGTAAATCCAAGGACTTCAAACATCTTACTTTGTATCTCCGGGTCAAAGATCCGCACACTGCCGCCGCCGATTTCATTACCATTCAGAACGATATCGTATGCTTTCGCTCGCACTCTTCCCGGGTCACTATCGATAAATTCAAGATCTTCCTCCATCGGCATCGTAAACGGATGATGCATCGCCATAAAACGGTTCTCCTCATCACTCCACTCAAGCAGCGGGAACTCCGTCACCCACAGGAATTTATACTCGTCTTTATCGAGAAGCTCCATCTGCTTTGCCAGCTCTAAGCGCAGCGCCCCAAGCACTGCCCACACCACTTTGTTCTTATCTGCGGCAAAGAGGAGAAGGTCACCGCTTTCTGCGCCCATAGCTTCCATAAGTTTTTTCGTCTCATCCTCCGTCATGAACTTAGTGAAGGATGATTTCACCGTGCCGTCCTCCTGGACAGCCAAGTAAGCAAGCCCCTTTGCACCGTAATCTTTGGCAAAGCTGACTAACTTATCAATCTTCTTTCTCGGCATCGCACCCTGTCCTTTGGCATTGATTCCCCGGACAGTCCCGCCGTTTTCAATGGCTCCCTTGAATACGGCAAATTCGCTTCCTCTTACCACCTCTGTCACATCCGTAAGCTCCATGCCAAACCGGATGTCCGGCTTGTCAGAGCCATAGCGGTCCATAGCTTCCTGCCAGGTCATCCGCGGGATCGGAAGGGGCACCTCCACATCCAGCACCTTCGAAAACAGTTCTTTTAACAGACGCTCATTGACATCGATGACATCATCCACATCTACAAAAGAAAGCTCCATATCAATCTGGGTAAATTCCGGCTGACGGTCTGCGCGCAGGTCCTCGTCCCGGAAGCATTTTGCCAACTGAAAATACCGGTCACAGCCGGAGCACATAAGCAATTGCTTAAAAAGCTGCGGTGACTGAGGAAGCGCATAGAAATGTCCCTGGTGGATCCTGCTCGGCACAAGATAATCCCTTGCCCCCTCCGGAGTACTGCCGATAAGGATAGGCGTCTCAATCTCAAGAAATCCCTCGTTTGCAAGGAACTGGCGGATCAATGTAGCCGCTTTGCTCCGCATCATAAGATTCCGCTGCATATCCGGCCTTCTAAGGTCAAGATACCGATATTTGAGCCGGATCTCTTCCTTGGTCTTAACATTCTCCTCCACCGGGAACGGCGGCGTCTCGGATTCTGCAAGTATCCGAAGCTCCTTGGGGATGATCTCGATCTCACCGGTAGTCAGATGCTCATTCACTGCGCCGGAACGCTTTGCCACTTCGCCCACAACTGCCACGACAAATTCTGCCCGAAGCTTCGCTGCCTTTTCAATGAGTGCCGCATCAGATTTTCCTTCCTCAAAGACTACCTGTATGACGCCGGAACGGTCACGCACATCGACGAACACCAATCCCCCTTTATTCCTGTTCTTCTGTACCCATCCCATGACGGTAACCGTCTGGCCCGCATTTTCCGCTGTAATCTCCGCACATCTATGGGTTCTCTTTAACCCCTTCATCAACTCTGCCATCTTTCTTCTCCTTTATCTCCTATCATCGTTTACTTCCGCGTAACACTCCTGCACTTCTTCATATCCGTCTGCCGCAAGCTGCTCTTTCTGGAACTTTTTATTCTTCTTCATATTCACGATCAATACCTGCATCCCCGCTTCCCGGTCTTCTTTCGCCTGGGCAAGGACCTTGAGGATTCCTTCCTTCGGAAGCTTCTTATCTAACAGATATGCTTTCTTCACACTCTTTTTCGGCACTTGATAGCCGTTTTCCAAAAGCAGCATGACGATCCGCTCAAAGCCGATGGAAAATCCGCAGGCAGGCGTATCCTGTCCGGTAAATCTTCCGATCATCTTATCATACCGTCCGCCTCCGGCCACAGAGCCGCCAAAGTCATCCATCGTCACCTCAAAAATCGTTCCGGTATAGTAGGACTGCCCTCTCACCAGCGTAGGCGTGAAGCGGATATTGAACGCGCAGTCCTTTGCCGCCTCTACGCTTGAGATGATCATCTCCATACTGTCTGCCGTCGCATCACTGAGATGAACACCAAGCTTTTTCTTAAGATAACGGATACCGGATACATCCTCCGCCGCCTCATCAAAGAGCTTCAGATAACGGTCTACATTCTCCTTCTCATATCCAAGTCCGGCAAGCTCCTCTGCCACCTTGTCTGCGCCGATCTTATCCATCTTGTCAAGGATGATAAACACTTCATCGTAATCTTCTTCCTTAAAGCCGCTGAACGATGCCATCGCTTTCAGGATATTTCGGTCATTGATATTCACTGTAAAGTTTTTAAAATTAAGCTTCCCGAGCATAGACGTTGTCGCTAAGATAAGCTCGATCTCCGCAAGGCTCCCTGCTTCCCCGAGGATATCAATATCGCACTGCACGAACTGGCGGAAACGACCTTTCTGCGGGCGGTCTGCCCTCCACACATTCCCGATCTGCATCGCCTTAAAGGGAGAGGGAAGGTCATTGGCATGGTTTGCGTAATATCTGGCAAGCGGCACCGTCAGGTCATAGCGAAGCCCTCCGTCTACCAGATCGCCTTCCTCTTTGGCATCATGAAGCTTCAACTTCTCGCCCCGCTTTAAGATCTTAAAGATCAGCTTCTCATTGTCCCCGCCCTGTCTGCTGCACAAGTTCTCGATATGCTCCACGCAGGGCGTCTCCATGGATAAAAATCCAAAAGTCTTATAAGTTTCTTTTATCAGATGAATGACATGATCCCGGATTTCCATCTCCTTTGGCATCATGTCCTTCATGCCTGTCACTGGTTTTTTCTTTAACGCCATAACCATTCTCCTTTTCGCTCGATCATCTCATCCACGCGGTTGATATAGGCATCCACCGCCTTTACATTCTCCTGACGGATAAGCTTTGTAAGCTTTCCTTTTTTACTGCCGGGCATTGGGCGTGCGCTTTCAAGCACGATCTTAGTAGATGCCCCCGCCCCTGCGGCTAGGATGGATTGAATTTCCTCCATTATAAGTATATTGTATATTCCGGCTTTGTCAACCTTTGCATAACCCACATTTTCAAAATTCCCGGAGATATTCTTCTGACGGTACAGGTAATACGGAGACATCCCCATTCTTCCCGCCGCCCCCGCAGCTTCTTTGATCATATCTCCGATACACTCTGCGTTCTTTATCTCCTCCTCTGTCATCTTCGCCGCCCGCTTGATGGCAAGAGAATGGACCGTGAGATTATCCGGCGACAGCTCCTCGATCTGCCGGAGTGTGTCTTTTGCCTCCCTCACTGTCTCTCCCGGAAGTCCCATGATCAGATCCATATTGATATTGTCATAGCCCATCTCTCTTGCCAGGGAAAATGCGTTCTTTACTTCCTCTACCGTATGTTTTCTTCCAATCCGGTCCAAGGTCTGCTGCTGCATCGTCTGAGGATTGATGGAAATCCTTGTTATCCCATGACCTTTCAAGACAGCAAGCTTTCCGGCCGTAACAGTATCCGGGCGCCCCGCCTCCACGGTGTATTCCAGCAGATGTTCCCTGGAAAAATTAAGATCGATACAAGTTAAGAGCCGCTCAAGCTGCGCTTCACTCAGCGTGGTGGGCGTCCCGCCTCCGATATATATCGTATTGAGCCGCTTTCCTTCCGAAGTTCTTGCAATAAACGCAAGCTCATTGCACAGCGCCTTAAGATAATCATCAATTCTCTCTCTCCACGCCGACAACTCACCGGAACTGAAAGAACAGTACGCACAGACTGTCGGACAGAAGGGAATTCCTACATACAGACTGTATCCGTCCTTCGTATCTAACCGGTCAAGCAGTTCCTTTTCCTTCGAGGCAATCTGCCAGGCAAGGACCGACTTTTCCCGGCTCACCAGGTAATTTTCCTGAAACCATCGGAGAAATTCCTCCGGAGACATCCCTTCCCTTCGCTTTTGCATCGCAAGCTTTGTCGGACGCACTCCCATCAGGATCCCCCAGGAGAGTGTCCGGCCGGTCTTTGCTTTTAACTGGCCATAGAGCGCGAGATCCGTCTGATGTTTTTTTTCGCCGATTCCGGCTTCATATACCGAAGATACCTTGCCGCTAAGCCCCTTTGCCAATTCTCTCTCTGAGACAGCCGCCGCCATCTCCCCGTCAACCATGACCGTTACATAATTAGAGGCTTTTTCCTCTATCCGCGAAACTACTTCCGCGGACGGATAAAAAGCCTTTGTCATATGGTACGCATTATAAATATATGTTTCTTCCCTGCATATCACCTGTATCATACATTCCATCTCCTAAGTAAGTATATCGCAAAATCAGGTATAACGGATAAGCCGCTGCACCCGCATACTCGCTCGCCTTACACAAACGGATTATGCACCTTCTCGTAGCCGATCGTCGTCTCTCCCATATGTCCCGGATACACATGAGTCTCATCCGGGAGCTTCAAAAGCTTCTCCCTAACGGAATACATAAGATCCGATGTGCTGCTGGTCTCAAAATCCGTCCGCCCCACCGAGCACTGGAACAGCGTATCTCCGCTGAAAAGCACTTTCTCCGACGCAATATAATAACAGCACCCGCCCCATGTATGCCCCGGCGTATGGATGACCTCAAACGTATAACCCGCAAGCGCAAGCGTCTGCCTATCCCGCAGATACTGCGCTCCTGAAAAAGTATAGCCCGCCGTATAAGTGGAGGACTGATTCAGCCGGGGATCATTCATCACCCTCTCATCATCCTCATGGACATAGACCGGCACTGAGAATCTCTCTAAAAATCCATCAATTCCCATAATATGGTCAAAATGTCCGTGTGTCAGAAGGATCGCCTCGATCTTAAGTCCCTCCGTCTCTATATGATCCAGCATCTTTTTCGGACACGCTGCCGGGTCCACAATTACCGCCTGCTTTGTCTCCTCATTTACCGCCAGATAACAGTTAGTGCTGATAATCCCTGTCACAAATCTTTCTACTTTCATTACCCTGTCGTCCTTTCAATATCAATCACGCCCTCAAGCTGACGAAGCTTTGCGATGACCTTCTCAAGCTCCGCCCTGCCGTGAACGATAAATCCTGTCTCAATGGTAGCCATCCCCTGCTTATTGGTGCGGATGTTCATGGATTTCACATCTACGCCGTTCTCCGTAAAGATCCTGGTCACTTCCATGAGAAGTCCCTGCTTGTCATAGGCAAACATCTTGATCTCTGCAAGGTACTGTCCGCCTGCCTTCTCTGCCACTCCGCCTTCCCATTCTGCATCAATAAGCCTTGCCCGCTCTGCCTCTGTCAGATGGATCATATTCACACAGTCTGTCCGGTGGATGGAAAGCCCCCTTCCTCTGGTCACAAAGCCCACGATCTCATCTCCCGGCACCGGATTGCAGCACCGCGAAAAACGCACAGCCACATCATCGATTCCCTTGACGACGATCCCGCTCTTTGACTTGGCGATATGGACCTTATTCTTAGCTGCCTCAGCAACCTTCTCTAAGACGACCTCATTGGTCATCTCCTGCTTGTGCTCTTTTCCGTATTCCTCTACCAGGCGGTTCACTACCTGACCTTCCTTCAGACCGCCGTGACCGATGGCCGCAAGCACCGAATCCCAGTCCTTAAATCCATATTTATTCTGGACAATCTCCATATATTTCGTCTGGAGCACATCCGGGGGATTGATAGACTTTGACTTACAGTAGGATGCGATCATCTCCTTCCCTTTGATGATGTTGTCTTCCTTAAACTGCTTTTTGAACCACTGGTTGATCTTATTCTTCGCCTGGGTGCTCTTAACGATATTCAGCCAGTCCCGGCTGGGTCCCCTGGAATTCTGAGAAGTAAGGACTTCTATCCTGTCGCCGTTTTGAATCTTGTAGTCAAAAGTCACTAGCTTTCCATTCACTCTTGCCCCGATCATCTTATTGCCCACAGCACTATGGATCGCGTATGCAAAATCAATGGGCGTAGAGCCGTTTGGAAGATTCTTTACATCTCCCTGGGGCGTAAAGCAGTATACATCCTCCGCAAACAAGTCCAGATCGCCCTTTAACAGGCTTAAGAACTCCCGGTTATCCGACATATCCTGCTGCCACTCCAAGATCTGCCTTAACCAGCTTAGCTTCTCTTCTTCCTGGATCTTTACATTCTTCTTTCCGCCCTGGGACTCCTTGTATTTCCAGTGGGCGGCAATCCCGTACTCCGCCGTCTTATGCATCTCCTCTGTACGGATCTGGATCTCAAAAGGCTGGCCTGCCGTACTCTGTCCCGTAGTACTCATCAGCGTTGTGTGAAGAGACTGATACATATTTGACTTTGGCATAGCGATATAATCCTTAAAACGCCCCGGAATCGGTGTATATAATTCGTGGATCACGCCCAGCGCCGCATAACAATCCTTCACCGACTCTACGATGATGCGCACCGCAAACAGATCGTAAATCTGATCCACCGTCTTATCCTGGTTCACCATCTTTTTATAGATGCTGAAGAAATGCTTCACACGGCCGCTCACCTCTGCCTTGATATTCGAATTCTTCATATGGTCAGACACTTCTTTTACAATCTGATCTACGAACTCTTCCCGCTCCGTCTTTCTGGCATTGATCTGGTTCACCAGATCAAAAAAGACCTGCGGCTCGTAATATTTTAAAGAAAGGTCGTCAAGCTCTGTCTTGATCTTGGAAATCCCCAGCCTGTGAGCGATGGGCGCATAGATATCCATGGTCTCTTTCGCTTTCTCCTTCTGCTTTGCAGGAGTCATAAACTGGAGGGTGCGCATGTTGTGAAGGCGGTCCGCCAGCTTTATAATGATCACCCGGATATCCTTGGCCATGGCAAGGAACATCTTCCGAAGGCTCTCTGCCTGTACTTCAAGCTTATCCGACGAGTAGGATAACTGCCCTAATTTTGTCACACCGTCAACGAGAAAACAGACGTCCTCGCCGAATTCTTTCTTTAACGTCTCCTCCCCGATCTTCGTATCCTCGATCACATCATGCATCATCCCTGCCGCGATGGTCTCTTTATCCATCTCAAGCTCGGCAAGAATGATCGCCACCCAGAGCGGGTGCACGATATAAGGCTCACCGGATTTACGAAGCTGCTCCCCATGAGCCTTCTTCGCCAGATGGTACGCCTTTGCGATCATAGTGACATCCGTAGACGGATGGTATCTTCGGATGCAGGCAATCAACATGTCATAAAGCTTATCCGGATCTTCATAATCTTTCGGCGCTTTAATTGCATGACCGTCCACAACCTCCAGCCCTGCCGATAAATCCTTGGTCACCGCAGTTGATGCGATCCGATTATCCAATGATTCATATGTCGTCCTTTTTTCTGACATATCACTGCCTCCTTCCTGTGATAATTACATAACTATAACAATCGTTGCGCAAGCTTACTACTTTCCCGGATACACAATAACAGAATCCACATCATACTCTGAAAGCCGCTCTCTTCCCTTTAATCCCGAAAGCTCCATCAAGAATACACATTTTACTACTTCCCCGCCAAGCCCCTCGATCAGCTCTACCATCGCTTCATTTGTCCCGCCTGTAGCAATCAGATCATCGATAATGACAACTTTTTGCCCTTTTTTAATCGCATCCTTATGAATCTCAATCTCAGCAGAACCGTATTCCAGTTCATAAGTAACAGAAGCAGTCTCACAAGGAAGCTTTCCTTTCTTGCGGATCGGAATAAACGGCTTTTTTAAATTATAAGCTATCGGTACCCCGAAAATAAAGCCGCGGGACTCCGGCCCGACGATAACATCAAACTCTGTGCCCTCAAGCTTTTCCTGCATCAGGTCTATGGCAAGATGAAGCCCTTCTGCATCCTGAAGGACACTTGTCACATCTCTGAAAATAATTCCCGGTTCCGGAAAATCCGGTATACTTCTTACGTATTCTTCGATTGGTTTCATAAAAGTTCTCTCCGTTTCTCTCTGTAAAATTACATACACTAAAGTATAGCATCTTCTGACACGATTTTCAAATAAATCTTATGTATTTCCTACCGGTAATGGGTAATCACGATCTGAGGCGTCCTTCTGCCCTGATATTCGTTAATTCCGGGATAATAGGTCAGGGAGAGTTCCATACCGCCCGTCCGGCCGGAAAGCAGCCTTTCCTTCGCCCCGGATCCATACTTTTTTTCCAGATGATCCAAAAATATATCTATATCGCCAAAAAACATAGCATCAATAGATGTGTGTGCACAGTCTCTTACCCGCAGTTTCAGTACATTATGATTCTTCCCAAGAATACGCCCTTCTAACAGAGAAATATTTCTTGCGGCAAAGACCGGCTTTGTATTGCCCTTTCCAAAAGGCTCTAAAAGTTCCAACTCCGAGACCAGCTCTTCCGTGACGCAGGAAAAGGGCATCTCCATATCGATTGCCACCTTTTCCGACATATCCTCCTTAGTCAATGTACAATTCTCATTCAGCATCCGGCGCAGAGCATCCATATGTTCTTTCTTAAGGCTCAGGCCCGCAGCAAGCTTATGTCCCCCGAATTTGTCAAGCAGCACTTTACATTGATTCAGCCCCTCATACATATGGTAGGCTTCGATAGAACGCCCGGATCCCTTCACCCCTTCCCTGGCATCTGTCAGAACGAATACAGGACGCACATACCGCTCTCTTATCCTTCCCGCGACGATGCCTGCCAGACTTTCATGGCAGTCCGGCAGATAAAGCACCAGCACCTTGTCCCTCTCTCCCAAATAATGCTCTGCAAGCTCTGCGGCCTGTTTCACAGCCTGCTCTGTCATATCTTTCCTGCTGTCATTAAGTGCCTTTAACTCTGCTGCCAGCGCATCTGCCTCTTTCTCAGTTTTTGCCTGCAAAAGCGCAAGAGAACGCTTTGCTGTATCAAGTCTCCCTCCCGCATTCAGACAAGGCCCCAGCACAAAGCCTATATGATACGCCCCAATACAGCTCGGAACAATTCCGGTATGTTTAATCAGTGCTTTCATTCCCGGATTCTTTGTGTTTCGGAGTCTTGACAAACCTTCCTTCACAAGTATCCGGTTTTCCCCCACCAGATCCATCACATCCCCGACTGTGGCAATGGCTACATTCTCTATGAGGTAAGAAAGTTCCTCCCTGCTGCGCCCAAAAGATTCGTACAGCTCTTCCATAAGCTTGTATGCCACAGCCCCGCCGCACAGTCCCTTAAAAGGATACTCGCAATCCTCCTGCTTCGGGTCTATGACGGCATCCGCCGGCGGGAGCCTGTAACATCTTGTCCCGTCTGTTTCTTCAAAGGGGACTTCATGATGATCCGTCACGATCACGGTCATACCGAGCTCTTTCCCGCGGGCTGTCTCCTCTGCCGCTGCGATACCGTTATCACAAGTGATGATCGTATCCGCCCCGTCCCTGTACGCCCGCTCGATCATCTCCATGTTAAGTCCATAGCCATCCTTGATCCGGTCCGGAATATCACTGTCAGCATTTGCTCCCAGTCCCCGAAGCCCTTCTAAAAGTATATAAACAGCATTCACTCCGTCAATGTCATAGTCACCGATCACACGGATTTTTTTGTGTTCTTCTATTTTCTTTTTTATAATACGGACTGCTTTCTTCATATCCTTCATAAGATTTCCGTCAGAAAGCCCGGAAAGTTGTCCGTTCAGATACGTTTCCATGGCCTTATCTCCGATAACTCCTCTGTTTCGTATCAGACATGCAAGACGCGGGCTGATATGGAACTTCTTCCCAATCCTTTCAAAATCCGCACCCTTTCTTAGCAGCACCCACTGTTCCATCTCATTTTCCTCCAAATGTATTCGATGCAAAACAGCCACCGCCATCTTTAATAAGTCATCCAGATGGCAATGGCTGTTTTATTCTCAATTACCTGTATCTTTATTTTTTCCCAATCTTTGTCTTCATCACATACCAAAGTGCCCCGGTAATGCATACAGAAGAATATCCGCCGCATACGATACCTACCATGAGCGGAAGCGCAAACTCTTTGATCGAGCTTACACCCATGACAAACAATACCGCTACCATCACGAAAGTTGTCAATGAAGTATAGATACTTCTTGTCAGCGTCTGGGTGATACTCTTATTTACAAGCTGCTTAAGGTCTGTCGTCCTGGTCTTATAGTGAAGCTCCTCACGGATCCGGTCAAAGATAACGATCGTCGCGTTGATCGAGTAACCTACAATTGTAAGCATACATGCAATAAAAGTATTACCTACTGACACTCTTGCAGCCGCGTAAAATGCAAGAACGACTAAAACGTCGTGAAGCAGCGCCACAACCGCACTGGTCGCAAACCGGATATCCTTGAATCTGAACCAGATATAAAGAAGCATACACAGCGTAGAGATGATCACCGCAATGATCGCATCCTGACGCATCTCACCGCTGACTGTAGAGCTGATATTTTCAGCCGTGATCTCCTCTTCCTTCACACCGAACTTATCAACCAGTGCTTTATTAAGCTCCTCACGCTGGTCAAGTTCAAGGGTTACTGTCTTGATAATCACTTGCTTCGTTCCAGCCACCTTCTGTGTCTGTACATTATTGTCTCCAGTTACTTTCTCCACAACCGGCACAATCTCTGCATCGATCTCATCGATGGTATAATCTTTATCAAACGGAACTGTCGTCGATGTACCGCCCTCGAACTCCAGACTGTACTCGAACGCTCCTTGTCCTCTGGAACTGTTCACACCCATGAACACAAATCCTGCTATGATCAAGACTAAAGATACTGCAAAGCAGATATTCTTCTTGCTGAGGAAATCTATGGATGTTCTCTCTTTTGTCTTATGATAATACAGCTTCTCATCCCGCAGGCCAACTGCGTAGAATGCATATACAATAAGACGTGTTACCACAAGAGCAGTAAACATGGACACGATGATACCGATCGCAAGTGTCTGGGCGAACCCCTTTACCGTACCGGAACCCTTAAGCCAGAGAACCACCGCCGCGATTAACGTCGTCACATTACCGTCCACGATCGCAGACATGGCCTTCTGGAATCCGGTCTTTAATGAATTTCTGACACTCTTTCCAAGAGCAATCTCCTCTTTCACACGGGCAAATATAATAACGTTCGCATCCACTGCCATACCGATACTCAAGATAATACCTGCGATACCCGGCAGCGTCAGCGTCACTTCAAATGCATTCAGTATCACCATCACAAGCTCTGTGTAGATGATCAGTGCCAGCGAAGAAGCAAATCCCGGCAGATAATAAGCAAAGATCATAAACAAAAATACCAGCACAAGGCCGATGGCCCCTGCCTTAAGGCTGGTGCTGATCGCCTGTTCTCCAAGCTGTGCTCCCACAACATTCGAGCGCAGTTCCTCAAGCTCCAACTTCAGACCGCCGATACGGATGGTAGCGGCAAGATTATCTGCTTCCTCAAAAGTAAAATTACCGGTAATATGTGCGGTCCCATTAGGGATGGCCTCTTGTACGGTCGGTGCGCTTATCGTCTCACCGTCATAGATGATTGCGATAGACTTACCCACATTCTCCTCAGTAGCCTGTGCAAATTTCTCTTTTCCTTCTTCATTCAGGCTCAATTCTACAGAATACTCTGTATTTCCCATCTTATTCTGTCCGGATCTGGCCGTTGCCGTGCTGACATCCGAACCAGTGATAACCGTCGCGCCATCCTCCGTCTGGAACTCTAAAGAACCCGGCTTCCCAAGCTCGTCCAGAATCTCATTTGCATTGGATACGCCCGGGATCTCGATATTGATCCGGTCAGCCCCCTCCTGGTATACGGTAGCTTCCGTACTGTACTGTTCTACACGCTTCTGCAGCTTGTAGATCGTATCATTCATCTCACTCTCTGTAGGATTCTTATCCTTTACCTGATAGGTGATGCTGACACCACCTGCCAAATCTAAGCCAAGCTTAATATTCTTCGCCGCTCCGGAATGCTTTCCGCCGATTCCTACGACTGTAGTAAATCCCAGAAAAGCAATCAGAACTACTGTCAGTACAAGACTGAGTATGCCTTTGTTTTTCTTCATGTCTCTCTTCCTTTCTTACCTGTCTGAATTATAACGCCTCTCTAAGATAAGGCCGCCTTTATCATAATCGCACATTCCACGCGTTTTCTTTGCATCTCGCACCCAATCTCATAGGCATCCTGAATCGTACCGTGAAAATTATATGCATTTGCCATACAGCCGCCGCTGCAATAGAACTTTGCGAAACATCTCCTGCATTTTTCCTTCGTGTACACATTGCAGCTTCTAAAATCCTCTGCGATCTCCGGCTTTACAATCCCGTCATCCACATTGCCCATAAGAAATTCTTCCTGCCCGACAAACTGATGGCAAGGGTACAAATCTCCCCATGGCGTCACAGCCAGATATTCTGTTCCGGACCCGCACCCTGACAATCGCTTTGCCACGCACGGCCCGCCTTCTAAGTCTATCATAAAATGAAAAAAATTAAAACCTTTTCCTGACTTTTCCCTCTCAATCATGATTTTTGCCAGTTTATCATACTCTTCCATAATTGCCGGAAGATCCGATTCACGGATGGCATAAGGGTCGGTCTCTTCTCCAACCACCGGCTCTATAGACATCTGCTGGAATCCAAGGTCTGCGAAATGTAAGATATCCTCTGAAAAGTCCAGGTTCTCCCTTGTAAAAGTCCCCCGCACATAATACCGCTCCTGCCCCCGGCTGTCTGCAAGCTTTTTAAATTTAGGGACGATCAGATCATAGCTGCCCGCACCGTTCCTGAACGGGCGCATACGGTCATTTACCTCTTTCCTTCCGTCAAGGCTCAATACGACATTGTCCATCTCCCGGTTGATAAACTCCTGGATGTCATCATCCAAAAGAACACCATTGGTAGTGACGGTAAACCGAAAATGCTTATCATGAAGCTTCTCCTGCTCCCTCCCGTAAGCTACCAGGTCCTTCACAGCCTGCCAGTTAAGAAGAGGCTCCCCGCCAAAAAAATCCACCTCTAAGTTGCGCCTGCTCCCGGAATTTTTGATCAGGAAATCAAGCGCCTTCTTTCCCACCTCATAGCTCATAAGAGCCCTTCTCCCATGATATTCACCTTCCTCTGCAAAGCAATATCTGCAGGCAAGGTTGCAGTCGTGGGCAATATGGAGGCATAACGCCTTAACTACAGTCTTTCTCTTCTTCACATCCTCCAAAAGACACTCGTAACAATCCGGCACAAAAAGCTGCCCGGCTTTCGCAAGCTCCGTCACATCTTCCAATGCTTCTTTAAGGTCTTTTTCTATGTACCTGTCCCCCAGGCTTTTCTTTAGAAATTCCAGCGAAGATGCTTCCTTAAGCGTCTCCCATGTATGCGCCTCATTCTGCCTGTTCAGACATGCAATGACATCATAACACAGTTCGTCCACCACATGGACGGCTCCGCTGTTTACGTCCAGGACAATGTTATATCCATTATTCTTATATTGATGTATCAAAATGCTACCCCTTTCAGTCTAAGCATTAGATAAGTTTCCTATACGACAAGAAACAGCGACCCGTAAAAGACCGCTGCCTTGAGTATTCCTTTTTACTTGATCACTGCTATTTCTTCTGTTCACAGGTCTGATTTCCTACTGTGCAGGATGTCTTACATGCAGACTGGCAGGATGTCTGGCACTCACCGCATCCGCCCTTCTTTACTGTGTTGTTCAAAGTATGTGTATTCAAAGTCTTCACATGCTTCATGATAACGTCCTCCTATCTTTCTTATCCGCTCTGTAATGCAAATTCTTAAAATTTCAACTCGTCCGTAGTATTATATCATCCCGGCACTGTTTTCGCAATCCTTTTTCTTAAGAAATCATGCCGCCTGCCATTCCTCCCCCGGCACACAGTATAAACGTGGTCAGAAGATTCGCCCCGTCACCGTTGAGTCCCCGATATACACCAAGCGTAATGAGAAGCAGAAGCGCAAAATACACAACTCCAAGGCTAAGCCCCCATATATACCTTTTCACCTTCATAAGCTTCCCAAGAATAAAACCGCCTGCTAAAGTAGAAAGCACATAGATTCCCACGATGGAAGCAGACACCGTCCTTTCATTAAGCTCCAGCCGGTAAAGTAGCATCGCAAGCACCACCAAAAGAACTCCTGTGATAATATAAGAAGCAAGCAATGATTTTAACATCCACATAGCTTTTGGGTTTTTCCGAATCCGTCTCTCCATCCTATCCCTCCCTTGTCTAATACAAGGTATGACCCGGGGCGCAGAATTATTCCGGAAAATTACTGCTCCATCTGCCTTCCTAAAAATCCTGCCGCACAGGAAGCCATTTTCTGCTCAAGCTCGGAAAACTTCTTCTTCGCCTCCTTCGCCAGGAGAATCACTCCGCCGATCACATCCCCCTCACAGAGGATCGGACTGATCACTTCATGGGCATATTCGTCTTCCTGGTTTGTTATGATCTTTATAAATTTTTTATCCTCTTCCGATGCCATGACAGAATTCCTGTCCTCTAACACCCGCTCTAACTGCTTACTGATATACTTGTCCTGCAGATCTTTTTTCCCGGTGCCAGCAGCCGCCACGATCTGGTCCGTATCGCAGACACACACCAGACATCCCATTGTCTGTGAAAGACTCTCCGCATACTGCTTTGCAAATGCCGACAACTCTCCGATAGGCGAATACTTTTTCAAGATGATCTCGCCTTCCCTGTCTGTAAATATCTCTAACGGGTCTCCCTCCCGAATCCTTAACGTCCTTCGGATTTCCTTTGGGATCACTACTCTTCCCAGATCATCGATTCTACGTACAATTCCTGTTGCCTTCATATATATTCCTCCGTTTTTGTATTCAGATATGCTGCTATTATCTGTCAAAATTGGAGAAAATATGCACGTACTGTTTTACATCTTCTTTTGTACATTCTTCTTTTCCGTACCGTGCTTTTTCATACAGCTTGTGGGCAGCAAGCAGATCTATGCTTTTCTGCGATCCCCCGGCTCCGTAGAATCCGGCCTTATCTTCCAGTTCAAGAGGCGTCTCACTTCCCAGGATGTTTCCTGCCGCCTTACGCCTCACTGTCCGTTTATAAAGCTTACGGATCTTCCTGTCTGCAGAAAAGAAACGCTCTTTTTTTAAAGTTCTTTTCTGCCCGCTGCCGGCTTCCTCCCCGCCCTTTCCAAGAAATACTACCTCATCCTCCCACTCATCTGAAAAAGCGGCTGCTGCCCTTTGAACCATCGAAAACACTATTTTAACCGCCAGATAAGAAACCCACACTAACATCAAAACACAGACCAGCTTCGATGCAGCTTCCATCCACGCGGGAGTCTCCTTTGCCGACGCTTTTATCCGCATCAGCTCCTCCATCATATAATCCGGTTCTATATTATCTTCGTAAGTCTCTCCCCCTCCGCCCTCTTCCATCTGTGACAGGTCGAATCTGACCTTTGTCAAGGGTTCTTCCTGATAGATTACGGCCGGAAGCATACATACAAAAAGCAGGATCATCCCTGTCCCCATAATCCCCATGCCGGTCCTCCTCATAGCTTTTACCGGCAGATTGGCGACATAACGATTCTTTTCTGTAAACTCCGAAAGCTTCCGGAGGTATCTGTAGCACAGGCTGATGCAAAGCTCCGCATCCAGAAGCGCAAAGCTCACTTCCATCAAGTCAATGCGGTTCAAACTTATAAGTCCTAAGTATATAAAAACGAACAGCAGACCATGCAATAACTTTGGCTCATCCAGCAGATCAGGCACATCCAGCCACGCTGCCGCTTCCGAGACCCCCGGCTCACCCGGAAGCTCCCGCATTCTTTTCCTTATCTCTCCCTGCTTAAGTCTCACATAACAGCGGAACAGACAGATAAACACAGTAATCCATCTCACAAGACCGTTGCCGGAAACAAGTCCCATCACCCATACAAGCACTGCCCCCAACAGACAAAAAAGCACCAGACTCTTACATCTTTTTACCAGTACATCTGTTAACACCAAAGGCACCGCAAGCACAAGCCCCTGAGCCAAAAACAAGACAAGTCTCTCTCCCTTCATATGCAGGATACCTGCCGAAAGCACAAAGACTCCCTCAAAAATAAGCATACTATGAATCCATGAAAGCAGACGCAGCCCAAAGCTTTTATTTCCTCTCATCCTTCCATCTCCCACTGAAAAATCGTTATTCCTCTCAAACTTTCAAGTTCACGGACGCCTCCCTGCAGTCCTGTATCTGCAAGCTGTGCAGAAGCCACCGGTATGACCCACAGGACAGAGTTTCCCTTTTCTGCCAGAGAAGCAATGGCTCCGGCAGTCTCCTTATCCTGATTCATAGAAATGATGACATAGATCACATTCGGCGAAAGTTCCCTCTTTTCCCGCTCTAATTCCTTGCAGATCCTCTCTGTTTTCCCGTAGATATCAATCCGGGCAAGCTCTTCATAAAGCTCATGTATCTGGCCCGCCCCCTCTTTCATGTGGATCTGGTTCATTCCATTTCCCGTCACTGTAACCTCCATCCGCCCCTTTACCAGCTTCGAAGCCAATGACGATGCGATGCGGATACCTTCCTCATTTAACTTGTCCTGCCGGATCATCCCCGTATCCTCTGTATCTAAGATCAGCTTCATCCGGATATCCGTAGTAGCATCAAACTGATTCACCAAAAGCCCCTGCCCCTTCGCAGACGCTTTCCAGTTGATCTGATGCATCGGATCCGAAGGGCAGTAGTCCCGAATCCCCGAAAAACAAAAAGGGTCGGGAAAAATTCTTTGCTCTGTCACCGTCATTCCCGAGACCGCCCTGCATAAAAGCGCGATTCGCCGGCTGTCCACAGGCTTTGGGTACACAAACATCGAAGTCTTCAATATCCGATCATCATGAAAACTTTTGCGAAAGAAAAAATCATATCCGATAACATCTGCCTTCCCAAGCTCATAATACCCTCTTTTCCCGCACGCAAAGGAGAGTCTGCGTATCACCCTCTGGCGGGCAAAAAGTGAGAAGATATCCCTCCGGTAGCTTTGATCCGTCACATTTGCATTCTCCTTTGCCTCACCGGAAACGGTTCTTCAAGAAGGAACCGCTCTACCATGGCTAGCTCCTGTCCCTGTGTCATATCTTCCATAGATATCCGCATGAGGAAGCGGTCCATCTGCGCCTCCGGCAAAGGAAATGTCCCAAGCGTCTCTAACGGATTCTGGGTGGCAATGACAAAAAACGGTTCCGCAAGCTTTCTCGTCACCCCATCCACCGTAACCTGATGCTCCGCCATACATTCTAACAAGCTGCTCTGTGTCTTGGGCGTTGCCCGGTTGATCTCATCCGCCAGAAGGATATTGCAGAATACCGGCCCCTCCAGGAACTTAAACTCCCCTTTTTTAGCGTCAAAGTAATTGAGCCCCGTCACATCCGACGGAAGAAGATCCGGTGTAAACTGTACTCTCCCAAACTGCGCATCCACTGATTTCGCAAGAGATTTTGCAAGCACCGTTTTTCCCGTCCCCGGCACATCCTCTAAAAGCACATGGCCTCTCGCCAGAAGTGCAGTGAGGATAAGCTTTACCGTCCTCTCATTCCCGATCATTACTTTTCCGATATTATCCCGAAGATTTTTAAGAATCTCAAATTCCATCCTCTTTCCCTCCTCCATATTTAACAAGTATACCACATGACCCGTCTTTTGAACACTTTCAAACTTGCCAATCCAACGACTATCTGCTAAAATGTGTACCATATTCATTGAGATTGGAGGAATCAAGCATGAGTAAAATCGACGAAGTAAGAGCCGACATGGTCAAGGCGATGAAAGCCGGCGATAAAGGCAAAAAAGATACCTTATCACTTTTATTATCCGCACTGAAAAATAAAGCGATCGACAAGAGGGAGGACCTGACTCCCGAAGAAGAGACACAGGTTATTCTAAAAGAAATCAAACAGGTGAAGGAAACTCTGGATATGACCCCCGCTGACCGGGAAGATATCATCAAAGAATGTACGGAACGCATGAATGTGCTGAATGAATACGCACCCAAGATGATGGATGAGGCTGAAATCCGTGAAGTCATCAAAGCTGTCCTTTCCGAGACAGGCATCGATGCCCCCACCGCAAAGGATAAGGGCAAGATCATGAAAGTGCTTATGCCTAAGGTCAAAGGAAAGGCTGACGGTAAATTAGTGAATGACATATTTACCACATTTTTACAGTAATCTGCACAGATTTAGGAGGGCTTATCTTTTTTAGCCCTCCTTTATCCTCTGGCAAGACTTCCGATCTTATCGCCGTTCTTTATTCGCTAAAATAAACATACAGATTCACTTCCATATTATTTTTCTTATTTTTCACATAAACACCTATGCCCTCACCCTTTTTCAGTGTGAAAGATTTCCGGTTTTTCATCTTTTTTTCACCCTTATATACTTTGGATACTTTCCAGCCGGACTTTAGATTCAGTTCAACCTTGGCTTTGGATTTATTGCTCTTAACTTCGACAGCACTGCCCTCACTGCCTTTAATATTGTTTGAATAATCCTTCCCGTCTACCTTAAGGCTCTTAAAAGGCTGCTTGAATTTTACCACATTAATTGTACCTTTGCATTTTACCTTTTTTCCCTTTACAACAGCAGTTATCGTAATCTTTGTCTTACCTGCCTTTTTAGGATAAAACACAAAATCTCCGCCGCCGTATGATTTCACCTTCCCCACTGATTTTTTGCTTAAGGATATCTTTACCTTCTTTGCCTTTGCCGGGATATTCGACGCGCTGAGGAAATAACCATTTTCCCGGTCAACGGCCGAACAGGACACTGTCTTTTTAAAACCATTCTTTACGCCATAAGTAATATCCGCCTTCGCTGTACTTGGATATGCAATCAATCCCAAAAATAGCACCATTACCGTCCCATAGATCATCTGTCGCATTCTTTTGTTTCCCATATTTTTTCTCCTTTTCCTTTTAGATTATTTTATTCTGATCGTAATACTCTTTTTCTTTCCGCTTCCATCTGTAGCCGCTGCCGTAATCTTTACCTTTTTCCCTTTTCCTGCCTTCCGTGCCGTCACCTTCCCGGTGCTGCTTGCTTTCGCATATTTTGCATTACTGCTCGTCCATTTTAGCTTTGTATTGGCTTTTTTATCTGCTTTTACTTTCGCTTTCAGCTTCACGGATTTTCCTGCTTTTACCGAAGTCTTCCCGGAAATCTTTATACTCTTTACCGCGCCTTTCATGGAAGTGAGCTTATACGTTCCCTTTACGCCGGAGCCATCCTTTGCCATCGCCGTTATTACTACACTCTTTCCGCCGGAACCTTTCTTCATTGTCACAACACCGGAACTGTTCACCGTTGCTACCTTTGTATTGCCGGACTTCCATGTCACCTTTTTGTCCGCCGCATTATCGGGCTGTACACTAACTGTCAGCTTTACTTTCTTTCCGGCAGCAATCTTTTTCGAGGGAGCGGAAATCGTAATTTTTAACACTTTAACAGCGGGCGCATCCAATAGCTCATACTGGATTCCGTTGGCCTTTGCATAATTGTGGGCTGCGGAATTTGTGTAGCATCTTATCTTGGAATTTAGACTTTTTTCTACGCCGTCTACATATTCATCTATGTTGTCCCAATACCCACTGTAACCATATGCTCCGGTATCTATTTGTTTTACACTTTTGGGTATCTCCAGCACTGCAAGTTTATCACATTTATAAAATACATAAGCGCCGATACTTTCTAAACTGGTCGGGAGTTTTATATTCTGTAAATTTTTGCAGTCAGCAAAAGCATAATCTTCAATGCGTACTAAACTGTCTGGGAATTCCACTTTTTGTAGATTAATGCAATCAGCAAAAGCACTTTTCCCCACTTTTGATAAACCATTTGGCAATCTTATACTCTGTAGATTTGAACAAAGCTTAAATGCGCCTCTTCCTATGTTCGTCAAATTAGCAGGAAGCTCTATATTCTGAAGTGTATTCGAAAACGAAAAAGCATAATCTCCAATACTCGTAACACTGTCAGGAAGTTTAATATTTGTAAAAACACACTCGCCAAATGCCCAAGTATCTATACTCGTTACACTATTCGGGATCTCCAGGCTCGTCAAACTTCCACAATCAAAAAATGCCTGCCGACCTATATAAGTAACACTTTCTGGGATTTTCACATTCTGTAAACTATTACAGCCGCTGAAAGTCCTCTCCTGTATATGTGTGATTGTGCCGGGAATTTCTATGTTTTCCAAACCGCTTCCGGCAAATGCCCCTTCTCCTATGTCAAGTATGCTATCTGAAAGTCTTATGCTCTTCAAATTTCGACAGGATAACGCAAATTTACCTATTTTGACTACGCTGTCAGGTATTTCTATGCTTTGCATACCACAATCAGCAAATGCATAATTACCAATGCTCGTTACACCATCTACTAAGACCACTTTACTAATTGATTCATTCAAATGACTCCACGGGCTCTCATAACTATCATTTTCCCAAGCAATATAATCCTCCATCCCCCCGCTGCCGCTGATCGTTAAAATCCCGCCTTCGACCTTCCATGTCAGATTCTCTCCACAGCTCCCGCTTTCAACAGCAGCTTCTTCCACATTTGCTTCCTGTGCTAAAACAGGCAGTTCCACGACGTATAAGCCTCCTGCTATCATTGCTGAAAACAATAATAGCCGCATCCTCTTCATAATAATATTTGTCATCCGTTCTCCTCCTTGCATATTCTTCAATGAACTTATTTTATCTTTATCGTCAAAGACTTTTTCTTTCCGCTTCCGTCAGCAGCCATAGCTGTAATCTTCACTTTTTTCCCTTTTGCACTGCGCTTTGCAGTTACTTTTCCAGACCCAGATACGGTTGCAGCCTGGGAATTGCTGCTTTTCCAGATAAGCTTCTTATTGGCGCCTTTGGATGCCTTCACTTTTGCTTTTAATTTTACAGATTTCCCTGCTTTCACACTCTTCTTGCCGGAAAGGGAGATGCTCTTTACCGCGCCTTTCATGGACTTGATAATGACAGACGCCTTTACGCCGCTTCCATCTTTTGCCGCCGCAGTGATAACAGCTTTCTTCCCGCCGCTTCTTTTCAAGACCGTAACTTTCCCTTTCTGGTTGACCTTAGCTACCTTCGGATTACTGCTGCTCCTGACAACTCCTTGTTCTGCTGCACTGTCCGGAATTACAGATGCCTTAAGCGTAACACTCTTTCCTGCCGCTATCTGATAGGACAATGGGGTAGAGATACGAATGGAAGATACTTTCATATTTTCCGATTTAAGTGCAGGAATCTTTTCCTCTTCCGTCCCACCGCATACACTGCATACCCGTTCTTTCCTTCCCGCGATACCCGGCTGTGCTTTTTTCACAGTCTTCCATGGGCCGAAGGAATGTCCCATCGGAGCAATCTCATCCCGCCCGCTCATTGTCATGCCACACACTGAGCAACGGCTTCCCGGCGTAAATCCCGGCTCTGTACAAGTAGGTGCCTGCTCATCAGTATCTACTTCCCTATGGCCAAGTGCCGGAATCTCTTCCTGGACTGCAAATATTTCTTTACATACTTCACAGTACCTTCCTTCTGTCAGGCCAGGCTCTGTACAAGTCGCTGCTTTTGCTTCTTCAATGACTTCCTTGTGGCCGGCAGGAATTACTTCCTGCTTTACCAATATTTCACCGCATTTGCTGCAATGTTTTCCTTCCGTCAGACCTGTCTCTGTACAAGTCGCATCTTTCCCCTCATCGATAACTTCTTCATGCTCACAATATACCGTAATCTCACTACTGCATGTTATTCCTCCTGAAGCTGCCGTGACCGTTGTTGTTCCTTTCGAAACTCCGGTCAGTATATTATCTGCGGATAACATCGCAACCTCCGTATCATCCACAGACCATGCGATTGGTTTCAGCAGGCGAAATTCTCCCTTATTATTCTTTCCCAAAGATGTAGCCGCCCTCACTTCTAATTTCTGCTCTTTCCCAATCGCAATCCTTTCCTCCGCATTGCAGGCAAGACTGTTGATATAAGAATTTTTTACCTCAACAGTCTGGATGCAGGAAGACACTGCTTCCCCTTGCTTTTGGCTCAAACTGGTTTTCTCCATAAATTCTGCGCAAGTGGTGTTACGGTATGATCCTTCATTTGACCAAAATGTCCCTAAGCCGACCAACTGAAAAGTCGGACTGATCATACTTGTGTAATGACCGGTCACACCGGAACCGCCATTCACCCAGATGCTTTTTTCTCCATACCATTGCTCAATTCCGGTCAACATGTCAAAACCCCAGTTCCATGCCAGATTTTCTCCCTGACTTGATACACCGCCGGGAGAAGAAAGGTTAAAGCACAGACTTCCATTGGGACGGGTATGCTCCATTAGAATACATGCCTCTGCTGCCCGGATTCTGGCAATATACTCCAAATCCTCTGACCAGACCATTGGCTTATAATCTGCCGCGGTCAACGGCTTATTTGTATCCGGATTTTTCACCCCTTCATCGCAGGCTTCTTTCCGGATTTCATTGATTCTTTTCAAAGCCGCTTCTGCCTGGGTTATATACTCTCCTTCCACCCCAAGAAATACACAGCCTTCTGACGGTTCCTCTGAACTTGCCGGCAATATGACAGGCTCACTGGCAAATGCAGTTCTTCCACATGCCAGGGATATCCCAAGTATCACTCCCGCTGTCAACACAAGGTTTTTTATCACATTTACTTTCATACATGCATCGCCTCCACATTCTTTTGCTTTATGTCAGTCTAATTTAAGATCAGATAGCTTGTACCACTCTATATCCGTTTTTTCCGGATATTTTTTAAGAATCATTTTATAGCGTTTCTCTGATATCGGGTTTACCTCAAGTCCGCCTTCCTCAATCTTAAGATATCCATCCGAGGTATCCCTCACTGCTCCGTTTTTAACACCGATTTCAGCACTTCCTTCAAGCACCTCATAATATGTGGTTCTGTCTGAGCCGTCACTGTTCGTCTCCTCCCGGATGATATGGTCCTCACATATACAATAGCGGGCCTGGCTTCCTATTTCATAGCTCTCGCCAATCGGTTCAATGCCTAGATCTATAGCAACTGCAAGCTGCTGTTCTGATCCGTAGCCGTAGCCATACAACTCAACAATATTGTAATTTTCTCTGTCCCCGTCTTTTTCCATCTGCGCAATAAATAATTCCGGCTCTCCGTCGCCGCTCATATCCTGCAAGGTATAATACAATGGCTGTGCATCGCCGGATTGCCGGAAAAGCAAAGGATTAACGCGTGGGTATTCTGCCGGGTCTGAAAATCCGTTAGTTTCTGCCTGCTGGTATTCTCCGAGTATTCCCCTGTAATATTTATTCACTGCTTTATCCGGTGTCTTCTCCGCTTCTTTCTCTTTATCCGGTGCATCTGTCACTTTTTTCTCTTTATCGGATGTATCTGCTGCTTCTTTGCTTTCCGCCGTTTTTGGCATTTTCATTCTCTGCGGCATACCGCCTTTCGCTTTATTTCCTTGAATCATCAAGTATACCGCTATGCCCGCTATCACAAATATCCCTGCTATAACACTAATAACAATATACCGCTTCTTTTTCGGCGCACCGCCATCGATACCCTCATCAGAAACTTCTCCAACTTTCGTTCCGCATTTCGGGCAGAATTTGGCATCCTCTTTTAGTTCTTTTCCGCAATTCCTACAATACATTTTTATCTCCTGTTTTTTGTTTTTGGGCATTCATATTTATAAAACATTTATTTCAACAAAGACTTATCCGTAACAGACTCAAAATTGATGGGATATGGAGTTGAGTAATACTGCCCGCCAGGCGGCAATGTTCTTGACGAAATCTTTTTATAATTCAGTTTCCCTTTTTTATACTGATATGATACACCGTCTCTTCACACTGAAAACCTGCAACCTGTATAATATATTTTTTCTTTCCTCCGCTTTTATCTTTATAAAAGGCAGAATAAGTTCCATCTATCTGCCCCAGAGATACAGATTTATGGTTTTTTATAGTGTATATCTCATAGGCCCAAAACCAAACAGCAGTTTCAGTCTGTATTATCAGTTCTTTTACACCATTCTTGTCTATATCGTAAAGACAGTAACTGCTAAATTCCTCTGATTTCTCTACTTCATGGACAATCGGCCCATACAACTCCTGATATGTCTTCGAAGACACTTTCGCTTTAGCCTTAGTCTTGGCTTTCACCTTTAAAGATTCTTTTTTGCTCCATTTCCCGTATCTTATCTTCTTCCCGGACTTTTTATATGCCCGGACTCTGACATAATATTTTTTCCCAGGCTTAAGTGATACTGTCTTTGACAATGACTTTGTTTTAACCTTTTTTTGCCTTTTGTCATCTTGGAGTTTGCAGCAAACTGAATCTGGTATCCCTTCGCACCTTTCACCTTTTTATACTTAACAGATGCCTTACCGGCAGACGGTGAGCTTACAGATTTGATTTCTGCCTTTCCAAGTCCTCTTGCCGCTTCTGCTTCTATATCAGGCGCCATACAAAAAGATACCGCAAAGGCCAAAAACATTGCCACGAAGGTAAATAAATTTTTTCGATACTTTTTCATCTCTCTATAACCTCATCTCTTAATTATTCCATTTCCTTTTATTCTAATCCGATCACGCCCCACTTTCCGTCTTTCTTAACCCAGCACATCCCGTCATACACCGGGCGGATTTCTTCAAAGATACCCGGCGGTACCGCTGTTTCTCCAGCAGTACCCCGAAGTTCCCACTCACCGCCTTTACAAAGTACCACATATCCGTCTGACGCTGCATAACAGTAATCTTTCGGTTCAGGATTCTCCATAGCCATACTTTCGTACGGATAAAACTCTTTCCATGAAGCATCAAACTCAATAGGGATTACTTCCTCTCCTCGTTCATTGATATATCCCCATTTTCCATTCTTGCAGACTGCCAGCAGACCGTCCGAGTATGAACCGCATTCATCGTAGATAAAGTCTGATGCCAGACCGTCCCCGTTCCATACCCCGTACCTTGTTCCGTCAAGCTCCCCCCACAGTTCCAGCACATCCTGCTCTCCGTACATAATCCCTGTGCCCCTTCTGACCGGAAATGGACAATCCGGCTTCTGGATGTCTTCTTCCCCGCTCATGCTTGCTCCCTGCAGACCGCCGCAGTAATAAAAGCCGCGTTCAGAAAAATACCCTGCCTCTATTCCATCCAGAATATCAATTGCCCCGTCTTCATCAGACGTAAAGGAGCTATATTCTTCACCGTATTCTTCTATGTATTCCGGTTCAATGCTTTCGAGATAATAGGAATCAAAATATGCCGTTATATTTCGGTACTCCATCTCTCCGTTCAGATTCCCGTCCATATCAATCAGTCCCAGCGTATCTCCTTTCCGGATAACCGCATACCGGGAGACATGCTGGCGGTATAATTCATTGACCGAATAGTTTGAAACATCCGCACACGCCACATAATAAATATCATCTGCTTCTATCTGCGGCTGAACCTTCCATATATACGGAGGAGTATCCGGCTGCTCAGCAGTCTTTGAACTTTCCTTTGTATCATGCTTTTGAACAGAATTCATTTCTATCTTTTCAATATCCCGGGAATCCTCCCCGCTATTCATCTGCCATATAAAGAAAACAATAACAGCAAGTGCGACTGCAGCAGATACAGACAGCCCACTAATAAGCCTCGTCCATCTTCTCATTCTTAATGGCTTTCCACATCTTACACAATATTGGGCATCATCCTTATTATATTCTTTGCAATTCTTACAGTACATACTAAACGCCCCCTTTGCTTTTGCCTCCAAATGGCTGTTCTTACTTTATCACTACAACCATCCTTCCTTTCTGCACCTTAAATTAACCGCATCAACCGCTGTTTTAATGGTCCACTCGACCGTACCAAACTTTTCCCCCGCATACAATTAAACCAGAATAAAATCCGTAATGGGTTTTGACACCTGAATAATTTGATTTTAGTTATATTTACTGAAATCTATCTTTTCCACAAAATCCATATCTATATACCCTGTCTCTGACAATGGGCAACACGTATAGTAATAGGTTTCTCCTTGATATTCTCCTTTAGCATATGCATGATATCTTACCCAATCTTCCGTATCACGATTATATACAGAATACATATCCGTTAAGGGGTAGCCTATCCTATCTCCAAACTCTACCAACAAAGCAGGTGCTATAGAAGATTCCCATCGAAGTGTTTTAAATATCGGTTTTTCCAAAGAAACCAAATGTTTATTGGGCCAATATCGGGATGAAAAACGCAGATGAGTTGATATAGTATCCATTTTTTCATGAACATTCATATTATTAGTTGTCTGCGTTTTTATAATATCATCCATCCATCCTTTAAATTCTTCCTCCTGATCACGAAAGTATATCTTGAATTCCATCGCAGTCACTGACTGTCTATATTTAAATCCTATATCCGAATGTTCCGATTCACGTATTTCAAAAGTATGATTCCCTGCACTGTAATCAAGCAAATCACTACTATCCGCCAAATGAAGATAACCTCCCGATACTCTCCTGCCTCCAGCACCCCAATCATCTTCTGCCACATAATCAACATCCACAAAATCATTGAAGGAGCTATTGAAAATGACTTTATCCTTATTTTTTTCGCATATTGCAAATGTACTTGGGTCTGGATTATCTGTTTTAATATAAAATACCCCTTCATTACCGAACCAACATTTGTGTGGCGAATAATATGCGCTATATATATCATTTAGCTGATACACCTTATAAGTATATTTTGCAGTCTTAATCTGGGTTGCGGGTTTATCATTCTGACCTGCTGCACTTTTCTTCTTTACAACCACTTTACACTTGTATACTTTACCGTTATATTTCAAAGAAATAGTAGCTTTCCCCGCCTTTTTTGCTGTTATCTTCCCTTTCTGCCTATATTTTCCATAAGCCTTTACAGTCGCTACTTTTTTATTCGAACTGCTCCATTTTACTTTACGGATTTTCTGTTTGGAAAGCTTTTTATTATTCTTTAAAGTGATTGTTTTTTTCCGACCTGCCACCATTGTAATTTTTTTCTCATTAAGCCTTGCTGTTTTCTTGGAGGCTTTTGCCTCCACACACATCGACGGTATTAATAAATTAACCATCAGTAAACCAACTAAAAATATACTAACTAATTTTTTCAACCTAATATCCCCCCCTGTTCAATCCATTTTAAGTTCGGAAAGCTTGTACCAGTCTATATCTGTTTTTATTGGATATTTATCTAATACTTCTTCATACTCGTCTTCCGTTATTTCCCATCCATCCAAAGCTCCGCTACTTACTGCATAATAAACACCTGTATCAGAATACACGCCATCCATCAAATACATTGTGACCCGGCCATCTTCATCTAAACCAACCTCTTCATAGATCGTTACATATTCTGTTGCACCCCCAGAACCCTCGCTTTTTATCATCTTATTTTTACAAATATGATAAAAAGACCTCATACCGATAGCGTCATCACCTTCTACCAAACGCAATGGAGCACCTTCTGAATAGCTATATATATCCCATATATTGTATTCTTCTCCTATTTTTTCATTACCTGCAAAAGGCGATGCCAGAATCAATTCAGGAATATTATCATCATTCAGGTCTATAAGCGAGTAATATAATGTTTCTTCCACATCCGGAAAAAACAAATTCTCACACACATACCCATATTCATTACCATCTCCGGCATAATTATTTGCCTCAGCTTGCTGGTAATCTGTCAGAACTGGTTCATAATACTCATTAATCATCTTTTTATTAGTAAGAATTTTTTCATACTTTTTGATTAGATTCACATTTGCTTTTTCTATGCTATTTAATTCTTTATCATAGTCAAATTCATTGGGAGTCTTTGTACCTTTATACCAGCTTTTACTTTCAAAGTAAGCTTTGTATTTCTCATCGTTATAGATTCTCCCGCATCTAGCCAGTATTTCATTCCTTGCTATTCCCAGCTCTTCCTCAGTAAGTACAGCAACCTGTTCTTCCATCAAATACTCCGTATCACTATGGGCAAATATGTATTCATCTTCCGCAGTTTCTTCCTCCTCAGGCATGTGATCTGTCTCTGAATGTTTAGTGTCCGATGCATCTGACAAATCAATCTGATTACTTTCCGCCGTTTGATTGGACACCTCTTTCTTTGTACTGTCATCTTTCATTTTGCTGTTTTGAATTGCCAGACATATAATAATTCCCATAACTACCAGTATACCAATGGCAATCCCAACAATAAAATATGATTTCTTTTTTAATAATCTATTTTCGCTTTTCATATTTATAGTTGTCTTGACCTCTTGTCCACATTCCTGACAGAACAGCGCATCATCCTCTAACTCTTTTCCGCAATTACTGCAATACATTTATTTCTTGCCTTTCTGTTATTTTTTTTGCGTGAAATGTTTCCCATATCCGGCCATTCCAGCCATGCCATCGGCATATCCTTTTTTGCCGTCTATCTTGACTTTGCACCATTGATGCGCATTCTTATTTTTATTGACATGAGTCCACTTGTATCCCATGCAATCCAGGATCATCCCCAAAGCTCTGGTTGCACCTGCGCAGGAAAACTTCTTTGCATAAAATACTCCGTACGCCTCACGGTAATCTGAACCCTTCATGGTGTATTCCGCCCGATTGCAGAAAAGAAATACATAAAAAGCAGCCCGCCCCACTCTGTCAAGGTCTCTTTCTTTTCCTTTCTTCGGAATACACTTTGCAATCAGTTTAGCGACTCTTTTTGCATCTTTCTTTTTATTGCCGGTTCTTTTCGGCATTTTGTGAAATCCGCCTTTGTAATCTATAATGTAGTTCTTATATATAGAAGTCATATACATGCATCCAGAATATTTATCAAAGTAATATTTCTTACCGTTTATCTTTTTTAATCCTGTCTGCATGACACCGTTCTTATTGAAATAGTATTTATCGTCTTCGATTACTTTAAAACCTGTCACTTTTTTGCCATCCTGGTAATAATATTTTTTACCATTTACCGTATGCCAGCCATCCATTACTTCAATTTGGTCAGTATCGCTGGCATAGATCTGTGTTGCAGGTGCACTTACCAACAATATGGCACATAAAAGGCATGATATTATTCTTTTTGTATTTTTCATTTTGCTTTCTCCTCTTATAGTTATCGTTCTTTTCATAGTCTTCCCTGCTCCTTAACTGATTCATTACTGTATCTTTCTTTACATCTGGCTTGCCGCAATATTCTGCAGCTTTTTCCCGAGACTCTTGCCAAACCCTCCGTAATACTTGCTCTCCACAGGGCTCTTTCCAAAAAGAGTACCATATAAACAGCAAGCATTCAGATACCATCCATACCTTGATGCATGATTGTTGTCCTTCCGATACAGATTCTTCTTTTTCCCTTTACTTTTCCTGTACTTAAGGAAAGCGTCCCCGGAACGGCACACCTTGCCGTCTGTCTTCTGTGCAGCCGTCCGGTAATTCCGGTTCATGGTCTTTTGCATATTGCGGAAACTGTACCATTTCCCCGAAACCTTCTTTCCCTTTTTATATGCCCATGTGCAGTTGTAAATAATCTGCGTCTTAGGGCTGGTTTTATGGATGTACGCCGACAGCTTTTTGCTTGCTTTTATAAAAGACTGTTTCACAGATGCGTCCGTCTGTTCCTGAATTACGATATAATCCCAGTTCCCGTTCCTGATTTCCTTATACAGCCTCTTTCCATTTTTATGAAGGGGATTCGCCCAGTTCACCATTTTTTCATTGTTGTAGGTCACACGTTTGATTGTTATCTTACGCCCTGCCTTTTTTGCCATCTTCTCCAAGTCACTGACAGTAGTGTTGCCTGCACAGCGTGTTAAGCTGTTCCCAACCATAAGAACACGTATCTTCTTTGACTTCGGCACTGACTGCACTTGCGGCTCCTGTGCACATGCCACTACGCCAAAGCAAAGACAACAAACCAACACGATTGCTGTCAATGACACGATTCTGCTCCTTCGCTCCATATCCTTATCGTATATTTACTGTAATGCTCTTTTTCTTCTTACTCCCATCTGTAGCCGCTGCAGTAATTTTTACTTTCTTCCCTTTTCCTGCCTTACGTGCCGTCACTTTCCCGGTGCTGCTTACCTTGGCATATTTGGTATTGCTGCTCGTCCATTTCAGCTTTGTATTCGCTTTTTTATCTGCTTTTACTTTTGCTTTCAGCTTCACGGATTTCCCTGCTTTTATCGAAGTCTTTCCGGAAATCTTGATACTTTTTAGTGCCCCTTTCATGGAGGTAATCTTATACGTCCCCTTTACACCGGAGCCGTCCTTCGCAGTTGCCGTGATAACTACGCTCTTACCGCCGGAACCTTTCTTCATCGTCACAACACCGGAACTGTTCACCGTTGCGACTTTTGTATTGCCGGACTTCCATGTCACTGTTTTGTCCGCCGCGTTATCCGGCTGTACGCTGGCTGTCAGTTTTATCTTCTTTCCGGCAGCAATCTTTTTCGATTCACCTGAGATTTTGATTCCTTTTACCTTAACTTTCATCGTTTCCGGTTGTCTGTTCTCCGCATCTAATGCCACAAATTTACAGCCTGATTTTTTTGCCATTTCTTCCGCGGTAGAACCTGAATATCCATAGATCACCAGCTCTTTGCTGAGGCGTTCGCCCTCGTCGAAGTTGCATGTTTTGCTTAGAAAAGTTATACTTTTCAAACTATCACAGCCAGAAATCGCATAACAGTACCATTCTATGTTTTCGACATTGACATTTTGAGGGATAACAATATTTTCCAAATTGCGGCACAGGTAAAACCCACTGCCAAGATTTTTGAGACTATCAGGTAGTATGATCTCTGACAACTTGCTTTTAGAAAACGCACTATTCAAGTCTACAACGCCATTTGGAACCTCAAACTTTCCTTCTCGCGCAACCGGATAATATATCATTTCTGTTTTATCCTTGTTATAAAGCACTCCATCGACAGAAGAATACACAGAATTACCCGGCGCTACATCTACCCTTTCCAGTATATCACTGGAAAACAAAGGCCACGGCTGGTCATCTTCCTCATGTAATATCGCAGTTACGCTGGCCGGTATCGTAATTTCCTTAACTGCAGTTCCATAGAACATCCCTCCATGGAAAGACTGTAACCCTTCATTTAATGTAATCTTTGTCAGATTATTACTATTTCCAAAATACGTCACATAAAAATTGGTAATTCCCGGCTCTACGACTACTTCACGAATCTGCTCTCCAAATTCTGCCCAGGAAGCGCTCCCAGAGGGATATGTCACATCCCCGCTGCCGCTAAATGTCAAAATCCCATTCTCAAGCTTCCATTCTGCATTCTCCCCGCAGGTGCCGCTATAGATACCTTCCAGTTCTTCCGAGCTTCCCGCTCCTCCATTCAAATCTTCTGCAAAAACTGTCATGTCCGTACACAATCCTCCGGAGATAAGCACTGACATCAGTAATGCAATCATTCTTTTTTTCATTTTCTTTCCTCCTTGACGACTATAATTTTTGTTTTTTATCTATAAAAAGATTATCTATAGTCCATTATAACAATACTTTAATATTTCGTAAAGAGATTTTTTCTCTTGTACACTGAAAGGAAAAAGAGGGGGGAGGTTACTTATGTTTGGCGACAATATCAAGAATCTTAGATTATCTTTTAATCTGAATCAAGTACAGCTTGCCAGTGCATTAAACGTTTCAAAACAAACAGTTTCTAATTGGGAAAACAACAATATTCTTCCGTCAATTGAAATGCTGATCAAGATTTCAAAATTCTTTTCTGTGAGCACTGATTATTTACTGGAATTGGACCACAGGCATTATCTTGAAGTGACCGGGCTGAACGAAAAGCAATTAGCGCACATTCAGCAGATTATCTGCGATATCACCGGCAATTCATGATATGATGGATCATGAGACAAAAAAGAGAATGAATCCGGTTTTTTCCGAATTTCATTCTCTTTTTTAGTAAGCTTATTTATTCTTCTGACTCGTCGCCTTCTACTTGATCGTCTGTCTTCACTTCATCCGCATAAGGCTCTTTCTCCGCCTGCTTCATTGTAACTCCCAAAGCATTAAAATCAATCTTTTTCCACGCCTTTTTATTTACCTCTGTCTTCGCCTCTTTCAGCCATTTATCCGTCACTTCTGTAAACAGCTCATTCTCTCGTTCTGTGATGATCTCCTTCTTCTTTGACTCTGTAGCATCCTTATCCATAAGGCTTGTAACCCTTGCAACATAACATCCGTTATCTGCTTCGATTACATCCGTCACTTCTCCTTTATCAAGAGCATCCGCAGCCTTTGTAAGATCTGCATTGGGAGACTGCGACTCTGCGTCAAAGGACGTGTCTTCAGGCTCTACTCCCGCTTCCCCTGCAAGTTCTAAGAACTTCTTGCTGTCCGCCTTGGCACTTTTGGCAAAGCTTTCTGCCTTCTCCTTCACTGCTGCTTTTTCCTCATCCGTCATATCTGCCGAGGTATCCCCCTCCTCTTTCTTATAAGAGAACAGCACATAATCCATCTTCTTCTGAGCTGCTTCCTCATCGGACACATTCGTATCCACATCCTTCTGGATCGCCGTGCGCATCCGTTCTTCCACAGCCATCAGCGTAAGGATGCGCTCAACCGCCTCCGTATTGGACAGGATCTTTTCTTTATTCTCCAGAGAATTGTCCTCATCAAATTCTTTCGCTGCCTTTTTTACCAATTCTTTCTCATCTTCCGAAAGGGAGACATTATAATCCTTCATATGCTGCTCAAGGACAAGCATCCGCTTTAAGTTATTCTGGATCGTCTCCTTAACTGACTCTTCATATGTCTTATCTTTATCCGCCTTTGTATTCCACATATTGTTGCCCATATATGCAAAATAAGTCTCATACTGTGCCTGGGTGTACCGCGCATAAAAATTAGCCACATCCGCCGTGAGCTTTGAATCATTCACTTTCAAAACCACTTCGTCAGGACTGGTCGAAATTAGGCTGCATCCATTCAGCGAGGAGAACGCAACCGAAAGCGCAGCAACAATTATCAATAATCTTTTTTTCATAGTATCCGAATCCTCCTTGGTACCTGCTAACTTATATATTATACATTCTTTCTAACAATCTATCAATCCTTTTATTTCATTTAACATATTTTTCACAGTCTCCATAGAGTTCTGCTGGTTTTCTTTTTTATTCTTACGAAGCTTCCGATAGACAAAGCACGGCGCCTGTGTATCTGTTTTAAACACCAGCTCTCCTTTATGCCGCTCGAGCAACTCAGGGATCTTTTCCGGGTGCACTTTCGCCTTTTCAAACATGGTAAATGTAAAAGTCTCTCCCTTCTGCTCCACCGCTGTAACATAGGCACCGTGGGCCTCCGCCTTCAAAGCTGCCACTTCAAGAAGCTTCTCCGCCTTTTTCGGGATATCTCCGAACCGGTCGATAAGCTCCTCCGTCATCTCCTCCATCTCTTCCCCGGACTCTATGGCCGCGATACGTTTGTATATGTCAAGCTTCTGGTACTCGTTGGGAATATAACTGTCCGGGATATATGCATCTACATTAAGATCAATCGTCGTCGTATAATTCTCCTCCTCTGCTTCCCCCTTAAGATACCGGACCGCCTCATTAAGCATCTTACAGTAGAGATCATATCCTACTGCTTCCATATGTCCGTGCTGCTCTGCTCCCAAAAGGTTACCTGCCCCCCGGATCTCCAGATCCCGCATAGCAATCTTAATACCGGATCCCAGATCTGTAAATTCCCGGATCGCCGCCAGCCGCTTTTCCGCCACTTCTTTCAAAAGCTTATCCCTCCGGTAGAGCAAAAAGGCATAAGCCATACGGCTAGAGCGTCCCACACGCCCTCTTAGCTGGTAAAGCTGGGACAATCCAAGACGATCCGCATCATGGATGATCATCGTATTGACATTGGAAATATCAAGCCCTGTCTCAATGATCGTTGTAGACACCAGTACGTCGATCTCCCCGTTGATGAAGTCATACATGATCCGCTCTAACTCCCGCTCCTTCATCTGCCCGTGGGCAAACGCGACATTGAGCTCCGGGACCAGTTTCTGTACATTGGCTGTCACTTCTGCAATATCCTCCACCCGGTTATAGACATAATACACCTGTCCCTGCCTTGCACACTCCCGCTCAATGGCCTCCCGCACCATCTCGTCATTGTATTCCATCACATAAGTCTGGATCGGAAGCCGGTCATTGGGAGCTTCCTCCAACACACTCATGTCCCGGATTCCGATAAGGCTCATATGAAGGGTTCTTGGAATCGGCGTAGCTGTCAGAGTCAGCACATCCACATTTTCTTTCATCTTCTTGATCTTTTCCTTATGCTGCACGCCAAAACGCTGCTCCTCATCAATAATAAGAAGTCCCAGATCTTTAAACTTCATATCATTTCCAAGCACTCTGTGAGTGCCGATCACAACATCCACAAGACCCCTTTTCAGATCTTCAATCGTCTTCTTCTGCTGGGCAGGAGTCCGGAATCTGCACATCAGATCCACCCGGACCGGGAAGTCCTTCATTCTCTGCAAAAACGTATTGTAATGCTGCTGTGCCAGGATCGTAGTGGGCACCAGATATACCACCTGTTTATCCTCCTGCACCGCCTTAAACGCCGCCCGGATCGCAATCTCCGTCTTACCGTACCCTACATCCCCGCAGATCAGGCGGTCCATGATCTTTTTGCTCCTCATATCCCGCTTCACTGCCTCGATGGCAAGAGTCTGATCCTCCGTCTCCTCAAAGGGGAACATCTCTTCGAACTCCTTCTGCCAGACGGTATCCTCACCATACTGATAGCCTTCTGCTTTCTCTCTCGCCGCATAGAGCTCTACTAAGTCTCTGGCAATCTCCTTCACTGCCCCCCGCACCCGGCTCTTTGTGCGGTTCCACTCCTGGGTGCCAAGACTGTTAAGCCTCGGTTTCTTTGCATCTGCATTGGCATACTTTTGAATCAGGTCAAGCTGGGTCGCCGGAATATAAAGATTCCCGCCCTTGGCGTAAGAAATCTTCATATAATCCTTGGATATCTTATCTACCTCGATTTTTTCAATCCCCTGGTAGATTCCAAGTCCATGACTTTCATGGACCACATAATCCCCGGGCTTTAATTCAGCAAAACTCTGGATTTTACGCCCCTCATATACCCGGCGTTTCTTTTTCTTTTTTATCTTTCCAAAGATATCGGTCTCTGAGATAACAGTGAATTTAAGCAGCGGATACTCATACCCCTCCGCCACATGACCATACACTGTCATAATCTCGCCCGGCTCCACCTTGCGTTCCATATCATCACTGTAAAAACTGCTCAGATTATAATCCCGCAGATCCTCCGCCAGACGCTTTGCCCTTGTGCGCGAACCGGACATGAGCACCACCCGATACCCATTTCTCTTAAGTCTTTTTAAATCCTGAGTCAGCATGTCAAAGCTGTTATTGTACGGGTTCACGCTTCTCGTCTGCAGGTGATAAGTCTCCCGCACTAAAAAGCCCGCACATCGCATATCCAGCGCAAAAAATCCGATGCTCTTATAGCCGTTCATCAACTGTACGATTTCCTGTGATGTATAGAGCTTCGCCTCCCCGTCAGACATCTCGTACCCGCTCTCTACGCGCTTTTTTTGTGCCTCCATGAATTCTTCTTCCACACCCTGTCCCTTTTCCAAAAGGCGCAACGGCTCATCGAAAAAAAGGAGCGTATCTTCCCTGTCAAAGTATTCCAAAAACGAGACATCTCTTTCCCCTTTCTCCGGATACTCTATGGCAGGATAGATCACTGCCTCCGTGAGATTCTCTATAGACCGCTGTGTCTCTACATCAAAGGTGCGGATGGAATCCACCTCGTCTCCCCACAGCTCAATACGCACCGGCAGCTCCTCTGTCAGAGGATAGATGTCAAGAATCCCGCCCCGCACAGCAAACTGACCGGGACCTTCCACCTGTTCCTCTCTGTCATAACCAATTCCCGAAAGCCGACGGGCAAGCTCTTCCATATCAATTGACGCGTCATACGCAATCCGTATCACACGTTCTTTGATCACTTTCTTAGGCAAAAGAGCATCCATGAATGCATCAAAAGTTGTTACTACTGTGACAGATTCCTTTGATATAATCGCCTCCAAGACTTGCATCCGCTGCTTTATCAGCTCTTTGCTCCGAAGATCTGCCTGATAAAAAAGCAGGTCTTTCGCCGGATAGAGATAAGTCTCGCCGTCGAGAAAACGATATTCCTCATATACCCTCTTGGCCTTCGACTCACTAGAACAAGCGATGACTTTATATTTACAGCCATCGCCAAGCGCGTACATCATATGTGTCTTCTGGGAATTCACGCAGCCGCAGACACGTGTCATCCCAGGTTTTTCTTTTCTTGTCTTATACAATTCTTCGAACTCTGCCAGTTCACTTAAAGGCCTTATCAAGGCTTGCATCCGCTATGCCTCCTCCTGCTTTACTTTTCGGTTATATTCATTCATAGCGGCATCAATCTCTCCGTCAAGGAGCAGCGCTACTGCCTTCACTGCCTTTTCATACCCCTCTTCCATCTCTTCTCTCTCCGCTTTAGAAAAACGGCTGAGCACATAGTCCGCAAGATCGTACTTTTTCGGCTTTTCCCCCACTCCGATCTTAATGCGGAGGAACATATCCGTATCCAGATGGGAAATGATATTCTTTATCCCATTATGCCCGCCGGCACTCCCTTTTTTACGGATCCGGAGCTGTCCCACTCCGAGACTCACATCGTCATAGATGACAAGCAGCTCTTGTCTTTCATCAATCTTATAATAATCTACAAGCCCTCTTACACTCTCCCCGCTCAAATTCATATAAGTCTGAGGTTTCACAAGAATGACTTTTTTCCCCTCGATCATGCCTTTACCGATCAATGCTCGGTTTTTCCTTGTCTCTACAGTTATATTATATTTATCTGCCAGCAGATCTATCACATCAAATCCCACATTATGTCTTGTTCCTTCATATTGCAGAGTGGGATTTCCAAGTCCTACGATCACAAACATATTTTCACCTCATCTCTTTCTTTCTACATTCTACAGGAATGCCTCCAATTTGTCATGCATAATTTTAACAAATATTTCATATCATTATAAAGAACAATAACTATACAATTACGAGGAGGACTGCTATGAGTTCTAAAACTAAAATTGTTGTATTGCATATGAAGGAGATTGTATATACTGCTATTTTTGCAGTTTTGGCAATCGTATTGATCATATTACTGATATTTATGTTCCGCCCAAAAAGCCGGGAAACAAGCGCCGAAGCCGACAAATATGTACCCGGAGTCTATACGTCTACCGTGACGCTCAACAACACGGCGTTAGAGGTGGAAGTCACTGTGGATGAAGCCCACATCAACTCCATCCGCTTCTCCAATCTGGACGAAACCGTGACGACCATGTACCCGCTGATTCAGCCGACGATTGAAAACATCGCGGAACAAGTATATGAAAAACAATCTTTGGACAATATCGAATATTCTGAAGAATATCCTTATACCTCCCAGATTCTTACCAGTGCAATAGACGAAGCGTTAGAAAAAGCCACAACTGCCGAATAGGCAGTTATGGCTTATCTTTATCAGCCTTCCACAATCAAGTATTTTCCATTCGGTATCGCAAACACTTCCGATGCCTCTTCTAATTCCTCTGCGGACATCCCGTCCACATCCAGCCCTTCCTCCTCTAAAAACTGCCGCACTTCATCGATGCTGTCCACCACCACTGCCATGCAATCTTCTAAGAAGGCTTCCGCCTCCTCGAGTGTCTCTGCAACCGGCGCATCGAATAGTCTGGACTGGTTCTTAAGAAAAGTCGCAAGACATTCTTCATCATATTCATACATACCTGACTGCCCTCCCTTCTTTTTCATTCTTGCTTATGTTTACAAATATCCATGACCTGCATCTGCCGGAAGCTCCAGCAGCTCTTCTGGCCTGCGGATCAGACATGCCGCCCCGGAAGCTTTGAGCTCTTCCTCTGTCCGAAAGCCCCATGTCACACTGACCGTCTTTATCGCTGCATTACGTCCTGTGGCAATATCCACCTCAGAATCACCCACATAAAGGCATTTTTCTTTTGTCGTCCCGAGCTTTTCCAGTATAGCATAAATACCTTCCGGTGAAGGTTTCCTCGGAATCCCTTCCTGCTGGCCCTGCACAACATCAAAGATGTCCCGCCCAAAGATCTCCTCCACTACTTTAACCGTCTGCAGATGAGGCTTGTTGGAGAGCACCGCCAGCTTCACCCCTCTGCCGTTAAGCTCCTTTAATAATTCCACAACCCCTGTGTAGGGTGTTACATGATATGTACAATTTTCATCAAATATGCGTCCGTAGATTTCCATAGCCTCATGAATTCTGGCCCCTTCAAGGTCTCCTGCCGCCCGTATGGATTTCTCCAAGAGCACTTTAGCTCCATTTCCCACGAAACTCTGGCATTGCTCTCTTGTAATCGCAGAAAGCCCCATCGCTTTCAGAGTCTCCCTTACAGAATAGGTCAATGATTCGATGGTATCCGTAAGGGTTCCGTCCAGATCAAAAATACATGCTTTCATCATCCTTAATTTCCTCCGTCTTCCTCCATGATAGTATGAACTTAAAAGAATTTCAAGTACTGAGGCAGTATTTTATGATAAATACTGCCTCATAGTCCTTAATGCATTTTTCTCAAGCCGGCTTACCTGTGCCTGGGAGATTCCTACATCCTCTGCCACCTCCATCTGCGTTCGCCCTTCGAAAAACCGCAATCTTATAATATACCTCTCCCGCTCGCTCAAATGCTCCATCGCTGCTTCAAGAGAAAGATTTTCCACCCATCTGTCTTCCTTGTTCTTCGTATCGCTTAACTGATCCATCACATACAGCGCATCCCCGCCGTCATTATATACCGGCTCATTCAGACTCATAGGCGCCTGGATGGCATCCAGCGCAAATACGATATCCTCCTTGGATATACCGATCTCCTGCGCGATCTCCTGCACCGTCGGCTCCTTCTGGTATTGCTTCACATAATTTTCCTTGGCATAGATTGCCTTGTACGCTGTGTCTCTAAGAGAACGGCTCACACGGATACTGTTGTTATCCCGCATGTATCTCCTGATTTCTCCGATGATCATAGGCACCGCATAGGTACTGAACTTCACATCCAATTCCGTATTAAAATTGTTGATCGCCTTGATAAGCCCGATACACCCGATCTGGAACAGATCATCCGGATTCTCGTTGCTTGCGCCAAAACGTTTGATCACACTCAGTACAAGCCTCAGATTCCCCTTGATATACTCCTCCTTCGCCTGCTTATCTCCCTGTTTTATTCTCGCAAACAAAGCTTCCTTCTCCTCTTCTTTCAGGATTGGAAGCTTTGCTGTATTCACACCGCATATTTCTACTTTTCCCTGTGCCATAATGAAAACCTCCTACCAGATTAAATCATCTAATAGAAATTTTCTCCATATGCACATGACTTATTCCCCATTCAGGGAAAATAAAAAAACTTTTAGTCCTTGACAATCTATCTGTCCCATTTATCGGAAAGATTGTGAATCTGTGTCTCGAACTTGGCAAGCTCTTTATTTGCAAGGCCTTCATTCTTATATACGACCTCAAGCAGCCGCTTTGCAGCAGCAACCACACGCTGGAATGCTGTTTTTTTGCGAATGTCCGCAGGCTTTGTCACCGTCTTTCTCACCGGAACGCCGGCCGTCAGGATCTCACCCGTGGCAAGGTCCACACATCCGCCGGAATAGGGTGCCATAGCAGGAATCCCAAGCCGGTCTGTGACCGTCTGGGCAAATTCGTCTGTCACTCCATCCTCACCGTGCACGACAAATACATGCTGTGGCTGCTCTGTAAATCCGGAGAGCCAGTCTAAAAGGCCATTCATATCCGCATGTCCGCTGATGCCCTTTAAAGACTTGATAGTAGCATTTACCTCCACATTCTCACCGAAAAGCTTTACCTCGTCCGCGCCCTCGATGAGCTTCCGGCCAAGGGTTCCCACTGCCTGGTATCCAACAAAACAGATGGTACATTCTCTTCTCCACAGATTGTGTTTCAGATGGTGGCGAATTCGGCCTGCCTCACACATGCCGGAAGCTGACAGAATTACCTTCGGCTTCTCGTCAAAGTTGATCATCTTGGATTCGTCACTTGTTACGGATGTTTTGAGGCCCGGGAACAAAAGCGGGTTGATCCCTTTCCTTAAAAGCTCCATCGCATCCTCATCAAAGCAGGATTGGACATTCTTGTTAAACACTCTCGTCGCCTGCACGGCAAGGGGACTGTCTACATACACCTCAAACCCCGGAAATTCGGGCAAAAGATTCCTTTCCTTGATTTCACGGATAAAGTACAAAAGTTCCTGCGTGCGCCCAACTGCAAAAGAAGGTACTACCACATTGCCTCCTTTGGCAAACGTCTCCCGCAGAATCGCAGTAAAATCTCCCACATAATCCGGCTTCTCTGCCGCATGTACCCGATTGCCGTAAGTTGATTCGATCACTATGTAATCAGCCTTTTCCACCTTCACCGGATTTTTGATGATCGGCTGATCGGAGTTTCCCACATCTCCGGAAAACACAATCTTTTTGGACACTCCTTCTTCCGTGATCCAGATCTCTATAGAGGATGAGCCAAGAAGATGCCCCATGTCATTAAACCTGACCTCAATCCCCTCACAGAGTTCAATCTTCTGATCATAATCCAGCGGGTGCAAAAGCCTTATAGCTGCATCCGCATGTTCCATCGTATAGAGCGGTTCGTATTCCGGCGCACCGCTCCTCCTGGCCTTACGGTTTCTCCACTCTGCCTCAAATTCCTGAATATGAGCACTGTCACGAAGCATGATATTGCTCAGATCCGACGTCGCAAAGGTAGTGATGATCTCTCCCTTGAACCCTTCCTTGCACAGTACAGGAATCTTTCCTGAATGGTCAATATGTGCATGGGTCAAAAGGACATAATCGATATCCCCTGCCGCCACAGGAAGCTCCTGATTCTCATAAAGGTCCGGCCCCTGTTCCATGCCGCAATCAATCAGGATATTTTTATTACATGCCTGAAGCAGATGACAGCTTCCCGTTACCTCATGGTCTGCCCCAATAAAAGTAAGTTTCATACGCACAACTCCTTTTTCTTTTATTGTAGCACTTTTTTATGAATATTTCACCATTTCCCGCTTAAGTCTTTGCATAATCTTTTTTTCCAGCCTGGAAATATAGGATTGGGAGATCCCTAAGATATCCGCCACCTCCTTCTGGGTCTTTTCCTCACCGTCAGGCATCCCAAGTCCGAAACGCATCTGTACGATCTTACGCTCCCTCCCTGACAATCGGTTGATCGCTTTGATCAAAAGTTTCCTCTCCACTTCATTTTCCAGATTCCGGTAAATCGTGTCTTCCTCCGTCCCCAATATATCTGACAAGAGCAGCTCATTGCCGTCCCAGTCCACATTCAGAGGCTCGTCAATGGATACTTCCAGTCTTGTTTTATTATTTCTTCTCAAATACATAAGTATCTCGTTTTCTATACATCTGGAAGCATAGGTGGCTAGCTTGATGTTCTTTTCCGGGTTAAAGGTATTGATTGCCTTGATCAGCCCGATTGTTCCGATAGATATCAGATCCTCCACGCCGACTCCCGTATTATCGAATTTTTTTGCTATGTATACAACGAGACGCAGGTTATGTTCGATCAGTTGATTTCTCGCCCACTCTTCGCCTGCGGTTCCAAGCTTTTCTATGGCTTCTGTCTCTTCTGTCTGGGCAAGAGGCGGGGGCAGGATATCTGCTCCTCCGATGTAATGAACCTCATTGCTCTCCGAAAATAAAAATGCCTTCAAATTTGCGATCATAGATAGCTTTACTGGTCTTGCTGCTGTATTTATCATATCTTTCCATTCCCTCCAAAATAAATATCCGGATTCAAAATCATCCCATAGCTGTCAGAATCCATCTCCTCACCGCATACTGCAAGCAGCGGCCTGAGTATTTCCACCTTATCCTTATCCCCTGTAAGACACATTTTGTCTATCTCAAATACCGGCAATTTTCCTTCCAATCTCCCTATCGAATGGAAATGAATATAATGGAGCTCATCGGAGCCTTCGGGAATCTCAAAAAATCCCAGCCTGAGCGCAGCATCCGGCTTTATGATGCTGACCGGCTTCCCCGTCCGGTCATCCCTAAGGCGGTTCCCTGTATCAATCAGCGTCTTCACCTGGCAGCTTCTTTCCTTCCGGTACAGTTTTGCCGTACAGTGCGTTCGATTATACCGAACCAGCCCGTCGATCAGACTCCAGATTCCAGATGCAAGACAGTAGCCCAGCAATGCAAGTGCAAAAAACAGGCTGCCGATTCTTATATATTGGTGCAAAAAACCAATAATACCGCCAAGAAGAAAACTTCCGACATAAAGGAACAAGAACGCTTTCACAAACGGACGTCCCCACTCAACACAGATTCCCACTTTCAGCATCACTGCATTAACAACACCGTGGAACAGTATCAATTTTACGAATGCCCATGGAATCGGAGCTGCTATAATGACACAGGTCAGAGCCGCTCCCGCCGCTGCTCCCGCAATGACACGCGCATGCGTGGCAGTACATGCCAGCATCTTTCGAAGGAGCATCAGCAGAATATAGTCCATCATAAAATTCACGAGAAAAAATACGTCTATGTATAATTCATACTGCACATTCCGCCTTCTTTCTATACTTCTGTCGGTATTTCAACAAAACCTATTATATGGATTACCTGTGGAAAAATTTGTCATACTCTGAAAGTTATACAAGATTTTTCTCGACACTGAATGACAAAAAGACCGCATGAGCTTCACTCATGCGGTCTTGATCCTAATCTGACTATCTCTTAAAAAAATCCGGAATTTTAATAGATTGCTCTTTTACTTTTGGTGACGGTGTTTTAGGCGTCTCCAGTGTCGGAGACTGCTGCTGAGACGCTGTCGTCCTTCTGGGTACTGCTGTCGTACCTCCGTTCCTTGTAGGCGCCATGCCCAGATCAAGCTTCGGCTGCTGCTGAGGCGGTACGATCGACTTTATAGAGCCGCCCTGTTTGTCATAATTGTCATACGGAGACTGCGCCCCTGTCGGTCTTGGAGTCTCCAGTCTTGACTTCAGCTTGGAAGCTGTCCCTCCTACATTGTGAAGTCCCGTCGCGATGACAGTGATAACTGCTTCGTCTGTTCTGGAATCATCATACATCGCTCCAAAGATGATGTTCGCATCTTCTCCTGCAAGCTCCTGTACAAATTCAGCCGCATCTGATGCGTCCATAAGGGTAATATCACCAGATACATTGATGATAACATGGGAAGCTCCCGCAATCGTCGTCTCAAGCAGCGGGCTGGCAACTGCCTGCTTAACTGCTTCAAGAGCCTTATCGTCGCCCCGTCCCTGTCCGATACCGATATGCGCGATACCCTTATCCGTCATAACAGTCTGGACATCGGCAAAGTCAAGGTTAATAAGAGACGGAACATTGATCAGATCTGTAATACCCTGAATACCCTGCTGCAATACCTCATCGGCCTTCTTCAATGCCTCAGGCATAGTCGTACGTCTGTCAACGACCTCCAAAAGCTTATCATTGGGGATGACGATCAATGTATCTACATTCTCTTTTAATTTTTCAATGCCGCCAAGCGCGTTATTCATACGAGCCTTGGACTCAAAACGAAACGGCTTTGTCACAACACCTACCGTAAGTGCTCCTAACCCTTTGGCGATACGTGCAACAACAGGAGTTGCCCCTGTTCCGGTTCCGCCGCCCATACCGCAGGTAACAAACACCATGTCTGCTCCTTTAAGAGCTGCAGAAATCTCCTCCTCACTCTCTTCGGCTGCCTTCTCTCCTACTTCCGGCTTGGCTCCTGCTCCGAGTCCTTTTGTAATCTTCTCTCCAATCTGCATAAGCGTCGGGGCTTTACTCAACTGGAGCGCCTGCTTGTCTGTATTCACTGCGATAAACTCCACACCGGCAATCTGTTCATCAATCATACGGTTCACGGCATTATTACCGCCGCCGCCTACTCCAACAACAATTATTTTTGCCGCCGCTTCCGATTCATTAGTTTTAATTTCTAGCAAGGGTTTCTCCTCCTTCGTTTCCTTATAATATATATCCATCCCATGTAGTAGGGCAATCTAATACATGCACTTCGCCATATATACTATATAATATAAGCTTTTGTACAAAATATCAATAGAATTACGCAATTTTTCTTAATTTTCTTTTTCTGCGTCCTTTTCCTTCTCTTTTGAAGCTTTCTTTTTCTCAAAAGTGATCGTTTCCCGGCTGTCCGAATAATTTTCCATATGGAGGATTCCCTTCTTCCTCCCCAGTTTTTCCATGATGGGCGGAATCTGAGCGATTTTTTCGGCGGAAACTGTATTTCCAAGACTCACCCGCACATTGTTTATGTGTAAATAAATATTTCCATCTTTACACACAAGCTTTTTCGGCGTAATCTCATACTTTTTAAGCTCCTGCGTCGTCTCTAAGATCTCCTCAAAGATATCTGCGTCACTGCTCTCCATCTGCTGATACAGTTTTTTGTTTTTTACAGGAAGTCCTTCCACGCGGACAAGTCCCTTAAGCACCTCACTGCTTATGTAGACCACAAGCCCGTCTTTATCAAAATATACATTCTCTTTTCCATCTGCCAGATAGCCTACGATCGCCTTTTCCTTTACCTCCACCTTCACATGCCACGGCGCCCGAAGCGTCACCCTCACACTGTCAAAACACGGAAGCACCTCCCCTTTGCCTGTCATATATTTTGCAAGTATATACAATGCATTGACCGAGTACTTGTCATTTTGTACCATCTCTTTGATCTCTTTGCTGGTACAATAATCATTCCCCTTAATCTCAATCTTTTGCACTTTGAACAAAAGAATAACGCAAAGACTTACGATCACAATTCCAAGAAACGACACGACAAACATATACAGAAGATTGGAGTTCTTCTTTTTCTTGCGCTTTCTATTTCCCTGTCTTCCGTCATTCTCGTACCTGCCATAACCGCCCATCCTTTCATAATTTCCAGATCGGTCATAGCCTCTGTATGCTTCATTAGCTTCTCGCTGCGTCCTCCTCGCCATGTATCTTCCTCCCCGTTATCTTTTCTCTGCTATTTCGTATTTATCGTACCACCCTCGACACACTGAGCACAAGCCCCATTTCCAACAATAAGAACACAACCGAAGTCCCCCCGTAACTCACGAAAGGCAACGTGATTCCCGTATTGGGTATCGTGTTTGTCACAACTGCTATGTTAAGGATAACCTGGATCATCATATGGGCCATGGCACCGGAAGCAATAAGTGCCCCGAACAAATCCTCTGCATGAGTTGCGATGACAAAAAAACGCCAGATCAAGATCAAAAACAGTATCATCACAAAGCCGGCACCAAAAAGTCCCAGTTCTTCACAGATAATAGAAAATATCATATCATTCTGCGCCTCCGGCACAAACCCCAGCTTTTGCACACTCTCTCCCAGTCCCCGGCCAAACAACCCACCGGAGCCGATGGCATAAAGCCCCTGCAGTGTCTGGTAGCCTTTTTCGAACTTTTCCGGATTTCTCCAAATCTCCAGGCGCTCCAGACGGTAGCTTTCCAGCGCCAAAAATATAGTCATAAACCCGCTGCCAAGCAGTCCCATAAAGATAAACTGCGCATATTTGGGACTGGCTACAAATACAACAATAACACCTATTCCCAGGATTATGATCGCCGTACTTAAATTACTGGCACCGACAAGCCCCACAATGGGAAGGATCAGGACCATTACTTTTGCTAACGCAGTAAGCTTTCCCATCTCCTTCACATTTTTAGAGACCACATGAGCCAGAAACAAGATCACAGCAACTTTGGCAAACTCCGAGGGCTGGAATGAAAATGGGCCCAAAGACAGCCATCTTTTGGACCCGTTGTATTCTTCTCCTACGAACAGCACCGCAACTGCCAGAAGTATAGCGACAAAATACCCCAAAAAAGCCAAATTTCTCCAGATATGATAATCCATCCTCGCAACAAAAAACATACCGATGACCCCAAGCCCGGTAGCAAACGCCTGCTTTTTTAAATAATAGAAAGCATCATGGAACTTTACCTCGCCGTTATATGCACTGGTACTGTATAAAATTATAAGCCCAAAGGCCACTAAAAACAATAATGCAGTAAGAAGCGTAATGTCATACTTTCTCTTTTTTGGCTGCAACTCGATAAGCACTCCTTATAAGGAATTTACGATCTCTTTAAATACTCTTCCGCGTACCTCATAATTCGGGAACATCCCCCAGCTCGCACATGCAGGAGAAAGCAGTACCGCCTCCCCGGCACAGGCCGTCCTGGCCGCCAAAAGCACCGCCTCCTCAAAGGTATCCACGAGAACATAATCGTGAAAGCCGCACTTTTCGGCCGCATCTGCAATTTTTTCCTTCGTCTGCCCGAGAAGGATCAGTTTCTTAACCTTCCCGTCAAAAGCCCTGATCCACTCCGTATAGTCAGAATCCTTGTCATATCCCCCGCCGATCAGCACCGTCCTGCGGTTCATAGCCTGGATCCCTTTGATCGCCGCATCAGGATTCGTACCCTTAGAATCATTGTAATATGCCACGCCCTTTTTTTCTGTCACATATTCGATTCTATGCTCTACTCCCTGAAATTCTTTTACCGCCTTTCGAATTATGTCAAAAGGCACACCGTAGACCGCCGCCATAGCGATAGCCGCCATATAGTTCTCATAATTGTGAAGTCCAAGGAGCTTAAGTTCATCCACATGGCATATTTCCACTTCGTCCGGATATTTATAGATGATTTTCCCGTTTTCGAGATAAATCCCCTGTTCTATCTTACGCCGGCTGCTGAAATATAGAACCTTCGCAGCAAGATTTTCTCCAAATTCCCTGGTACGCTCGTCCTCATAATTTAGAATACAGTAATCGGAAACCTCCTGGTTCTTGGCGATATTCTTCTTGGCTTTCACATAATTCTCCATCGTATGATGACGATTTAAGTGATCCGGCGTAAAATTAAGGATCGCACTGACCTTGGGCCTGAACTTTGAAACTGTCTCAAGCTGAAAGCTGCTCATCTCTGCCACTGCTATGGACTTGTCCGTCATCGCATCTGCCGCCACCGTATAGGGATTACCGATATTGCCCACTACAAATACCTCTTCCTTATACGCCTTCATAATCTCGCCGAGAAGCGTTGTAGTTGTCGTCTTCCCGTTTGTCCCGGTAATGGCCAGTACATCTCCTTTACCAAACTCATAAGCAAGCTCAACTTCTCCCGTAACCAGTATCCCCCGTTCTTTCATCTCTTCCACAACCGGAAGATCTGCAGGTACACCAGGACTCAGCACCACAATCTCTATCCGCTCCAAAAGCTCCTCTGGAAACTCTCCGATCACTATCTCTGCACCGGTATCTTCCGGAAGCTTCTTTCTTACCTCTTCTCGGTCAAGCTTTTCGTTCCCGTCATAAAGAACTACCTTCGCGCCATGCTTTTCCAGCAGCTTCACTGCACCGACACCGCTGATGCCGGAACCGAATACAAGCACATTTTTCCCTGATACTTCCATATCTTCCTCCCTACATAGCCATAAGTGCGATCAGGCAGAGCAACGCCGTTATAATAGAAAACACCGCTACAACTCTCGTCTCTGACCACCCGCACAGCTCAAAGTGATGATGTATGGGTGCCATCTTAAAGATCCTCTTTCCGCCCGTCTTCTTAAAGTATGTGACCTGGATCATAACCGACAACACTTCCACCAGATAAATAAGCCCTACAATTATGATAAATATCGGCATCTGCAGCATATATGCCGTAGAAGCCACAAATCCTCCCAGCGCCAGTGAGCCCGTATCTCCCATGAATACACTGGCCGGATACACATTAAATAGGAGAAAGCCTAAGAGTGCACCCACAACCGCACAAGTCACCGGCTCAATCCCGCTCTTCGTCCCAATAGCAACTACCGTGAAAAATGTAGCCACCAAAACCGTCACACTGGAAGCAAGGCCATCCAGACCATCTGTAAAATTCACACCATTCACCGTGCCAATGACTGCGATAAACATAAGCGGAATCGAAAGCCAGCCGATATCCAGATATTGCCCCCCGGAAAACGGAATCAGCATCGCTAACGGCACATCTGTAAACTTGATAACATAAAAGGCAAACACTGCTGTCACTACAATCTGCAGTGCCATCTTCTGCCTCGGAAACAGCCCATCCGAACGTCTCATGACCACCTTCAGATAATCATCCAGAAACCCAATCAATCCAAATCCTAGCGTCACAAACAGTATCGGAATGATCTTCGGGTGTCCCTTCATATAAAATACAGAAGTGATCACCACACTGAGCAGGATGATCACTCCGCCCATCGTAGGCGTACCTGCTTTTTTCAGATGAGATTTCACACCATCTTCTCTCTCTGTCTGCCCCATCTTAAGCCTTCTTAAAACCGGGATGATCACCGGACCCATGATCACACTCAACACAAATGCAACCAGCACCGGCATAAATACTGTATAATCCATACCACACCTCTTCATCTCTTTTGTTCACTGATCTTACCTAGTATACTTCATTTCTTACTCTTTTTCAATGCCAAGATACGGCAATACGTTTTCAAATATGTTTTTTACCACCGGGGCAGCAATCGTCCCGCCGTAATAGATGCCCTGGGGATTGTAAATAATACACATTCCCAAAACCTGCGGATCATCCGCCGGAGCAAATCCCACAAAGGAAGAGATATATTTGTTGGCACTTCTGGGCAAAGTCTGAGAAGTGGCTGTCTTCCCTCCGATATGATATCCCTCCACAAATGCATTCTTCCCGGAACCCTCCGCGACCACGCTCTCCAGCAGTTTTTTCATTGTCTCAGAAGTATCTCTGGACACGATGCGCTTTCTGTGGCCGTATCCGAATTTCTCTATTTCTTTTCCGTCACCGTCCAAGACACTTACGCCGAAATGAGGCGTTATGCGCTCTCCGCCATTGGCAATCGACGCAACCGTAGTTGCAAGCTGCAGCGGTGTGATCTGAAAAGACTGACCAAAACTCATAGTAGCAAGCTCGACCTGTCCTACATTTTCCTTTTTGTGCATGATGGTCCCGGCCTCTCCCGGCAGATCTACACCTGTCGTACCCATCAGCCCGAACTGTTCAAAATATTTATAAAAATTATCGGTGCCAAGCCGAAGGCCAATCTCAATAAATACAGGATTACAGGAATTCTGGATTCCTTCCACGAAGTTCTCTGCCCCGTGCCCGCCCACCTTATGGCAGCGGATCTTCCGATCCTCTACAATCTTATAACCGGGACAGCTAAAGTTGTCATTTAACGATACGACACCCTCCTCAAGGCAGGAGGCGGCAGTTATGACCTTAAATGTAGAACCCGGTTCATATGTGTCGTTAATGCAGCCGTTCCGCCACATCTGATTCAGAGCATCCTGTTTTTCCTCGTCAGACATTCCTTTGGCACTTTCTGTATTCAGCGTGAAAGGATCGTTTAAGTTAAATTCCGGTACATTGACCATAGCGATAATCTCTCCATTCTGCGGGTTCATCAGAAGGATTCCCACCTTATCGGCCTGTTTTTCCTCCATGACCTTCTCGGCCATCTGCTGGGCATACATCTGGATATTGTAATCAAGGCTTATTTTAAGCGTGTTCCCCGCCACCGGCTCGATCCGATCCTCCGCCACACCGTCAAGCTCCACCCCTCTGGCATCAGTGGTTGTAAGAATTGTCCCATTCTTTCCCTTCAAATATTCCTCATATTTGACTTCAAGACCAATGATTCCCTGATTGTCCCCTCCGGTAAAGCCCAGGACCTTGGAAGCCAGTTCATTGTAAGGATAATAACGCTTAAAATCCTCATCCACCTTCACTCCGTCGAGCTCCAGCTCCCGAATACGGTCGCCGGATGCCTTCTCCACATTCGTCTTGATCCTCTCCATGGAAGACACCTTCTCCACCTTCTTCCTGACCTCATCCTCCTCAAGGCCAAGTTCTGCTGACAAGGCTTTGATGATCTTCTCCGGCTCTTTGATCTGACTATGAATTACGGATATGGTGCAGACCGTCTTATTAGTGGCAAGGACTGTCCCCTTCGCATCTACGATCTCCCCCCGCGCCGCCTTGATCTCTCTTTCCCTCTCATGGAGCGCCTCCGCCTTCTTTTGATAATATTCTGCGTCAAATACCATCAGATACACAAGCCGACCCACAAGTCCAAAAATAACTGCGACTGCACAGATAAATACAACCAATATTTTCTTTCTATTATATGTTTTATTTTTCATTGCACACAAAAACCTCGTAAAAGCTTTTGTATAACTTATTAATACTTTTACGAGGTTATTCGCTTTTTGCTGCTTTTTCCACGCCAAGATACGGGAATATCTCTTCCATGATATCCGATGCCATCTCCGTCGCAAACCCACTGTTTGCCTGCTGACCCGCATTCGGTTCATCAATCACTACATAGACGACTACCTGCGGGTTTTCCTGAGGCGCATACCCAATAAAAGAAACCAGATATTTTCCATTTCCTCTCGGAAGCTTTTCAGCCGTTCCGGTTTTTCCGCCTACATCATACCCCTCAACTGCTGCCGTCCCGCCGGTTCCTTCCTCAACGACGCCAAGCATATACTCTTTGATCAGATCGCTGCTCTCCTTTGAAATCGTCCTCCGAGACAGTACCGGGTCTTTATTTTCCGTCACATTTCCATTCTCGTCTTCAATCCTTTTCACGATGTGAGGCTCATAATAGTCGCCGCCATTTACAAGGGAGCAAAAGCCCGCCGCAAGCTGAGTGGCAGTGACATTAAAGTTCTGCCCGAAAGCATTGGTTGCAAGACTGGCCGGATCCATATTTTCAGCCGTATAGAGAAGTCCCTCTGTAGATGCCTCACCGGGAAGATCGATGCCCGTGTATTCTCCAAAGCCAAACAGTCTTTGGTAGCGGCAGAATTCTTCTTTCCCTATACTGTTACCTATGTGCATAAGTGCCACATTGCAAGAGTTTTCCAAAGATTTTTTCAGGCTTTGAGGTCCATGTCCGCTTCGATTGCTGCAATGGATATCATGATCTCCCACATGGAGCATACCGCCGCAGTTATAGGACTCTTCTCCCGTCAATGCTCCAATCTCGAAGCCTGCCGAGATGGTAAAGGGCTTTATAGTGGAACCCGGTTCATAGGTTCCACTGACACAAAAATTATTCCAGAGATTATTCAGCTTTTCAAGCTTTTCCTCATTTGACATCTCTTTGATCTCTTCTTCCGAATAATACTTTGTTAAATCCCTTGGATTGTTTAAGTCATAATTGGGATAAGAAGCTTCTGCAAGAATCTCGCCATTCTGCGGATTCATAACGATCACCGCAGTATTCTTGCTCCCTTCGCCCTTTCTTGCCTGATTCTTATGGTTATCATTAAATTTTAAAACATGTTTCTCTACAATACTCTGTACTTGCACATCAATGGTAGATACAACGGTATTCCCATTTTCCGGCTCCTTCACCGTCCTCTCTACCGAAGAGATATCATCCAGATACCCATACTCCCGCCCGTCAGTACCGTTTAGGATCGAATTATAGGATGCCTCTATCCCATTGCTTCCCACATTGCCGTCAACTGTAAATCCGATCACATCACTAGCCAGTGTATTGTACGGATATTTCCTGATATAGTCTTCCTCCAGCCAGATTCCTTTTACATTTGGATAGTTCTTACTATCCCCGTCTATCTTCTCAAACTCCTGGGCCGTAGCATAATCTACACCCTTTTTCATAATATTATATCTGCCGGATGGATTCTTCTCAAGAACCTCCCTGATCTCTTCATCTTTGATATCAAAGCATGACTTTAGCACTTCTATCGTAGGTTCTTTATATTTTTTATCGCTGAGCATTACTTTTGCATCCAGGATCACGTTATAAATCCGTTCGCTTGTTGCAATCTTTGTACCGTTGCGGTCTACAATATCCCCCCGTTTAAATGGAATCAATCTGCTGTCATACTGCTGTTGGTCAAGTACCACTTTTGTATACTTATCCCCGCTGGCTGCATTGATATATGTAATTTTACCGATTAAGAAAATAAAAACCAGTACAATTGCCGCAAAGGACATGACCAGCTTCTTCTGCATTAATCTGTTAAATTTCTTCTTCAAAAAATTTTTTCTGCGTCTTATCATACACTCACCCGATTTATTTCTTATCTGACTGTGCCAGCACTCCGTCCTCCGGAATATCCTCGTACTGCTTCACATAATCCGCAGAAGGTCTCTGATATTCAATTACTTGCTCCGGCGTGGCATATACCATACCCAGACTCTCCTGTGCTCTCTCACGAATTTCATCTAAGTTCACGGAATCCATGATCGCGTTGTATTTCGTATTATTCTCCTCCTTCATATTCGCCAGCTCTCCCTGCAATGACGCAATATTCTTGGAATAGCCAGTCATACGTGACTGCAGCCTTACATAATTTACGCAGATGACCAGAGCCAGAATTGCCGCAATACTCAAAAATACTACGTATCCCGGACTCATGCGAAGCGCTTTCTTGCGGTTCCTTTGCACTTGACGGCTGACCTTCTTCTTAGGTCTTCTGGCTTGCCGTCTTACTGGTTCCTGTTCCGGCTTCGGGACAACGTTACCATACACATACATCTGTCCCGATGTATTTCTATATCTCTGGTTATAGCCAGCCGATGCACGTCTTGCCATATACATTCACCCCTTTTATGCCTATCTGCGCTCAAAGATACGAAGCTTCGCGCTTTTCGCACGACTGTTATGCGCTATCTCCTTTTCGCTTGGCAGAATCGGCTTTTTTGTGATAATACTTCCCTTTGAAACTTTTCCGCATACGCATACCGGAAAATCACTCGGACAAGTACACGGATTCTCATTTTTTCGAAATGCACTCTTAACAATCCTGTCCTCCAACGAGTGGAAGGTAATGATACAAAGTCTCCCGCCCGGGTTTAGTATGTCGATCATGTCATCCAGCGATCCCCTCAAAACATCCAGTTCCCCGTTAAGTTCAATACGGATAGCCTGAAATGTCCTCTTAGCCGGATGTCCCGTTTTCTTCTGATATTTCATAGGTATTGACTGCCTGATGATCTCTGTAAGCTGTCTCGTCGTCTCAATAGAACTTTTACCGCGTGCCTGTGCGATGTGCTTCGCGATATTCTTCGCAAATTTATCCTCACCGTAGTCCCTGATCACGCGGTAAAGTTCCATCTCACTATACTCATTGACGATATCTCTGGCTGTCATCTTCTGACGTCTATCCATCCGCATGTCCAGAGGTGCATCCTCGCGATAGGAAAATCCCCGTTCTGCCGTATCTAACTGGTAAGATGATACGCCCAAATCCAGTACAATTCCATCGACCTTGTCAATGCCTATGTGATGGAGCAGCGACTTCATATCACAATAGTTGCTCCTTACTATCGTGACCCTTTCCCCGAAGTCTCTTAGTCGGATGCCTGCAACCTCGATGGCCGCCTCATCCCTGTCTATTCCTACAATACTCCCCTTTTCGCCAAGGCGCTTCGCAATCTCGTAAGCATGTCCCCCTCCCCCGAGAGTTCCGTCTACGTAGATGCCGTCCGCCTTAATGCCTAATCCGTTAACAGTTTCGTCAAGTAATACTGATTTGTGTTTGAACTCCATATCTTCTCCCTTTAGATACTGAATCCATTCGCTTCCATATCAGATGCAATATCTTCAATGTTAAGCTCCACTTCAGCATTCTTTTCATCCCATCTTGCCTTGTCCCAAATCTCGGCACGCTTCCCCATGCCGATAAAAACTACTTCTTTATCCAACTTCGCATAGTCTCTCAGAACAGACGAGATCAATGTTCTGCCTTGCTTATCAAGGTCCCCGTCTATCGCACTCCCCTGAAAGAAATATGCAAAAGCGCGGGCTTTTTTATCCGTGGTGGTTGGTAAGGCGTTAAGTTTCTCTTCGAAGGCGTTCCATTCGTCTTCCGGGTATATGTACAGACAATTCTCCATGCCCTTAGTGATGACGAAATGCTCCCCCAGATCGTCACGCATCTTTGCAGGAATGATAATTCTGCCTTTGGCATCAATATTATGACTGTACTCCCCCTTAAGCACCGGAACTCACCCTCTTTCAAAGTGGGCTGCCACTTTTATATCATTCGCACCACTTTCTTCTACTTTTCACCACTTTCTACCACTTGAACCCATTGTAAACTACTTTTTGGGTGATTTCAACCCCTTTTTTGAAATTTATCTCAGAGCACCCCCTGTACAAATATAAAAAAAGAGCCGGCAAACCGCGAATAATACACGGTTTCACCGACTCTTCAATCTGATTATTTCTTTTTAATTACTCATTAAGCTTTTGGGAAAAATCTGTCAAAGCTGTATAATCAATCTCTACTTCTTCCTTCGGCTTCTTTGACTCATACGTACCATACGCCGAATAACCGATCCATCCGATCAATAAAACAGCCACAACACCCACCGCACATTTGCGGAGTACATTCTGGATCTTTTCCTTTTTTATCGTCTGTCTGCGATTCGCCTTTTCTTTTTTATATTTGTCAACCTTTTCCTGACTCATACCCTTACTGCTCCTTTTTGTTAAATAAACTGATACAACCTTCGAACAAGTCATATTAGAATAAGTTTACCACAAATCCGAAGACTACACAACCACAATTATACCGCCGTCCGACGCATACATGCTGCTGATCCCGGCCGTATCAAGAACAATGATATCCTTGAATTCAGCTTTAGATTCCAGCATATGCTTCACCTGCTCCGCACGCTCCCTGCAGTTGCAATGAGAAATCGCAAGAATTCTCTCCTTTGATTCCTTCAAATTCTCTATGATCGTATCGCACATCTTTGCAAGCGCTTTCTTAATCCCCCTCGCCTGTCCGAGCTGGCAGATCGTTCCCTCCGGAGTCGCTCCCATCACAGGCTTTATATTGAGTGCTGTCGCCACCACTGCCTTAAGCCCCGTCAGTCTTCCGTTTTTCCGAAGGGTATCAAGTGTCTCTAAGACAAAGTAAGTATTCTGGCTTTCGATGTAAGCCTCCACTTCCCGGACAACCTCGGAAAAGCTCATCCCCTTCTCCTCGCACGCCGCAATCTTAAGCGCGATCAAGGTCTCGCCGATCGATGCCGAGCGGGAATTAAATACATAGATATCCTTCTCCCCATACTCTTCACAATAAAGCTTCCTGCCAAGTTCTGCGCTGTTATAAGAACCGCTGAGCTCCGCCGAAAGCGTTACCGCATAGACATGGTCGGCTTCACAGCGATACAGCTCCATATACCGCTCCGGTGACGGGCAGGAAGACTTCGGACACTCCGGCGATTCCTTCACTCTCCGCAAAAAGTCCGCCTGATCGAATGTCTCATCATCTACTATATGATGCCCTGCCACTTCAATACTCAGGGAGGCCGTCTCAAAATGTCCTGTCCCTTTCATGTCACTGCTTAACTCTCCGCAACTGTCAACAATAACTTTATAGCTCATACACATCCTCCCGGCACGCCATACCCATATGCTTTTGGCATGTCATTTATATCTATCATACATAGTTTTGAATACTACCTAATCATCATATCATATTTATACCGGAAAGAAAAGTATTTTATTCACTAAATTGGATCCTCCTTGAGACGCCCAATGCAATCCCCATCTCTGCCATCAAAAACAAGATGGAAGTTCCTCCGTAACTGATAAATGGCAGCGTAATTCCCGTCGTAGGGATAAGATTGATCACAACTGCTACATTTAAGATCACCTGCAGCGCAATATGTACAAATATACCCGTCACGACCAGAGAGCCGTACATATCCGGTGCATTCTGAGCAATAAATAACAGCCTGTACAAAAGCATCCCAAAAAGAATCAGTATGATGATCGCTCCGAACACTCCTAACTCCTCGCAGATAATAGACAAAATCATATCATTTTGCACCTCTGGTATGATCATCTTCTGGGCACTATTTCCAAGTCCTTTTCCAAAAAATCCGCCTGAACCGATCGCATAGAGTGCCTGCATAACCTGAAAGCCTCCCTCTGATGCATGCGCTTCCGGATCCAGCCATACCAGAATTCTCTTCAGCCTGAAACTCCCCGTATGCGAAAGACTTGCACCGAGAATCTGCACCGCAACAATAATAAATACCAGTCCGCCCACAGCCACGGCTATAAAAGGCGCCGTCTTCGGATGCACCACAAATACCATGACACAGGAAATCCCCATAACAATAATTGCAGTACTTAAGTTATCCGTCAAAAAATAGACACAGACCGCAGAGATCCCGCCCCACACCAACACCTTTACAACTCCTTCCAGCGTCGTGATCTGCTTTCCAATCTTGCAGATTAAAAACGGAATAAAAAGTATCACCGCGATCTTTGCCAGCTCTGCCGGCTGGAACTGCTGCCCGGCCGGGAGCCTGATCCAGCGCCGCGCGCCATTGACCTGCTTGCCGAGCGGCGTCTGCACAAGCGCCATCAGAAAAATCGACACGAAATACAGCCTCTTTGCTATCCTTGTATACCATCGATAGTCAAATTTAGAGATGATATACACACCTGCAAATCCCGCCACGCAAAAAACCATCTGCCTCTTAAAATAATACATACTGTCGCCATAGCTCACCAATGCACTGTAGGCACTTGTGCTGTACAGCATGACCAGACCAAAACACACAAGAAATATCAGGATTGCTACCAGACTGTAATCATAATACCTGATCTTCTCCGATCTTTTATTTCTTTTCTCCCTCGTCTTCTTTTTTGCCATATCATTTACACTCCAATCGTTATTATTATACTTGGATACAAGCATAAAAACAACCTCCACTTTTATTTCCTTTCCGCACACCTTTTGTCATATTTTCATACAATAATATTGCAAATATTTATGAAGGGAGAATCATATATGCCGAATTACCGATATCAATCACAGGAATATATGGATATGAGACGCAGAAATTGTGCAAGACCCTGTGCGAACGCGCAAAGCTCATGCCAGATGCCGCGCGAGCCTGTCTGCCAGCCGTCATGCGAACCTGTCTGCCGGGAGCCGGAGATTGTGTGCTGCAATGACAAAGGCAGCTATGACGAACTGCGCGGGATGCCCCTGGCAATGGCTTATGTGCCGTGGCAGGAGTGGTGCGACATCTATGAGTCTGACAAAGGCTTTTGCCATGGCACGATTTTTAAGGAACTGAATAAACCGTTTCAGGGAATAGGAGGGTGCTGTAAATGAGTGAACAAAAGCCTTGCCGTCACGAATTAATGGAATGGATCAATATCGTAAGCTTTGCCGTAGACGATGTGAAACTGTTCTTAGATACACACCCCTGCAACGCGGAGGCGCTTGAATACTTTGAAGAGTTTAAAAAGCAGCGCGTACAGGCGCTCAAGGAGTATGCGAAATTCTACGGCCCGCTTACTCTTGACACCGCCAGCCTGTGCGAAGACCACTGGACATGGATACACGAGCCATGGCCGTGGCAGGAAGGAGGATGCTAGTCTATGTGGAATTATGAGAAAAGATTACAGTATCCGGTAAAGATAACGCAGACAAATCCTAAGATTGCCCAGGTGATCATCAGCCAGTTCGGCGGGCCGGACGGGGAGCTCGCAGCATCTATGAGGTATCTGTCACAGAGGTACACCATGCCTTACAATGAGGTGACGGGGATATTGACGGATATCGGTACGGAAGAATTGGCACACATGGAAATGATCTGTGCCATCATCCACCAGCTTACCAGGGACCTTACCCCGGAACAGATTGAAAAATCAGGCTTTGACAAATATTATGTAGACCATACGCTGGCGCTCTGGCCGCAGTCGGCAGGCGGCACACCCTGGACGGCAACCTATTTCCAGTCCAAGGGAGACCCGATCACTGATCTGCATGAAGATATGGCAGCAGATGGTACGATTTTGTAAATACAACATTTGGGTTTTAAGAGACGGTTCTCCATATCTGATATACGATTACACCAGATATGAGAACCTTAGAAATTCCAATGTATTTCAACAGGTACTTCCTTAGTTACAGGGTCTTTTTTGCCGACCAGTATATAATCAATCAGCTTTTCGACCGTTTCTCTGTCTAAGTGTTCAAGATTTGTATATTGCTCAATCAACTGACGTCTGTTATCACCAGCCTGTATTTTCCTTTCGATAACATCAAGCTGCTTCTGCATATCTGCCACCAGTTTTTCAAGCCTGTCTTTTTCTTTCGAGAAGTCTTTGGATAAGTCCATGTAATCCTGTTCCGTAATAACTCCTTTTACCTTATCTAAATACAATTCACGAATACTCTTGATGTATTCCATGATTTTTTTCTGATAAGCGGCAATTTCTTTTTGGAGGGTTTCTTTATTTCCTCGCAGGTCACTGTTAAAGACTACATTTTGTTCTAACTCGTCTTTATTGAGATAAGCTGCGGATAATTTGTTAAGCTCTTCGATTACCGCCTGTTCCAGTTTCGGAACAGAGATAAAAGAACCGATACAAGCGTCTTTCGCAACGTGACGGTTAGAACATCTTAAATAACGTCTGCCGTCTCTCTGTTTATTAGAACACATCGTATAGCCGCAATTCATACAACGAGCTTTTCTTGCGAATAGTCCTATTTTCCCCTCTGTAAATGGTTTTGCCTTTTGAGCTATCAGTGCTTGAACTTTCTCCCACAGCTCACGGTCAATAATTGGTTCATGGGTTCCCTCAACAATGTACCATTGATTCTTAGGTCTGGGTTTATTTTGCTTTGTCTTATAAGAGACACTACCGTATTTCCCCTGTACCATATTGCCAATGTAGATTTCATTTGCCAGCATATCCGATATAGCAAAATATTTCCATAAGGTACTGTTTTTCCTTTTCGGTTGCTGATAACGCAATCCGTGAATCCGTTTGTATTCCGTAGGATTTGGAACCCCTCTGTCATTCAGCATACGAGCAATGGCTGTCTTTCCATACCCCTGTGAAAACAGAGTAAAAACTTCTCTGACGACCTGTGCAGCTTCTTCATCTATAATCAAATGTCCTTTTATATCCGGGTCTTTTTTGTATCCATATAAAGCAAATGCTCCGATATGATGTCCGTTTTTCCGTCTGTCTGTCAGAACGCTTTTAATATTGTCCGACATATCCTCCAAATACCACTCATTTACAAGTCCATTAATCTGTCTTGACTTTTTATTTCCTTTATTAGCGGTATCTGCATTATCAACAATACTGATAAAACGAATCCCCCATATGGGGAACAGCCCGTGAATGTACTTCTCCACCAGCTCTAATTCTCTGGTGAATCTGGATTGTGTCTTACAAAGGATAATATCAAACTTATGCTCCCTTGCGTCTGCTAACAGTCTGTTAAATTCTGGTCGCCGCCTGTCTGCGCCGGCGTAATCATCATCACTGTAAATACCTGTGACTTCCCAGCCTTGTTCTAACGAATACTGCAATAACATTGACTTTTGATTCTGAATACTGTTACTGTCGTCTGTTTCTGATTGTTTGTTTCTATCTTCTTCTGATAAGCGGCAATATATAGCAACCTTAGATTTTGTACTCATAATGTTTTGCTCTCCTTTTCAGGGAAGACAAAACAAACTATCTCTACATGATATGATTATACCATTTTTGAGACAGTCTGTCTATGATTTGGCAGGTATCCGCTGCCCTTTATTCCTTTCAAATTCATTGATTAATTCTATCCATTTTCGTGTGTATTCTTTTGTAAATGCCGCTTTTTCTTTTGTCTTAAACACATTCCTGCAAACTATTTTTGTACCATTTGCCAAGTAATCACCTCATTACAATATATTACAAAGTATGCAAAAATGCTTGTACGTTATGAAAGAAAATGTTGTTATCATAAGCAATCAGACGGCTTTGGAAAACTCCACTGGATTTTCACCATTCCCATTCTGATGGGCGAACCTATGTCTTACGGGCGTATCATTATTCTGATATACAGGTCATGGCAGCGGCTTTTCCAACAGCCGCCTACGGTTCACTGAAAATTACCGCTCTGTGATGATTCCCCCTTTCGGTCATGGCGTTTCCGTCCGTCGGCTCGCTGTATATCAAACGTATCTGATTGCTCTATTCAGTTGTCAAAGAACAAGTAAACTAAATCAAACTATCTCAACTTCAAATTTCAGAATCATTTCCATCATGGCGGTTCTGATTCTTCCTTTCAGTTCCGTATCCACGGCTATGTAGATATTGCCGTATTCGTCGTACAACGGGCGCAAGCTGGCTTTTGAGATATAAGCGTCATAGTGCTTTAGTATTTTTTCGATTGCCTGTGCGTCGCCGTCGGCGGCAGCGGAAATAACAGTGAATGACGGACATTTTTCTGCGGATTTCATAGCTCGTCCTCCTGTAGTATCTTCTTGATTTCTTCCAGTGATTTCCTGCGGTTTCGGAAAGAAGTCGTCCGGTCAATCTGTAGCAGGTCGGCAATTTCAGCGTCAGACATTTCCAGAAAATAAAACATCAGCAGAATATCCAGCTTTTTCTCCGGCAATTGCTTTAATGCTTCTGCCAACTGCTCATTGTTCACCTTGACTTTCATTCCTAAAACTTCAAAGCAGGAATAATCGGAATCGTATTCGTCCGTCGTGCCGATACCGCTTAACGCCTGCTCCGGCAATTCAGAAAATGGCGTTACGTGCGCTGCGTGTCGGCTTAACTCCCTCTGATAGTCCTTGACGGTCGTATCAACGACACGCTTTGCCAGACAATCAAATTGAAGTCGGATAGCATTTTGGAAAGAAGATGGTTTCATAATCTCACCCCCTTTCTGGCTAAACTGAAAGGGGATAAGAGATTTCTTTCCCATTTCGTACTAACACTCGCTGCGTAGACGTGATTTGTTGCAAGTCTGGGAAAAAATTCAAAAAATATTGTCAGGCAGCAAAAAAGCACAGGAACAATAGGAAAATATTGTCCATGCACTTTCTTGATAGTTCCTGTCATATCATCTGAAAAACCATATACAAGGGCGCATTTTGCCGCTGTGATGGCTAAGATTTTTTTGACAGTAATTTTTCTGCCGGAAGAAACGGATAGTAAATCTCTTTCAAAGCGGCTGCCTCCTATAGCCGCTGAAACAAAATAACCTTATGTCTGCACCGTGAGGAAAAAGAAAAAACGGCGGCTTTTCAACCGTCGTCCGAAAGAATATATCAAAGTCTGTATTCCAAAAAGAGCTGTAAACAACGGTTTTTTTATTAACCGCATTTGCAGCGTATTCGTATCTTTTTACACATAATAGGAACTACAAGACTATATAACACGCTTTTCCATACCTGTTCATTCTTCCATAGGAACTGTAGAATGTAGTGAGGTGATTTACTATGCGTAAAAAAGAAGATAGGTACGATTTCAGAGCTTTCGGACTGGCAATCAAAGCCGCCCGAAATAAACAGGGTTTAACCCGTGAACAAGTGGGCGCAATGATTGAGATTGACCCACGCTACTTAACCAACATTGAGAATAAGGGCAAGCACCCAAGCCTACAGGTATTCTATGACCTTGTGCATTTGCTCAATGTGTCAACTGATGAATTTTTCCTTTCTGCGCCTGATCCGGCAAAAAGCACCAGACGGCGGCAGTTGGAAATGCAACTCGACAAATTGTCCAATAAGGATTTAGTGATTGTAGAGAGCGTCGCTGATGGAATCATCAAGTCAAAGGAAGTGGAGGAAAATTAGTTCCTCCATTTTTATTTGCTTATTGATAATACGAAATACGATGATAAGTGATAAAAATAAGCCGATAATCTATGAGGTATAAAATCCTCTAAATTATCGGCTCTGCATCTTAGTGTCTGGCTCTTTGATTATTTTTATTTTCAACTTACTAACATTGATAAGATTTTCCTGTTTGCATTTTGGACAATACAATGGAAAATTTATCAATTCAGTATCCTTTCTGATTTTTGTTCTTGTTTTATTCTTGCATATAGGACAGTATATCCATTTTACAGTTTCCATTCGTTTCCTTTCTGATATGCTATTTTAGTGTAAATTCACATGCCAAATAATAAGTATCATAATCCCAATCTTTAGGTGATTCAAAATAAAAAACACTTACAATTATCCTATAACGTCCTGATGGGAGTTCTCCGTATACTGAAGAAATATCATATGATAAACTTAACCTTTCATTAGGCTTTATAACCACATCATCTTCATTATCTTTTGATGGTTCATAAAGTTGTGTCAATTGATACCATGTATCTGATTGTTCTGCTTCGATTTCAAAGTAACCTTTAGTATAATAATACTCTTTGTCAGAGTTATTTTCTAAAAAAAATATTGCGTTTCCCAAGTCAGAGTTATCTTTTTTACTTGATGTGAGCTTGACATCTGATAGGATATTGATTTTTTCCTCAGTTCCATAAGACGAAACTTCATAAAATTCTTTAAAATCTTGCGATGATATAATTTCTTTATCTGATGTTGAATCACACCCGGACAAAATGCTTACAGCAAATATTAAAATAATACAAATACTTTTTCTCATTTTCAAAAACCTCCTTGTATAAGTGCTTATTGCAATTATATAGGGGAAATGTCTATTTTTCATCAACTTATACAATTTTTATACAAGCTGTAACACAGGCTCCTCCATTTTGATTATTTGAAATCATTATTGTGCCTCCGTGTCTTTCACATAATATCTTACAAATGTTTAATCCCAGTCCTAAATGTTCAATCGAAGTATCTTGCGATGATTTGTAAAATGGTAGTGTAGCACGTTCTATATCTGTACTCTTGAAACCGCAACCATCATCAGAGACCGTAATCAACAGATATTCATTTTTCTTGCTTATATCAATATCTATCATAGAATTAGCATATCTAATGCTATTAGATATCAAATTTTCATAAATTCTATTAACAATTTCAAGATTGATAAACAAAATTTGTTTTCTACTGCAATTTGTTTTAATAGTATATTTTATATCAGAACAAAGCGGCTTCGTTGTATTTGATAAAGTGTCTAATAATAAGTCAAAATTTATGTTTTCTTTTTCTATTTCAATATCTTCTAAACGGTATAGGTTTGTCATAGAATTAACATAATTTTCAAGCCGCTTTACATTGTTGTATATTATTGATAACTCGTCAAGTACCTCTTGTTGCGAAACTAAGCCTTTGGGAATAAATGAAAGTAACATTGTAGTATGACCTTTAAGTAATGTTAAAGGTGTTCGTAAATCATGCGAAAAAGCAGCATTTAATCGCCTCTGTTCGGTAAATTGACGTATCATTTTTTTATTATTTTGATATAAACAATTTTTCATTTTTTCAAATGCAAGACACAATCTACCCATCTCGTCTTTATACGGGTAAGGCAAAGTAAAATCCAGTTCGTTGTTTTCAATTTTTTTGTATGCATTCGTTAGTAATTTTATCGGTCTTGCCAATTTCCGGCGTATAAAAATAGTCACACAAAGCATCATACTAATTGAAAGAACAATAGGAATGATGACAATATTAATCACACCTAAAGCAGAATCTATAATTCTATCATGTTTTGTAAAATTTGGTGAAACTTCAATGTAAGAGACATGATTAGGATAAATATATTCTTGTACCGGACGTTCCTTTTTATAGTCTACAACAAAATTACATACTTTCTTTCTATTTGCATTATATATCGTATATTCTGTTTGGTCTTGGTTATATTCTGCTGTAAATGAACCATTTTCAGGTATATTATATCTTGCTGTCATGTCCTCATATTTATAGTTAAGGTTCATTCTAAAATCATCTACAAAAGTAATTGATATAATGCTTATAGTAATGCCAGCAATCAGAAAAATAAGAGCATAAAAAATAAATGAAAATTTAATATTCATATTGTCAATATAATACATTACATTTTTTTGTTTTACTTTTTCCATTTATATCCGCACCCCCAAACAGTTTCTATATAAGGATTGTTACACATAGAAAGGAATTTTGTTCTTATCCGGCGTATGTGTTCTGTAATAACAGAATTGTCTCCAGTACCATCTAACCCCCATACTTTTTCATAAATTGTTTCACGGTCAAAAATAATTCCTTTGTTTTGTGAAAGAAATTCGATAATATCAAACTCTTTCTTTGTAAAATTTATTTCAGATTTTTTGTAAAAAACTGTTCGTGCTGAATAATCAATTACTATGTTATTATCGAATTGGACTATTGCAAATGAATTATGTCTTTTTTCCCTCCGCAAATGAGCAGCAACTCTAGCTTCTAATTCATCAATAGAGAAAGGCTTTACAACATAGTCGTCGCCGCCGATTGCAAATCCTCTGATTTTGTCACAGTCCTCAATCCGAGCTGTTAAAAAAATAATAGGACAGGACACATAATTCCTGATTTTTTCACAAATCGCAAATCCATTCATATCCGGCATATTTATATCTAATAAAATAATATCTGGGTGCTTTGTGATTGCATTCAGTGCTTCTTTTCCATTAATTGCTGTGTATACTACATAACCAATTTTATAAAAATATCGACTCAACATTGATACAATATCTTTTTCATCGTCTACAATTAAAATGCTCTGTGCCATATCTCATTCCTCCTTAAAAGCATATTTTATCATTGAAAAAGCAATTTTTTATCAACTATGCTCATATACTATCATTAAAAATAAATCTTAGCCGCTTCATTATTATAATCTTTTAAATGAAATGTCACAACTATATTATCAGCTTGCAAATCATACCGAAGTACGAAATGCAAGCCTATTTTTATTATCCTACAATCTTCCAGTTACTATCCTTTTCCAGCGTCAATTCAAACTGTGAAATCTGCGCCGCTTTCGTCCGGTTATCCAGATACTTTACGGACACGGACACTTTCACCTGTTCCCCGTCCTTTGTAAATATGGGATTGATAAGCTCCGAATACAGGTAATCACAGCCTACAGGCGTAAGCACATTCCCCTCCACATAATAGGCAAGCTCTTTTTCCGTAGCCGTGGGATACAGCTTGAAAAACGTCTCCAAGAACTCTGTCACTTCCTCCGTGGTAGCAGCGTCCGCTGTTCCGTCAGATTCTTTAATCTTTGGCTCATAGCCGGATTTTCCCGGCAGGCTGCTGACGGTGGGATTCTTTGTAATTACCATATCCCCGTTATCGTCTACATGAACCACTACCATATAAGCAGAAGTACAGCCTATGGACTGTTCCCTCTCTGTCACGGTCTGGTCTACCGAGTAGGTGACGGTAAAATCTTGTGTTCCCTCCTGTTCAATATCCCAAACTTTAACGTCCGTAACCGTGGAGCTTGTAGGTATATCCTGCCGCACCGTATCCACATTCAAATCCTGTAATTCTTTTGTGAGATAGCGGCTGATATTCGTAGTCCTTGCGTCAATGGATTCCTGCGTGTTGCTCCAAGAATAAAAATCCGTGGCAAATGCTCTGACGAAATTTTCAATCCGATTCGTGTCGATAATCCGCTGTTCTATGACTTCCTTCTCATGTACCGTGTGTCTGTCAATGGCAGTGAAGTTCTTATAGACCCCGAAACTGACGCTTGACAGCAGCACCAGCCACAAGGCAAGTACCGTTTTCTTATGTGTGCCGATTTTCATTACAGGCACTCGTTTTTCTTTTTTAGGTTTTGATTCTTTTTCTTTTTTCTTAAATAGCATAGATACCATTCCTTTCCTTTTTATTTTGTTTTCACCCGTCCTGCGCCGATTAGATGTTTCTGCCAGTACGAGCCTGTCAAATCTGCATAGCCAATGGGATTTCCGGCATGATACATACGGTTGTTACCGGCATAAATCCCCACATGCGTTACATACGTTCCCGAATTGTAGGTAGAGTGGAAGAATACCAAGTCGCCAGCCTTTGCCTGTGACAGCGGTATGTGCTGGGTAGCGTCATACTGCATTTGTGCGGTACGGGGGAGCTTGATACCTGCCTTTCCGTAGCACCACTGGACAAGTCCAGAGCAATCAAAGCTGGTGTTCGGATTGCTGCCCCCGAATACATATTTCCAGCCTTGATACTTCAATGCTTCACTAAAGATTTTCTGCGCTGTAGCGTTATTAAAGCTGGGAGCGGCGAGGTATTGCGACACCAGCCTTACATAGAACATGTTCCCGTATCGGTAACGCCAGCCGCCGTTTTCCTTTATGGAAATCTCATTTTTATAGCTGACTTTCACGCCGCCGGATTTCCCCCTTGCAAAACTCACCGACAGCTCAAAGGTATATTTCTTCCCGTGTCCGGCGACATAGCCGATAAAGCCGCCGCCGTAATTGTAGGCTTGTACGACCGTATTGATGTCACAGCCGCTTGCCTTTGCGGATTTTAATAATTCAGAGAAATATTTGCACCCCTGTCAGATGGATTCCTCTGTAGAGAGGGAGTTGGGCGGCAAACCGAGGGATTCCGAAGACTGCATAACGTCCGTAGCCGTGCCGCCAGATTCTACCTGCATAATCGCAAGCAGGTAATCCACATAGTCCTCAATTCCGTACTGCCTTGCGTATTTTTCAACCGTAGGCTGGTGTTTCAATACCTCCGGGGATAAGTTCATTCCCGAAAAATCAAAGGAAGAAGTGCCGCTTTCTTCATCATCTGCGGTTATGATGAACAGGAACAAAAGCAGGCTGATAATCACCGTAAATATCCCACCGAATACCGCCAAATATCTTAACTTCATTTCTTCCGTCCTTTCCGGCTGGCGGTCTGATGGGAATTGTCAGCTTTGAGAGATTGCCGTACCGTCTGATTTGGGGCAATCGCCACCTGTTTCTTCTGTTTTGTAGTCTGGCGTGATAAAGCAGCAGAAACAGGCTGGTTTCCCCTTGTATTTTCCTGCTGTCTTAAAGCTGCGTCTCTCGTCCTGCCCGACGCTGCCTGTCCTTTTTCTGCCATCGCCGGACGCTCCCTAGCCATAGATTCTTTCTGCCTGTTAGCTGCCGCCTGTGAACCTGACTTCACCGATACAGGCGTTGTCGCTGGTCGGTCATGGGTTGGGGCAGCTCCTTTTCCTGTAGAACCAGAGCTTTGTCTTGCTCTGTCCAGCTCCTTTCGCTTTTCTGCAATGGTCTGCCTGTGCTGATTTCGCCTGTCTGCACGTCCTTGTTTTCTTGTCGCCTGTTCCTCCACAATGCCACGCCGGAAATCCGATACATTTTCCTGAATCCGGTTTGCGCCGCTATGAATAGCGTACTGTGTCTGTATCGGCATATCTTTCACCTGCTGTCTGACAGACTTTACCTTGTCACGGATACGGTCTTTGCCATCAAGGACAGCACCTACTTTCTCACCAGCACGTTTCCCAATACTGGAAGTGCCGTTATTTATAGGAGAATCCCTCTGTGTGTCGTGGTTTGGTCTGTTATGACTTCCCGTCTTTGCCGAACTGTTCTTTTGCGAACGAGAGGTTACCGCCGCACCAACCGCACCTCCGGCAGCACCAACGGCTATAGTTCTTCCTATCCTGCGCTCCAAACGTCTTGTGCCACGCCCCAAGAACAGGTATGGTCGCCGTAAGATACGTCTGCCCACCTGCTGCGTGTCCGAGGATTGCAGGCTGAACATTGCCATCAAATCCCCCAGCTTAAAGTAGATTCCTGCAAAGGTCACTATCTGCAAGAACGCTATCATAAAGAACGGATAACCTGCGGAGATAGAGTAAAACATAGCGGATATGCTGAAAGCCGCCGTAATCACCAGCGTAATACCGGCACGGAGCATAATCGTATTGAACAGCTTTGTAAGTGCCTTTTTCGCCATACTTTCATAAGTTGGCAGCATGGACAAAATAAAACTGACGGGCAGGAACATAGCATACAGGATAAATAGCACCTGCGAAAATATCATCATGCCCGTTAGTAAAAATATAAAAATCGAAATCCCGATATTGAAAATAAACAGGAATACCACTGTTCCTAAACGGCTCATAGTTTTTGTGACGCTTAAGTTGACATTATCCCTGTCCTCAATCTCGTCAATCACCACATTCTCCCTGTCGTCCGTGTCCGGGCTGGCAGACAGTAATTCTTCGATACGGTCAGCACCCAAAGATTCTATATCCGATTCCCCATACTGCAAAAGCAGCCACGGTTGTTTCACCTGCACAGAAAACAGGCTGTCACGTATCAAAGCTACGCTGTCCTTTCCCTTACTGTCAGAATCCGGCAGCACAATCTTTGTTCCCAGCGACAGGGCGGCATTGCTTATGTCTGCGGAAAATCCGTTGACCTTTGCGATATAATCCGGCGCATAGGCAATCATTGACGCTGACAGCAGAAACACAATCAGAAAATTTACCACCGCATGAACAGCCTTTGTCGTTTCCCGTCTGATAAGTCCTGTATACGCCACATAAATACCCATAACCAGAATGAGAATAAGCAAGAATCCCACATAGAACCCCTCACTGGAAAAGCCGCCGGAAGTCACTCCTGCAAGTGTCTGTATGTTTTTGCCGATTGCGTCTGCCGTATCCGATATAAAATCCAGCTTATAGGATTCCTGCACCACGTAGCCTGTAGCATTGGATATATATAAGCTCACTGTCCAGACAAAATTTGTAATGGCATATAGCCCGTACTGAATACTTTTCCCAATCCCGTCCAGCCAGTTCCACGGCAGCCAATCCCACGAACTGTCCACGTAAAAATCAAGCTGGTAGTTTTCCAGTGGATATTTCGAGTAGGCGTTTGCGTCGCTCACCGTATTGTCCACCAGTCCGGCGGCGTAAGCCACCGTGCCTGTAAGGGAGAGAAATACCAGTACGCCCAAAATCACAGAAAGCAGGATAACCAGACAGCGGAGAACCTTTCTTCTACTTCTTTCCATAGGTTTCACCTCGATTCCCCTGTCTGCATGGGCGGTCTGGTATCAAAAGCATGAAACAAATCGGAGAATACCGGGTGTATCTGGATAACGCCCACACGCCCGTATAAATCCTGAAACAGACATTGCCCGTTCTCCAAATCCCTAAGCCGTTTCTGGTTGCCCTCGTCCTCTTTGTCCACGCCGAAAAATTCAAGGGTATTCTTGATTTCTTTGATGTCCGTACTACGAAATGCGAATTTTAAACCGATATTGTTCTTCATCTTCTCGTCGTCCACGTCGCCGGAATTTTGTGTTACAAAATAAACGGCGGCGTTCATGGAGCGTCCGGCACGAATCAGTTTGTTAGAGAGAGCTTTCCCCTGTGCCACCTGTAAAAATGTCCATGCTTCATCTAAATCTACCATCTTAAAAATGCTTCTGTCCGAGTGGATAAAATCCAGAGCAAAGGTACTGATAACGATAAGCATAGCAACGGAAAGCAGCTCCATTGTGGTGTATTCCTCAAATTTTGTATCCTTATCCGGTAGCACAAGGTCTGCCACCTGTATAATGTTGAACTGCCTGTCCAAGCTGATAGACTGCCTTTTTTCACCGTCCGAGAAAAGCAGGTGTGCAAAATCATAGTCCGTCATGCTCTCGATATGGTCTGCGATATTCTCCGCCACAGGAGAGCCGTCATTCCTTAATTCATCAATCACACGGAGAAGTCCACGCTTTTTACTCTGGGTAACAGAGCGGATTGCCCGTCTAAGGACGGGGAACTTCTCACCGTCACGGGAAGAAATACCTGTAAGGAATGTCAAAATATCAATCACAAGGCTTTCAGCGTCCTTTGTGCGCTTCATAATCACATACGGGTCAAGAAGTCCTTTGTTCCTGTCCTCGCTGGTGAGGTTCACCATCTTGATTTCATGTGCAATGTCGGGCAATGTATCCTGCCAGTTGCCACGCTCGGATTTCGGGTCTACAATGACTGCCTTTCCCCCGAACAGCACCGCATAGTAAATGATAAGGTTGTTGCAGAATGATTTTCCACCGCCGAGAGAGCCTAAGAACGCTGCCGCTAACGCATTGGTGACAGAACCTTTTACCCCCTGTGCCGCAAGGCTGGGTTTTAGGTAGACGTTTCTTCCTGTATCAAGGTTATAGCCGATATAAATACCGTCTGTTTCCCCTAGCTGCTGCGTCGCCCCGAATCCAAGTCCAGCAAGGAAATCACTGGTGACATACTGGATATAATCATTCATGTACCGTTTGCTGGCTGGCAGAAATTCCCCGTGCAATCCCAGCATATCCCCGAACGGGCGCACCAGCTTTACATTCAAGTCGTCGTAAAAATCCTTAACCTCGTCACAACGGCGTTTCAGCTCGTCCAGACTGTCCGCCGCCACACGGATAACGTAGGACAGCTTGTACATGGATTCCTTTGACTGGTCTAAACTGGTTTCCAGCTCATTTACCGAATCCAGAGCCTCCATTACGTTGCTGCCTGTCTCATTGTTGGATTCCCACGCATGGTTATCTAAATCTTTCAGCTCTTTCTTCTTGTTGCGGACAGTGGATAAGGCTTTCTTATTTGTCACAATCTCCACATTCATAGAGGTTGAGACGGGGAATGTAAACTGCTGTTGCTGGTAGTAGAAGATTTCCGAAGATGGAAAATCCAGCTCCCCGACAATGCTGTTGATGGTAAAATAGGCAGCGTAAGTTGTAGTATCCTCACTGTCTATCTTTAAGTACCGCTGGTTTTCCGTTATCAGGCAGCGGCTAGGACGGATAAGATCATACCGCTTTACCAGCGTTTCACGCTTCAATTTCTTTATGGGGAAATCATACTCGTAATCCTCATAGGCAACCCCGGCTCTGCCGTAGATATGCTCTATGAGATAACCGAAATCCTTTTTCTCCAGCCTGCGGAACTTAAAACGACGGGAGATTTTATTTTCCAACAATTTCTCCATCTTCATGTAGCGGCTGATTTCATCATTGCTCATGGAAACGAAGTCGCCCATCAGCTTATGGTTGACCTCATAGATAAAATCCGCAAAGCTCATAGCCGCTGATTTCCTCATGCCCTTTAAGCTGATTTCTTCCTCGTTCACCAGCAACTTAAAGCCGACAAAAAAGCGGTAGTCAATCTGATTTTCCCCAATCATATCTATTAACGCCTGTGTCTGTTGGTCTATCTTCTTACAGGCGACCTCACGTAACCGCCCTGTGATTTGCTTTTTGGAACGCTCCTGTGTGGCTCGTATACTGGATTCCGTGCTTATCTGCAAGGCGTGGATTTTCCCGTCACGGCTCTGTGCGATAAGCTGGCGGAAGTTGTCATGCACCAGATACTTTTCTTCCGGCGACAGGAACGAATAATTGTAGGGTATCAGCTCATAGTAGGCGAAACATTCGCCGTCATGGTTGAATACCAGATTGTTTTCGATATATTTAATCGGGAACATAGATTTCACTCCTAACTGCTGTGACAGCGGTATTAAATTTTTCGGTTTTCAGATGGACAGTCTTTCCGGCATAAGTGACTTTCGGGCGCAAGTAGTAGGAAATACAGGATTTTAGGAATCCAAAAGGTTTCTTCCCGTCGAAAGTCTTTTGGGATACGAACCATGTAAATGCCACGGGAAGTCCAAAGTATTTAAGGAACGCCCCGTCAATCATGGCAAGTGGCGGCAGCTCCCCGAACAGGATAACAACGAACAGCGACAGCACAAACCACGCCATCTGGCTAAAGGTCACGGGGAACGGGAGCTGAAAGTCGTTGATGGCATAGATAACTTTCTCCACGCTCCAAATGCTGGTGTAGCTTTTTATTTTCTTCATTTTTCTGAATCAGTCCTTTCTTATTTTGCTTTAACTGGAAACGGCAGCCTGTTTTCAGACCGCCGCATTTCTCTTGTTGCATAAAAAATACCAGTGGTGTTTCACTGGCAGAGGGTAAAGGTGTATGCTATTGTTATTTCTGGTAGGAATATCCTTAATACGGACACTCAAATATCCCATGATTGGTGACGACGAAACGCCCCTCCAAGTCAAGGTCACGTCCGTATGCTTCATAGTCTATGTAGCTGCGGATTCTTTCTGGTATCTCTCCAAGACTTTGACATTCATCTATAAAGTAATAGGCAACGTCAGTCATATCGTCACAGCCGGGATACTGGATAATCTCGTCTGCGTGTTCGCATAGTTCCTCCAAGCTGCTGTAGTAGCAGAGCAGTTCTGAAAGCTCGTCCTGTATGTCCTCCGGCAAATCTTCCACCATCTCACAAAAGCGGTTGATTTCCTCGATAGATGTATACTCGTCAATATCAAAGGGCAGCTCGTAATCGTGAATTGCGTATTCCTCATACTGGTCGTTCAAGCCGATACGTTCTGCCATCTCGTCATAGTCTATGGGCGGCGTGAACCATGCGCCCACTAATTCCCCCTCATTGTATTTTCCGAGGTTGGCAATGTAAACCTGCATTTCTTCTATGATACATCACCGCCTTTACCGATAGCGGAACACGCCGCTTGTAGTAAAAAGGTACTCGTCGTTTGCTTCTAATTCCTGCCCGATTGACGCATAGTCGATATGGTTCTGCAGAGCAGCCGGAATCTCCCCGTAAAGCTGTTCCTCCGTCAGAAGAATCCTTGCCAGCGATTCCCCGTCGTATGCCTCATAATGACGTATCTCTTCCTTGTTTTCAAAGAAATCCTCAAAGCTGTAAAACCACTTTTTCTGTATAGCTTCTATTTCATTCCCCACAGGCGTACCCTCAATTTCCTGTACCTTACGGCAGTTCTCGTTGACCTCCCAGATGGAAGTGTCGGTATTCACATGGAACGGCAGCTCATAGTCTGCAATCATTAATTGTTCCTCATGCTCCACGCCTAATTTTTCCTTGATTTCCTCAAAATCCACAGGGCAGTCAAACCAATCGCCGGAGTATTCCTCGTCGCCCTCTCGGTAAGGCTTTGTATTGTTTAACAGGTAAATCCTCATTTCATACACGTTGTTTCACTTCCTTTCTTACTTTCCAGTGTTCCCATGACTACAGTATAATCCTCTCCGAATACATAATGGGAAAATTTTTCTAACTGTTCCTTTGGGTAGGAGTGCGGCGGCAGCTCCTTTAATTCTTCCAGCACCCTTTTTCTGCGGTGGGGCAGGTCGAAGATATAGTTGCAGCCGGTCAGTTCTACCATGTCCTCAAAAATATCTGTTTTCAATGTAACCTCCATTCTTTCTAATTGATTTTTAAAAGTTGACAGCGTTCAGATTTTTATTCGTGTACCATTCCCTCACCCCCTTTTCATTCCCCCTATGCCCGAACTCCCATAGGGGGAAAGGTAAGTTTGCGTTGAGACGCAAACTGTTGATGAAAATTTGCATGAAAACCTGCTAACAAAAGTCAAGACTTTTTAGCAGGTTTTTAAATAAATTT
>CAJUMF010000001.1:85580-280739 GCA_910586965.1 uncultured Dorea sp. | reverse complement strand
AGAAGGTAAAGCACTAATGATATGCTTTATCTCTGACACTTATATGGTACTAAAAGCACCCGACATCTCCGAAGGGAATATTCCTTAAGGGGAACGGGTGCTTTCTGATGTATCTGTCCGGTCTTTATTATCTTTCGTTGTCGTATGCAACGAAGCGGTCCACCTTGGGCTGAGAGCCGCATCCAGGCACAAATTCATTGGTAAGGAATTCGGTTACAAACATCTCCCGCTCCTTGCTGCCCGTGGTAAATGCACCCATACAGATAATGTTGGCATCATTGCTAAGGCGCGCCCGCTGTGCAGAATATACGTCAGAGACAAGAGCAGCGTAAGCACCTTTTACTTTGTTCGCAGCGATGGAAACACCGATACCGGTTCCGCATACTAAAATCCCACGGTCATATTTCTTGGCGGCAACAGCCTCTGCAACTTCAATTGCTACATTGGCATAGATTGGATCCTCGCTTCCGAAATCTGTCACCTCGCCGTATCCTTTTGCCTCGATAAATTTGATGAGGGCTTCCTTTTCGCTCTGTGCGTTTGGATCGCATCCGATTGCAATTTTCATTTTCCATTCCTCCTAATATTTTGTTTGTTTTGTTTCTGTAATCATATTTTAACATTTCACTTTGCTTTTGTCTACTTTCGAATACTTTCGAATTAATAAAAATTTTGAAAATCACAATAATGTCCTCAAGACACATTCTACAGAGTCTGTCTGTTTATCGGCATATTTTTCCACGCCGGGGGCGCAGTCTGACATTGCATAGCTGGTTCCGGCAGCTTTAAAAAGTTCAATATCATTGAAGTGGTCACCGAAAGCGATACCGTCTGCCAAAGGAATGCCCAGATGACGGGTGATGTCGGAAAGTCCTGTGCCTTTGTTGGCATTTGGCGCGATAAAGTCTACCCATAAGTTTCCGGAAGTGACGATCTTGATTTCCGAGGAAAAGTTTTCCTTGAAGAAATGTTCCGCCGCATCTGTTCCATTGAAATTCATAAAAGCGATTTTTAAAAATGGTTCTGTGACCTGGCAGAGGTCAGGAACTTCTTTGAGCTTATATTTGATCACCTCATGCATGTAGTATAAAAATTGCTGATCGGCAGAGTCCGTGTAAGCGGTTGTCTCACATGAAAGCATACAGTGGAATTCCGGGAATTGCTTTGAGGCCCGGATGATCCGGAGTCCCAATTCCCGGTCGATCAGTCCTCTTGATATCACTTTATGATTATGGACACACATGGAGCCGTTTTCTGTAATGTAAGAAATGTCCTCCTGTACCGGTCCGAACAGGCGGTATACATTCTCATATGTACGTCCGCTGGCGGCAATAAAGCGGATACCTTTTTCTTTAAGCTTTCGGATCAGGTCAAAGATTTCCGGATTAAGGCTCTGGGCATCATTTTTCAACAGTGTTCCGTCCAGATCACTGGCTACATATCGTATCATAATAACATTCCTCCTATATGTACTCCTGCACATTATAATACAAAAAGACAGGATTTTTCAATTGTATTTTGGCAGGAAAGATGATAGTATAAATTAGCATAGGGAAGGGATACAGGAGGATATCATGTCAGAGATTGTAATTATCGGGGCAGCGATCATTGATGTACTGGTGCGTCCGGTCAGCGCCTCGGTATTTGAGACAGGCTCATATCCGGCGGAAGATATCCGTATGTCACCGGGAGGGGATGCGCTCAATGAGGCACTTGTACTTGCAGGACTGGGCAAGCAGGTACAGTTAGAGACGATTGTCGGAGATGATATGGCAGGCAGGTTTCTGACTAACGAATGTCGGGATCGGGGAATCGTGCTCCGGCGGGATCAGGTCAGAAAGAAAATTCCCACAGGAATTAATGTTGTGCTTGTTGCCGGGGATGGAGAGAGAAGTTTTCTTACGAATCCGGGCGGGACGCTGCGGGCGCTTAAGGTTACGGACATATGTATGCCTTTTGGGAAAGAAGTGAGATATCTGTGTTTTGCCAGTATTTTCGTGTTCCCGGAGATTGGGGAGGCACAGCTTGCGCAGATATTTTCTCAGGCGAAAGCACAAGGTATCACTGTTTGCGCAGATATGACAAAGTGCAAATGCGGGGAGACCATATCGGATATGGCCAGGGCATTTGTATATATCGATTATCTTTTCGCCAATGAGCAGGAGGCCGCTCTTTTGACCGGAGAGACAGATACAGAGAAAGCATCCGAAAGCCTTCTTGCTTCCGGCGCAGGTCATGTCATTATAAAATGCGGGGCAAGAGGATGTCTGGTAAAAACAACATCAGAAATGTACAGGGTTCCGGTGGAGAAGAGCATAGAATGTATCGATACGACGGGGGCGGGGGACAGCTTTGTGGCAGGTTTTATCTATGCTTTATCGGAGGGAAAAGGACTTTATTCTTGCGCACAGTTTGCCAATAGATGCGGCGCAGAGGCTGTGGGGATGCTTGGGGGAACAGAGTGGACATACACGTTTAACGAGGAGGAAAAACGATGATCTTCAAAGGGAAAATAGCTACGTGGTGGTATATTGTAATAGCAGTATTAAACGGAGTGGCAATCGCTTCTTTGATATACCAGATCTGGTCAGGAAATTTATCGCTGGCATTTATTTTGAATTTGGCAGTGTTCCTGCTTTTTGATCTTTATTTCGTTCCGGTTTTATTTAAGAATGAGGTTACGGTCACCAAAAAATTGGTTACTATAAAATTCGGACTGCTTACGAAGGAAATTCCTATACAGGATATCCGGTGTGTCAAGAAGATGAAAGTTTATTCGGCATCTTTTGCTGCATCTTTTGAACGGATAGGTATTGAATCCTACAGTTTGACAGATGTTTATGTATCTTTGGAGGATAACGAAGCATTTGTCAAAGAACTGATGCGGAAGAACCGGAAGATAAAATACCTGATATAAAGTTAAAGAACAGCGGTAGTCATAATCAGTGTCCTCATCGCATAGATTATGAGTAAAATCTGTGAATGGCGTTTGTATGAAGGCAAAGAGGCAGGTATCAGCGCGGGAAGAACATTCCCTTAAAAATAGACTGTCAGAGCTGTCTGAACTTCCGAAAGATGTGGTGCTTGGCATACCCATGCTCACGATGGTAGGGCAGATGGAACTGAATATTGAAAATTACAGAGGAATCATTGAATATACAGATTGCCTGATCCGTATCCATACGAAGGACGGACAGATCCGTATCTGCGGGAAACATCTGAAGGTTGACTATTACACCAACGATGAGATGAAAGTCACCGGGCATATCATATCCATCGAATATGTAGGCCTGTCAGTACCGGATTAGATATCAAAATATATTGCGGGAGGAGATATCGTTGCTGTCACGGCTTATCTGTTATATCAAAGGCTATCTTCGCATCCAGATCGCGGGGTATTCTACAGAAAGATTTTTGAATGCATGCCGGCACAGGGGCATCTACCTGTGGGGACTTCAGGCAGTTTCCGGTGCATATGAGATGAACATTTCAATCAGCGGCTTCCGGAAGTTAAAACCGATTATCAGGAAGACCGGAACAAAGGTTACAATCTTAAAAAAGTCCGGGCTTCCTTTTTATTTATTTCGCTACCGGAAGCGAAAGCTCTTTTTTGCCGGAGCTTTTTTCTTTGTGTTTTTAATCTTTTGGATGTCACACTATATCTGGAATATTGACATAACAGGGAACAAGTCCCGCACAGACGAGACATTATTGGAATTTCTGGAAGAAAAGTCTGTAAGAAACGGGATGGCAAAGTCAGATGTCAACTGCCAGAGGATCGTAAAAGATATCCGCAAAGAATATGACGATATCATATGGGTGTCAGCGTCTATCCGCGGAACACGACTGATCATCCAGGTGAAGGAAAATGAAGATTCTCCGGCAGTGTCAGCAGACCCAAAAGAGGCGGCGGAGCCTGGCGGTGCCGTACAGCCTGTGGATATCGTGGCAGACAGAAGCTGTACCATTGTCAGCGCCATTGTCCGCAACGGCCTGTTGCAGACGAAGATCGGAGCAAAAGTAAAAAAGGGTGATGTGTTAGTGTCCGGCCAGGTCCCGGTGAATAATGATGCAGGGGAGGTTACCGGATACCAGTATCATGTGTCTGATGCAGATATCATCGGGAAGACCAAGATAAAGTATAAAGATTCCTGCAGCAATACCTATATTGAAAAGGAGAATTTTGATGTCTGTAAGAAGCAGTACAGCCTGTCTCTTGGAAATATCCGATTCTCCTTTGGCGGGATTAAAAATGATTATGAGCATTTTACGATGTATGGGGAGCAAGGGCAGCTTAAATTTTTTGACAACTTTTATATACCGGTATTCTGGTGGTCGAGGGAGGCGATTCCCTATACGCCGCACAAAAAACAGCATGAAAAGGAAGAAATTCAGCAGATTCTCACAGAGAGATTTGTAAGATACTGTGAAGATTTGGAGAAAAAAGGGGTAGAAATTATTGAGAATGATGTTAAAATATACACAGGGCAGGATGAATCAGAAGCGAAAGGCAGCCTGACAGTCCGGATGCCCATTGGAAAAGAGAAGTCTTCTAAGCTTTTGGAGGTTCCAGAACAGAAGGAAGATGAAGGAAAAGAGACAGGAGACGAAGTGGATGGGAATGATGGAGATGACCATTGATATTCCTGCGGAACACGAAGGAAATGTGTTCGGGCAGTTTGATGTTTATATGAAGAAGATTGAGCGGGCTCTGCATGTAACACTTGTTGCCAGAGGGGAAAGCATCAAGATCATGGGGGACGGTGCAAGAGCCGAAAAGGCAAAGAAAGTGCTGTCACAGCTCACGGAATTATCTAAAAGAGGGAATATCATACAGGAACAGAACGTAGATTATCTATTATCACTTGTCATGGAGGACAGTGAGGAGAATATTCTTGAGATTGATAAAGATATCATATGCCATACCCTTGGAGGGAAGCCGATCAAGCCGAAGACAATGGGACAAAAGAAATATGTAGATGCCATTAGAAAGCAGATGATCGTGTTCGGACTGGGACCTGCCGGCACCGGTAAGACCTATCTGGCTATGGCTATGGCGATCACGGCGTTTAAAAATGACGAGGTGGGGAGGATCATACTGACCCGCCCGGCGATAGAAGCAGGGGAAAAGCTAGGCTTTCTTCCAGGCGACTTACAGAGCAAGATCGATCCGTATTTGAGGCCGCTTTATGATGCGCTCTACCAGATCATGGGTGCGGAAAGCTTCCTGAAGAATTCGGAGAAAGGGCTTATCGAGGTGGCGCCTCTTGCCTACATGCGCGGGCGGACATTAGACAATGCTTTTATCATCCTTGACGAAGCCCAGAATACCACACCGGCACAGATGAAGATGTTTCTTACCAGGATCGGATTCGGTTCTAAGGTTGTCATCACCGGGGACGAGACGCAAAAAGACTTGGCTGCGGGACAGCTATCCGGTCTCGACGTGGCGGTAAATGTAGTAAAGAACATCGAGGATATCAGCATTTGCCGTCTCACTAGCAAGGATGTTGTGCGCCATCCTCTTGTGCAGAAGATTGTGAAGGCCTATGAGGTGTATGAGAGCAATATGGAGAAAAGTAAGCGAAAAAAAACAAGGAGAAGACCATGACATTGAATTTTGGAGAAGAAGGGGATGTAAAGCTTCCCCTGGCATGTGAAACGCTTGCAGAAAGAATCGTCCTGGAAGTTCTTGATCATATTGGATGTCCCTATGAGGCAGAAGTAAACTTGCTGCTTACGACAGATGGGGAGATTCACCGGATGAACCGGGAGTTTCGGCATATCGATCGGGCAACCGATGTCCTGTCCTTTCCGATGACGGATTTTGAAGTTCCTGGAGAGTTTGGGTTTCTTGAGGAAAGAGAAGATTGCTTTCATCCGGAGACCGGGGAGCTCCTTTTAGGAGATATTGTGATATCCAAGGAGAAGGTCCTTTCTCAGGCTGAAGAATATGGACATAGTGTTTTGCGGGAATTTGCTTTTTTGATCACACATTCTGTACTGCACTTGACAGGGTTCGATCATATGGAAGAGGATGAGCGTCTTGTGATGGAACGGCTGCAAAGAGAAGTTTTAAAAAAGCTGGAAATTTTGAGAGAGCAGCATATAACTTTATGATGGGGTTAAACTATGGCTAAAGTTAAGAAAAATTCAGACAAGTCGCTTATCATGCAGGGGTCGTTTCTTGCCATTGCCGGAGTGATCACGAAGATCATCGGAGCGGTGTACAGAGTTCCGCTCGTAAATATTCTCGGAGATAAGGGTATGGGGTATTATGGCGTTGCCTTTCAGGTCTATGCCATCGCCTTGACGCTCACTTCCTACAGCCTGCCTCTGGCGGTGTCGAAGCTGGTTTCGGCGAGGAATGCTACCGGGCAGTATCGGAATGCTCACAAAGTGTTTAAGATTGCCCTTTCGTTTGCTTTTACGGTGGGGGGCAGTGCAGCTTTGCTCATTTTTCTGGGAGCTGATTTTATCGCCACTCATATTATGGCTATGAAACTGAGTTCCTACGCGCTTCGGGTGCTTGCACCCTGTATATTGGTAGTTGCTTTGCTTGGAGTATTCCGCGGATTTTTCCAGGGTAACAAGTCTATGATCCCCACGGCCATTTCTCAGGTGTTAGAGCAGATCGTCAATGCGGCGGTCAGTATCCTTGGGGCTTTCTTTTTGCTTAAGATGGCAAAGGCAGCAAAAAAGGGCAATGATTTTTCTCTGGCTATGGCGGCGATGGGAGGAACGATCGGAACCGTTGCGGGGGCAGTTTCTGCGCTGCTGTTTTTAATGTTCATCTTTGTGGTGTACCAGAGGGTTATGAAAAGGCAGCGGAGGCGTGACCGGACCAGAAGACGGGAGAGTTACGAGCATATTTTTCGGGCACTTCTTTTTACGATCGCCCCGGTGCTTTTAAGCTCTACGGTCTATAATCTGAGCGGAGTGATAGACAATGCGATGTTCGGGAAGATCATGTCTGCACAGGGACATGCCGAGAGCGATTATGCAGGGCTTTTAGGCATCTTAAGCGGAAAATATGACACGCTGATCAATGTACCGCTGGCATTTTCCAATGCACTTGGGGCCTCCCTCGTTCCAAGTCTTGTGGCTACAGTAAAGTCGGGGAATAAGCGGCAGGTGAATGATAAGATATCTATGTTTGTGCGGTTCAATATGTTGATTGCCATTCCCAGCGCGGTCGGTCTCATGGTACTGGCAAAACCGCTTTTAGACTTGATCTTTTTTACTGAAAACAACAATGTGTCAGCAAAAATGCTGCAGATTGGAGCGGTTTCCGTTATCTTTTACTGTCTTTCGACGGTGACAAATGCGGTACATCAGGGACTGGACAATATGATGGTGCCGGTAAAAAGCGCTTCTATTTCCCTTGTCGTACATATGGTGTCACTGTTTATTATGATGGTAGTATTCCAGTGGGGAATTTACGGCGTTGTGGTGAGCAAGATCGTGTTTGCGGCCTGTGCTTCTATGTTGAATTCCCATGCGCTCCGGCAAAAAGTCGGCTATGTACAGGAACAAAAAAGAACGTTCGGGATTCCGCTTTTGGCATCTGCACTAATGGGAATCGCGGCGCTTGGCACTTATTCAGCCTTTAAACTTATCATCAGTGCAAAGATCGCGACGGTGATCGCGCTGCCGGTAGCAGTGATCGTGTATGGCGTAGGCCTTGTGCTCTTGGGGGGCATTACAGAGGATGAGATGATGGAGATGCCCAAAGGAGCTTTGCTTGCAAAGCTCTGCCGGAAGGTTCACCTGTTTTGAATAAATTGCTCAGAATTGCCAATACTTATGAAAAAAAGGAGTTGGCGTTATGAGGAATAAATATGGAATTGGATTTCTTTCTATCGTGTTGATTCTGGCACTGGCAGTTACGTTTGCCTGCCAGTATAGCTATCGTGCTGCAAGACAGAAGATGGAGGCAAGGCTTTTGGCGGCAGAGGAAGTAAAGAAAGCACAGGCTGAGGAAACAGTGACGGCAGACGGACATGCTTTGAAGGAAGATTGCTACTATCTGAAAAACGTGAATGGATATGTGGTTGTTTTCCTGAGTGATAAGAAAACGGCCTATGAATATACGGATATTTTATGTGAAGAACTTCCGGAGTCAGTAAGGGAGGAGATTGCCAACGGGAAATATATTGAAAACCAGGAGGAACTCTATGGATTCCTTGAGAATTATTCCAGTTGATGTTTTTGGGCGGTCTGTGAAAATATAATGCTGGACTTTGAAGATATTATAGTGTAAGATAAAAAAAGTTTTTTAATATACAGCAGAGGTCAAAATTATGGATAAAAAAAGTATAGCACGTATCAATGAACTGTATCATAAATCAAAAGAGGAAGGTCTGACAGAGGCTGAACTTAAAGAGCAGCAGATTCTTCGGAAGGAATATATAGATTCTTTCAAACGCAGCTTAAGAGGACAGCTTGACAATATTTCCATCAGGGAGGCTGACGGAAGTATTACAGATTTGGGTGAGAAATTTGGAAACAAAACAGGAAATTAGAGGACAGATACGAAAGCTCCGCGCCGGCATCGGAGCAGATGAATGGCATGTGGCGACTGATATCATTGCAGGGAAAGTGATTGCAAGTGATTATTTCAGGGAAGCGACGGATCTTTTCTGCTATATGGATTTTGACGGTGAGGTAGGAACGGAACAAATTATTGATGAAGCGTGGCGGCTAGGGAAAGACATCTGGCTGCCGAGAGTGTCCGGCGGAGAGATAGAATTTTATCTCGTGGAGTCAGAAAAGGAGCTTATACGGGGGACTTTCGGAATCTTAGAGCCTTCCGGCGAAGGAATTAAGGCGCCTGGGAACGACGGGCTTGTGATTGTTCCGGGGATTGCTTTTGACCGTGAGTGTAACCGGATCGGATACGGGAAGGGCTTCTATGACCGTTATCTTCATGCGCATCCGCATCTTGTCAAGCTGGGAATTGCCTTTGACATACAGCTTGTGGAGAAGATACCGGCCAAGGAGTGTGACTGTAAGATGGATATGGTATTTACTGAAAAAATCTCATATAATTTACTGAATGGAGAACAATAAGATGGATCATTTGCCGAAAGACCCTGTGCTGCTGCTGAGTGTTGTGAATACGGAGCTGCGTGATTACTATCCTTCCCTGGATGCTTTGTGTGAGGACAAGCATGTGGGGAAAGATACGATCATCGGAGCATTAAGAAGTATCGATTATGAATATGATGAAAGAAAGAATCAGTTTGTGTAATGAGAATGTATAACGAAATCAATATAGAAAAGATAGATATAGATGCAGGACCGCCTTCCAAAGAACCGGACAGGCAGTATTATTTCATGGCAAAATGCCGGGAATGGGTGAAAGATTTTGAACAGAGATACGGACGCCGCCCCACCGCATGTGTTACAACCTTCGGATGCCAGATGAATGCCAGGGACTCTGAGAAGCTAAGAGGGATCCTTAAGGATATCGGATACATAGAGGAGCAGGAAGAGCGTGCGGACTTTGTCATCTACAATACATGTACAGTCCGTGAGAACGCCAATACGCGGGTATACGGAAGGCTTGGACAGCTAAAACCGCGTAAGAAAAAGTATCCCCATATGATGATTGGTCTGTGCGGCTGTATGATGCAGGAGCCGGAGGTGGTGGAGAAATTAAAGAAAAGCTACTCCTTCATCGATCTGATCTTTGGGACTCACAATATCTACAAATTCGCGGAGCTTTTGGCTGCGCGTTTTGAGGCGGGACGGATGGTCATTGACATCTGGAAAAGTACAGATAAAATTGTGGAAAATCTTCCCAATGAGCGGAAGTATCCTTTTAAATCGGGTATAAATATTATGTTTGGGTGCAATAATTTCTGCAGTTATTGTATCGTTCCGTATGTAAGAGGAAGAGAGAGAAGCCGTGAGCCGAAAGCTATTATCCGGGAAATAGAGCGTCTGTCCGAAGATGGCGTGACAGAAGTGATGCTCTTGGGACAGAATGTTAATTCCTATGGAAAGACTCTGGAGCAACCGGTATCTTTTGCCCAGCTCCTCACGGAGATCGAAAAGATTGACGGGATAAGGCGTATTCGCTTTATGACTTCACATCCAAAAGATCTGTCAGATGAGCTGATTGAGGTCATGGGAAAGTCAAAAAAGATATGCCGTCATCTCCATCTTCCCGTACAGTCGGGAAGCACGCGTATCCTTGAGAAGATGAACCGCCGCTATACAAAGGAGCAGTATCTCGCGTTGACAGAAAAGCTTAAGCGCGCTGTTCCGGGAATCTCCCTCACTACAGATATCATCGTAGGATTTCCGGGGGAAACGGAAGAGGATTTTCAGGAGACGTTGGATATTGTTAGGCGGGTACGGTATGACAGCGCTTTTACCTTCATCTATTCGAAGCGCACGGGAACGCCTGCTGCCGTTATGGAAGAACAGGTGCCGGATGAGATTATCAAAGATCGTTTTGAGCGGCTGCTTAAAGAGGTGCAAATAATCGCGGGAGAGATGTGTGCAGTGCATGAGGGGACGATACAGGAAGTTCTTGTGGAGTCGGTAAGCGAGCAGGACCATTCCATGGTCACAGGAAGGCTCAGCAACAACTTGCTCGTTCATTTTCCCGGAAGGGAAGAGCTGATTGGGGAGTATGTGGACGTACTTTTAAGAGAGTGCAAAGGATTTTATTATATCGGAGAAGTTCCCAAATAGATATCAGTATGAAATTACCATCTATATTATAGGACAAAAACGCTCAAACTATGTAAAAAGAACATAAGTGAGGGCGTTTTTTACATGAAAAAATTAAGTGAGTATTTATTTTTATGGGCAGTGGGCGGCTGTATATATTATGCATTCGAATTGATCTTCCGCGGGTTCTCTCATTGGACCATGTTTGTTCTGGGCGGAATCTGTTTTGTTTTTTTTGCTGTACAGGGACGTATGCTCCTCTGGCAGGATCCTTTGTGGCTTCAGCTTTTGCGCTGTATGGTATTTGTGACGTCTATGGAATTCATTACAGGGATCATTGTAAATAAATGGATGCATCTTAAGGTGTGGGATTACAGCCGTCTGCCCCTGCAGCTCTTTGGGCAGATCTGTGTGCCCTTTATCATCATCTTTTCCGGGCTTGCGGCTGTAGGTATTATCCTGAGCGGTTATTTGATGCATTGGCTCTATCAGGAACCGAAGCCCCACTATTATATTTTATGAATTTGTACCTTTTAAATCTCCCTTAAAAATGCTATACTATTAACACGATTACAGACAGAAGAGGAGATTTTAGTGTGAGTGAATTGACACCGATGATGCAGCAGTATATGAAGACAAAAGAGGATTATCCTGACTGCATTCTCTTTTATAGATTGGGTGATTTTTATGAGATGTTTTTTGATGACGCGGTCAAGGTATCAAAGGAATTAGAGCTTACCCTGACAGGGAAAAGCTGTGGACTTCCTGAGAGAGCGCCCATGTGCGGGGTTCCCTATCACGCGGTGGACGGATACTTGAACCGCCTTGTCTCCAAGGGCTATAAGGTGGCGATCTGTGAACAGTTGGAGGACCCGGCGACAGTAAAAGGGTTAGTCAAACGAGATGTGGTGCGTATCGTCACTCCCGGGACCAATCTGGATACCCAGTCTCTTGACGAAACAAAGAATAACTATATTATGAGTGTTGTGTATATAGCAGACCGTTATGGGCTTTCAGTGGCAGATGTAACAACAGGCGACTACTTTATGACGGAGATTAGCAGCAGTGAAAAATTGTTCGACGAGATTTTTAAATTCATGCCCTCAGAGCTTATTTGCAATGAGGCTTTTTATATGAGCGGCATGGATTTTGACGATCTGCGGGAACGGCTTGGAATCATTATCTATACACTGGAAGCGTGGTACTTTGACGATGCCCTGTGCAGACGTTCCCTGAAAGAGCACTTTCATGCGGGAACGCTTGAGGGACTTGGCCTGGGGGATTACGACAGCGGTGTGATCGCGGCAGGTGCGCTGCTTTTGTATTTGAAAGAGACTCAGAAAACTGCCTCGCTGTCACAGCTTACTAAGCTTGCTACTTACACCACAGGGACTTTTATGCTGCTGGATAGTTCCACAAGACGGAATCTGGAACTGTGCGAGACATTGCGGGAGAAGCAAAAGAGAGGCTCTCTTTTGTGGGTGCTGGATAAGACAAAGACAGCTATGGGGGCACGGACCCTGCGCAAATATATTGAGCAGCCTTTGATCCGTAAAGGGGAGGTAATAAGACGTCAGCAGGCAGTTGGAGAGCTTAAAAGCGCTGCCATTGCCAGAGAGGAGATCCGGGAATATCTGACACCGGTGTATGATCTGGAGCGGTTAGTCAGCAAGATTACATACCAGTCTGCCAACCCGAGAGATCTTATAGCTTTTCGCAGCTCATTGTCTATGCTTCCCCATATCAAATACATATTGGGTGATATGAAAAGTCCCCTTCTTAAGGAACTTTATAAGAAATTTGACACCTTAGAAGATCTTTACTCCTTGACGGAGCAGGCGATCGCCGACGAACCTCCCATCGCCATGAAAGAGGGAGGAATCATAAAAGAGGGCTACAATGGAGAGGTCGATAAGCTGCGTCACGCAAAGTCAGACGGGAAAGAGTGGCTTGCAAAGCTTGAGAGTGAAGAACGGGAAAAGACAGGGATAAAAAACCTGCGGATCAAATACAACAAGATTTTTGGATATTATCTTGAAGTTACCAATTCTTTTAAAAATATGGTGCCGGATTATTACATAAGAAAGCAGACATTGGCCAACGCCGAGCGCTATATTATCCCTGAGTTAAAAGAGCTTGAGGATACAATCCTGGGCGCGGAAGACAAGCTGTTTGCACTGGAATACCAGCTTTACTGCGAAGTGCGCGATAAGGTAGGCGCGGAAGTTGTGAGGATTCAGGATACGGCCAGGGCGATCGCTACGCTTGACGCCCTGTCTTCGATGGCGCTGGTCGCCGAGCAGAATAATTACGTGTGTCCGAAGATGAACGAGCGAGGGATTATCGATATCAAGGAAGGGCGCCACCCGGTGGTGGAAAAGATGATTCCGGGTGATCTGTTTATCACCAATGACACCTATCTTGACGATAAGAAAAAAAGGATTTCTATTATTACAGGTCCTAATATGGCAGGGAAATCGACTTACATGAGGCAGACAGCCCTGATCGTTCTGATGGCCCAGATTGGTTCTTTTGTGCCTGCCGCGTCCGCGGAGATCGGGATGGTGGATCGGATATTCACAAGGGTCGGAGCATCTGATGATCTGGCTTCAGGGCAGAGCACATTCATGGTAGAGATGACAGAAGTGGCTAATATTTTAAGAAATGCAACGAATAAGAGCCTTTTGATCCTGGACGAGATCGGGCGGGGGACCAGCACTTTTGACGGGTTGAGCATCGCCTGGGCGGTCATCGAGCATATCAGCAGCAGTAGGCTTTTAGGGGCAAAGACGCTGTTTGCCACTCATTACCATGAGTTGACCGAATTAGAGGGAAAGATTGACAATGTAAATAACTACTGCATTGCCGTGAAAGAAAAGGGAGATGACATTATTTTCCTTCGCAAGATCGTGAAAGGCGGCGCAGATAAAAGTTACGGGATCCAAGTGGCGAAGCTGGCCGGTGTTCCGGAGACGGTGACGGAACGGGCCAAAGAGATCGTAGAGGAGTTGATCCATGCAGATATCACAACGCGTATTAAGGATATTGCGGTCCATGGGGCTGCTCCAAAGATCAAGACAAAGAAATATGACGAAGTGGATCTGGCTCAGATGTCTCTTTTTGACACGGTGAAGGATGATGATGTGATCGAAGAGCTGAAAGACTTGGATATCAGCAATCTGACCCCGATTGACGCACTGAACACGCTGTACCAGTTACAGAACAAATTAAAGAACAGGTGGCACGTATGAGTAAGATACAGGTACTTGATCCGATCACAATCGATAAGATAGCGGCCGGCGAAGTGATCGAGCGGCCGGCTTCTGTAGTAAAGGAGCTGGTGGAAAATGCAATTGATGCCGGAGCATCCTCGATCACCGTGGAGATTAAAGACGGCGGAGTTTCTTTGATCCGCATTGCGGACAATGGCTGCGGCATTCCGAAAGACGAGGTGCGGCCGGCATTTTTAAGACATTCTACCAGTAAGATCCGCTCGGTGGAAGACCTCCTGCATATCCGTTCTTTGGGATTTCGGGGTGAGGCGCTTTCGAGTATCGCGGCAGTATCCCAGGTGGAGCTTCTGACGAAGACGAGGGAGGACACTTTCGGGACAAGATACCGTGTGGCCGGAGGCAGAGAGGAGAGCCTTGAGGATGACAGCGCTCCGGATGGGACAGTATTTTTCATCCGGCAGCTCTTCTATAATGTCCCGGCGCGCCGGAAATTTTTAAAGACCGCTATGACGGAGGCCGGACATGTGGGGGATTTAATGACCCGGATCGCGCTGTCGCATCCGGAGGTTTCGTTTCACTTTATCAACAACGGACAGTCAAAGATACATACTTCCGGCAACGGCCAATTGAGGGATGTGATCTACCATATCTACGGCAGGGAGATTGCAGGAAATCTTCTGGCAGCGGATTATGAAAAGAACGGCATCCGCATCACCGGATTTTTAGGAGCGCCGATCATCTCCAGGGGAAACCGAAATTTTGAAAATTATTTTATCAACAACCGCTATATTAAGAACAATATGGTCTACAAAGCAATAGAGGATGCCTATAAAGACTTTACAATGCAGCATAAGTTTCCTTTTGTAGTGCTGCATATTGGGATGAAGGGGGAGATGGTAGATGTCAATGTCCATCCTTCCAAGCTGGAGATCCGGTTCAGCAATCAGCAGGAAGTCTATAATGCTATTTATGAGACAGTGGAGGCCGGACTTCATGAGAAAGAGCTGATCCCGCAGATCACCGTGGATGTACCGAAGGCGAAGGAAGCAGGGGGCAAGGCTTTGGCGCGGGCAGAGGCGGGCAGCAGAAGTGCAGCAGATACCGCGCCAAAGTTACCTGACGCCAAGAAGGAAGAGACGCCGAAGCGGGTGGTTCCTCCCAAGGAGGAGCGGGATCTGGATTATTTCATGGAGGAGATGAAAAAGAGGGTCAGATCCTACCATGAGCAGAATTCTTCCGCGGAAGTTGCGGGAAAGAGCAGCCTGTATAAGCCGGAGCGCCAGGCAGACCGGATCCGGGAGGCAGTGCTTCCTTATAATACGGACCATGCGGATAAGAAATGGCCGCAGCCAGAGCCGCCTGTTCCCAAACAGCTTGACCTTTTTGAAGAGAAATTCCTCGACCGCAAGGTACAGGCGGAGTACAAATTGATCGGGCAGGTATTTGACACTTATTGGCTTGTGGAGTATCATGATAATCTGTATATTATTGACCAGCACGCAGCACATGAGAGAGTGTTATATGAAAAGACCCTTGCGGGGATGAAGACGAGAGAGTTCACTTCCCAGATGATCTCTCCGCCCATTGTGCTGAACCTTACCATGCAGGAGCAGGAAGTTTTCAGCCGTCATATGGAACGCTTCACAAGGATCGGATTTGAATTCGAGGAATTCGGGCCGGAGGCGTACGCGGTACGGGCGGTTCCGGACAATCTTTTTTCCATTGCGAAGAAGGAGATCCTTATGGAAATGATCGACAGTCTGTCCGACGAGATCAGCCGCAATCTGTCGCCGGACATTATTGATGAAAAGATTGCGTCTATGTCCTGCAAGGCGGCAGTGAAGGGGAAGATGAAGCTTTCGGCGGCAGAAGTGGACGCGCTGATTGGAGAGCTCCTGACCCTTAAGAATCCGTATCATTGTCCCCACGGGAGACCGACCATTATCGCTATGTCTAAGCGGGAGCTGGAAAAGAAATTCAAGAGGATTGTGTAGATGAAGAAAAAACCGTTGATCATACTGACCGGACCGACGGCAGTCGGGAAGACAAAAAGTTCCATCGGGCTTGCGAAAGCTGTAGGCGGGGAGATCATCTCCGCAGATTCCATGCAGGTTTATAAGGAGATGGATATTGGCTCGGCAAAGATAAAGCCGGAGGAAATGGAAGGGATTCCCCATCATCTGATCGATGTGCTTTACCCTGACGAGGAGTTCCATGTTGTCCGTTTTCAGCAGATGGCCAAGGAAGCTATGGAGAAGATCTATGGGAACGGCCACATTCCGATCGTCGTGGGCGGCACCGGATTTTATATCCAGGCACTTCTCTATGACATTGATTTCACAGAGCATGAAGGGGATGTTTCTTACCGGGAAGAGCTTTTAAAGTTTGCCGGTGAAAACGGAGCTTTGGCCCTTCATGAGCGTCTCCGGGCCGTTGACCCAAAAGCGGCAGAGGACATCCATTTTCATAATGTAAAACGGGTGATTCGGGCGCTTGAGTTCTACTTGCAGTCGGGAACCCGGATATCGGAGCACAACGAGACGGAGCGGAAAAAGACGTCTCCCTATGAATTTTTCTATTTTGTATTAAATGATGACAGAGAGCGCCTGTATGGGCGCATCAACCGGCGTGTGGACCAGATGCTTAAGGAAGGGCTTGAGGAAGAAGTCCTTGCGCTTAAAAATAAGGGGTATAAAAAAGATATGGTCTCCATGCAGGGGCTTGGCTACAAGGAAATGCTCGACTATCTTGACGGCGGGTGTACGCTCGAGGAAGCAATCTATCGGATCAAGAGGGATACGAGGCATTTTGCCAAACGCCAGATTACATGGTTTAAACGGGAACGGGATGTGATCTGGATTGATAAGCAGGCCTGTGATTACGATGAAGAAAAGATATTAAGTACAATGTTAACGTATATGGAGGGAGTTATATGTTACAGAGATTATTCGGAGGTTCGAAATTTTTAAAAAAGATGAATACGCTGATGGAGCTTTATGCAGTCAGTCACAATGCGGAGGCGGCCTATAAGGAGCTTATGGGGCTTGAACCGTATATTAAGACCAGGGGGGAGCGGGCGTGGTACAATTTGAACCAGGCGGCGCTTCTCTATGATCTTAAGAGATTTGAGCTGGCGGCAGATATTATCCGGGAGATCCGGCCGCTCAATCCGGAGTTTGATGCGAAGTGCGCGGAAGTAAAGACGAAGATCATGAATGCGCTGTAGGAAGGGGAATTCTATGAAGATCAATGATATATATCAGAACCTTGGGATCCGACCGTCCGTGTTGGAATTTGGTTCTGCCATTGAAAGAAATCTAAAGGAACGTTTTACTGCGATTGATAAAACTGCCGAGTACAATCAGCTCAAAGTCATAGGAGCGATGCAGGACAACCGAGTGAACGCAGACTGCTTTCATTTTGCCAGTGGTTACGGGTATGACGATGTGGGAAGGGATACGCTGGAGGCAGTGTATGCCTCGGTATTCCATACAGAGAGCGCACTTGTGCGCCCCCAGGTCACCTGCGGGACTCACGCGCTGGCGCTGGCTCTCGGAGCGAATCTAAGACCGGGAGATGAGCTTTTGTCCGCGGGAGGCAAACCTTATGATACATTGGAAGAGGTGATCGGTATCCGCCCGTCCAACGGTTCTTTGGCGGAATACGGCATTTCCTACCGGCAGGCAGATCTTCTTCCTGACGGAAGCTTTGACTTTGACGGGATCAAAGCAGCCATAAATGAGAGGACGAAGATGGTAACGGTCCAGCGCTCCAAGGGGTATCAGACGAGACCGAGCTTTTCCGTGGCACAGATTGGAGAAGTGATTCGCTTTGTCAAAGAGATCAAGCCGGAGATCATCTGCATGGTGGACAACTGCTACGGGGAATTCGTGGAAGAAACAGAGCCCAGTGATGTGGGTGCAGACATGGTGGTAGGCTCCCTCATTAAGAATCCCGGCGGCGGCCTTGCACCCATCGGCGGATACATCGCAGGCAGAAAGGATCTGATCGACGCTTGCGGCTACCGGCTGACTTCTCCGGGACTCGGCAAAGAGGTGGGGGCGTCTCTTGGGGTGATGCAGTCTTTTTACCAGGGACTTTTTCTGGCTCCGACCGTAGTTGCCAGTGCTCTGAAGGGAGCTGTCTTTGCTGCAAATATCTATGAGAAACTGGGGTTTAAAGTGGTGCCTGACAGTTCACAGAGCCGCCATGACATTATCCAGGCGGTAGAGTTTGGGACACCGGAGGGTGTGATCGCTTTCTGTAAGGGAATCCAGGCGGCGGCGCCCGTAGATGCTTACGTGACACCGGAACCGTGGGCGATGCCGGGGTATGACAGTGATGTGATCATGGCGGCAGGTGCATTTGTCCAGGGGTCATCCATTGAGCTTAGCGCCGACGGCCCCATCAAACCGCCTTTTGCAGTCTATTTCCAGGGCGGTCTTACCTGGCCTCACGCGAAGCTTGGTATCCTTAAATCCTTAGAGTATCTGGTCAGGGAGGAGATTGTAAAACTGTAATGAAAAAGATCGTGATCATCGGCGGCGGCGCTGCCGGCATGGCGGCAGCAATTGCCGCAGCCAGGGTAGATGATAAGGCAGAGATCCATCTGTTGGAGCACAAGGAGCTGGTAGGCAAAAAGATTCTCTCCACCGGAAACGGGCGCTGCAATTTTACCAATGAAAAGATGGGTATTGATTTCTACTACAGCGAGGATCCGGAAGTTGTCCGTCAGGTCCTCTCACAGTTCGGGACGGAGGAGACGCTTAAATTCTTTCGGGAATCCGGCATTTTCTCCAAATCAAAAAACGGATATTATTATCCACGCTCGGAGCAGGCGGCAGTTGTCCGGGAACTTTTTGCACTTCGCCTTGAGCGCATGGGAATCCATGTCCGTGCGGGAATACATGTGAACGGTATAAAGAGAGAGGGGACTGGTTTTCGGATCGATGTCCTTGAGACGGGTGAAAGGAAAAAAACTGCACAGATAAAAGCGGATAAGGTGATTCTTTGTGCCGGCGGAAAGGCGTCTCCGGTTCTCGGTTCGGACGGAAGCGGGTATGACCTAGCAAAAAGACTTGGACACACGATCGTACCGGTTGTACCGGCGCTGGTGCAGCTTCGGGTGAAAGACAGTCCCCTTAAGGCAGCCGCAGGTGTGCGCACGGATGCGGCAGTGAGCATCTATGAAAATCGGAAGTTAAAGGGAACTGATACCGGGGAGCTGCAGATTACGGATTATGGAATCTCCGGAATCCCGGTGTTCCAAGTAAGCCGCCACGCAGCGAAAGCTCTCTATTACAAACGTCCCGTGAGGGCAGAGATTGATTTCCTGCCGGAGATTCAGATGGACGCGGTGACGGGTGTGATGCGCTTCTGGAAAAAGCGATGCAGGAAGCAAAAAGTCTCGGAGCTTTTTTTAGGGGCATTTAACAAAAAGCTGATTCCGTGCCTGTTAAAATGCGCGGGGATTCCCATGCACCTTAAAGCATGTGAACTAAATGATGATACACTTGTTTCCCTTGCCTCCATATGTAAGAATTTTTCCCTGGATATTGAAGCCACCAACGGCTTTGCCAATGCACAGGTCTGTGCCGGCGGTGTTCGGCTGAAGGAGATAAATCCGGTCACCATGGAGTCTTTATGCTGCAAGAATCTTTATCTTGCGGGAGAACTTCTTGATGCGGACGGTGTATGCGGAGGATACAACTTACAGTGGGCATGGGCTACGGGCTGTCTGGCCGGATCACATGCAGCGACAGATTAGACGACACGAAGGAATGAGGAGGAAGATGATGATTCGGCTTCAGCAGATGAAATTAAATATCTCTCACACAGACGGACAGCTCAAGGAGAAGGTCTGTAAGCTTCTTAACATCAGTGAAGAGGATATCCGTTCTTATAAAGTGATAAGGCGCTCCATCGATGCGAGAAAAAAACCAGAACTTTTTTATGTCTATACGGTAGATGTCCAGCTAAAGCGGGAATCTTCCGTGAGAAAAAGGATAAAAAATAAAAATATACTCTTTATAGAAAAAAAAGCGCCTTACCGCGCCGTCCCCTCGGGAAAGCAGACGCTTCCTTCGCGTCCTGTCATTATCGGGACCGGTCCGGCAGGGCTTTTTTGCGGGTATCAGCTTGCACGGCTTGGATATCGGCCGATTCTGTTAGAGAGAGGGGCCGATGTGGATAACCGCATAAAAGATGTGGATAACTTCTGGAAAGAGGGCCGTCTGGATAAAAATTCCAATGTCCAGTTTGGGGAAGGCGGTGCAGGAACCTTCTCGGATGGAAAGCTCAACACACTTGTACACGATAACAACGGGAGAAATCAGGAGGTCCTTAAGATTTTTCATAGATTTGGCGCACCGGAGCAGATTTTATATGACAGTGCCCCGCATATCGGGACGGATATTCTTTGCAGTGTTGTAAAAAACATGAGGGAGGAAATCATAAGGCATGGCGGCGAAGTGCAGTTTTATTCTTGTGTAGAAGGATTTGAAACTTTACCAGATAAAGACGGGACGGAAAAGTTATCTGCACTTCTTGTGCGGGACACACGGACAGGAGAATGCCGCAGGCAGAAGACGTCCCTGGCAGTTCTTGCCGTCGGTCACAGTGCCAGAGATACCTTCCAGACGCTTTATGGTCTTGGTGTAAAGATGCAGGCAAAATCTTTTGCCGTCGGCGTCCGTGTGGAGCATCCCCAGGATTTTATCAATGAAAGCCGGTACGGAAAAGAACACATGGATGAACTTCCGGCGGCCGCCTATAAGCTGACGGCAAAAGTCCGGGATGGAAGGGGAGTCTATACCTTTTGTATGTGTCCCGGCGGCTTTGTAGTCAATGCTTCCTCGGAAGAAGGCCTTCTGGCTGTCAATGGGATGAGTTACAGCAGAAGAGACGGCAAAAATGCCAACAGTGCGGTGATCGTCACTGTGACGCCCGAAGATTTCCCGTCGGATACTCCTCTGGCGGGCATGGAATTTCAGAGAAAGCTTGAGAGAGCTGCGTTTCTTGAAGGCGGCGGCAGGATACCTGTACAGCTTTTTGAGGATTTTTGCAAAAATCGCAGGTCTGTAAAAGAAGGAGCAATTGTCCCTCAGATAAAGGGCGGTTATGCCTGGGGAAATGTACGGCGTATTTTCCCGGAAAACCTTGCGCTTTGTATCGAGCAGGGGATCTTGCAATTTGATACAAAGATCAAAGGGTATGCGCGGCGCGATGCCGTTCTCTCGGGTATCGAGAGCCGCACGTCGTCCCCCCTTCGTATTCTGCGTGATGAATCATTCCAAAGCAGCCTTAGAGGTCTATACCCTTGCGGTGAGGGAGCGGGCTATGCGGGCGGTATTACATCAGCCGCCATAGACGGACTAAAAGTGACAGAAAGTATCATAAAAGTGTGGTGTCCGTTCGACACGGAAGAGATGCCTTAAGAAATTTTTAATAGCATAACACTATACACTTTTTCGGAAATATGATAGAATGTATTGAGTTTTCTAAGAGATAAAAGGGTAATGGGGAGGAGTACATAGTTATGAAAGGAACGGGAAGCAAGAATAGCTGGGCATTGTTTCTGATGATTTTGGCAGGGATCGTACTTGGCGGATTTATCGGGATGATGGCAGAGGGAGTATCTGCACTTAGCTGGCTCGGATACGGACAGTCTTTCGGACTGGAGGGACCGATCACTCTCAACTTAGGGATACTTGTGATTACCTTTGGACTGACTATTAAGATTACGATAGCAAGTATTATCGGAGTTATTATTGCGATATTAATTTACCGGTTCTTGTAGTATTAAGACGGATATCAGATGACTCTAAAGATAAGATGAAAGAGTCAAATACATTGAAAAAAATCCCTGATAAGGAGCGCCCCTATGAAAAGTGCATGGAAGCGGGAGCAAGTGCTCTCAGCGATGCGGAGCTTTTGGCGGTGCTTTTAAGGACAGGCAGCCGGGGGGAGAATGTGATAGAGCTTGCCAGGAGGATATTATACCAATCCGGCGGGAATGGGCTTTTGGATCTGCATCATTTTTCGCTGGAGCAGTTTGTCAAGATACGGGGGATCGGCAAGGTGAAAGCAGTACAGCTTATCTGTATTCTTGAACTTTCCAGGAGACTTTCAAAAGCTACAGCGCTTGAGACTGTTTCTTTTCGGACTCCTGCCTCTGTCGCAGATTATTACATGGAAGATATGCGGCATGAAAGCCAGGAGACGATGAAGCTTGTCATGATCAATTCAAAGGGAAAGCTGATCGGCGAGAATGAAGTTTCCAAGGGGACAGTGAATGCCTCTATTATAACACCCAGGGAGATTTTTGTAGAGGCACTCCATAGGCGGGCAGTTGCCGTTGTGGCACTGCACAATCATCCGAGCGGCGATCCGACGCCGAGTGACGACGATATCCTGCTGACGAAAAGGATTCAGGAAGCGGGAAGCATTATTGGTGTGGAGTTGTTAGACCATATTATTATTGGCAATAATTGTTATATAAGCCTGCGGGAAGAAGGTATTCTTGAGAAAGGGTAGGACAGATGGCTAAGAATACATACGGGCTGGATTTGGGCTCTTATGAAATCAAAGTTTATGATAAAAAAAATGACAGGATCTGGAAGGCGAAGGATGCCATTGCTATTATGAACGGGAAAGAAATATTTGCAATCGGTGATGACGCTTATGTCATGTATGAAAAGGCGCCGTCTAATATAGAAGTTGTATTTCCCATGAAGTGTGGAGTGATCTCCAGATTCAACAATATGCAGTTTCTTCTGCAGGGATTGCTTAAAAAGGAACGCCAGTCAGGAAAGGGCTCTGAGTATGTTATTGCAGTGCCGACAGACGTGACAGAGGTGGAAAAGAAAGCTTTCTTCGACCTCGTGATCCACTCTACTGCAAGAGCGAAGGAGGTCAATATCGTAGAGCGCGCCATCGCAGATGCAGTTGGGATGGATCTGGATGTGAAGAACACGAATGGACTGCTTGTTGTCAATTTTGGCGGAGAGACTACGGAAGTATCTGTTCTTGTAGGCGGTGGTATGGTGTTCAATCAACTGATGAAAGTTGGCGGTGTCGCTTTGGACGAGTCCATAGCGAGCCTTGTGCGGCGCAGTCATGATTTCCTTATTGGGCGGCTGACTGCCGAGGCCTTGAGAAAGCGTTTTGGAGTTTATACCGGGGAACCGGAGGATACAGCGGTAATGGTGGCAGGGAGGGATTTGATCACCGGGCTGCCGGTGCGAAAGCCGATTACCCTGGCTCTTGTGCGTTCAGCATTGAGGGATCCTCTTTTAGATTGCGTACGTGCGATTCTATCACTGATTGACCGGACGCCGCCGGAGATTCGGACGGCAATTTATGAAAATGGTATTTTCCTCACAGGCGGAATCGCCAACATGCCCGGTCTTGAGACATATATTGAAAAAGCTACCGGGATTGGGACGAGAACGGCGCCGGACCCGGAACTCTGTACGGTTATGGGACTGAAAAAGGTAATCCTGTCAAGTGAGTTGAGCAAATTTGCGTATTCAATGTTAGACGAGAAATATAGGTGGATGAGATAATATGAAGATTAAAAATCAGCCGAGGCTTCCAGGTAGATATGTGCTTATAATCCTTTTGCTTTTATGTCTGGTGCTTTTGGGAATCGAGCGCTTTACCGATACGGGAGGACCGCTTAGATTCATCGGGAACTATACAGTCGTCCCCATGCAGAAGGGTATCAGTTATGTGGGCATGTGGATCAGCGACATGTCGGACAATTTTGAGACGATGAAAGAGATGCGGAGAAAGAACGACGCACTTCAGGAAAAAGTTGATGCGCTGACGATTGACAATACAAGGCTTCGGCAGGAGCAGTATGAACTGGAACGATTACGTGAGCTCTATAAGCTGGATGAGAATTATTCGGATTATAAAAAAGTGGGGGCAAGGGTCGTTGCCAATAACGGCAGTAACTGGTTCAGTGATTTTACGATAGACAAGGGAAGCAATGACGGCATTAAGGTGAACTGCAATGTGATGGCAGGAAGCGGACTTGTGGGAACTGTTATTGAAGTGGCGCCCAATTATGCGCGGGTGCGTTCTATCATTGATGATGCCAGCAATGTAAGTGCTATGATCCTGTCCACCTCTGACACATGTATGGTGCGGGGGGATTTGAGTTTGATGTCTGATGGAAGGCTTCGTTTTGAAAAGCTTGCCAACAATGATAATAAAGTTGAGGTGGGGGAGCAGGTTGTCACTTCCCATGTGAGTAACCGTTTTGTGCAGGGATTGTTTATTGGTTATGTCAGTGATATTGAAGTGGATGAAAGTAATCTGACAAGGTCGGGGTATATCACGCCGGCTGTTGATTTCAGCAAGCTGCAGGAGGTTCTTGTGATCACTAAAACGAAGGAAGAAATGGTAGGGGGCAAGTGATTTTTTATGAAGAGAAAGTTTACTACGCTTGTGATCATCATATTATGTTTTCTTTTGCAGAGCACGGTCTTGCGCAAGCTTGCAATTGGAAACATCTGCCCGAATCTTCTAATCATTGTGACGGCTTCCTTTGGATTTATGAGAGGAACCAAGAGCGGCATGTATGTAGGAGTTATCTGCGGGCTGTTCATTGATCTGTTTTGGGGCGGGCTTTTAGGCTTCCATATGCTTTTGTTCGTCCTGATCGGATATTTTAACGGCAGTTTCCAGAGATTGTTTTTCGATGATGATATCAAGCTTCCGATTTTATTGATTGCCGTCAGTGAATTATCTTATGGGATTGCAGTATACTTTTTTAGCTATATGCTTCAGGGAGATTTTGCTTTTGGGACGCATCTGTTCCAGGTGATCATCCCTGAGCTTGTATATACTATTTTGGTAACGCTGGTTTTATACCAGATCATTTTACACATTAACAAAAAACTTGAGACAGAAGAACAAAGGAGTGCAAGCAAATTTGTCTGATATGTGGGAAAAAATCAAATCCAGGGCATCAGCGATCGTACGGGCGAGAGTTGTGATCGTCATTATGTTGTTTTGTGTTACTTCTGCAATACTCATCCAGAGGATCTTTTATCTGCAGATTGTGAAAGGACAGGAATACCTTGACAATTATAAGCTGCAGATACAAAAGACGAAGGATGTAGAAGGGACGCGGGGCAATATTTATGACCGCAACGGCAAGCTTCTTGCTTATAATGAACTTGCCTATGCAGTTACGATCGAAGATAACGGGGAGTATGATACTACAAAGCAAAAAAACAGAGAATTGAATAAAGTGATCAGTACCGTGATCAGCATCGTGGAAAAAAACGGGGATACGGTAGTTAACAATTTTGGGATTATATTGGACAAAGATGATAATTATATGTTTGTCGCACAATCGGACACCCAGCGGCTCCGGTTTATTGCTGATGTGTATGGGAAGCTTAAGATCGATGATCTTGAGAAGGAGCAGAAAAACAGCACAGCCCAGGATATTATCAATTACCTTTGTACAGATAAGAAGTACGGGTACGGGATCGATCAGCAGAAAATGAGTAAACAGGAAGTCTTAAAGCTTATAAATGTCCGTTATGCAGTATCCTTAAACGGATATCAGAAGTATATTGCCACGACGATCGCCGAGGATATCTCAGAAGAGACGGTCGCGGATATTATGGAGAACATGGATACCCTGCAGGGTGTTGATATACAGGAAGAGTCTGTACGCCGTTACAATAACAGCAAGTGTTTTGCCAATATTATCGGATACACCGGACAGATATCCGAGGATGAATATAATTCTCTGGACAAATCCGTAAAGAAAGACTACGATAAGACGGATACGGTTGGCAAGGCGGGGATAGAAAAGACCATGGATGCCACATTAAAAGGGCGAAAGGGTGAAGTAAAAGTATATGTCAACAATGTCGGGAAGGTTATTGATACTGTTCAGGGAACCTCGCCCAAGACAGGAAATGACCTGTATCTTTCGATTGACGCGGATCTGCAGATTGCAGCTTACAATATATTGGAACAGGAGCTGGCCGGAATTATCCTTTCGAAGATGCGGAATACGCTGAACTATGACCGAACGCAGGTCAAGGACGGAAGTGATGTCATCATTCCCATCGGGGATGTATATAATGCGTTTTTGGCCAATGATATCCTGGATATGAATCATTTTGAAGAAGAAGATGCCAAGGACACAGAAAAAGAAGTGTACAAAGCATTCTCGAAGAAAAAGAAAAAAGTTATAGACAGGGTGTCGGAGATCTTGAGCGATCCCAATGAAAAAGCATACAAGGACATGTCCCAGGAATGGCAGGCATATCTGACTTATATTGTCACAGATATGCTGACTACCAATAATAAAGTAATATTGTCTGGTGCCATCGACACTTCAGACGAGACCTACAAGGCATGGAAGAGCAAAGAGTCTATTAATGTATATACGTATCTTAATTATGCGATTTCAAAAAACTGGATCGACACCTCAAAGCTTAAAGACAATGTGGCAAAAGGGGAAAAATATTCCAATTCCAGCGAGATCTATGACGGTCTGAAAAGCTATATTTTAAGCCGCCTTGAGACGAATAACAGCTTTGACAAGGTCATCTATAGATATATGATCAAAGGCGGTGCCGTTACCGGGCGTCAGATCAGTATGATGCTCTACGAGCAAGGGGTCTTAAAGTATGATGAAGACCAGTACAACCGTCTTGCATCAGGAAGCCTCGGTGCGTATGATTTTATCCGGGGCAAGATTGAAGATCTGAAGCTGACTCCGGGGCAGTTAGGACTTGAACCTTGTACGGGATCTATGGTCATGACGGATATTAAGACCGGTCAGGTACTTGCCTGCGTGTCTTATCCGGGATATGATAACAACCGGCTTGCTAATTCCATGGATTCTAATTATTACAATAAGCTGGTAACCGATTTGTCGCGGCCGTTCTACAATAATGCGACACAAGAAAAGACCGCACCCGGTTCCACCTATAAACCGTTGATAGCAACGGCAGGACTCACTGAGGGAGTCGTGAATCTGGGGAGTTATCTGCCCTGCTCGGGTATTTATAAAAAAGTAGAGCCCAATCCCAAATGCTGGGCGTATCCGAAGGCTCACGGCGGATTGAATGTGGAGGGAGCTATCACCCATTCCTGCAACTGTTATTTCTTTGAAGTAGGTTACCGGATGAGCCTGAAGGAGAAGGGAAGGAAACGGTTAGGCTCGGATGATGAAGAAGGGTCAGCAACTACGAAATACTACTCCAGCACAACGGGTATCAACAAGATCAAAGAGTACGCGGAGATGTTTGGACTGGGTGACCTGTCCGGCGTGGAGATTCCGGAAGCTGAGCCGCAGATATCTGACAATGCTTCTGTACCGACTGCAATCGGGCAGGGCACAAACAATTATACGACAACACAGATTGCAAGATATATCACAGCGGTTGCCAATAAGGGAACGGTATTTGACCTGACGCTTTTAAGTAAGACGACTTCACCGGACGGAAAGCTTTTGGAAGAATTCCAGCCCAAGGTAAAAAATACTATTGATGCGGTCAGCGATTCTACGTGGGACGCTGTCCATAAAGGTATGCGCGGAGTGGTACGGGATGAACAGAAGGCAATTTTTTCCGATGTCAACCGTTCCATCCAGTTATCCGGGAAGACGGGTACTGCACAGCAAAGTAAGACACATCCTGACCACGGTCTTTTTGTTGGGTTCGCTCCAAGCGATAATCCGGAGATTGCATTTACTGTCCGGATCGCCAACGGTTACAGCTCGCGTAATGCGGCAGAGGTCGGCAGTGATCTTATGAAATATTATTATAAGCTTACTCCGGAAAAGAAACTTATTACCGGAAAAGCGAAAAAAGTTAAAGAAAAATCCGGTGGAGATTAAAATCCATATATGGAGCTTTCAGACACCAATGATAAAAGCATACAATGCTTAAGACCTTCAAGTAAACCAGAAATAGGAGGAAGTAATTCATGGGAGAAGTTATTGTAATTACATCAGGAAAAGGCGGTGTCGGAAAGACAACAACAACGGCAAATATTGGGGCCGGTTTATCTCAGCTTGGAAAAAAGGTGGTAGTTATTGATACAGATCTGGGTCTGCGTAATCTGGACGTTGTCATGGGACTTGAGAACTTGATCGTCTATAACCTTGTGGATGTCATTGAGGGGACATGCCGTTTAAAACAGGCATTGATCCGTGACAAAAGGTACGAGAATCTGTATTTGCTGCCATCTGCCCAGACAAAAGATAAGTCTGCGGTTTCACCGGGACAGATGAAAAAGCTCACCTCAGAGCTTAAAGAAGAATTCGACTATGTGATCTTAGATTCCCCGGCAGGAATTGAACAGGGCTTTCAGAATGCGATTGCAGGCGCTGACCGGGCGATTGTTGTCACCACTCCGGAGGTGTCCGCAATCCGTGATGCCGACCGGATCATCGGTCTTTTGGAGAAGAATAAGCTTCGGAATAATTCTCTCATTATTAACCGTATCCGTGTAGACATGGTTCGGAAAGGTGATATGATGTCTGTGGATGATGTCACGGAGATTCTGTCTATCCCGCTGATCGGAGCTATTCCTGATGATGAGAGAGTGGTGATCGGGACAAACCAGGGGGAACCGGTGATCGGCATGGACTCTAAAGCGGGAAAGGCTTATGAGAATATCTGCCGGAGAATTACCGGTGAAGAGATTCCTATTATGGACATCACTGAGGGAGGCGGGCTGCTTTCCATCCTGTCACATCTGTTTAAAAAGGATTAGAGGAGGCAGGTCATGCAAAGAAAATCATCTGTCAACATCGCAAGGGACCGGATCCGGGCACTGGTCACATCAGACCGTGTGAACTGTACGCCGGAAGCCTACGATAAAATATGCCGGGAGCTTCACGAAGTGCTCTCAAAATATATTGAGTTTACAGAAGATAATTTTCATGTGCAGATAACGCGGACACATTTACTTATTGATTTTTCAGGAGAAGAAGATTGAAATTACCTAGATTTGCAAAAGTATATCACATAAAAAACTATAACTTTACTTTAACTGCGCTGGTCTTTTCCCTGTCGGTCTTAGGCATTTTTGTAGTGGGGAGTGCCAGGGAGATCTATCAGAGCCGGCAGATATTCGGCGTTGTATTCGGATTGTTCGTTATGGTTATCGTCTCGCTGTTTGATTATGTATGGGTGCTTGAGTTTTACTGGCTGATCTATCTGGTGGCGATCGGCAGTCTCGGCAGCGTATTTATCGTCGGACAGACGGTCAACGGTGCCAGAAGGTGGATCAACCTGGGCTTTACGACTTTTCAGCCGTCAGAGCTTGCAAAGATATTATTGATTTTATTTTTCTCAAGATTTATCATGAATCATACAGAAGATATCAATGACCGGTCAACGCTGATCAAATACGCCGCGCTGTCGGCGATTCCCCTCGGTCTGATCTTTGCAGAGCCGAATCTTTCTACGACGCTTGTTACCGCCATGGTCATATGCCTGCTTATCTATGTGGGCGGACTAAGCTACCGCGTTATCGGAAGGATCCTGCTTGCGCTGATCCCGACGACCATCATCTTCTTTGCGATCGTGATGATGCCGCACCAGCCTTTCCTCCAAAAATATCAGCAGCAGCGTATCCTCGCTTTTATCAATCAGGAGGAAGATCAGAACAGCGACGAGGTCTATCAGCAGAATAATTCGGTCATGGCTATTGGATCCGGAAAGCTTACCGGAAAGGGACTTAACAATAACACGACCACGTCGGTAAAAAACGGGAATTTTATCCCGGAGCCCCAGACGGACTTTATCTTTGCCATTGTGGGCGAAGAATTAGGTTTCATCGGAGGATGTATAGTTATTGCTTTATTATTATTGATTGTGGTACAATGTATATTGATTGGGATACGTGCACAGGACCTTGCAGGGAGAATCATCTGCTGCGGGGTAGGGGGGCTCATCGGAGTCCAGAGTTTCGTTAATATTTCGGTAGCAACAGGGTTGATCCCCAACACCGGAGTCCCCCTTCCTTTTGTAAGTTACGGGCTTACTTCCCTTGTGAGCCTCTATATCGGCATAGGTTTTGTGCTGAATGTCGGATTACAGCCAAAGAAGTATCAGTAAGGAGCGTGAAATATATGAACATTGGTTTGATTGCACATGATTCAAAAAAGACTCTGATGCAGAATTTCTGTATCGCATACAGAGGGATATTGAGCAAGCACAATTTATACGCCACAGGTACGACAGGAAGGTTAATTGAAGAAGTTACGAATCTGAATATCCATAAATACTTGGCAGGACCTTTAGGCGGGAAACAGCAGCTTGGAGCTCAGATTGCCCAGAATGATATCGATGCGCTGATATTCCTGCGCGAGCCATCAAATCCCAAGCCTCATGAGCCGGATGTGAATGATGTGATTCGTCTATGTGACACTTATAATATTCCGATGGCTACGAATCTTGCCACAGCGGAACTAGTAATACTGGCAATTGACAGAGGAGACTTGGATTGGCGTGAGATGTACCGGTAAATCAAAAAGATATTTAAAGGCCCGCAGAAGGAGGAACCGTATTGTCCGTATCATGGTCCTCTTCCTTATTTTGCAGTGTATTGCGGCGGCGGGTATCTACTACTTGATAAATCATTCAAAAGAACAATATTTAGTAGCTGAATACGAATCTTCCCATTATAATAAAGCTCTTTATAAGGGAGATTTGTATTCGGCTGATTTGTGTGTCTCGGCAGAGAATGTAGACATGAACGGGGCACCTGATAAGAATACTTTTCAGGCCGGAGGTCTTTTTGACCTGGAAGGCAGAAAGGCTGACTTTGCATATAATATATATGAGAGAATGTATCCTGCCAGTCTGACAAAGCTGATGACTGCACTGGTGGTTTTTGACAGCGGCACAGACCTTTCTGAGACTGTTGTAGTGTCCAAAAATGCGGACGCCAGATCATTTGCGGCTGACGAACAAGTATGTGGAATTCAGGAGGGGGATCAGCTTTCTCTTGAAAGTCTGCTTTATGGACTTTTAGTTTATTCCGGCAATGATAATGCTGTGGCGATTGCCGAGCATATAAGCAAAACGGAAGCGGAGTTTGCGGAGCTGATGAACAAGAAAGCAGAGGAAATTATGGCAACAGGTTCTCATTTTGTGAATTCAAACGGACTTCATAATGAAAGCCATTATACGACTGCTTACGATATGTATCTGATTTTTAATGAATGTATGAAACATGAAAAGTTTATGGAGATCATAGAGGCAGATTCTTATACCGCGAATATAAAAAGGGCAGATGGAAGCGATGCTTCTGTAAAGTGGGAACCAACCAATTACTATGCACTTGGTGAGGCAGATCTGCCCAAAAGCGGAAAAATAATCGGTGGTAAGACAGGGACGACCTTAAGTGCCGGGAACTGTTTGATCCTTTTGGATGAGTCTGACAGCGGGAATCCTTTTATATCGATTGTTATGGGAGCGAAGACAAAGGAAATTCTGTATCGGGATATGACAGCGTTGATCGAAGGGATTTCTGATGTTCAATAGAAGGGGGGCTCCTTTTTCATTTTGGATTCCCCCTGTTTATTGCAATATCTGATGACATCCGATTTTTTTCTAGGATTGCATTTCAGAGGTACTGCCGATTCGTCCATAGAGACTGATCAGGTATAGTCCGCATAGTCCTACAATTGCGTAGACGATACGTGAGAACCATGACAGGTTTCCGAATAAGAATGCAACCAGATCAAAACGGAAGATTCCGACTAATAACCAGTTGACTGCACCGACAATGACAAGTGTTAGCGCCGTATTATCAAACCATTTCATATTAAACGCCTCCTTTTTTTATACTGGACTTAGTATGGCACAGTAAAGATTTTATTATACATAAAAAGGAAAATTTATGAAAAACAATCAGAGATTTTATTATACATATTCTGATTATCTGAAAAGCAAGTACGGAGAAAAAGTATATAAGCTTCCTGTGAATCTTCCTGTAAGCTGCCCCAATCGGGCAGACGGGAATCATGGATGCAGTTTCTGTGCCGGATGCGGAACAGGATTTGAGGCAATGAACGCTGCCATCTCTGTGAAAGAACAGCTCGAACACACGAAGTTTTACATTGGATCCAGATATCATGCCCACAAGTTTATTGCATATTTTCAAAATTATACCAATACGTTTCTTCCTGTCCGGGATTTTAAGCATTATGTAGTAGAAGCGTCGGAAGTACCGGATATAGTAGCGGTCAGTGTGTCCACAAGACCTGACTGTATCCGTAGGGAATACATGGAAGTCTTAAAAGAAGCCTCCCGCAGGTATCAGTTGGATATTACGATTGAACTAGGCCTGCAGACTGTGAATTATCATACGCTTTCCAGTGTCAGCAGAGGTCACGGGCTTGCAGAATATATCGATGCAGTACTTCTTATTCGTGAATATGGATTTGAAATCTGCACTCATGTCATCTTAAATCTTCCTGGGGATGACAGGATAGATTGTGTGGAGACGGCGAGAGTGGTGTCAGCACTTCGGACGGATGCTGTAAAGCTCCACTCATTGTATGTGGCCAAAAACACAAGGTTGTGTGAGGAGTTTGAAAATGGCAAAATATCCATATGTTCAAAAGAGGAGTATATTCGAAGAGTAGCTGTTTTTTTGGAAAATCTGTCTCCGGATATTGTTGTGGAGCGATTGTTTTCCCGCGTACCGGAAAAAGATGCTGTTTTTTCAAACTGGGGAAAAAGCTGGTGGGCGCTAAGAGATGAGCTTTTAGAATATATGGATACCGAGAAAAGCTACCAGGGGAAAAAGTTCAATTACCTTGGCGGGGCAGCATTAGATAAGATACAGGGGGTATGATTTTGGCAGATAATAATTTGACAAATATACAGACGTACCGTAAAAAACCACATTTTAACATAGGGAATGCCATTTTCGGTATTATTTTGATCTATCTGATCGTTACAATCTTTACATATCTTACAAGCAAGCATATTTCTGTATATGAAGTGCGGGAGGGTTCGATCCTGAGAGATACAGCGTATACAGGGCTTATCATCCGAGACGAGACGGTAGTTGCTTCGGAAGCGGACGGATATATTAATTACTTTAGCCCGGAGGGGAGCAAGGTGGGAGCGCGGACCGATGTCTATACTCTTTCCGGCCAGAAACTCAATTTCCGCGAGACAGGCTCTACCGAACAGGAGGCTCTTTCTGCGGACGAGCAGGCAGCCCTGCTTTTAAAGATACAATCTTTCAGCGACAATTCGGATGATGCACAGTTTCGGGATGTATATACGCTGAAGGATAATATCAACAATGTTTTAGAAAGCAAATCCAGCCAGAGCAGACAGTCGCAGCTTGAAGAGATGCTTACCCAGAACCAGAACAATGGGCTGAATGTGTACAAGGCGGCATCGGACGGAATCATTATGTATTCTTTTGACGGCTTTGAGACAGTGACGGTCTCTGATGTCTCGGAGAATATGCTCTCAAAGGAGAACTACAAAATCGAGACGATGGCAAACAATGTCTCTGTAAAGCCGGGAATGCCTATTTACAAATTGATCACGAGCGATACATGGACGCTTGTCATCTCACTGAGCGAGGATGCCGCAAAGGAAATGGCAGATATGAAGCGGGTGAAGGTGAAGTTTTCCAAAGACAACCAAACAGAGCGGGCGGATGTGGAGGTTGTGCGCACCCGTGATTCCAGGTTGGGACTTCTCACTTTTCATTCTTCTATGATACGGTATGCAAAGGAACGTTATCTGGATGTAGAGCTGATTTTGGAAGACGAATCAGGGCTCAAGATACCGAAATCCTCTGTCATAAATAAAAAGTTTTATACAGTCCCAAAGGATTATCTTACGCAGGGAGGCAACAGCAGAGACACAGGAGTCCTTGTGGATACGGGTACGGACACGGCAGAATTTAAGAAGGTTGATGTGTATTACTGGAATCAGGAAAATGATACCGTGTATCTGGATCCGCAGGTTTTTGAGGAGGGGGCGTCTCTTGTGCGGCCGGAATCTTCAGAAACTTATTCTCTAAAAGCAACAAAAGAGCTTAAAGGTGTCTATAATATCAATAAAGGCTATGCCGTTTTTAAACAAATAGAGATTCTTTGTGAGAGTGATGAATATTACATTGTAAAGGCAGGAAATAATTACAGCCTTACAAACTATGACCACATTGCTCTTGACGGTGAGACTGTAACAGAAAACAGTGTTGTATTTTAAGGAGTTCATTATGTTAAAAGAGAATTTAAGAGGGGTTGAAGAAAAGATTAATGCTGCTTGTAAGCGTTCCGGCCGCAGCCGGGAAGATGTCACATTAATTGCAGTGAGCAAGACAAAGCCTGTAGAAACATTGCAACAGGCCTACGACATGGGAGTCAGGGTATTTGGAGAGAATAAAGTACAGGAGCTTGTGGACAAATATGAGGCATTGCCTAAAGATATCCACTGGCATATGATCGGACATTTACAGCGCAATAAAGTAAAATATATCATTGATAAGGTAGACCTGATCCATTCTGTAGATTCGCTGCGTCTTGCCGAGACAATAGACAAGGAAGCGAAAAAGCATAATCTGACTGCCAATATTTTAATTGAGGTCAATGTAGCAGGAGAGGATAGTAAATTTGGCGTTCGCCCGGAGGAATTAGAACCTTTGATCAATGAGATATCACATTTTTCTAATATTCAGGTGCTTGGTCTTATGACGATTGCTCCATTTGTGGAAAATGCCGAAGAAAATCGTACCGTTTTTGCCCGTTTACGCAAATTGTCTGTTGACATTGCCAGCAAAAACATTGATAATGTTAATATGGGTTTAATTTCTATGGGTATGACTAACGACTATGAGGTTGCCATAGAAGAAGGGGCAACAATAATTCGCGTTGGAACCGGAATCTTCGGACAACGTGATTATACGCATGTATAAACATAAGATAGGAGAGTTTTAAAATATGGGAGTGTTAGACAAGTTCTTGGACATCATGAAATTAAGTGATGAAGAAGATGATTACGATGATTTCTATGATGACGAATATGAAGATGAATATGAAGAAAAGCCCAAAAAAGGCTTTTTTAATAGAAATAAATCTTACGATGACGAAGAGGAAGAATCCTACGAGGTTGCTCCGAGGTCAAAGGGAAGTTCACGTGCAAACAGCAAGGTAACACCGATGCGTCAGCCGGCAAGAAGAAACAGTGCCAGCATGGAGGTATGTGTCGTGAAGCCGACTTCTGTTGAGGACTCACGCGAGATTACAGAGACGCTTCTCAGCGGGCGCACTGTGATACTGAACCTTGAAGGATTAGATCTGGAGATAGCTCAAAGGATCATTGACTTTACTTCCGGCGCTACCTATGCCATTGACGGAAATCTTCAGAAGATTTCTAACTATATCTTTTTAGTCACTCCGACAAATGTAGATATATCGGGAGACCTGCAGGATCTTTTGAATACTTCCTTTGACGCTTCTTCTATGCGCTCAAGATTTTAGAGGCTTTCAGATGTATGAATAAAGAAGAAATGATGTTGAGGAAACGCCTGATTGATCTGTCCAATCAATCTTATCAGAGAGATATAGTGACTTTTTCAGATTTTTTAAATCTGAATGAACTTCATATACTTCATACAACACCTAAAGAGCTGTTTCCGTCAGGGTATTATGCTTTTGGGGGCTATGATTTAGCAGAGCGTCAGATGATAGCATTTCAACCTGATGCTCTTTTGTATGAATATGAATATCCCATTCAGGCGGTTGTTATCCGTCCGTTAAATGTCCGGTTTGCAGAAGAACTTTCTCATCGGGATTACCTTGGTTCGGTGATGAATTTAGGTGTTGAACGTTCTAAGTTCGGAGATATTGTTGTCAAAGACGGGGAGGCGATTATCTTTGTGTGTGAAGAGATTGCAGATTATATCATCCATAATCTGATACGGATCAAGCATACGGCTGTACAGTGTGTCAGAAAGGATGGGAGGAAGGACATCACATATACGCCGGTATTCACAGAGCTTAAAGGAACCGTTCCATCTGTGCGTCTTGACACGATATTATCTGTGGCATTTCCGATGTCGCGAAGTAAACTTACGGCATATATCACGGCAGGAAAAGTGTTTGTCAATGGAAAGCTTATTACCAGCAATGGTTACCGTCTGGAGAAAGGAAATCTCATATCTGTCCGTGGATTGGGGAGGATTTCCTATGAAGGAATTTTATCTGAGACAAAAAAAGGGCGGTATTATGTCTCTGTCAGAAAATATATATAATAAATAATGAGTGAGGATTTGCAAATATGAAGTCTGTAGACAAAAGAAAGCGGATTGGGCATTATATAGCAGCAGTAGTACTGGTCAGCCTGGGCGTTTTGTTGGATCAATTTACAAAATATCTGGCATCTGCCTGTCTAAAAGGCCAAAAGCCCTTTGTACTCCTGGAAGGTGTATTTGAATTGCAGTATTTGGAAAATAGAGGAGCAGCTTTCGGTCTGTTTCAGAATCAGCAATTCTTTTTTTTCATCAGTGTTGTATTTATCTGCCTCGTGATCGTGTGGTTTTATACAAAAGTTCCCATGAATCAAAGATATTTTCCGCTGCGGGCCTGTGCAGTATTCATTATGGCAGGAGCAGTCGGAAACTGTATTGATCGGGTAACTCAGCGATTTGTTGTCGATTTTTTATACTTTAAGCTGATCCATTTCCCGATATTTAATGTGGCTGATATCTATGTAACTGTTGCCACATCAGTTCTGGCTGTTTTATTACTTTTCTATTACAAGGAAGAGGAGATTGAGCGTATATATCGCGGCCAGAGAGAAGGATCCGATTGCGGTACTGAAAAAGTGTAGGTGAATAAATTTGGATGAACGGATTGCAGTGGAAGATGAGGCAGGAGAGCGGATTGACAAGTTTCTCTCGGATGAACTTTCCGACCGTTCCCGGTCTTTTCTGCAAAAGCTGATTAAAGAGCAATATGTAAAAGTCAATGACAAGCCTGTCAAAGCAAGTTACAGGCTTAATTTTGGTGATTTAGTTTCTATCACTTTTCCCGAACCGGAAAAGCCGAATATTGCTGCTGAGAATATCCCCTTAGATATCCTGTATGAAGATCAAGACCTGATCATCATAAATAAGCCAAAGCAGATGGTTGTCCATCCGGCGCCGGGTCATTACACGGGTACGCTGGTGAATGCACTTCTTTATCATTGTCAGGACAATCTATCCGGAATTAATGGAAGCTTGCGGCCCGGGATTGTACATCGGATCGATATGGATACGACGGGCTCTCTTGTGGTATGTAAAAATGATGCGGCACATCAGTCTCTTTCTGCACAATTAAAGGAACATTCCATCCAAAGAGTTTACAAGGCTATCGTTCATGGTGTCCTGAAGGAAGACAGCGGTTGTATTGACGCTCCCATTGGACGGCATCCGACAGAACGTAAGAAGATGAGCACTCTGTGTAAAAATGGGAGAGAGGCAGTGACTCATTATCAAGTGTTGGAGCGCTTCGGAGCATTTACGTATATCCAGTGCAGGCTGGAAACGGGAAGGACCCATCAGATTCGGGTCCATATGGCAAGTGTCGGTCATCCTCTGCTCGGTGATTCGGTGTACGGGCCTAAGAAATGCCCCTTCCCCAAGCTCGTCGGTCAGACTCTTCATGCAGAAACACTTGGTTTTATCCACCCAAGGACCGATGAATACATGGAGTTTCATGCCCCTCTTCCAGAATATTTTACCGGATTGTTGAACAGGCTTAGAAAATAAAAAATCAAAAAATATGTACTTTTCAGCCAAATTGTTATATAATAACATATTATATGCGGATTATTTGCATATCAGCTATTAAAAGGAGCGTGATACGTTTATGACAGAAGCGAAGACAAAAACAATTATTACTATCGGACGGCAGTTTGGAAGCGCCGGACGGGAGATTGGGAGAAAGGTTGCAAAGGACCTGGGTATTAAGCTGTACGACCGGGAAATGCTTGATCGTGCCGCTAAAGAAAGTGGAATCTGTCAAGAATTATTTGAGACCCATGACGAAAAACCGACGAACAGCTTTTTATACTCCCTGGTTATGGATACTTATTCTCTGGGATATACGGCAGGAAGTTATTCGGATATGCCGATCAACCATAAAGTGTTCTTAGCGCAGTTTGACGCTATTAAGAAGATTGCGGATGAAGGTCCCTGTATTTTAGTCGGCAGATGTGCAGATTATGCATTAGAAGAGTACGATAATGTACTCCGGCTTTTCGTACATGCTGATATGAATGCCAGGATACGCCGTATTGCGCGTATTTATGACCTCACAGACGCAAAGGCCAAGGAACTGATCGTCAAGACAGATAAGAAGCGTGCAAGCTATTATAATTACTATAGCAATAAAAAATGGGGCGCTTCCGAAAGCTATGATGTAAGTGTGTGCAGTTCCATGTTAGGTATCGATGGAACTGCTGAGTTTATCGAACATCTTGTACAGCTTAGAGAGGGTGTTACTAACCAGAAGCTTTAGTACGTTCCGGCCATCCTTTTATATTGCCGTTAAGGATAGCAGTGAACATCCGTTGTTTGGCACCGTGATGTTCACTGTTTAATTGTTGTACCAGTTCTTTTGCATACTGCCGCTTCGTATAACCATCTATCGGACATCTGCTCATTATAACCGGAAGCTTATATTTATTCCGGAATCCAATCACCTCTGCTTCATCTACAAACATCATAGGGCGTATAACCGTCAGATCCATGCGGTCCAGATAAGTTTTTGGAGAAAAAGAGTAAAAGCGCCCTTCAAAAAGCATACTGAGAAGCATCGTTTCAATCATATCATCTTTGTGGTGGGCATATGCAACTTTATTGCATCCGATTCCTTTTACGGCCTGATTCAATGCTCCCTTTCTCATCTTAGCGCACAGAGAGCATGGATTGCTTTCTTTACGCTCCTCAAACAGAAGGTGTGCGATGTCTGTCTTTATTATATGATAGGGAACTTCAAGTTCCTTGCAAAGTTCAGATACAGGAGTAAAGTCACATTTTTCATATCCCAGATCTACCGTAACAGCACTTAATACAAAACGTTTCGGATAAAAACGCCTAAGACCTTGTAAGGCATATAGCAAGGTAAGGCTGTCCTTTCCCCCGGAAATCCCTACCGCAATATGATCCCCTTCCTCAATCATCTGGTATTCATCCACAGCCCTGCGTGTATAACTTAAAAGTTGCTGTAACTTCATAATTTTTTGCCGCCTTTCTGTTAAAATACATTATGGTTCTCTGAGCTTTACTGCAGATGCAGCCATACGCCGTCTGTCTTCATCAATTGCCGCATAATGCTTCTTTGTAGTGTTCACGTCCTTATGTCCAAGGACATCTGCTACCAGGTAAATATCCCCTGTTTCTTTGTAAAGAGACGTACCATAGGTGCTGCGCAGCTTGTGCGGTGTGATTATTTTATTGGGAGTCACTTGCTTTGCATATTTTTTAACCATGTTTTCAACTGCCTGCACTCCCATGCGCCGCCGCCTCGTGGACAAAAAGAGGGCATTCTCATGACCAGGTAGAGGAGTGACAGCTTTCCGGTCTCCTTCAATGTATTGGCTCAATGCATGGGCAACTTCATCACCGAAATAGACAACCATCTGATTCCCGCCTTTGCGTGTCACCGTAATTCCATTATTTTTAAAATCTACGTGGTTCAAATCCAGTCCAACACATTCAGATACACGAATGCCTGTCCCTAAAAGCAATGTGAGAATCGCCAGATCTCGTGACTTCGTCTTATTGTAATAAGTAAGAGACTGCCCGGTGAGCTTATCACCTGCCGACTCTACAAAATCCAAAAGCATAGAAACTTCATCTGCATCCAGCCGTATGATCGCTTTCTCGTGAATCTTGGGCATCTCTACAAGAAGCGTCGGGTTGCTGGAAATCATCTGTCTCTTGTAATAGTATCCGTAAAATGTCCGCAGCGCAGACATCTTTCTCGCAAGACCTTTTTCACCGTTCACCATAGTCTCATCATCATCGCGCTTATAGACCTTTAGATATTCCATGTATTCCTCGATATCTACAGGCTGTAAGCGTTCCAGATCCGCTGCTGTAAATTGCTGGACAGCATAACGGCTATAAACCGGATTGTTCTCCATCAGATAATGATAAAATACACGTATATCGTAAGCGTAATTCATCCTCGTTCTTATAGATGATGTAGGCTCAATGGCTCGAAAAAAATCATGGGTAAACGGCGGAAGCGTCCTCAATATATCTCTGAGCCGCAATGTATAATCTATGTTTGTCTGTTCGTGATATGTACGTGGCTTTGCCATATAAATCCCTTCCTTTTTAATTGATGCATAGCTGATTGTATCATAACATAGCCTTTTTGTCTACATCTTTTGGAAAAATCAGTATTTTACGTATAGATATATTTATGACATTTAGTGGTACTATTTAGTACCACAATGATATTTGGCGTGTTATTCATAATAAGGAACTGCCAAATACTGTCCTGCATGTATCTGATCTGTATCTAAATTATTAATTGCCATGAGTTCATCTATGTAATCACGGATCGATTCATGATCGGTATCTCTATATTGTGCAGCGATTTCCCACAGCGTATCGCCGTATTCGATCATGATGCTTTTGTAATGTTTTTCATAGTTCGCCTCCGGAGAGTCCGGAGGATCACAGTCACGGGCTTTTACATAATTGCTGCTAAAAGTAATGCTGAAAATAATAATTATAATAAAACAGATTTTTCGTAAATTTCTCTTTTTCATCTTTTCTGACCTCCTGTATCCATCGCCGAACTTTTGTTCTTTTTTTGCATTATACAGAACAAAAGTTCTTGTGTCAATAGATTATGAGAAAAATTTCGAACATATTTTCTAAAACATTTGTTTGCTTTTTCTTTGATGCTGTGTTATGATATATTCATCTAAGAAAATTATTTTTTATAAGGGAGGATTATATATGGCACAGAATAAGATCAGCGCAAAACAGCTTGAGATATTGGAATATATTAAGTCACAGATTTTAGAGCGGGGATTTCCGCCTGCAGTGAGGGATATTTGCGAGGCAGTTCATTTGAAGTCTACTTCTTCTGTCCACTCCCATTTAGAGACATTGGAGAAGAAGGGATACATCAGACGGGATCCTACGAAGCCGCGTGCGATTGAGATTCTGGATGATAACTTTAATTTTATCCGCCGTGAGATGGTCAATGTTCCGATTGTAGGCCGCGTTGCCGCAGGCGAGCCGCTTCTGGCAGAACAGAATATAGAAAACTACTTCCCTATTCCTATGGAATATATGCCGAACAGACAGACATTTATGCTAAAGGTTCGAGGGGAAAGTATGATCAATGCCGGTATATTTGACGGTGATCTTGTCCTTGTAGAAGAACACGAAGCTGCCAGCGACGGAGAGATGGTGGTGGCATTGATTGAGGATGGTGCCACTGTCAAGACATTTTATAAAGAGGACAACCATATCCGTCTGCAGCCGGAGAATGATACGATGGATCCTATCGTTGTACCATACTGTACTGTCTTAGGAAAAGTGATTGGTGTATTCCGTTTTATGAGGTAGGAGGATCCCTGAGCTGCTCATGTTTTACAGGTCTGCAAAAAGGCCATGTATTGACATGAAAGCATGTCATACATGGCCTTTGGGATTCAGGCATTATTATTGCGACCGATTATTTACATTACAACTGTTTTTCCGTCATTCCATACGCGTTCGAGATTGTAAAATGAGCGGTTCTCCTTATCAAATATGTGGACGATCACGTCTCCGTAATCTAAAAGCACCCATGTACCGCTCCGCTGTCCCTCTCGTTGTTTTAGGGAAAAACCGGCTTTTTGCATCTGCTCTTCAACATTTTCTACGAGAGCATCTACTTGACTGTTGCTGGTTCCGTTTGTGATAACAAAGTAATCTGACATAACCGAGATTTCAGAAATGTCGATGACTTTGATCTCCTCACCCTTTTTTTCTGTAAGGGCATCATAGATAATACGGACCATATCTTTTCCTTGATTCATATTATTCCTCCTGCTCTTTTAATTTCTTTTTATAATAATGATAAGTCTTTTCTGTCATTTTATCAATCGGAAGATTCCTGTTCTTCAAATAAATGAGAGAATCTTCAAGCATCCGGTACAGACATTCATCAATGTCGGCAAACGCCAATCTCCGCACCTCTGCCATATTGGGTAGTTCCACTCTCCCGGGTTCGATATAGTCAGCGATATAGATGATTTTTTCGAGAAGAGTCATAGCGGGTTTGCCGGTAGTATGACTTTTAATTGCACCAAGTACTTCGTAATCTTCTACATGATACTTCTTTCTTGCTATATATGCACCGAGTTTTGCGTGGAGCAGACTTGGATTTTTCTGCTCTACGTCTGATATTTCCAGATGGTATTTCCGGCACAGCTTAATTTTTTTATCATTTGGGATACACTTTGCACAATCATGTAAAAGTCCTGCAAGCAGCGCCTGTCCAATATTGGCATTATGGCACATAGCTAAAGCCGAAGCTGTATACATCACCCCAAGGGTGTGTTCGTAACGCTCTTTATCAAGTTTTTTTTGTAGTTTTTTATTGATTTTATTGATTCTCAGATCCATACAAACATTCCTTTTTTATATATTCCTCTACCTTTTCAGGAACAAATCCCTTAATGCTCTTTCCTTCCTTTATCCATTTCCGCAGATTTGAGGAAGAAATATCTATAAGGGGAGAGACGAGAAGTTCGCATTGTGCATGATATCGTTCCCGCAAGTAATGTATCTGCTCTTCCATCTTGTCCTTTGTATCCATCTTATTTCTGTAAGCCGCAAGTATGGTACATGTAGGAAACAGTCTTTCGGGATGTACCCATTTATCAACAGCAAATAAAGAGTCTGCCCCGATAATAAAGTAAAAATCATCCGCCGGATATATTTTTGTAAAATGCTCCATCGTTTTGTAAGAACAGGATATACTCTTTTTTCGCGCTTCGTATACTTCGAGACAAAAGCCTGGGTACTCTTCAATTGCAAGTTCTACCATCTGCAAACGGTTCTCTATGCTTGAGCCAATGCTGGCGAGTGCCTTGTGCGGCGGATTTCCGTTGGGCATAAACCAAACCCTGTCTAAATCAAATTGTTTGAATGCGGCTTTTGCAATTTCAAGGTGTCCATTGTGAATTGGGTCAAACGTACCCCCCATAATTCCTATCTTCATTTTGCACTTTCCTTGTTATGGTAACTGGATTTTTTTGTTTTTGTCTTTCCCTTCACGGTAAAGGACAATTCTTTTTCCGATCACCTGGACTACCTGAGAGTGAGTGCGCTCTCCGAGGAGCTCGGCCAACGCTTTTGGATCATCTGCACAATTTTTAAGGACACTGATCTTGATCAGCTCTCTCGCCGCTAATGCCTCGTCAATGGCTTTTGTAAATTCCGGCGTCATGCTGCTCTTACCGATCTGGAAAATAGGCTCCATCGTCATGGCAAGGCTTTTTAAATATGCTCTCTGCTTTGTCGTCATAATCTTTCAAAAACTCCTTTGTCAAGTTATTTGTAGTAATCAAACTGAAGGCCGTACATCCTCACAGTATCTCCTTCTTGAATGCCGGCAGCTTCAAGCTCGTCAAGTATCCCAGCATCTTTTAAAAACTTCTGGAAAAATGCAAAACCTTTCTCGGAATCAAGATTGGTATATCCCAACATCTTTTCAATCTTCGGGCCCTCGACTACATAAGTCTCTTTATCCTTCTCCACCGTAAATGGCAGGTCGATATAGATAAGCTCATCTTCCGGGAAATATTCCTGCTCAAAGGTAACAGGTTTCTGATCGAGTGCCGATAATTGTTCGGACACATAATACAAAAGCTCCTTCATACCCTGACCGCTTACTCCAGATATTGGGAATACTTTGATACCTTTTGGCTCAAATTCATTTTTTAATCTCTCAACCGGGCTTTCATCTCCCTCGAAGATGAGATCGGTCTTATTCGCGGCAATCACTTGCAGACGGGACGCAATATCCGGATTATAGGCTTCCAATTCCTGATTGATCTTATATACATCATCAACAGGATCGCGCCCTTCACTTCCCGCAATATCTACAACGTGTATCATCATTTTTGTACGCTCGATATGCCGTAAAAATTCATGTCCCAAGCCGACACCCTCAGACGCACCTTCAATCAGTCCGGGAATATCAGCAATAACAAAACCTTTGGCTTCGCCGAGGTCCACCACCCCAAGATTGGGATTCAACGTTGTAAAATGGTAGTTGGCTATTTTCGGCTGAGCATTCGTTACTCTGGAAAGGAATGTAGATTTGCCAACGTTGGGGAACCCAATAAGTCCTACATCCGCAATTACTTTAAGCTCTAACTTAACCCAGAGTTCCTGCGCAGGCTGCCCTGGCTGGGCATATTTGGGAATCTGCATGGTAGCAGTCGCAAAGTGCTGGTTCCCAAGACCGCCCTTGCCTCCTTTAAGAACAACCTGCCTGTGATTTTCACCAGACATATCCGCAATCACTTTGTCAGACTCCGCCTCTTTAATGACCGTACCTTCCGGCACTTTCAATATGATGTCATCGGCATCTGCACCATGACATCTCCTCTTCCCTCCCGGCTCGCCGTCCTTTGCGGCAAACTTTCTTTTGTGCCGGAAGTCCTGAAGTGTATTCAGTCCTTTGTCCACCTCAAAGATCACGTCGCCACCGCGTCCGCCGTCACCGCCGTCGGGACCGCCATTAGGCACATAAAGCTCTCGGCGAAAACTTACATGTCCATCGCCGCCCTTGCCGGATCGTATAAATATCTTTGCTCTGTCTGCAAACATAAAAAATCCTCTTTCTTTTTATTATTTGAAAAAAGAGTGTCACCATATAACTGCAAACAGTTATCAAGCAACACTCTCATAAGCTCAACCAAATGAATTAAGCTACCGGATAGATAGAAACCTGTTTCTTATCTCTTCCTTTTCTTTCAAATCTCACAACACCGTCAACAAGTGCAAATAATGTGTCATCACCGCCACGTCCCACATTGATACCCGGGTGAATCTTTGTTCCGCGCTGTCTGTAAAGGATGTTGCCGGCTTTTACAAACTGTCCGTCTGCTCTCTTGGCACCAAGTCTTTTAGACTCGGAATCACGTCCGTTCTTTGTAGAACCAACACCTTTTTTATGAGCAAAAAACTGAAGGTTTAATTTCATCATGGTTGTCACACCTCCTCGAATGTTAAATCAATATATTCTGCATAGTTCTCATCGTCAGACATCTCTGTAAGACCCAGAACCATCGTATCCAGCAAAAGTTCCGCTTCCTTTGAAGGTCTGTCCTTCAAGGAATAATCAATCACTCCCTCGGCATCATCCGATACCAGTGAAGTCCTGTCTTCCGTAAATTTTTCAATGGCATTCACCGTATTGATGATCAATACGGATGCAGCCGCACATACGATATCCTGACCTTCATCGCTGAATCCTGCGTGTCCGTATGTCTTGAAACCGGTATATTCTTTCCTTTTATTCTGGTATATGGTTACATGAATCATGGACAAAACTCCAAATTAAGCATTGATCTTTTCAATCTTAACTGCTGTATACTGTTGTCTGTGGCCGTTCTTTTTATGGTATCCGGTTTTTCTTTTGTATTTGTAAACGATAACCTTTTTGCCTTTACCGTTTCCAACTACGGACGCCTCAACGGTTGCTCCTGCAACTGTCGGCTCACCAACCTTAAGACCGTTGTCGCTTACTGCAAGCACCTGGTCAAATGTATAAGTCTCTCCGGCCTCTGCACCAAGCTTCTCTACTTTAATGATATCGCCTTCTGCTACTTTGTACTGTTTACCACCTGTTGCTATAATTGCGTACATATGGCACCTCCTATTATCATTACTCGCCAACTGCGGTGCCTGCCAATCTTTGAAAAATATGGCAGAACTTGTAAACCTCGTTGTGCGGCATACTCATAGATAATATCATGGATATGTCGTAAAATCAAGAGAAATCTGTGAAAATAATTACAATTTTTTTACTTTTACTTTCTTGCCCATGCCTTTCGATTTGAACAATGTCTTATAGCTTTTCACTTTGCTTTTCGGTACTTTGACCACTGCTTTTGAATGGATTCCCTTAAATGCATTTTTACCGATACTCTTTTTGGTGAGATTCTTGCTGCGGATAACAATCTTTTTCAGATTCTTACATCCATAAAATGTATTCTTACCAATCTTCCTGATATTTTTGTCGATGGTGACTGATTTTAATTTTTTGTTTCCTTTGAAGGCATTGGGCGCAATGCTCGTCACGACGAACCTGGTTGATCGGTATCTAGAAATTGGTTTACTTCTGTTATAATATCTTTTTCTGAATCAGGTCTCATCATAACTTTTTGAATCATATTTTTACTATCAATCAATACAATAACCGGTAGTTTAACTGATGTTTGCGGAGAGGCAGAACCCGCATTTGCATAACTCCACATAGCCTCAAATATAGTTCCTCCTTCATCATAGCAGAATGTAATTGAAGAACATCCGTAAATTTGGGCAAAGGATGCAGTCTCTTCTTTTGCTGCGCCATTTGCCTCTGCAAATACTGTTCGTATATCGGGCTCTTTTACCCATGTACTTCCTGAAATACTTTGTATCGTTCTTTTCGTATAGCCGCATGTAGTGCTGCCAAATATAAGAATGGTAGCTTTCGCTGAACCTGCTGTAGTAGATACAGAGGTATCATCAATAGATGTGAATGTATAATTTAAATTCGCGGCAAGACTTTGAGCTTCTGCTTCTGTCTGAGTGTCTGCGGCTTTGATTTCTGCACACGGAACGATTGCCGCAATGCAAAGTGCTGCCGCCATAAAAATGCTGATAATTTTTTTAATCATAGTAATAACTCCTTTTCTTCTCGATATATTTTGGGGAGTCGATCACGTCTCATGTAGTAGTATCGAAAAGAACTACTATATAAGACGTGAAAATCTTAGCGTGCTTAGCTTTTGCGATTCCCGTACATCCTTTCATAATACCCCTTATATTCCCCGGAAATAATCTCCTGCCACCACTCCCGGTTCTCAAGATACCACTGGATTGTCTTCTTAATCCCGTCCGCAAACTTCGTCTCCGGTAGCCACCCAAGCTCCCGGTGGATTTTTGCCGGGTCAATAGCATACCGCATGTCATGCCCCTTACGGTCCGCCACATAGGTAATCAGGCTCTCAGGCTTTCCAAGCTCCTTGCAGATGAGTTTCACGATATCAATATTTCGCATCTCATTATGCCCGCCGATATTATAGACCTCCCCCACTCTTCCTTCATGGATGATCAGGTCAATGGCCTTGCAGTGGTCCTCCACATACAGCCAGTCCCGGACATTGACGCCCTCCCCGTACACCGGAAGAGGCTTGTCCGCCAGCGCATTGGCAATCATAAGGGGAATCAGCTTTTCCGGGAAATGATACGGTCCGTAATTATTGCTGCACCGGCTGATAGTCACCGGCAGCCCGTAAGTCCGATAGTAGGCAAGAGCCAAAAGATCCGCCGCCGCCTTCGAAGAGCTGTAAGGACTGCTCGTATGGATGGGCGTCTCCTCCGTAAAAAACAAGTCCGGCCTGTTAAGAGGGAGATCCCCGTACACCTCATCCGTAGACACCTGATGGAATCTTTTGATGCCGTACTTTCTGCAGGCATCCATCATCACCGCAGTCCCCTTGATATTCGTATCCAGGAAAACCTCCGGCTCCTCAATGGAACGGTCCACATGGGATTCCGCCGCAAAATTGACCACCATATCCGGCCGCTCCTCCTCAAACAACCGGTAAATGGCATCCCGGTCACAGATATTTATCTTGCAGAAACGAAACTCAGGGTTCGCAAGAGCCTCCTCAAGCGTGGACAGATTCCCCGCATAGGTCAAGCAGTCCACGCATATGATCCGGTAGTCCGGATATTTTTCCAGCATATGGTAGATAAAATTAGAACCGATAAATCCGGCTCCGCCCGTTACAATGATTGTCATGAATTCCCTCCTTCATACACAAGCCTGTTGTCCGCAACCCTCTGCAAATGCTCCCCGTAAGGAGACTTCCCGTAAAGCTTTGCCGACGCCAAAAGCTCCTCTTTCGTGATCCATTTCTCGTGAAACGCAATCTCCTCCGGCGCCGAGATTACCACCCCCTGCCGGTTTTGGACCGTCTGTACAAATGTCCCCGCATCCATAAGGCTGTCCATGGTCCCCGTGTCAAGCCACGCAAAGCCCCGCCCCAATATCTGAACCTTCAGGCTCTTATCCTCCAGATACAGCCGGTTTAGATCCGTAATCTCAAGCTCGCCCCGCGCCGAAGGCCGCACTCTCTTCGCCATCTCCGTGACCCGCTTATCGTAAAAATACAGCCCCGTAATGCAGTAATTCGACTTCGGGTTTTCCGGCTTTTCCTCCACAGAGAGGACATTCCTTTCGCCGTCAAACTCCACAATCCCAAACCGCTCCGGGTCCTTCACATAGTACCCGAAGATTGTAGCATACCCATCCTTCGCATCCCGCACAGCATCCCGCAGATTCTTCCGAAACCACCCGCCGTAAAAAATATTGTCCCCAAGCACCATGGCGCAGGGCTCCTCCCCAATGAAATCCTCCCCGATGATAAACGCCTGGGCAAGCCCGTCCGGGCTCGGCTGCACCGCATAGGAAAGCCGGATTCCGAAACTCTTCCCGTCTCCCAAAAGCCCCTTAAACCTCGCCGTATCCTCCGGCGTCGAGATGATCAGGATATCCCGGATGCCCGCCAGCATCAGCGTAGAAAGCGGATAATAGATCATGGGCTTGTCATAAACAGGCAAAAGCTGCTTGGACGTAACCCTCGTAAGCGGATATAACCGCGTGCCGGAACCGCCGGCCAAAATAATACCTTTCATAAATGAAAAACCTCCCGCTGTTTTTATCATTGTAACATAAAAGGCCGGAAAATTTACTTTCTCCCATAATATTTTTTATATTTTTTCTTTTCTCGTTAGTTCATTGGGCGTATGCCCTCTGTTTTCTTTCATCCGCGTATCATTATGTGCATCCATAAGTAATCCGGCAAATTCATTCATTTGCTTTTCGCATTCAAATGCGATACCAGCCTCTGACATCTTGTTCATTACCTCCGCAGGCGATTCTCCTTCATAGCTGTTTGCCCACACCTGAAGACACCATGTAACGGCGTGTTCATATGTCATATCCATTTTTCTCAAAAAGAAGTTTTCCAGCTTTTTATAGGCTAATGAGCTTGCCGCGTAGCCAATCCCGCAGATTTCTTCAATCTGCTGCACGGAAGGAATATAGAATTCCTTATCCATCTGCTGTTCCAATAAATATCCTAATTCTTCATACTCCAGTATTGGAATATGTAAAAATAATCCCCTGGAAGAATAAAGCGGATGAGCCTTTGGCAAATCCTCCAATCCAAATGCTTACATTGGAAAACGCATGATTCTATGACGTCCACAGGCATCTCCCGCAGCATGTCCTCCATTTCATCTATAGTATCCCTAATCCTTAATCTGTACAGCTCATACAAAATCTCTACAGAATCTCTTCTTGCATTCTTACATAACCCTTCTTACATGCTCTCTCAGTTAATCTTTGGTATCGTCTTTGCGTCAAGGATAACTTTTCTCGACAGTGTAAAATTTTTTACAGTCTCTATTATAATCATCAGAGAGACTTTCGGAATGGAATAGCTGATGCCTGAATCTCAACATCTCGTAGCCAGTATGTATGCTTACAATAATGTCTAATCGCTTCCATCATACCATTTTGATTTGGACACGGTCCAACTGTAATCTTACGTAAAGGTAAATGTCCTTCACACCATACGGGAATTTTAAATATGTTTTCTTTGGCGGAATCAATTTCTTTAAAAAACTTTTGAACACACTTATGTACAATTTCATAAATCTTCTTTTGTTCTTTTCCCTGAGATATTACCACGCAATTTGTGTTTTTCTGCAAACAAAATGTATACTCTTCGTTTTCTGATCCATAATTATATCGGCAAGGGCGATAACTATGAATGCTTTCCCAACGGCGCAATACACATCCTGTGCAAAAAGGCTCCTCTGCATCCCGTATAGTCGATGTACTAAAATGGCATCCTTGTACAAGTGTAGGTATTTTCTTTTTCAATTCCTTTTCTAATTTCTGAACTAGTTCTTTCTCTTTTTTCTCATCTTCGATGCAAACTCTTATAACACATGAAACAGGTTTATCTTCTGGCAAAGCAGTTTTTGTTATAATATAAGGATAGCGGAGTTGTTCCTTCCGTGCATCTCTATAACGTATACAGGCATTTAACTCTCCATTCTTATTAGAGAATACAAGACGATATTCATTTTCTTCATAAAAGCCATCATGTTTTATAAAGGGTGCTTTACTTTGAATTTCATCCGTATAAAGCATTGTTTCTTCGTCTTTTATCGCGCTAGGGCAAAAATTAATTTGTCTTTGACAACGCGCTCTATATTGTTCATCCCCCTCCACATTTTGCCTTGGTTGTACATAACACACATTATTTAGTCCTACATACTGTATTTCACAATTTGATGTAACAGAAATATCTTTTGCTTCGCTATGCAATACTGAAAATGCACGGGGCATTCCAAAATCAAATCCCATAGAAACTCCACCTTCCGATGCATATCCCCGCCACTGGCTCAATTTATCATCTTCCAGACAAAAACAAATAATATAATTTTCATCTAGTCCCATATTGTCAACATCAAGTTTCATATCTTCAGGTATTACGGACGCTATAAGTTCCATGCCAAATTTTTGTTCAGCTTCATCATTACTGAAACGCGCATTTGTCGCCCATAATGCGTCGCTCTGTAATATTTGCCAGAAACTTTGAAAATTCCTATAATGGTACACTAATTCATTTTGCGAAAACCCTTTTTGGTTTTTTTCAAAATAGGGTTCTTTTTTTTTCGCATTTACAATATCACTATATTCTTTTGTTCCTTTTCCCACTTGTTTTCTCCTTGTATTCTACCATTATCTCATTAAATGCCAATTTCTAACTGCCCATAGAGTTTTTGCTTAAAGTCTTTATGGATTACATTTCCATCCAGACAAAAACGCTCATATGGCCGTTCGCTTTCAATCATATCCGCCCACTTGACTCGGAATGTTTGTCCAGTACTATCATAAGTTGTATAAGGAATACAATGTCCTGGAAATAATTTATACAGTGAGTGAGACAGGATTTCTTCTTTCTTCAAAACCCGATTAATTTCCTTAGACCCATTTCTCACCAATATAACATCAAGTACAATAGAATAATTACGTTTCTGAGCAATCTCCCTAATTTTATCACCAAGAATTTCCTCGCATTTATCTTTATTCACTGGATACATTTTTTTGTCTATATACACCATTTCGTACTTATATTTTAGTTTACAATCATATTCCCTTTGCCGGCTCTCAAGAATAGATTTGAATCTTTCAAAAGTTTTAGAATCTTCCTTTTCATCGTTATCCAGCACATGGAGAAGACAAATTTCTGTATCATTTTCTTGTGGTGCATTAGATAAGTTCTGTTTTGCTGCCACAAACAGAATTGATTGAATACTTAGCAGCATATCCTCCATTTTAAAAAGATCATCTTCTACCAGAATCACAACTTTTTCACTCATTTTTTAACCTCACTTTCTAAAATTGGTAATTTAATAATGTATTGATTTTCTGTCTTAATTGTGTCAACCTGCGGATACTCCGTCTGATTACAAATACATTCACGCCAAAGGCTATCTATATACCACTTTATTGCGGCCAATGACATTCCGAAACCTTTCTTCTCAGAGCGCAGAGGATGATATATCTTATTTTGGATTACAAGAAAATCATACCGTATACTCCCACAAAGGCCTCCATTTTCCCGATCAATTTGTATTTCACACTTTTCAGACGCTCTTTTTCTTTGCAGAATCTGGAACGCCTCACCTCCCCATTTAGCCTGGTTCCATATTTCTCCTGCTTTTATTCCACTTATAAAGCAATCCAATAAAATAACTGTAAGATATTCTGCTAAATATGCACATTGCTTATGTTTTTTTTCAGAATATAAGCTAATACAGCAAAAATTTTCAAACTGATTGGATACATTTTGCAAACGTTCGTCAATAGTTGCATCTGGATTGCTCTGTTCACCAAATTGATAATCTGGAATTCCCTGAATTGTAAAAGTAATAGTATCCATCATCTGCCGCAAATAGTTTTTTCGGATATACCCTACTTTTATTGGTGTGAAAAAAACTGTTTTTAAATTCCGCACTGGACACATCATTACACTTTGACCATCACGTGCATAATAGTCTTCAACATTAATCAACTCTCCCCACCCTAGTTCATTCTCGCTTCGAACCATTGTTCGGAATAAACGTGAAATGCGGGAATTTACATATGAGCGCAGGAAAAACCACTCCCGTGCAATCGTTAACTTTTCTACTAGTGGCGGTTTAGTGTCTTCGGGAATCTCATAAATATTTTCAGTCTCTCCAGTTTCAGTAACTGCGTTCTCCCAGTTTCCCGTTTTATTTTCAATGTCAAATGCTGATTGATCCGTTGCTAGCAACAATAGTTCTTGACATTCTACGAAATCATTCTCCGCATGATCGCCCATTTTATCTGTTGAAAGAACTTTTGCCAAATATTGTTGCCGAGATAGAACAGCAATGGCATTATTATTGAAGTCTGTTTCTAGCCATTCAATCAGCTTTCTGCGAAACATCAATATTTTGCGAGTCAATCCCAATGCCTGTTGACGACATATAGAACATGGAATATAAATATAAATTGGCTCAATTTTCTGGATTTCAACCTGCAATTTCTTTTTCGAATGAACTAGAGCATCATAATTATTTTCCAGTTTAATAACAATATTTACTTTCTCATTTATTCCTTCTTGTTTCAGCATATAAAAACCATTCTCATTTAAAAATGCATTAGCAATCTTATCTTTTTTTATAAATTCCCATTCTTTTTCAAATCTAACTTGTTCCTCCGTTTTACCTTGGCTGTTATATTCCTCAATATACTGAGGATATAGTTCAAAATAATCGGGCAAATTCAAATATTTTGTAACGGGGGAAGGTTCTGTATCATCAATCTGCCCGTTTTCACCAAAAAGGACAACACTTCCCGTCGGTGTTGTATCAGACTCTACAATCCCTTGTAAAGCTTTTCCCAAATCATTATAGCGGTCAATTTCATGGCTAGTTTGATTAAGTAGTATAAGAAACTTATGCAGGGAATGAAGTTGAGCATAATCCATAACGTTTTGTTTCCCAAATTGCAAAAATTTAGCAGACTTACGTGTAATATACTCATTCAAAAATTTCTGCTCTTCTTGTATGTGCCCTTCATCACGCTCTTCATTTTCATTTTGTTTTTTATCTAATTTAGTTTTTTTATGAAGCTCCGCTACAAGCTGATATATGGGTCTATTATTTTCAACAAGAAGTACCTCCATAAAATTTCTAAATGCCTGCTGTACATTTTTCGGAACTTCTTCAAGAAACTTAGAAATTCCGTTACATTCTTTATCCGATATCCCCGACCAGTTTTCTTTCTTATATTCTTCACCAAATTGAAGTAAATATTCAAGCCAAAGACTTTTCGTCTCGTCACTACTACTATGAGTCATTCGTAAAATGGAACGAAGATAATGCTGATAAAACTCTACAGCACTCTCATTCCTTCCACTCTTTTGACAGGCGGTACTTATTTTATGGCTAATCTGTATAAGAGTCTTCTTTCGCAATATATAATTACTTTTAATATCAGCGAGGCTCTTTAATATATTATTACGAATAAATGCTAATTTATCACATTCATTCGTGCCAATCGCCTTTATCAAATTATCGGCAAAAATTTTAATCCATTCAATATTGCCTTTTTCAAGTAAGTATTTTTTTTGTTCATTCTTCCCGTTTTTCAATCGTATACGTAAATTCTGGATATTACTTTCTCCAATCCAATATTCTGCAAGTAAAAGATACATATCCATTACGGCACATCGAATCTTATAATCATATGCGAAGAAAGGACGTGCAATTACTTTTAATGCAGCGGCCATCCATTCTCCTCTGTTTTCATTATTTACATACCGATAAATGTAACTTTGCGTTTTTTTATCTAAATTTGCATTACATATTTCGTCAAAAAACTTTCGAAGTGCAAGAAAATAATCTAATACTGCGGCTCCTTGAATCGGTCGAATATAATAAGCTGCTCTATGAGTGCAAATCATTCTTCTATATCCTTCCTCATGTATTGTCATATCTTCATTTTCATTCATTTCAACCTGATCAAACGGAACACAAGCTCTGGCGTAGATTTTCTTTTCCCAATATGAGCTAATAGATTTTGTTGCTGCTTTCTTATAATAACGCTGTGCTTCCTGTTGTAACTTACAAGGAACACAACTATCACCAAAAGTCCGCATAGCAGAAATAGATAATTGGGCATATGCATGGAATTCTTGTTCCGGGTTTTTTACATAGCGTCTTTTAGATGATTCCGATAATCTACTAATTAATAAAAATATTTGTGCAATCTGAAATTCATATTTTTCAGTATTCTTTCCTAAATCTGAGTCTTCCATACAAGCTGAAAGCAAGGAAACAGCACGATTAAAACTACTTCCACTTTGTAGAGAAGTATCCACATAATGAAATTTTACTTTTTTCTGTAAAGCTACTTCTGCACGCAAACGTCTAAACAAACCACTATATGCCGCTTTGAAATTACTCCTGAATTCTTTTTCAGTATTTATAATCACACATTCTGCACAACCCTGGAAGTAATATTCATAAACATATTGGGAAAATTCCACATTGTCTGTTTTTTGCGGAATAATCAGTACATTAATATATTTTGATGATGTAATAATTGAATCGTCCATATTTTCTGCCTTCTTACGCAACTCTTTTAACCATAAAATAATCCTATTTCTTTCCTGCTGAAAATATACTTGATTTTTCACAAAATATTGATAATGATTTTCCCCTTTCGAAATATGTCCATATAACATATTTCCTTTTAAGTTTGCTATACGTTCATTATTTTGTTGTTCCCTATTGGTTTCTTTTATTTCATAATTAAAAGATTCACATTGTTTTTGAAGATAAAATTGCTGTGTCGGTACTGTTGAAGTAGGATCCGTTTCTACCAAAGGATATTCAAAAATAGGATCTTCCGGAAAACATTTTTCACAACCAAGCGGATCTCTCCATGTACTAGTCACATAGGTGAGATACTTAATTTCACCATCAATAAATTTGCTTGAAATTATTTTTGTATCAGGATTTACTGTTTCCCAGAAATTTTTTTCCTCATCTGTAGAACTACAGATTTCATTAGCATTAAACTTATTGCGAACCCAAAAAGCAGTATAATTTAGTTTTGATATAAAATTTTTCCCGGTTTCCTGATTCAGCTCTTTACGCATTTTGTTAAATGTAGTTAGTGAAGAACTAATTGGAACAATAGAAACCAAAGTCGTATCTTCTGGATTCCAAATTTCATGTGGCTTTCTTTGCCATTGCTCCCTGCTATAGTACATCTGAATCTGGGGTTCCTCACTATCTAGTTTTAGGTCATTCTGATAAATAACAAATTCAATCTCTGGCAATGCTTTCCCGTTTTTTGATTTTTCCATTGTTTCTGGATGTTTTTTATATTGATTTAATATTTGAAGAATGGCCCAGATAATAGCTCTGGAATATGAGGCATATCCATAAAATAAAATCTGAGGTTTATCATATAACATATTAGGATACTCTGTCAGCAAAGTCCTCAAACATAAAAACGCTGTATAATATGCATAATTAGGATTTTCAAAAAACAAGGCCATTTCATAGAACTCATCCAAATGAACTTTATTTCCGAGCCGCATATGTGTCTCCTTAATTTTAAATCCTTGAGTATCCATATCGGTGATAGAGGTTTGTGCTTGTTGAAGTAGTTCTTGCTCAAACTCTGTGGTTGTTTCCCCCTTTTTGATGAATAACGGTGTAGGAAATATGTCTGGAAAGATTTTTTCAAATTCCTTTTTATCATAATGCTCCAGTAAATTTTGCATAATGGAAGTACAATACGAAAGATTTCCCCCTTTATATTGTCTCAGAATAAAATAAACGCCCGTTCTTTCCCATACAGCAATTCCTTGAATTTCAATTACTCGAAGAGTTGCAGCAAATACTCGGCTGAAACAGGCACTTACATTTTTGAACAAGATACAATAATATGCACTCTTTTCTGGTTCTATAAAAAAATGACTACTTAAAAAACCTTTACAAAAAGGCTCTCCTAATTTTGGTTTTTTAATTAATTCCTGGCATAACATCTCTAAATCACATTCAAAAACCATATGATTACAACCATTTTCTTTTGCGATATAGCTATTAAACAAATCTTTCCACCAAGTAGCAGCAGCATCTTTGTCATATTGATTTAAAGAATTTGATACCAAACTCAATGTTTCAGCAACTATTTTTATTTGAACGATTTTTTCTTCATATATCAGTGCTTTCGCTAAATCCTTATATGTGGTCGCGTATACTAGCTTGTCAAAATCAAAAGCCCAATCGTCATTATCCAATATCGTATCAACAACTTCTTTCGTTCGGTTTATAATGACAGAAAATTGTGTGCCTGGGATATATGTATCTAATAATTCATCTACCGCATAATTTCTTTCCGCATTGTTAAAGTAATATAAATTCTTATAGTTTTTGCTTTCAATTTCTGGCGCACTTCTCACCCAAAATGCCCCGTTTAATCTCCGCACACTATTGGTAAAAGAAATAAGACCATGGCACATTTCCGGATGTTCTTTCCTCACAGCATTCCATATCTCAGACATCTCTCCATCTTTATAATCCCCCAAAAGTTGTCCTAGGCAAATATCTTCTGAATGATTTTTAAGTCGTATATCTGCCTTATTACTATTAAGGAAATGCTTAACAATACCATCAACACGATTACCGTCTGCAATCAGTAGCTCTATGCAATCTTTTTCCTTATTACGGAGATAGCCGGGATAATGTTTATTTAAATATTCTTGATTATTTTGTATTCGAAATGTAAATACACCTTGGTTTCTTTCTGAGTGATTGACAATGTTTTCTAATATTTGACTAATCGCTAGAGAAAGCATCTGCATTTCTCCCATGCAGTTCTTGGCAACTGCAAAATCTAGATGGCTCTGAAGTTTATCTCCTGCTAACGTGCTAAATAACAACATATCTAATGGGGTAATCCCTTGAATATCCTGTACCAATTTGGTCAAAAACTTCAATAAATTATGTTTCTTTTCATAGCTTGCATATTTTCTTCCTGACAAACTTTTAAACAACATGCGAAATCCAATTTTAAACAAGGATTTAGTTAAATCATTCCCTGCACATTCCTTGGGATAAATAGTTGTATACAAGTCACTGTATCTACATTTTTCATCAAGCTCATATTCCAAAAACCATGTTTTGTTAAGTGTTTGATATAGTTGTCCATTAACTTCTAATACAGGAAGAAAGCTGGTCTGCGTACCATCTGCATCCTGCAAAAGGAATCGTAATGATGACAGTTCTTTATTGTAACAAGCAAAAAAACAGTGATATTTAGTCTGTATAAAGCGCAAAAAATGAGACACTCTAAAAAAGTCACTTTCACTCCACTCATTTTCAGTTAATTCCATTATACGAGCCGCTACCTTGCCCCGAATAGACGGCATCATCTGCAAAAGCAAAACAAAATATTGTAATTCTGTAATATCGCCATCATTGTGGTTCAAATGGATACGGAAGTAATAATTAAAACGATTCTCTAGGATTATATTCTCATATTTACTGCTTTCTTTTTCTAAGCCCGAAATCAATTGTTCTTTTGAAGTAATCTTACTATACTTTTTAGAATCTTTATCCGCAATATACCTTTCCTGTTGTAACAGTATATCTTTATTACAAACGTTACCATTTTCCATTCTTGAAATGAAAAATGGTAGCATTTCATCGGACACATATTGATTATCCCCCTCTCCTTTACCAATCTTCTCTAACCATTGAACTAGCTGTAGGCATTTTGCATAACAATGTTGTGTATTTTCTAAATCTATTAAGCATAACCAATTTCCAGGGCAAAATTTATTCGTCATTTTAATGATACCCCCTCGCATATTTAATAAAATAATATATATTCTGCATTATAAATTATACAATATCCCCCATTTTTCGACAACTGCTCCACTACATATCCGGTGCCTTTTACAGCATATCTGGAAAATTTTTCCTGTTTTGCTCCACAAATCCCATATACATGTCGAATTATAGATATAATCGTGGTAAAATAACCATGTATATCGAATAATTACTATAACAACAGGAGACACGCAAATGAAAAGCGAATTAAAAATATCTTCACGATTATATGACAAGATTCAGGAAAATGAAAAATGGGGTGCGAATGTCGAGCAGGTTATCATCAACACAAAAGACTATTTCTATACATCCCCCTATTTTTTCCCCGAATATACCCACCACGGCATACTGCATATCAGAAGGATTTTAGAAATATGTGACAAGCTCATATCTGACAGAGCCTTATCCAATATGACCTCAAGAGAATTAGGTATTTTAATCATATCCGTCATTATGCATGACATTGGCATGTTTATTGGAGAAGACGGATTGCATGAAATACTTTACGGAATATCTTCCGAGCAGAAGACTGATATATTGGATAAATATATATGGAAAAAGGAGTGGGAGCAGTATCTCCATATGATTGAACGCTGCTCTGACAAGAAGCTACGGAGAATTTTCGGTCAGGCGGGCTGCCCCGAACAGTTACCCTATAAGGATACGGAAATCAAAAAAGAACATATTTTATTATATGGAGAATTTTTACGCCAAAATCATGGCCGGCTTGCTTTTGAAATTGTAAAATACGGATTCCCGGGAAAAGAAAATTTAGATGTCCTGAGGAAAACGGAGATTGATGACGAATTAAGAGACATCATCGCCCTTATTGCCAGAAGTCACACGATGCAGTTGAGAGGATCCTTCAAATATTTAGAAGAGCAATACGCGGCATATGCACAACCTAAAAACATCAAAATATTTTACCTGATGTCTTTACTGCGTATGGCGGACTACTTAGATGCCGGGTATGACCGGGCATCGCATGTAATCGAGTCTATGCGGACCACCCATTCTGAAATATCAGCGGAAGAATTTTCATGGAATCAGGTAATAGATTTTGAAGACTATGATTGGAACATCAAATCAGAAACATTGATCATCCATGCCAACCCAGGCTGCAGCAGTCAGTTTTTAAAAATAGAAAGCTGGTTATATGAGTTACAGAAAGAACTTGATTTGTGCTGGGCTGTCCTTGGAGAAGTTTATACTGGAAAATCTCCTCTTGAATTGACAATCCGAAGAATCGGTTCCAATCTTTTGACAGAAAAAACGAGGAAACATTTTGAGGAACGTTTTGTTACAAAACGAGCTGTCCTGGATACAAATCCAGACATTTTAAAATTATTAATCCATCCCCTTTACAACGAAGAGGCCAAATATGGCATAAGGGAATTATTACAAAATGCCATAGATGCATGCAATGAACGAGAAGAACTCGAAAAACACAATGGAAATTCCGATTATGCTCCTCAAGTACGCGTTGAGATTGACCGAAATAAGAATACCTTTTCCATTACAGACAACGGATTAGGAATGAATGCAGATATCATTATAAACTATTTCCTGATATCCGGCGCTTCTTTCCGCGACAGTGAGATATGGGAGAAAAATTTTATTAAAAACGGAGAATCTCTGATTGCAAGAACCGGGAAATTTGGCATAGGCATACTGTCTGCTTTTCTGCTGGGAAATCATGCAGAGGTAACTACAAGATATGTCAATGAACGCCTTGGTTATAGATTCGGCATCGAAATAGGCCGGGAAAATATTAACATTGAACGGACGCAAGCCGCAATCGGAACAACAATAATCATCCACTCTACCCCTGAAATATTGGATGAAATTGTCTCCCAAGAAAAATATCCAAAATGGAACGACTGGTATTGTTTCCAGAAACCTCATGTAGAATATATATTAGACGGTCAGGAAATCATTCATGAAGAGGAATATATTCCTGATAAGGACGAGGACTTCGAAGGATGGTATGAAGTAAAAGACACCGAATACGCCAGCTATAAATGGAGCTACGAGTCAGGGTATATTTCAGATATCAATGCATTCTGCAATGGGATTCCGATAACGAAAGGAACTGTCCTGGACTCCGGCAAATATGGATTTTCGTTATGTACCCCCGTATTGTCGATTGTAGATTATAATAACAGGGTTCACATCAATCTTTCAAGGGATCAGCTGACTTCTTTTCCTGCTGAAAAGGAATTTGTAAAAGAAGGATATCGGTATGTGCTTGCTCGTCTTTTGGAAGAAAAAATCATAAAAGGCACCTTCTCCTGCCCAAATGCGCTGAGCAAAGGTTTCTTCTATGGAAAGCCATATAGAATAGAAAATAACATTTATGTAAATGTTTCTCGTTTCCTATTTTCTAAAGACGGATATACTCTTATGTCACCTGCTTTTCTTAGGCATTCGAATGTAGAAGAAATGATTTTAGTGTGCGTAAAATCAAATGCGATAGATGATTTTCACCCTTGCGAATTACCATTGCCGCTTTGGCTGGGTGAAATGGGTACGTCACGCAGGAGAAGTTTTTTCGTAAAAGCATTTACTTCAATTTTCGAGCAGGATAATATAAAAGAAGAAGCAATACAATTCATTGTTGACAAGCAGTTTTATGACACGGAACTCTCTGATTATTTGGACAGACAAAATGTTTCGAACCGCATGTGTTTATTTGAAGAGAAAAAATGGTTTTACGATTTCACAATAGATGGCAGTACCATAAATCGCAATATTGACTTTGGTATCGGCAACATGAAACAGGGAGATGTCTTAGCTATCATCCGCTATCGCCTCAAATATACCGAAACGTCAAATATCATGCAGGATTTATTGACAGAATGCCTAAATGATATACCCTGGATACCTTATGATTATGAAATGAGAAGAAAAGTATGCTGCAACGCTTATAAAAAATTGGAAATGTATATAAGGGATTAAGGGAAAATGTGATGGGTGAGGGCTGCCGGAAATAGATAATTCTAAACAGGGGCAGATTCGCTATTAACCGACAGCCTTTTGATACATGATTGAGCAATATCATTTATTGACTGAATATTTTGTTTCTAAATAAATCCCTTCTAACAATACATCCATAGCGTCAAGTGTCATTCTGTCGCTGCGCTTTTGTCCCGTAAGACAAAGGAACAGCTCTTTTGCGTATCCATCGCTTTTTTGCGTCATTTTTCACCGGAATGATCTCGGCCATAACTGATACCGCTATTTCCTCTGAAGACTCAGCCTTAATGAACAATCCGATAGGCATATGAAAGCCAAGTCAAGTAGTTTTTTATCGATTCCTTCTGCTATGAGCTGAGATTTTACAAGGCTTCATCTGCTCCGACTATTTTTGCATGTTCGGCAAAATACATATCAGCTAATAGTGAATAAAGCAGCATCTACCGCCTGAAGATCACTCTCGGTTATATTCCATACATTGCTGGAATCTTTTGTAACATGTACGGTTATAGACTGGGGTTCGCCGTATGTCACGGAACCGAGCTTTTCGTTGAGAAGGTCATACAGCATATCAATCGCAAGCTGGTTGATCTCATCTTCTTTTGACTGTCCGGATTTTGCAACTTCTTCCTGCAGTTTTGTTAAAAGCTCATCTTGAACTCCGCTGAAGATCTGCATCGGCTCAGCCTTCACTTCCACCTCAAATCCGCCTTCTTTCTCTTTGGCTTCACCAACTGTGTATTTAGCTTTTGCAAAAATCTCCTTGAGCAATTCGCGGTACTTTTCCGTAGTCTCCTCGGTTGCGCCAAGTGCACTGAATCTCAGCGAATTCGTCACGGTGTCAATGTTGTTGTCAAAAAGCTTCTGTGCCTCTTCCTTTGTAGAATCCGTAATCTTTGCATACTCGTCAAAGTCGGCCTTATAACCTGCGTCCAGCGTCGCCTGCACATATGCTTTTGCATCATCCGGCTTCATGCCGCATCCGGCAAGCATGGTCAAAACCATCACAACGGCCATTGTCAAAAGGACATTTCTTTTTCGTATTGCTTTCATAACAATTCCTCCTAGATTACATATAGTTTGTCCTACATTATTTTATCAGCTTTTTCCCGATTTGAAAACAGTCAAATGTAATAAAATAATCTGCCGGTGTCTCGGCTCTGCGGATTAGCTGTACCTGGCCGTCCTCTTTCAGCAAAAGTTCCGCGGATTTTAATTTCCCATTATAATTATACCCCATAGCAAAGCCGTGCGCCCCGGTATCATGGATGACCAGAAGATCTCCGGTATCGATTTCGGGCAGCATCCGATCAATGGCAAATTTATCATTATTCTCACAGAGTGAACCGGCAATATCGTATTTGTGGTCGTGGGGAGCGTCCTCTTTTCCCATTACAGTAATATGATGATAGGCTCCATACATGGCCGGCCGCATGAGATTCACCGCGCAGGCATCCACACCGATATATTCTTTGTGGGTGTGCTTTTCATGAATGGCTTTTGTCACCAGACATCCGTATGGCCCCATCATGAAGCGCCCCAGCTCTGTATAGATCGCCACATCATTCATCCCCGCCGGAACGAGTACTTCTTCATACACTCTGCGGACTCCGTCTCCGATTGCACGGATATCGTTAGGTTCCTGGTCCGGACTGTAGGGAATACCGATTCCTCCGGATAGATTGATGAATTTAATGTGTACACCGGTCTCATTCTTAAGCTTTACGGCCACTTCAAAAAGTACTTTCGCAAGCATCGGATAATATTCGTTGGTCACTGTATTGCTGGCAAGAAATGCGTGGATCCCGAATTCTTTCGCGCCCTTGGATTTCAGTATTTTAAAAGCTTCAAAAAGCTGTTCTGTGGTCATGCCATATTTGGAATCTCCCGGATTGTCCATAATATCATTGCTGATCTTAAAAAGTCCGCCCGGATTGTAGCGGCAGCTTATTGTCTCAGGTATATGGCCGATTGCCTTCTCTAAGAAATCGATGTGGGTGATATCGTCCAGATTAATGATGGCGCCTAATTTGTCCGCAAATACAAATTCTTCTGCCGGAGTGTCGTTGGAGGAAAACATAATATCTTCTCCCCTCGCACTGATGGCATCAGAAAGCATAAGCTCCGTGTAGGAGGAGCAGTCGCAGCCGCAGTCGTACTCCCGCAGTATATCAATAAGGAATGGATTGGGGGTTGCTTTCACAGCAAAATATTCTTTGTATCCTTCATTCCATGCAAAGGCCTCTTTAAGCTCCTTGATGTTGCGCCGGATACCTCTCTCGTCATAAAGGTGGAAAGGGGTGGGATACTCTTCGATGATCTCCTCCAATTTTTCTTTTGTCACAAATGGTGCTTTTTTCATTTCCGTTACATCTCCTCTTTATCTTTTTTGGCTATATTCTTTCAATTCTGAACTGCTGCTCCTCTTGCTCCTCGCGGATTGCCAGCAGCTTGATCTCATTCGCGAGCATTCGCTTATAAAGTTCCACAAAATTCTTCTGTCCGGAGTAAAGGCAGGTATTCATGCTGCCTTCGCCGTATTCTCCGGTCAGGACATACTTCGAATCGGTAATAATGCCGATCTCCATCTCCCGGGGGCCGCCGATATAAATCTTGGCATTAATATAACGGACCGCCTGATCCGTAATGATAACCACTTTCTTGCCCGCTTTGATCAAAAGCTCAATCTCATTCAAAAACAGCAGCAAATAGTTCCTCGTACAGGTAATATAAACTCTTTTTTCCACCTTGGCAAGAAGATTGCGCACCATATCCAGAATATGATTGGCACCTTCAATGGTCACGTATCCTTCCACGTGGGATTTTTCCGAAGGCATATTGGCTGAAAGCCATCCTTTTGTCTCTTCCAGTCGGCGGATATAGTTCTTACAGAACTCTTCTAAAGGAACCGGGATATATTTTTTGGTCGTCCCCTCTTCTACCAGATAAGCAGCACCTTTTTCTGTCATACTGGCCAGGGAGCCGTAAGCATTGGATCTTGAGATGCCAAGAAGCTTCGCTACCTCATAGCCTGTGATCTTGCCCTCGCAAAGCAGACACTCATATATGCCCGCCTCCTGACGTGTAAGGCCAAACTCCGTAAGCCTTCCCGTAAATGCATTGCTTTCCATGTATTCTCTTCTCCGTTATGTATAGGATAATTAGTAGTTCTTTTCAGGAACACTATATAATATATCTTTTTATATGTCAAGAGGAGAGGATAGATTTTTGCCGAAATATGTCGAAAAATGAAAAACACCTATACAGATATATAACGATTCCTCTGTATAGGTGTTTTATAATTCACATATATGCTAATCTACGATCGCAATCCGCATCATATTGCTGACGCCTGCCTGACGCCCGCCTACTACCGGGGATGGGATTCCTGCAGTCAGGATAACGACATCGCCGGTCTCTGCAATCTGCTTTGCGCACACAAGCTCGATGGCACTGCTGCAGATATCCTCTGTCGTATGGACTTCGATGGATTTCATCGGGCGCACACCCCAATAGATCTGCATCCTTCTTAAAGAAGCGGAGTCCGGGCTGACACCGATGATCTCCGTCTGCGGTTTGAACTTGGACACTACTCTGGCAGTAGCTCCTGACATGGACGGAGCGATGATGCACTTCGCCTTCAGGTTCATCGCTGTGGATACGGTGGCAAACCCTAAAGCACTTGATGCGCTCTTCATACGGTGGGCTTCTGACTGACGAAGAAGTGTATCATAGTCTAAGTGCTCTTCGGTACTCTCCACGATGTGCACCATCATCTGGAGTGCTTCCACCGGGTATTTGCCGTTAGCCGTCTCGCCGGAGAGCATCACGGCGTCCGTACCGTCATAGACAGCATTGGCGACGTCTGTCACCTCCGCTCTCGTCGGACGGGGGTTGCGGATCATCGAGTCTAACATCTGGGTCGCGGTAATCACCGGCTTGAAGTTATCGTTACACTTCTGGATCAGCACCTTTTGGAGATACGGCACCTCCTCGGCAGGAATCTCAACACCTAAGTCACCTCTGGCAACCATAATGCCGTCTGCACAGCGGATGATCTCATCGATGTTCTGGATACCTTCTGCATTTTCAATCTTTGCGATGATCGGAATGTACGGAGCTTTAAGCTCTCTTAAATATGCCTTGATCTCCAGGATACATTCTGCGTTGCGCACAAAGGAAGCCGCGATAAAATCGATTTCCTGCTCTACTCCGAACTTGATATCCTCTCTGTCTTTTTCCGTGATCGCCGGAAGCCTTACCGGGACGTTGGGCACGTTGACGCCCTTTCTCTCTCCCAGCTCGCCGCCGTTGGTAATCTTGCAGACAAGCTCGCTCTCCGTCTTTTCCTTGACTTCCAGGCCAATGAGACCGTCGTCAATAAGGATCGTACTTCCAAGCTGCACATCGTCGATCAGTCCCGGATAAGTAATGGATACCCTTGTATTGTCTCCTTCTATCTCTTTCGTTGACAGGGTGAAGATCCCGCCGGTCTCAAGAGTAACTTTCTTTCCATCCTTTAACACACCTGTACGAATCTCAGGTCCCTTGGTGTCCAAGAGAATTGCAACCGGCACCTTCTCTTCTTCGCGCAGCTTCTTGATCATATCCATGCGCACCTTCTGCTCTTCGTGTGTTCCGTGAGAGAAGTTGAATCTGGCAATATCCATGCCGCCTTTCACAAGCTTTCTTACCACCTCCGGATCATTGGTTCCCGGTCCCATCGTACATACAATCTTTGTTTTTTTCATTTTTTCTGACCACACTCCTTCATTTATACAAACTCCTATGTAATACTTTACTTCGAAATCGCTTTTCTTTCAATCACTTTTCCAAGGCAGACTGCACAAAAAAATTGACAAAAATTTGGAGCAGCCGCGGCTGCTCCGCTCTTATGCCTCAGACATCACTTCACATGGGTATGGGTAAAGAGATGATCCTGGCAGTATTCATAATTACCGTTGCATTTTGAACAATACCTGAATTCCAGATCCGGGTTGTCAAGCTCGGTGCGCCCGCACACGGCGCATCTGTGTTTTGCACCGCCTGCATATACGTTCACCTGGCGCTTTGCCTGTCTGACATTCTTTTTAAACTCGTGCTTGCGTTTGATCTGTCCTGGTGTATAGGGTTTCATATTCCTGGAACCAAGGAAAAAGATCAGGAAATTAAGTATCGAGACCACTGCCGCCAGCGCATTGGCCTTAAAAGCAATGCCATACACCGGATCTCCGCCGTAAGCCGGAAGGAAGGCCTGGATCACCGCCCACACAAAATACAATCCGTCTAAAAGCGCTAACCACTTTACTTTCACCGGGATGATCATATACAAGTAAAACTGCATATCCGGGAACAGTGCTGCATACACAAAAAACAGGGACATGTTGAGATAGTGTGTCCCAAGCTGGAAGGACATCCCGGTAAGCAGATAGACCAGAAGAGCCGCGGCCACATGGAAAAGCATCCCTGAGAAAAAGTAAAGGTTGAAACGGAACGCTCCCCACGTCATCTCAAGCTGCCGCCCGATAAAATAATAGAGAGACAATGCAAAGATGATCCAGATGATACTGCTCGACGGCGGGTCGATGATAAAGGTGACGATCCGCCAGATCTGGCCGCGAAGGAGCGCTGCCGCGTCGAGACTTAAATATTGCCCGTAAAAATACGGATTTATAATATTCAGCACAAAGCCTGCCCCGTACAGGATGATAATGTACGTCATCAGGTTCGGTATCGCGTATCTGCCGTATTTGCGTTCTAATTTACTTATCCAATCCATAAAATTTACTCCTTAAAACTGTCAAAATTTAACTGTTCTGAAAAAAATACATTGTACTCATATTACCTGTTTACCGTATGTTTGTCAATTCTACCAGCTAAGTTTAATATGTTTTTTATTTTCTTATCACATTTTATTAATTGTAAAGTCAAAAATTTTGTCGTATAATGTTACCGGCTGTAAAGTCAAAAAATACATTTAATAGGAAAACACACATACATTGTATAGATTAAAGGAGTGTTATTTCATGGCAAGGAAAGAAAATTACACATTAGGCATCGATATCGGTTCTACGACTGTAAAAATTGCCATTTTGGACGAGAATAACGACGTTGTTTTCTCTGATTATGAAAGACATTTTGCTGACATACAGGAAACACTGTCAGACCTTTTAGGGCGTGCCATCTATAAGCTGGGGGGAATCTATGCCTCCCCGGTCATTACAGGCTCGGGCGGACTGTCTTTGGCCGGACATCTTAAGGTTCCGTTTGTCCAGGAAGTGATCGCGGTCTCTACGGCCCTGCAGGACTATGCGCCCCAGACCGATGTCGCTATCGAGCTGGGGGGGGAGGATGCCAAGATCATTTATTTTGAAGGGGGCAATGTGGAGCAGCGGATGAACGGCGTGTGCGCCGGAGGGACCGGCTCCTTTATTGACCAGATGGCCTCTCTTCTGCAGACGGATGCCTCCGGTCTTAATGGGTATGCAAAAAATTACCACGCGCTCTATTCGATCGCCGCAAGATGCGGGGTATTTGCAAAGTCCGATATCCAGCCGCTCATCAACGAGGGGGCGTCGAAGGAAGATCTGGCGGCTTCGATCTTCCAGGCAGTGGTCAACCAGACAATCAGCGGCCTTGCCTGCGGCAAGCCGATCCGGGGACATGTGGCGTTTCTCGGGGGGCCGCTCCATTTCCTGTCGGAACTTAAGGAGGCTTTCATCCGCACGCTTAAGCTTGACGATGAGCACACCATTGCGCCCAATCATTCTCATCTGTTTGCTGCCATCGGGTCTGCCCTCAATTCCAAGCGGGATCTCCATGTATCTTTAAGGGACATGCAAAACCGTTTAGAAGGAAAGATCAAGATGGAGTTTGAAGTAGACCGCATGGAGCCGCTGTTTGCAAGCGAAGCAGAGTTTCATGCATTCAAGGAGCGCCATGACCGGCACCAGGTTCCGGTGAAGGATCTGGCTACATATCAGGGGAAAGCATTCTTAGGGATAGATGCAGGCTCCACGACGACGAAAGCGGCTCTTGTGGGGGAGGACGGGGCACTTCTCTACTCTTTCTACCACAACAATGAAGGAGACCCTTTAGGTACGACCATAAAAGCGGTCAAAGACATCTACCGCCAGCTTCCTTGCGGGGTTGACATCGTGCATTCCTGCTCCACAGGTTATGGCGAGGCGCTTATTAAATCAGCGCTTCTCCTGGATGAGGGTGAGGTAGAGACCGTCTCCCACTACTATGCGGCTTCCTTTTTTGCACCGGATGTAGACTGTATCCTGGATATCGGCGGCCAGGATATGAAGTGTATCAAGATTAAGAATCAGACGGTTGACAGTGTGCAGCTTAATGAGGCCTGCTCCTCCGGGTGCGGTTCCTTTATTGAGACCTTTGCAAAGTCTCTCAATTATTCTGTGGAAGACTTTGCCCACGAGGCGCTGTTTGCCCACAATCCCATCGACCTTGGGACCCGCTGCACCGTGTTTATGAATTCCAAGGTAAAGCAGGCCCAGAAAGAGGGGGCGGAGGTTGCGGATATCTCTGCGGGCCTTGCCTATTCCGTCATCAAAAATGCACTGTTTAAAGTGATCAAAGTCTCGGATGCCTCAGAGCTGGGTGATCATATTGTCGTACAGGGCGGCACTTTTTATAACAATGCCGTGCTGCGAAGTTTTGAGAAAATTGCCGGCTGCGAGGCGATCCGTCCGGATATCGCCGGTATCATGGGGGCTTTCGGCGCAGCGCTCATCGCCAGGGAGCGGTATGAAGAATGTCAGTGCAAGGGCACGACTATGCTTCCCATCGATGAGATTGAGGCTTTAGAATATTCCACGACCATGACGAAATGCCGGGGCTGCACCAATAACTGCCGCCTGACTATCAACCATTTCAGCGGAGACCGGAAATTCATCACCGGAAACCGCTGCGAGCGGGGACTTGGAAAGGAAAAGACCAAAAACAAGCTGCCGAATCTCTTTGCATACAAGGCAGAGCGGTATTTCGGCTATACGCCCCTTCCGGAAAATGAGGCAAAGCGGGGTGTGATCGGTATCCCCCGTGTTCTTAACATGTACGAGAACTACCCGTTCTGGTTTACTTTTTTTCACAATCTTGGATTTTCTGTGCTGCTCTCTCCCGTTTCCACGCGGAAGATCTATGAGCTCGGCATAGAGTCCATCCCCAGTGAGTCCGAGTGCTATCCGGCCAAACTGGCTCACGGCCATGTACAATGGCTGATCAATAAAGGGATCAAGCGGATCTTTTATCCCAGTATTCCTTATGAACGGAACGAATTTGCAGAGGCGAACAATCACTACAACTGTCCGATCGTCACCTCCTACCCGGAAAATATTAAGAATAATATCGACGCTATTGTGAATGGAGAGATTGAGTTTATCCATCCATTCCTTTCCCTGACAAATGTGGAGACACTGACCCGCAGGCTTGTGGAAGAGTTTTCCGTGTCCTTTGACATCCCCGGCGAGGAGATCAGTTCGGCGGTCCGCGCCGCATGGGATGAGCTGAATGCCTGCCGGGATGATATGCGAAAGAAAGGCGAGGAGACTGTCCGTTTCCTGAATGAGACCGGAAATCGGGGGATTGTCCTTGCAGGACGGCCTTACCACATCGACCCGGAGGTAAACCACGGGATCCCGGAGCTTATCAACTCCTACAATATCGCTGTGCTGACAGAGGATTCCATCTCCCATCTGCACCCGGTAGAGCGTCCGATCAACGTGATGGATCAGTGGATGTACCATTCCCGTCTCTATGCGGCGGCAAATTATGTAAAGACTACGGAAAATCTGGACTTTATCCAGCTTAATTCTTTTGGATGCGGGCTGGATGCCGTCACTACCGACCAGGCGGCAGAGATCTTGAATAATTCCGATAAGATCTATACTTCTTTAAAAATCGACGAGGTCAACAATCTGGGTGCGGCGAGAATCCGCGTCCGTTCTCTCTTAGCGGCAATCCGCGTGCGGGAGCAGCGGAAGGAAAAACGGGACATCCGTCCGGCCTCTATCGACAAAGTTGTATTTACAAAGGAGATGCGCCGGGATTACACGATCCTTTGTCCCCAGATGTCTCCCATCCATTTTGAGCTTTTGGAACCGGCTTTCAATGCGTCCGGCTACCATCTGCAGGTACTGCCCAATGACAATAAGCGTGCGGTTGATGTGGGGCTCAAATACGTGAACAACGACGCCTGCTACCCGTCTCTTATGGTGGTCGGACAGATCATGGACGCGATCCTCTCGGGAAGATATGATACGGAAAGAATCGCAGTGATCATCAGCCAGACCGGCGGGGGATGCAGGGCTTCCAACTATATCGGATTTATCCGCCGTGCACTGAAGAAAGCCGGCTACGGCAACATCCCGGTAATCTCTGTCAACTTAAGCGGCCTGGAAGAAAATCCCGGCTTCAAGCTGACACCGAACCTGATCCTCCGCGGAATCTACGGTGTGATCTTTGGGGATATCTTTATGAAATGCGTATATCGGATGCGTCCTTACGAGGCGGTCCCCGGTTCGGTCAATGCCATACATGAGAAATGGAAAAAAGTATGCCAGAAGTTTCTGTCGGAAGGCTATCCGTCCAGAAGAAAATTTAAGAAGCTCTGTCAGGACATCATTGAAGACTTTGACCGTAATATCGAGCTTACGGACGTCAAAAAGCCCCGGGTGGGCATTGTCGGGGAGATTCTTGTAAAATTCCTTCCCGCTGCCAACAATTATCTCGTGGAGCTGTTGGAAAGTGAAGGTGCGGAGGCGGTTGTCCCTGATCTTTTGGACTTCCTTCTGTATTCCTTCTACAACCAGAACTTTAAGTCCGAAAAGCTTGGTTTTGCCAGATCCAAAGCGGTCATTGGCAATATGGGGATCCGATTTTTAGAGTGGATGCGAAAGCCCGCCACGGAAATGTTTGCAAAGAGCCGGCATTTCACTCCTCCGGTAAGGATTGAAAAGCTTGGGAAAATGGCCGCAGAGATTGTCTCTCTCGGCAATCAGACCGGGGAAGGATGGTTTTTGACCGGGGAGATGTTAGAACTGATACATAGCGGCGCGCCGAACATCGTGTGCACGCAGCCCTTTGCCTGCCTGCCCAACCATGTCGTTGGAAAAGGTGTCATCAAGGAGTTAAGACGCCGTTATCCGGAGTCTAATGTGGTGGCGATCGACTTCGACCCCGGTGCCAGCGAAGTAAACCAGCTTAACCGGATCAAGCTGATGCTGTCCACAGCCCATAAAAATGCATGAACATAAAACTGTTGTTAGAACAAACCTTCCTGTTTTCAAATGCAGGAAGGTTTGGTTTTCTTATATCTCCGCAAAAACTTCTGCCACCACTTTAATCGGCTGTTAAGTGTCTTAGAAAGCTGCAAAGCTAAAGCCTCTGTTGCAGGAATCTCTCTTAGGGAAGGTTCCGTCTGACCATAGATCATCCGCTCCATACGCTCCACCGTACGTATATAGAGCTTTGTATCAAACCAGGTGCTTTCCTGCTTTGGCAGATCCAGCGGATGATCCGGACGAAACCCTTTGAAAAGAATGCCGACCATATCGATGATTTCCCTATATAGCACATACATCTTCTCTTCTGCTGACATTTTCTTATATCGGTAATTGGAGTATAATATCCGCGAAAGACGTATGACCTCCAACAAAAGGAATACTGCAATCACTGCCAGCAGATATGACCATGCCGCTCCTATTCTACTCCTTAGGTCATCCTTGTGTCTTGTGTCTTTTTCCGGAAGTTCATATTGCTCTGACGACGGAATATGTGCCACTCTCCCGTTGGTTCCTTTCAATTCGTCATTTGGAACTGCAACCATAACTTCAGCTTCATAAAGCTCTTCGTAAAATCCCGGCGTGACCTCAATCGCCTTCCACCCCATGCCGTCGATATAGACTTCCACCCATGCGTGAGCATTCTTTCCCGACAAGGTTACACGGCTTCCTTTTTCAAGCTCAGCCTGCTCTTTTGTCAGTACATACCCTTCCGCATAGCGGGCAGGGATTCCCATCGCACGATATGCAAGAACTGCTGCCGTTGCATAATAAGAGGCATTTCCTTCCTTACCCTCCTTAAGGAACCATGAAAGAAAATCACGCCCGGCCGGCAGTTTGGCCGGGATTTCTTTATATTCTGCAAGAATTTGAAGGACAGTCCGGATTCGTGAAGTAATACTATAGAGTCCTTCGGATTCTTCCCATGTCTCTCCGTTGAAAAATATCGTATCTATTAAGTCTTTCTGTTCTGATTCCAGAGCAAGATAATTGTCATACACAAAAGAGCGGTACACCTTTTCCGCCTGCAAAAAACTCTCCGCCTGGCTGCCGGCTTCAGATTTTTCATACACCCATTGTTCGGGCTGCAATAGCTCTCCATTTTCCTGCGCATCATAGTAGGTAAAGCTGTATTGATTCCGTCCGAACATCCCTTTTGACTCCATGTACCAATCCTGTTTCCAGTGCCCGGGGAATTCAGTGCCTTTTGCAGTCTCCGGAAGATACAGATAGCGGCGGTCTGCCCCGGTATTTTTCACGGAGACTTTCTGGCTTTTCTCTTTCTTCTCGGCAGCATTCATGTAATCTGCATACTGGATCCCCGGGTGAAACCCTTCTTTTGACAGCCAGGACAACATCCCCGAGTAATCCCCGCCATAAGCCTCCGCTGAAAAATGCTTCCATGAATTACCTTCATACACGGAACCGATAAATCCTCTGAGATAAATCCCGGAAGGATGTTCCATCTCAAGTACCAGCCGCTCATCATCTTTTGTCAGCATGAGATCCGCCTCTCTTAAGTTCCCTTCCGGAAGGGTGTCCTCTCCAAAGCGCACCTTATCTATCTTTTTTGTTATTCCGGATTGGAAAACATGTGAAGCGGTCTGCCATCTGTCAAAAGGAGCAGATGGAGTGAAGAAAGACACAGCGATAGCCGCTGATGCTGTAAGCAGCACAATTTCCCATCGAATTTCTGACGGTCCGCTCATGTAACACCATCCACAGACCCATCCTGCTGACAGAATTGCTGCTGTCCAGAGAGGAATGTCCACAGAAAGCATAATGCTTACACACAGAGGTACAAACACGGTCAATGTCAACAAAAAAAACTGCTGTTTTTTAAGTATCCCACAAGTTGCTGCACCTATGGATATAGCAAAAATGCTCCCTGTCATTATAAGATCCGTTTTCCCATATCCTGAGACAGCCAATTCTCCGTAAAACGTACCGAATACTTCATTCCAAAGATTCAGGAAAGAATTACCCCATCCATAAATTGCGCGTACCACACGATTCACAGATATAAAAAATAAAATCGCAGCAGTCATCATACATAAAAGCATTCCGCAGGAATGTCCTTTCGGGAACACTTCTAAAAAAGCTATAATTAAAACCGCCATACATCCTGCGAATATCGGCATGAAAAATACAGGTGTCCCCCCCAATGCAAAGAAAATCCCTGTGATACCTGCTGTGATACACATTCCCACAACAGCCCTCATTGCAGATGCAGTTATTCTGTCGGAAATCTTTTTTTCTCTTCCTGTAAGCACGATTGCTTTCTGTTTTTCTTTCATTTTCGCCTCACTTTAGCACTAAAGATTCAAAGGGGAATTACATGTTCCGAATTCCGGATCTTGTCTATAGGAACTCCGATCACTTCGTATCCGTCACTTCCTGCAAGATATCCCAAGGCACCGTCTGTGATCTGTAAAATTGTCAGCTCCGACAACACAGACAAATTTTGCGTAGCCGCTTCATTCACTGCTCCTGTTACGTAAAACACTTTTGTAAACTGCTTGTAGAGCTGCTGATCCAGAAAAGAAACCATCGTATCATTCCCGTTTTTTTGGATCGGCACATTCATAAGCTTAAGAAGCATGTCTTCATAGCTGTGCAGGGAATCCACCGGCACACAGCATATCTCCCCGCCTAGAAAATAACCTGTAAAATGTGCAATATTCTGGTTCAGAAGAGCGTGGCAAAAGGAGACGCCCAGATCAAACACCGCGTTCACTATCTGTTCTGATACCCTTTCATCTCCATAACAAAATGCCGGCGCAAGCAGGATCAGCGTATGGTAGTTCACGGGACGTCCAAATTCTCTCACAATTAACTGCTGCATCTTCCCTGACAGTTTCCAGTGGATGCTTTGCAGCGGGTCTCCTTCTCTGTACTCCCTGAGCCCGAACACTTCACTGACATCTGTGCCGCTTTTCCTGCCATCATAAATATCTCCCGGCTGTTCCCGTTCCATATGTCTCTGAAATGAAATATACATCTGTGTCTCGTAAGGGTATACGGTACAGATGAATTCCGCTTCCACGGGGATTCGTCTGCAAAACAGGCATAGCAGATCATAACATACAATCTCTCTGATTCTCACAATTCTCTTTCCGCAGACGGATGTATCCATAGGGATCTCATAGTCCTGCTGCTGTCTGTAAGGTTTAAGTATATAGACTGCAGATTCCAGATTTCCGAAAACAAGATTCTCACATGTCACTTCTGTCTTAATATTCCCTGCCGGACGAAGAAATGCATATTGAATCCCAAGCTTAAGCTTCATCGGCTGGCCGCAGCTTAAGCTGCGCTCCCCTGTAAGAGAGAAGGATACATCGGTTAATGACAGATAAAACCATGCACCTGTAAAGACAGGCAGCAACAGAAGCACCATAAAAAGTATCGGCGCCACTCTTCCCGCTCCCCATAATCCGCTAAAAAGGACTGCTATTATCACAACAAGATATATACTTCTGTATTTCTTCATAATCTATCTCTTTTTTCCGGGCATTGCCGGAACTTCTACTGTTTCCATTATATGATCTAAAAGCCTCTTTACGGTATGGCCCTCCATCTTTGCCTGCGGGCGAAGAATCACACGGTGAGCGCATACATCCTGAAAGACCGTGCGCACGTCTTCGGGCACTACATAGTCTCTTTCCGAAAGAAGGGCTTTCGCTCTCGCCATCCTGGACAGTGCGATGATTCCCCTGGGGCTTACGCCAAGTTCCACGCCTTCATCTTCTCTCGTTTTTTCGCACAATACAGTAATGTAGCGAAGCACTGCCTGAGTCATACGAATGGTGGACAGATAGTTCTGAACTTCCAGCACCATATCCCGTGTGACGACTGCCTGTACTTCATCCATGGTATGCTGATCTCTTTTTTCATCCAGTATACGAATCTGGTCTTCCGTGCTCGGATAACCGATGGAAAGACGTATCATAAAGCGGTCAAGCTGCGATTCCGGCAAAGGCTGTGTGCCGGACATCCCTACCGGATTCTGCGTTGCTATACAGATAAAAGGCTTGGGAAGCAGATAGGTCACACCGTCTACCGTGACATTTCCCTCCTCCATCGCCTCTAACAGCGCGGACTGGGTCTTGGGAGAGGTGCGGTTGATCTCGTCTCCAAGAAACAGGTTCGTATGTACGGCTCCCGGACGGTATACTGCCTCTCCATTCCCTTGTCCGGGCAGAGTATATCCTGTAATATCTGAAGGCATTGTATCCGGCGTGAACTGTATACGCTTGTAATCCATACCTAATGCTTTAGAAAAGCCAAGCGCCAGTGTTGTCTTCCCTACACCTGGTGTATCTTCCAGAAGAATATGTCCTCCGGCATAGATTGCCATCAGCACTTTCTCAATCACTTCTTCCTTTCCCATCAGCACTTTGCCGACTTCTTTCATAATCTGTTCAGACTGTTTGATTATCATTATCGTCTAACTTCCTTTTCTCTTTCTTTTGCACCTTTAACACCTTCAAATGCATCTTTGCCGATAACTTTTACTGTTTCAGGCAGTGAAAGTGCATGAAAATCCAGGCTGACGCATCCGTAAAATGCACGGGCGCCTACTTCCGTCAGTTTGCTTTCGCCCCAGCCGAAAGTTGCAAGAGCCTCACAGCCTTCAAAACAGGATTCCGGCACCGAAGAAGAAGTATACCAGTAAGCCTGGGTAAGACCGCTTCCTTTGAATGCACTTCCTCCGACATCAGATACTGACGTATGCAGATACGCGTATTTCATAGATTCACATCCATAGAACGCCTCCTCCCCGACCTTTGCGAGATAGGGGAAATAGTAATAATTGGTTCCGCCCGAATTGTAACTATAATATAAAACGGTTTCCAGTGACCGGCATCCATAAAAGGCTCTCCTGCCGATAGAAGTCAGCCGGTTTCCTGCACCGGACGCTTTAAATGTCCGCAAGCCTGTGCACTTCTCGAAACAGGATTCCGGCACTGGAGCGGATGTCTGCCACGTTACACTTGCAAGTTTCGGGCAATTTTCAAAAGCATTTGCCTCAACGCTTGTCACTTTAGCCGGGATTGTCACAGCAGACAAAGCAGTATTATCTTTGGCTGCTTCCTTGTATATTGTTGTGACATAGCTTCCGATGCTAAAAGACTGCAGATCGGAAGGGATATCAAGCAGACGTTTATTCCCCGTGTCAAATACAATCCCTGAACTCAGCGCAGAATAACTGTCTGACGTACCTAAGATCTTACGGACATGTCCGCCCCATGCCTTCTGATAGTCAGCAAGGGCTGCCGGTTTTACAAACACGCCGCATATCTCTGGTGCGCCTGCATTTGCCGCCGGGGGATTCGGTGCATAAGTTATGATTGTCCTTAGTTCCTTATTATTCGCAAAGGCATCCTCCGGCATATTCTTTAAGCTGTCCGGCAGCCTGATAACTGCCAGAGAACTGCATCCGTCAAAGGCTCCTTTATCAATGGATACGAATTTCACATCTGTAAAATTTGCCTGTGTTCCTGCTGTAATGCATTTGACAAGCCGCATGTCCCCGGCTTCGTCTATCCGATAGCTTCCCTGCTCGTCCCACCAGAAAAAGGCACTGTTCTCACTGTTCCTTTGGAATCCGGTCTTTCCGTCCTCCTCATAATATTTATAATGCGTCTGTACTCCTTTTTCTGTTTTAAGGATCTGAAGCACAGCGTCCTTTTTATAACGCTTTTCTAAGACAGTTCCCCATGACATAAGATAATCCTCATATATCTTATTATCCGCGGAATCCGGCACTATGATCTCTGTTGTCGGAGCATCCGGCATTGTCATCCAGTAGAAAGCAGCGCTGGAAACAGCAGGCGGCACGGATGACTTTACGATAATCTTATGCAGTGCGTCTTTGTCATCGTAATCTTTGAAGGAAAAAGCTGTATTTTCAATATTCCGAACACTCTCCGGCAGTACGATCGTCCTGACATACGATTCACCAAACGCAGTTTCCTGAATGTCTGTAACTGTATTCGGGAACTCAACACGCTCCATTTTGGAACAGTAAAATGAATTGGTTCTGATAGCAGTCAGTTTCTCCGGCCATTCCCCAATCTCCTTCTTTGCTGCCGGAACCATGCAAAGTTCTAAGTTTCCTTCCTGGGTCCGGCGATACAACACACCGTCAACACTGACATAATTCGGATTATCCCCGGACACAACGAACTTTTCCAACGCCAGAAAACTGCTTCCGTCAATGGTATTGATCTCTGTCACGGTCTTTGATATTACAATGGTCTTAACCCTATCATTCGTGCCGGAATTTCTCAATAACTGGAGCCTTGTTGCTCCTTCCGGAACTACAAATGTGGAACTGTCACCTGTATAATCATAGGCAACGTCTCCGTTTTCACCGCCTTCAAACTTATCTTTGTCTGAATAGCTTGGTATATAATTTCCGTTTTCATCCTGCTTAAATCCGTCAAAATACTGGCCTTTGTCATTCTTTCCGGCATGGTCGGCAGCATAGGAAAGGGCATCATCTTCATTGTCAAATTCCTTGTCGCCTACCACATATTTATTTTTTCCGGGTTGATCTTCGCCACCGCCCGGCGGTTCATTCCCTCCCGGGTTTTTATCTCCGCCCTGATTATTATCCCCGGAGCCTCCCGGTCCGTCGTCGTTCCCGGAGCCGCTGTTCCCTGGTTGGTCATTGCTTCCGGAATTTCCCGGCTGGCTGTCATCGCCTGGTCCGGAAGGGATACCGGAAGGGTTATTTCCCGTTGTGTTTTTATCCGGAGCTATTGCTGCATCAATCGTTCCGGAGGGCTTTTTTCCTTTTGACGAGCCGTCCGGCAAGACGACTCTGTCTTTTTTTGCGGTTGTTTTTTCCGGAAGTTTGTCACGTTTTTTTACTTCCGGACTCTCATCTTTCTCCTGCTTGCGGTCAGAGTTGCTGTTTGCCTCTTTTCCTTCCTTGCCGTCCTCCGATAAGTCATAGCCTACTCTGTCTTTGGAATCTGAAGTTCTTGACGGGAGCGGTTCATTGAGATCATCTGGTTCAAAGTCAAACTTTCTTCCCGACATTCCGGCTATAACCGTGATGATCATGACGATAATGATGGACGCAATTCCGATTTCTGATATATGTTCCTGTATATATTTCAAAAATTTTTGTTTCTTGTCGTTCACTTTGCATCCCTCCCTATAGTCCTTACAAGTTCCTCAAAATCAATTGGCTTAGAAATATGTCCATTCATGCCGATCGCAACGGAACGGCGCTTATCCTCCACAAAAGCATCTGCCGATAATGCATAGATCGGAATAGCTTCCGCATCTTTCCGCGGAAGTCTGCGAATGGCCGCTGTAGCTTCCCACCCATTCATCAGCGGCATCTGAATATCCATCAGGATCGTATCATAGTATCCGGCTTTATGAGACCCGAACATCTCTACGGCTTCCTGTCCGTTTTCCGCGCGCTCCACACAGGCTCCCAACTCTTCCAGCATGTTGATGGATATCTCGGCGTTGATCTCGTTATCTTCCGCCATCAAAAGCCGCATTCCCTCGATGGTGCGCTCCTTAAAAGTTTCATCTTCTGTACCTTTTATATCCTTGACGATAATCTCGTTTTCTATGGTTCCCTGTGCGCATGATTCATCAACCGGAAGAGCCAGATATACATTGAAGTCACTGCCTTTTCCCACCTCGCTGTCCACAACGATCTGACCATCCATAAGCTTCACCATATTGTCAGCAATCGCCATACCAAGTCCGCTTCCCCCGTAGCTCTTTGCGATGGTTGCTGTCTCCTGCTCAAAGGGCTTAAAGATACGGCGCAGAAATTCCTGTGAAATTCCCTTGCCGGTATCGCGCACACGGATCAGGAAATGCACTTTGCCGTTCATCCGATTCATCTGACGGAAAGTGACCGTGATCTGCCCGCCGGGCGGAGTAAATTTTACTGCGTTGGACAGGAAATTAACGATCACCTGTGACAGGCGCAGCTCATCTCCGATTACCCGGCGAACATCAAATTCCAGCATCTCCATTCGGAATGTAACACCTTTTTCCTCTATCGTCTTCTGGAACATTGCCCGAAGCTTTTCTGCAAATTCAAATAAGTCAAATGACTCGGCGGCCAGTTCCAACTTTCCGCTCTCTATACGGGACATGTCCAGAATGTCATTGATAAGTCCAAGTAAGAACTGCGACAGGTTCTCAGCTTTATCAAGATATTCTGTGATCGCCCGGTATTCTTCTGAATTTTTACAGTGCTCGTCCATACGTGATGCACTTTTCCTGCTCAGCGCGAGCATCCCGAGGATTCCGTTCATAGGGGTGCGGATCTCGTGAGACATATTGGACAGAAAGTCTGTCTTATACTGCACATCCATCTGTGCTTTCTGAATCTCCGCCCGAAGCCTTTCAAGCTCCTCATGCGTATATGTATTTTCACGGAAGCGGAATAAGTATGAGCTTTTGTCTCCTGCAAGCGTTACAATCAGCTCATACCACACTTCTTTGCCGTTTCTTCCTCTTCCTGTAAAATTTTGGAGCAGCTCGCCTTCCCCGTCCCACTCTTTCCATTTGCGCATGAATTCGCGGCGGTATTCCTTTGTCGTAAGATTCTTTAGAACTTCAATATCCGTTCGGACCTGCTCCTCAGAAATCCCCCACAGACGCTTTGCATTCCTGCTTAAATACAATATCATCTTATCACTTCGCCGCAATACCATGTATATGATATCCTCCGACTGGTAGATATTCTCGAAGAACATCTGCTCATACCAGAAACGCCGCCTGCTCTCCTCATCCCTCCGGTGCACGTGCATAACGACCGTAACTACAGTCAGTGCCAACCATGCCAGCAGCAGCAACGCAACAGAGATATACAGGAAATCATATGGTGTTATCCCATTCTGTCCCATATATGTAACTCCTCGTATTTTTCATTCTTTTAACAATTATACCAAGAATTTCTAATGAAAACAATAAAAAGCCATCTGCTCTCTCAGAAAACAGACGGCTTTTTATATTTATCTTTCAATAAAGTTTTATTTCAGCTCAATCTCCACCAATTCTTCCGGCGGCAGCGGCTTAGAGGACGCTTTTACAAAGTCTTTGATCTTCTTCTGCGCGCTCGGAATCGGGATATTCGTCCCCGCACCTGCGACACATCCGCCCGGGCAGCCCATGCCCTCGATCAGGCATCCGTTCATCCTGCCTGCCTTCGCAAGGGAAAGCACCTTCTTGCAGTCCGCAAGCCCTTCCGCATGTTCGATATTTACCTCAACGCCCGGATAGTATTCCTTGACGCACCGCTCGATGGCGTCCGCAACCCCTCCGGCAACGGCGTAGCCGCGTCCTGCGCCTGTGGCGTTGTGGAAGGAAGACTCAGCCGCGTACTTCTCAAGGTCGATGTCCTTAGCATCGAACATCGCCTGAAGTTCCTCAAAGGTCACTACAAAATCCACGTCACTGCGGACAGTCCTTCTCATGGCCTCCAGTTTCTTCGCCGCGCACGGCCCGATGAATACCACTCTCGCGTTGGGATGCTCCTGCTTGATGGTGCGGGCAGTCGCCACCATCGGCGTAAGCTCCTGGGAAACCTGGTCTACCATGTCCGGGAAATACTTCTTTGCAAGCATCGCCCAGGACGGACAGCAGGAAGTGAGAAGGAACGGCAATTCCCCGGTAGTCACCTTCTTCACATAATGGTGCGCCTCCGCGACGGCTCCGATATCCGCGCCCAGGGCAACCTCGTAAACCTGTGAAAATCCAAGCTCATGCAGGGCAGCCTTTAAGTTCCTCGGCGTGATATTATCCCCGAACTGCCCGACGAACGCCGGCGCAATCTCCGCGATAACCTCATCCCCTTTCATCAGGGCATGGGCAAGCTGGAAAATCTGGGACTTGTCCGAGATTGCCCCAAACGGGCAGTTCACCATGCACATCCCGCAGGATACGCACTTGTCGTTGTTGATCACCGCGCGCCCTTTGGCATCGGACTCGATGGCGCCCACGCCGCAGGCTCCCGCGCACGGGCGCTGCTTTCTGGAAATCGCATCATACGGACAGGCAGACTTACACTTGCCGCACTTGATGCATTTCTCCTGGTCTATGTAAGATTTTCCGTTTACAAATGAGATTGCTCCCTTGGGGCATACTTCCATACAAGGGTGTGCAAGACATCCTTTACATACGTTGCTGACTTCGTAGCCTCTCTCCTCACACGCCATACACGCCGACGGAATCACCTGCATAAGCGGCGGCTCATAGTATTTGTCCGAGATATTGCTGGCCTCCAATCCGGCAGTCAGCGGAGTCGGCTGATTCTCCGGGCGCAGCGACAGGCCCATGGCAAGCCTCAACCTCTCGCGCACGATGGCGCGGGCGCGGTAGATGCTGTCTCTGTAATTGGCATCCTCATTTACCATGCGGTAGGGAATCGCCTCCATCTCATCCTTGAGATTCTCATCATCCACCGTAAATCCTAACCTTGCCACCTCTTCAAAAACCTGTCTGCGGATCTTTCTGACCGTAGTGTCCAATCCTCTTATCATGGGCAATATTCCTCCTAAAATCATAAAATTCCAATCTGCTATTTACTATAATAAGCTGTTAATAAATTGTCAACGTATGATTTGTACAGATTTTTCTTTATTTTTCGGGCGATTTTTATATTTATGCTCCATGAATAATATCAATGCCAGGATTGCTGGACATAGACGGAGCCGATGATACCGTCAAGAAATGTTTGTGAGTCAGCAAGAAATTTGATAAAATGGCTGACAGGGCAAAAGATTAAAAACAGACATTGCTGTCCGGTGCGGGATTCGCGGCATTTCTCGCTTTGTGTCGTGTTCATCGATGCCGAAAAGAGGTAGTCTGTATGCGAAAGGAGAAAAGCTTATGAACCAAAAAGAGATTGGATACTTTTTGAAACAGCTCCGCAATGAAAAGGGGCTTACACAGGAGCAGCTGGCGGAAATCCTGGGTGTTTCCGGAAGAACTGTTTCCAGATGGGAGACAGGGACTAATCTGCCTGACCTTAGTATTTTGGTACAGATTTCTGAATACTACGATGTGGAAATCAAAGAGATTTTAAATGGAAAAAGGAAAAGCGAGAATATAGATGACGAATTAAAAGAAATATTATTAAAAGTTGCTGACTACAACGAGCTGGAAAAAAGAAGGACCGCAAAAGCCGGAAACATCTCGTTTAGCATCATGTTTTTGGTATGTGCCGCGACGATCACGGTGCAATTGCTCATGGATGGAAATTTTTCCCTGATTGTCGGGGAAACGGTAGTACTATTTGCCGGAGGGCTGATTTATATTTTTCTCATTGTAAAAAATGGAGCATGGAATGGAGCAATGACAAAGCATACCCCGAAGAAAGATTTGATCGTCAGTCTGGCATGTGTAGGAATATTCAGCATTGTATTTAACTTGATCATGCAGAAACATGTGGCGGCTCTGCAGGCTGCCGGATTATCCGTTTGTTTTTTTGTGATTCTTTCACCATTATCATATGTCTTGCTTAAGGGGCTTTCGTATCTTTCGCAGAGGAAATCTGACAAACAGAAAGTCAGTAAATAACATCCCCCGGCAGACTGCCCGAAAACTGCTTTCCTGCAAAGTGGAACATGCAGATTACACGGATGAATTTTCAGGCGGTCTGCCGGCATAGACATTTTACAAAAGAATCATCCCATGCTCTTCGCAGACTTTACGCATCTCCTCCGGCCAGAGGCTTGCCTGCACTTCGCCTACATGGGCGCGGTCAAGGAGCAGCATACAAAGCCTAGACTGGCCGATGCCCCCGCCAATCGTGTAGGGCAGCTCCCCGTCAAGCAGCATCCGGTGGTACGGCAAAGTTTTCCTGTCCTCGCACCCTGCCTTCTCAAGCTGCTCTGCCAGCGACTTTTCATCCACCCGAATACCCATGCTGGAAATCTCCAGCGCACATCCAAGCGTCTCGAACCAGAACAGGATATCCCCGTTAAGCTGCCAGTCGTCATAGTCCGGCGCCCTCCCGTCATGAGGCTCGCCGCTCTTTAACTTTTCCCCAATCTTCATGATAAAGACGCAGCCGTACTCCTTCGCGATCAGGTTCTCCCGCTCCTTCGGCGTCTTATCCGGGTATCTGTCCTCCAATTCCTCGGAAGTGATAAAAGTCACGTCATCGGGGAGGCGCTTTACCGCCTGGGGATACTTATACCACACCTCATGCTCCATATGCTTGATGATCTTAAAAATATTCCGCACCGTCGCCTCTAAAGTCTCGATGGTGCGCTCCTCTTTCGTAATCACCTTCTCCCAGTCCCACTGGTCCACATAGCAGGAATGGAGATTATCCAGCTCTTCATCCCGGCGGATTGCGTTCATATTCGTATAAAGCCCTTCCCCCGGCTGAAATCCGTACCGCTTAAGCGCCATCCTCTTCCACTTGGCCAGAGACTGCACAACCTCAATCTCCTCCCCTGGAAGACCCGCGATATCAAAGCCCACCGGCCGCTCCACACCATTCAGGTTGTCGTTAAGCCCGCTGCTTTTCTCCACAAAAAGCGGCGCAGAAATCCTCTCCAAGTTCATCTCCTTCCCAAATTCCTTCTGAAACGTATCCCTGATATACTTGATCGCCTCCTGCGTCTCCCTCACACTAAGCCTGGGGTCATACCCCTCCGGTAAAATCAAACTCATCCTTCCAAATCTCCTTTTCTATAAAATAATTTTTATCTAAATATATAACCTTGTCAAAACACTCCCGCCCCGCCATCTGCCTTTCCTGCATTCTAAGCCGTCACGTCAGCCCTCTCCCATCCGGTAAGCTTATCCGGCAAACACTACAGCTACCGCCGCACACCTCACCGCCGACAAACGTTACAGCCGCTGCCACATAAGTTCCGCGCGGCGTAAAATGCAGCCAGCCCACAGGCGGAGCGTAAGCGGCTTTTCTCTAAGCAGACAGTCAGGGGGCGTCCTTAGCGGCGGCGGAATCCACTGCTTACGAAGTCTTAGGAATGAAGGCATTCCTGAATTCCTTAGACGCAGTTAGCAGTTAGTCCGCCAGAGCGCTGCCCCCGTCTGCGTGGGAAAAGCCGCTTACGTTCCGCCGTCCTGCCTGTCTGTCTGCACACACATTTACCTGCCGAACACTTCCTTCGCATAATACACCGACTGCATCGCATCCTTTCCATAGAAGTCCGCCCCGATCATATCCGCGTATTCCTGGTTCAGCACCGCGCCGCCCACCATGACCTTGCAGTCCGGCTTTTCCTTCCGAAGGAGCTTTATGGTATCCTCCATGCTGCCCACCGTCGTCGTCATCAGTGCGCTCAGGCCCACAAGGCGCACATCCTCCTTAAGCGCCGTCTCCAAAACAGTTTCCGGAGCCACATCCTTTCCAAGGTCGATGACATCAAAACTGTAGTTTTCTAAAAGCACCTTCACAATATTCTTGCCGATGTCGTGGATATCCCCCTTCACCGTGGCAAGAATCACCTTTTCCTTCTTCTGCTCATCCGCGCCCGTCTCTGCCAGTTCACTTTTCAGCACCGCAAAGGCAATCTTCGCCGCATCGGCGCTCATCAAGAGCTGGGGAAGGAATACCGTTCCCTTCTCAAAGCCCTTTCCCACCTCGTCAAGGGCAGGAATCATCTCTTCATTGATGATTGCCAGCGGCTCCTTTTCCTTTGCCATCACCCTGGCCGCATGGTGCGCCTCCTCCTTAAGCCCCTTGACAATGGCTGTCCGAAGGGTAAGCCCCGTGCCGCCTTCCGCTGCCCGTCCTCCGGCAGCGCCATCTCCGGCTCCCGGCACTCCACAAGCCGCATCTGACCGGGCAGCGCCCCTCTGTGCCGCGCCCGGTGCTGTGCGGCCGCTGTACCGGCGGATATATTCCTCACAGTTCTCGTCGTAACCCATCAGCGCACAGTAGGAATAGTACGCGCTCATCATGTCCTCCGACAGCGGGTTGATGATTCCGGCGCTCAAGCCATTTTGCATCGCCATCGTATAGAAATTGGCGTTGATCACCGGACGGCAGGGCAGGCCGAAGGAAATGTTGGATACGCCGAGGACGGTACACACCCCGTACCGCTCCCGCACCTGCCGCAGCGCCGCCAACGTCGTCTTCGCCCCGTCAGGGTCAGAGCTTATGGTCATGGCAAGCACGTCGATAACGATATCCTTTTTATCAATCCCGTACTTTGCCGCCTCATCGATAATCTTTCCCGCGATGCGAACGCGCCCTTCGGCTGTGTCCGGGATGCCCTCCTCGTCCAGCGTAAGCCCCACAACTACGCCGCCGTATTTCTTTATCAGGGGAAATACTTTGTCCATCTCCTCCTGCTTTCCGTTGACCGAGTTGACCATGGGCTTTCCGTTGTAAATCCGCATGGCGGCCTTCAGGGCGGATGCGTCCACCGTATCAATCTGCAGCGGAAGGCTTGACACGCTCTGCAGCTCCTTTACGACTTCCACCATCATCGCCTTCTCATCGATATCCGGCAGGCCTACATTTACATCCAGAATATGCGCCCCGTTATCCTGCTGGCTGATTCCTTCCTTTAATATATAGTCAAGGTCGTGGTTCTTTAATGCCTGTTTGAACTTTTTCTTTCCCGTAGGATTGATGCGCTCGCCGATGATTGCCGGCCTTTTCCCGAGAAATACCGCCTTTCCGTAGGAGGACACGATGGTCTGCCCTTTCCTTTCCGGCGGGATACATGCCGGGAAATTTTTTGTCTCCTTCACTTTACGCACCATCTCCCGGATATGCTCCGGCGTCGTGCCGCAGCACCCGCCCACAAGACAGGCTCCTTTCTCTGCAATCCGCACCATCACTTCCGCAAATTCCTCCGGACGCACATCATAGTACACCTCGCCGTCTCTCTGTTTCGGAAGTCCGGCATTGGGCTTTACGATCACCGGCACGGATGCAACCTTTAAAATCTCCTCAAGGATCGGCAGCATCTGCTCCGGCCCCATGCCGCAGTTGATTCCCAGGGCATCTACCCTAAGCCCTTCCAGCATCGCCACCACCGACGGCACATCCCCGCCGGTGAGGAGTTTTCCTCTCTCGTCAAAGATCATGGTGGCAAATACGGGCAGCCTTGTATTCTCCTTCGCCGCCAGCACCGCCGCCTTCACTTCGTAAGTATCGCTCATGGTCTCGATGTGGATCAGGTCTGCCCCCGCCTCCTCACCGTAAACGGCAGCCTCCTTAAACGCCGCGTAGGCCGCCTCAAAGCTCAAATCCCCCATGGGTGCAAGGAGTTTCCCCGTAGGGCCGATATCAAGCCCCGCGTAAGTCTCACGCCCGTCGCACACACCCAGCTTTGCCGCCTCTTTTACATTCGTCACCGCAGCCGTCACAATATCCTTAAGGCTGTATGCCGAATCGCGGAATTTCAGCGCATTTGCCCCGAAGGTATTGCTCAGCACGATATCGCTCCCCGCCTCATAGTACCGGCGGTGGATTTCTACCATGTCCCCGGCGCGCTCAAGGTTCCACACCTCCGGCAGCTCCCCGGGCTTAAGCCCCCTCTCCTGAAGGAGCGTCCCTGTGCCGCCGTCAAAAAATAATAATTCCTTCCCAAGCCGTTCTAATAACATATTCAAAGCTCCTTTAAATTAATCTCTCCGATAGGCGCAGTCTGTCTTTTCACACGCCTCGCAGCCCTCTGCGTGGCAGCCCGTCTCTTCCCTGCCAAGACCGATTAAAGCCGTCACGGACTTGGTGGGGGTCAGCATACTGCCCTCCGTCATGGACAGCCCGATTCTTCTCGCCGTATCCGCCATCGCTAAGATTTCCCGCTGGTGAAGGATGGAAAAGTCGCCGTATCCCGGGCTGAACCTGGGCCTTAAGTAATAGCCTTCCCGCGCCTCCTCTGCGGCAATCTCTTTCTGGCGCCTGTCAAGATATTCCTCCAGGTACGCCGCCGCACACGCCTGCAGGATGACCGCCCGCGCCATATCCGTGCAGGAATACCGTTTCATCAGGATATCCACCTCGATTCCGAGGGTCGCCCCCAGAAGGATTACCTTCTCACAGCCCTTAAGATTCTTAAAAAGGCTCCGGCTCTCAATCCGCATATTGCCGATTCTGATGTATCCGGCTCCCATTCCTTTTCCCACGTCTTCTTCCAGGCAAAGGTCGAACACCCGGTACACCATCCTCTCCTTCGCCGTCCGTCCAAGCTCCAGAAGGCACTCCCGGATCATCCTAAGCGTCTCTGCATCGGCCTCATGCTTTCCATATCCAAGATAGCGGAGCGTCTCCCTTTTTATGCGCTCACTCTTCATATATCCGCTGTCATCCATTTAGCATCATTCTCTTTATCATCTTGCTTAAAATATCTTTAATCTTCATCGGTTTTCCATCTCCTTATCGTCTGTAGCATATGCTATATACAATAAAGCAAATCCTGGGAAAATGCAAGAAAATACAGAATTTTAACCAGAAAAACGGGGATAAGCATCCTCTGCTCATCCCCTGTCTGCCTTTACATACTTTCATACAAATCTTCGTACTGCTTTGCGGAGCTCTTCCAGGAGAAGTCTTTGTTCATCCCCCGCTCCACAATCTTGTTCCAGTCGCGCTTCTTATCGTAGTAGATGCGCTCTGCGTACCGCACGGTCGCCATCATCTCATGGGCGTTGTAATTGGTAAAGCTAAAGCCTGTTCCGGTCTTCTCGTACTCGTTGTACGCCTCCACCGTATCCTTAAGGCCTCCTGTCTCCCTTACGATCGGCACCGTGCCGTACCGAAGGCTCATCAGCTGGCTTAAGCCGCAAGGCTCAAACAGAGACGGCATCAGGAACGCGTCGGACGCTGCGTAGATCTTATGTGACATAGGCTCTGAATAATAAATATTGGCGGATACTTTACCCGGATATTTCCAGGCAAAATGACGGAACATATTCTCATACTGCTCCTCACCCGTTCCCAGCACCACAAGCTGGATCGCATCCTGGCACAGCTCGTCGAGCACATAAGCCACAAGATCAAAGCCCTTCTGGTCTGTCAGTCGTGATACGACACCGATCATCATCGCTTTCTGGTCCTGCTCAAGACCCAGTTCCTTCTGAAGCTCGATCTTGTTCTTGATCTTCTCCTTCCGGAAGTTATTCGCGGAATAGTTGCTCACAATATGAGGATCTGTCTCAGGATTAAAATCCTCATAATCTATACCATTTACAATACCAGACAGGCAGTTCGCGCGGGCATTCATCAGGCCGTCTAACTTCTCTCCGTAGAACGGCATCTTGATCTCCTCCGCATAAGTATTGCTTACGGTAGTCACCCTGTCTGCATATACGATACCGCCTTTCAGATAATTCGCATCCTTGTAAGCCTCTAATTTGTCTGGTGCGAAGTAATACTGGGGCAGTCCGGTGATGTCCCTTACGCGCTTCGTATCCCAGGTTCCCTGAAATTTCAGGTTATGTATTGTCATGATTGTCTTAATTCCCCGGTAATATTCATTGCCGAAACGGAAATTATCGAGATAGATCGGAACCAATCCGGTCTGCCAGTCGTGGCAGTGGATGATATCCGGTCTGAAGTCAATGAGCGGCAAGGCACTTAACACTGCCTTTGAGAAAAATGCAAATTTCTCAATATCCGCATACATATCACCATACGGCGCAAAGCCGTTAAAGTAATATTCATTATCTATAAAGTAAAAAGTAATCCCGTCATATTCTGTTTCCAGAACACCTACATACTGTTTTCTCCAATTCAAGTCCATGTAAAAATGTGTTTTATACTGTAATTTTTCTTTCCAAATATCTTTCATGCACATGTATTTCGGTAACATCACCCGTACATCATACTTTTCTTTATTAAAATATTTAGGCAGGGAGCCGGCTACGTCTGCCAATCCGCCTGTTTTTATAAAAGGCACTGCCTCTGATGTTGCAAAAAGTATTTTTTTCATGATTCTTCCTCCCATCCTTGCGGTATGTAATGTACTTCTCCTATTATACCGCATTTTCTCAAAGAAAGAAAGTACTTATCTGTTTTTATATTCTAATCTGATCGTATCTGCGATCAAAGCGACGAACTCTGAGTTGGTCGGTTTCCCCTTGCCATTGCTCACCGTGTAGCCGAAAAGGTCATCTAATGTGTCTAATTTCCCGCGGCTCCACGCTACTTCGATCGCGTGTCTGATCGCTCTTTCTACTCTGCTTGCTGTCGTCTTATGATTCTTTGCGATGGTCGGATACAATATCTTTGTAATTGCATTCAACACATCCATATCCTCCACTGCCATGATAATGGCATCGCGCAGGTAATGATATCCCTTAATATGGGCCGGGATCCCGATCTCATGGATCATGTCCGTCACCCGCGCTTCTAAGTTCACTGACACCTTGTTCGGCTCCGTCTGGATCCGTTCTGTCTTCATACCTCCCATCTCGCTCTTTAACAACTTCTTGGCACTTTTGACACGATTAAGTACCATCTCGTTATTAAATGGCTTTAAAATATAATAATTAGCCCCCTTCTTAAATGCATCTTCCGTAATTCTTTCTTGTCCGATCGCCGTGATCACAATGAAGTTCGGATGTTTTCTTATCTCCTTGTCATGATTGATCTGTTCCATAACACTGAGTCCGTCCATCTTCGGCATGATCAAATCTAACAACACAACATCCGGCTGTTTGTCCCGGATCAGCTCATAGGCATCCTCCCCGTTATTTGCCTTTCCCACAAGGCTAAGTTCCTTGTCTGAGCCGATCACATCGCCTAATAAATCCAAAATTCTTTCATTATCATCGGCAATTGCCACACTTATCCCACTCATATTACGAAATCCCCCTTTCATTATTGTAAAAACGTGTCATGTTCAATTATAAGGGTTCGTTATATGACAAGACAAGAAAATGCTGTCGGATAAATAATTCTTCTTTCGACCGGTTCCCCTTGCATTTTCCATATTTCTACCTTTTCCGAAAATGCTCCTTTGCAGGAGCCGTCGATTCCTGTTTACTTATTGTTCTAACATATTTTCAATAAAAATTCCATACCCTTTTGTCGGATTATTTACAAAAACATGGGTAACCGCCCCGATGATCTTTCCGTCCTGCAAAATTGGAGAGCCGCTCATGCCCTGCACGATACCTCCTGTCACGTTAAGAAGCTCTTTATCTGTCACCTTGAGGATGATACCTTTATTTATTTCAGAAGCGTTTAAATCCACGCCGGTAATTTCCACCTCGTATTCTTTTACCTTCCCCTCTGCCGCACATCGGATCGTTGCCGGGCCTTCCTTGATGTCCTCTTTGCGTGCGATATACACAGGTGTCTGGTCGGAAAACAGGGCGTCGATCCGGTCGATCGTACCGAAGATCCCCGCCTCGCTGTTTCGTGTGATACTGCCAAGCACATTGTAATTATTATAAATAATGATCCCTTCCATTCCGCCGGGACTTCCGCCTTCTCCTTTCTGGATGTCTTTGATACTTGTCGTGTACAAAGTGCCGGTGGAGATATTTAACAGCTCATTTGTATCGATATCGTGAATTCCGTGCCCAAGTGCACCAAACCGGCTCTTTGCATCTAAAAATGTAACTGTGCCAAGTCCCTGTGCGTTGTCCCTCACCCATATCCCCAGTTTATATTCGTCTGCATCAAATTTAACTGCCTGGGTCTTAACTTCTATCTCCTCGTCTTTCCGATGGATATCCAGGATCACCTCATCGCTGTCAAGCATTTTTACCGCTTCTATAAGTTCTGATTTGTCTTTGATGCTTTTGTGGTTGATTCCTGTAATATAATCGCCTGCCTTTACTTTATGTGCGGAAGGCTCATGCTTCATCCCATCCATTCCGGTTATCTCATCCGTTCCAAGCACCATAACACCTTTTGTCTCTAAGTAAATACCTATAGGCATACCTCCCGGGATTACCATCGTCTCATCCGATGTGTCAGCACTCACCTCCTGGCGGAACATCTGCTTCTTACTGTCGATCAGGTAATATCCGCCTCCTACGGCAATGCAAAACACTACGATCATAATTAAAATTCTTCTGTACCAATATCTGCGCATAATACTTCCCCTCTTTACAAAAACTAATATCCGAACCGCAAAAAAAGATAGATACCCGGTCAGATATCTATCCTTAGTATGTGAAAAAATTCAATTTTCAATCAGTCTAATTTTACCTGTTTTGCAAGTTCTTTCATTTCTTTTGCATTTTGCATGACAGCATCCGTGATCTTTGCCCCGCCAAGGATTCTTGCAAGTTCTTTTACAGACTCGTCCTCACTCACAGAGCGGATATCTGTGCGTGTATCGGTCTCACCTACGGTCTTTTCGATGACATAATGGTGATCAGCCATAGCTGCAATCTGGGCCAGATGGGTGATGCAGATCACTTGATGCTGCTTTCCGATCACCGCCATTTTTTCTGAAACCTTCTGGGCGGTGCGCCCGCTGATCCCTACGTCAATCTCATCAAAAATAAGCGTCTCTATCTCATCTCTGTCTGCCATGACTGTTTTTATCGCCAGCATGATCCTTGACAGTTCTCCGCCGGAAGCGACATCGGCAAGAGGTTTTACCGGCTGTCCCGGATTCAGGGAAATAAGAAATTCAATATCATCCCTGCCGTTGGCTGTAAATTGTTCAAGCCGGTCTGCCTGGATCTCAAACCGGACATCCGGGAAATGGAGGTCCTTTAATCCGTTTTCTATAGCTTTTTCAAGTTCTTTCGCCTGTTCAATCCGCAATTTTGTAAGCTTTTTTGTATCTTTATCCAGCGCTTTTTCTGCATCTTTGCATTTCTGCTCTAACCCGTCAATATAACTCTCATAGTCCGTAAGCTTATAGAGCTTTTGTTCCTGCTCTTCACAGTAAGCCAGAATTTCCGGCACAGTATTGCCATACTTTGCCTTTAAATGATTCAGCTCATTCAAACGATTTTCTGTCTCATAAAACTCTTCCTCGGAGAATTCACAGCTTTTACTGTAATCCGAAAGTTCCCGGTTGAAATCATTGAGCAGATCGTCAATTTCTTCTAACTGCCGGCACAATGTGCCTGCTTTATCATCATATCCGGCAATTTCCGACATGGCACGAATGGCGCGGCTTAAGCTTTCACTGGCACTTTCATCCCCTTCACTTGTATGGATATAAGCCTGTGCGGCCACTTCTGCGATCCGTTTTCCGTTCACCATTCTCCGGTACAGACTTTCAAGCTCCTCATCCTCACCGTCTTGAAGATTGGCATCTGTAATTTCTGAAACCTCGAATTGCAGGAAAGAAAGTTCCTTTGCTCTCTGCGCCTCATCCATCTGTGCCTCATCAAGTTCTTTTCGGTACTTTCGGTATCTTTCGTAGGCGTCTTTTACGCACACCTTGCACTTCTTCACAGAATCTCCTGCAAATGCATCTACAATATCCAGATGATTTTTCTTGTACAAAAGAGACTGATGTTCATGCTGCCCATGGATATCGATGAGCACAGATGCCGCCTCCTTAAGAAGGGCCATCGTCACTGTCTCGCCGTTGATCCGGCTGATACTCCTCTTTTCCATCAAACGGCGGCTTAAAACTACCAATCCTTCTTCCGGAAAGATATCAAGGGCTTTAAGCCGCTCTTCGGTCCGTTCATCTTCCACAAAAAAAGTCAGTTCGACAAAGCCGTAATCTGCTCCCCGCCGAATGATATCCTTCGTGTACCGTCCTCCTAATGCAAGGCCCACGGAACCTAAGATAATTGATTTTCCAGCCCCAGTCTCTCCGGTCAGAATGTTTAGTCCTTCTTTAAAATCTACTTCAATCTCTTCAATCAATGCGAGATTTTTTACATGTACACTTTGTAACATATTTTCTCCTATGAAACAATCTTGCTGATTTTATCCATGACCTCAATGGTATCTTCTACACTTCTTATCGCACACATGATCGTATCATCACCGGCGATGCTCCCTACGATCTCATTCCATTTCATAGCATCAAGGGCCGCGCAGACCGCAGATGCCATTCCCGACACAGTCTTGATCACAAGGATATTTTGTGCCATGTCCATAGAAAGATAGCCGTCCTTAAGTACACGGATATATTTCTCGCCCATGGCATTATCGGAGGCCTGGTGCGGTGCATAGCGCTGTTTGCCTTCCTCCGAAGGAATCTTTGTAAGTTTTAAATCTCTGATATCTCTTGATACTGTTGCCTGGGTTACCTTAAAACCTTCCTTGTTCAGATGCTCGGCAAGTTCCTCTTGCGTCTCAATTCGGTATTTGTTGATCAATTCAAGGATTTTCGCATGTCTGTTTACTTTCATGTTCCTAATTTCCTTTCATCTTTCTGCGCAATATTTCCAGAAAACCGATGTTACTCAGCTTGACGATCTTTGTATCTGCACTGCTCCTGCGGATGATCACACGCTCCCCTGTCTTAAGCGAAACCATGTCTGCCCCGTCAAAAGTAGTAAATACCTCCTCCACCGTTCCATTCCTTCCTCTGCCGATTTCGATAACAATCTCATCTTCTGCTGACAGAACGATACTGCTTGTGTTAAGCGCATGAGAACAGATCGGTGTGATGACGATCATAGATGCTGTCGGTTCCACGATAGGCCCTCCGGCTGAGAGATTATATGCTGTAGATCCTGTGGGAGTGGAGATGATGATCCCATCCGCTTCGTAGGAATTCAGAAGTTCTCCATTTACATAAAGTTTAAAATGTAAGACCCGCAGCACTCCTTTTCTTGAAACGACGATATCATTGAGAGCCACATCCCTGCTCCCGTCTTCAAAAGCACCTTCGATCATCATACGGCTCTCTAACGCATAATCTCCCTTTATAAGCCTTATCAGTGCTTCATCAATATCATTGACCTCCACCTCTGTAAGATATCCAAGAGTGCCCATATTGATGCCCAATATAGGAATCTCCCGCGCATGGAACACTCTGGCTGCCTCGATCAGGCTTCCGTCCCCGCCGATGACGATCACACAGTCAATCTTTTCGGGGATAGTCTCTCTGACAATTCTCTTTTCTTCATCTTTCCTGCAGAGATATGTGGTTTTTCCCGCTTTTAAAAGCAGCCTTTTCACCCTGTCGGTCACAGAGAAATCCGGGTCTTTCCCGTCATTTGTAACAATAAAAAAACTTTCCATTCTTTTTGTTTCCTTTATGATTTCGTCAATGTGTCAAATGCCCGTTCCACGGTTTCTTCAATCCGAACTTCTCCGTTCATCTGTCCGCTTCCGGCCCGCTTTTTTAAATGTATCAGATATTCGATATTCCCCTCCGGCCCGCGAATCGGAGAAAAATCAAGCTCTAACACGTCAAATCCAATAGAAAGCGCATATTCTGCCACCGACTTTATGACCTCTACATGCGTGCTTTTGTCCCGTACAACACCCTTTTTTCCAACCTTTTCCCTGCCTGCTTCAAACTGCGGCTTTATAAGAGCGACAATCTCTCCTTCAGCCGTCAAATACTCAGAAACAGGAAGGAGTACTTTTGTAAGGGAAATAAATGACACATCTATAGAAGAAAATTCAATTGGTTCACCCAGATCTTTTAGTGTCACATAACGGATATTTGTCTTCTCCATGCAAATAACACGTTCATCCTGCCGGAGCTTCCAGTCTAGCTGCCCCTTGCCTACATCGATGGCAAAAACTTTTTTTGCCTTGTTCTGGAGCATACAGTCCGTAAAGCCGCCGGTGGAGGAACCTACATCTGAGCATACCTTCCCTTCTACCGACACCTGGAAGTTGTTAAGCGCTTTCTCAAGCTTCAGACCGCCTCTGCTTACATAGGGAAGACTGCTTCCCCTCACTTCTATCTTCACTTCTTCCGAAAAAGCAGTCCCGGGCTTATCCTCCTTCTGCCCTTCTACATAGACATTTCCGGACATGATCACCGCTTTTGCTTTTTCCCTGGATGCCGCCAGATTCCTTTTTACGAGCAGCACGTCCAACCGTTCTTTCATCTTTTACAAATCTCCATATGCTTCTATAATTCTATCTGTCAGTGCCTTGGCATCAAGACCCGTTTCTTTACGCAGGACATCTACATTTCCATGCTCCACGTACTGGTCGGGAAGGGCGCATGGAAGTATCTTTACCGGGAGATTTTCTGCCGCAGCGTATTCTAACACTCGCTGGGAGCACGCCCCGTTTACTACATTCTCTTCTATGACAGCAATCAGGCTGTGATTCTTTGAAAGGGTCCGAATACATTCGGTATCTAATGGTTTGACAAACCGCGCGTTTACAAGAGAGCAGTGAAAGCCTGCTGCTTTCAGCCGTTCACGTACCATTACCGCTTCTTCAAACATATGGCCCACACTGAAAATCGCAATATCTTTTTCTTCGAAGATCGTCTCACTCTTTCCAAAATACACAGGCTCCCGGTACTGCTGGTAACCGTCAAAGGCGCTTCCTCTCGGATAACGCAGTGCGATCGGCCCGTCATAGGACACTGCAAACCGAAGCATGTCCGCCAGTTCCCACTTATGCTTTGGAGACAGGACGGTCATGTTCGGAATACTGCTTAAGTATGACAGATCAAAAATACCCTGGTGGGTCTCCCCGTCACTCCCCACAAGCCCCGCACGGTCAACGGCAAAGATAACCGGAAGATTTTGCAGCCCCACGTCATGGATCATCTGATCATATCCTCTTTGAAGAAAAGAGGAATATACCGCAAACACAGGCTTCATTCCGCCCGCAGCAAGTCCCGCGGCAAAAGTAACGCCATGTGCCTCCGCGATACCCACATCAAAAAATCGTTCCGGATAAAGCTTTCGGAATCTTGAAAGGCCGGTACCGTCTGCCATAGCGGCTGTTATCGCCACAAGGTTTTTGTGCTTCCCGGCTTCGTCGCAGAGCACCTTGCCAAATACGTCCGTGTAAGTGTCCTTCTTTTTCTCTCCTAAGACCTTGCCCGTCTCAACATCAAAGGGACCGATTCCGTGAAAAACGTCCGGTGCATTTTCCGCAGGTTCATACCCCTTCCCCTTTTCGGTCATCACATGCAGCAACACGGGTCCGTCAATTCTCTTTGCCTCCCCAAAGGCCTTATAAAGTGCTCCTATGTCATGCCCGGGGATCGGGCCAAGATAAGTAATCCCCATATCCTCAAAGAGCATTCCCGGCACTACCAACTGTTTGATACTGTTTTTCGTTTTTCGTATGTGCTCGATCATCTGATCCCCGATTTTCGGAACACGTTCAAGAGTCCTGGTGACCCCTTTTTTTAACCCTGTATAGAGATCTGCTGTTCGAAGTCCGGCCAGATATTTTGACATCCCGCCTACATTTTCGGAGATAGACATATGATTATCATTCAGCACGATAATAAAATTCGTCTCAAGCTGCGCTGCATTATTCAATGCCTCATAAGCCATCCCGCCGGTGAGGGAGCCATCACCGATCACGGAGATGACGCTGTAATCCTCCCCTCGCAGATCCCGTGCCCTCACATACCCAAGGCCTGCTGAGATAGATGTGGAGCTATGTCCGGTATCAAAAGCATCGCAATCGCTTTCTTTGCGTTTGGGGAATCCGCTTATCCCGCCATATTTTCTTAAAGTATCGAACTGATCCTTCCGGCCAGTCAATAGTTTGTGGGTATAAGACTGATGTCCTACATCCCAGATAATCTTATCCTTTGGCAGCTCAAACATCCGATGCATGGCAATGGTCAGCTCTACGACACCAAGATTCGATGCAAGATGCCCTCCGCTCTTACTCGTCTTTTCAATCAGAAAACGCCGGATTTCTTCTGCCAGTTGTCCAAGGTCTTCCGGATTCAGTTTCTTTATATCATTTTCTTTCTGTATCCGTTCTAACATCACAAGACTTCCTCTCTACTTTTCCCTGTATATCAACTGTATAAGTAATTGTTCCAGATATTCATGCTCTCCCGGAAGTTCTTTGAGTATGGCAATGGCTTTCTGAGTTCTTTCTTCTACAGTCTTTTTCGCATTTTCGATACCATAAAGGGTTACATATGTCGTTTTCTTATTTTTTTCATCGCTGTGGATTGGCTTTCCAAGTGTGGAAGCCGTACCTGTCACATCCAGGATATCGTCTTGGATCTGGAAAGCAATTCCTACATTCTTTGCAATCTGCTCGACACGGTTTACGTCGTTAGCTCCGGCACCGCCCAGAATGGCTCCGATCATCATGGACGATTCAATTAGCGCAGCAGTCTTAAGTTCATAGATCGTATCAAGAATTTCTCCTGAAATCGCATGTCCGGTTTCCTTTACATCAATGACCTGACCGCCGATCATACCATAAATCCCGGCCTTTTTGCCAAGGACCTGAAATGCATCTGCAATTTCATGCCATCTGGAAGGTGCATATGAAAATGCTCTTACCGCTGTCTCAAAAGCAAAGTTTAAAAGCGCATCTCCTGCAAGGATCCCCATGTCCTCCCCGAATACTACATGGGTCGTCTTCCTTCCCCTGCGGTATTCGTCATTGTCCATTGCCGGCAGGTCGTCATGGACAAGGGAATAGGTGTGGATCATCTCCTGGGCCGCCATAAATGCATGAAGCGCTTTTTTCTCCTCCGGACTCTCCTTCCCTTCGGAAAAGAGCTGCCAGACTTCTTTCATGAGCATCGGGCGAAGCCTTTTTCCGCCTGCAAGAAGGCTGTATCCCATGGCTTCCATGATGATCTTTTGATGCCCTTCTTCCTCTGGGAGATACTCTTTTAATACCATCTCTATCTCTTCTACTTTCGTCTTCTGATTTTCCAGAAATTCAGCTTTCAAATTCATGTTCTTCTCCCTCGTTATCTAAAAGCAGTATCTTCTTTTCCACTTTGTCGATTTTGTCATTACACATCTTAAGCATATCCATGCCTTTATGGTAAAGCTCAAAGCTCTCTTCTAAAGACACCTCTTCCTGCTCCATTTTCACGACCACCTCTTCAAGCTGCACGAAAATATCCTGGAGCGTCTGCTGCTTTTCTTTCACTTTGCTGTCTCCGCCCATACTTGTTCCTCCTTTTTACCCGTGACTACTGCTGAGAGAACTCCGTCCGTCACATAGATGGATATCTCCTCTCCTTGATTCGTCTGTCTGACACTTTTCAATGCCAGCCCGTCTTTCCCTTGTACATAAGAATAACCCTGACTCAACTTCTTTAAAGGAGAAAGCCCATTCATGATCTCCGCATAGAGGGCGAACTTGTGCCTTGCCTCTTCCAGTGCATCTTCCATCCGGATGCGCAACTGGTTCTCATAATCCACTGTGCGTTGCCTGTAATCTCTGAGCAGGCTTTGCGGATGAAGGTACTGTAATTTAGTCTGGTAACCTCTAAGCCGCATCCGATTCAGTTGTATCTGCTGTGAAAGTATCCGGTTCATCCGTACTTGATACTCCCGCTGTCTGTCAGCAAACTTCACATATTCATATACCGCAAGCTCCGCTGCCGCCGAAGGCGTAGGTGCTCTTAGATCTGCTACATAATCCGCAATTGTCGTATCCGTCTCATGTCCCACAGCAGAGATGACCGGAGTCTCACAGTCAAAAATGGCCCTCGCAACTTCCTCTTCGTTAAATGCCCACAGATCTTCCATCGAGCCGCCGCCCCGCCCTACAATGATCACGTCTACATCGGCAGCATCAAGCACACGGATACCCCGCACAATGCTTTCCTTCGCTCCTTCGCCTTGTACCTGGGCCGGATACAGAACAATCTGAACATACGGATTTCGTCTCTTTGAGATATTTATAATGTCGCGCACCGCTGCCCCGGTGGATGCAGTGACAACTCCGACCCGGCTTGCAAAGGCAGGGATTGGTTTTTTATATTCCGGCGCAAACATCCCCATCTCCTCCAGCTCCTTCTTAAGAAGCTGGAATCTTTCAAACAAAGCGCCCTCACCGTCCAGACGAATCTCTCTGGCATAGAGCTGGTAAGCACCGCTCCTTTCATAGACGGCCACACTTCCGAGCGCGATCACCTGCTGACCCTCGCACATACGAAAAGAGAGTCCGCCTCGCTGCCCTGCAAACATGACACAGGCAATCGTTCCAGACTCATCCTTTAATGAAAAATATATATGTCCAGAGGTGTGATACTTTAAGTTCGATATCTCACCTCTGACATAAATGCAATTCAGCATATAATCCTGGGCAAACATGTTCTTAATATAAGCGTTGACTTGTTTTACCGAATATACATTCCTTGCCATCTCTCACCTCGGTTTCCTGTTATATAATACCAGTGTGTATCAGTACACTAGACGAGCTTTGCAAGCACTCCATTTATAAAGGACGGACCGTCATCACTGGAATATCTCTTTGCAAGCTCTACTGCTTCGTCAATCGCCACTCCTACGGGTACATCATCATCCCACCGCATCTCATAAACGGCAAGTCTTAAGATACTAAGATCCGCCTTATTCATGCGGGACGTCTTCCAGCCCTTTACCGTCTCGTTGATCAGCTTATCGATCTCGGAAAGCTTACTGCCGATCTGCTCTGCCTTTGCTCTGATATATTCCAAATCCTTTTCTTTCGCATCCTCAAGCCCCTGAAGATAGAGTTCTGTCTGGGTCTTCATATCCTCCGCAGAATTGAACTCCATCTCGAATACCAGCTTAAAGATATGATCTCTCATCTCTGTCCTCTTCACTTAGTTCTCCTCCGGCATCTCCACTCCGGTAATCCGGATGTTGACATCCGCAACATCAAGTCCGGTCATGTTCTCAATCGCCGCTTTTACTTTTTCCTGAACCTTCCCTGTAGTCTCCTTGATATTGTATCCGTATTTTAAGTTCAGTCTCAGCGCCGCCGTCACAATCCCCTCTAACACATCTACTTTCACACCCTTGGACATGGATCTTACACCTAACTTGCTGGCGATATCTTTCGTCGTGCTTCCTGCCATGGAGGCTACGCCGTCCACTTCCATAGCCGCCAACCCGGCGATGACTGCGACCACTTCGTCCGCGATCTTAACCTCTCCCAGATTCTCTTCTGTCTTTATAGTATACGTATTTCTTTCTTCTTTGCCCATATCACTAAACCTCCTAGTCTGGTTTTACATGTCTCTCATTATAACAAATTTCTGGTCTTTTGCAAAGGTTTTTTCTTACCTTGCAAACTCTGTCAGGATAAGACCTTCATTTCTCTCCTGGGTCATGCGGATGCTCCACTCATTGACAAATAAAAGAAGGGGTCTGCCTTTTAAATCTTTCACTTTCTTCATGTCTGAAGTTCCCGTCAGCCTGTCAAGATTGATATCTTCGTTGCCAATCCAGCGGATATACTCATACGGAAGATTGTCCATGCGGATCTCCACATTATACTCATTCTCCAGGCGGAACTTCAGCACGTCAAACTGCAGCACGCCCACCACGCCCACGATGATCTCCTCCATACCTGTATTGTACTCCTGGAAGATCTGTATGGCGCCCTCCTGGGCGATCTGGTTGATCCCTTTCACAAACTGCTTGCGCTTCATCGTATCGATCTGTCTGACCCTGGCGAAATGCTCCGGCGCAAAGGTCGGGATCCCCTCGTAGGAAAAACGGTCACCGGAGGCTGTAAGTGTATCCCCGATGGAAAAAATCCCCGGGTCAAATACGCCGATGATATCCCCGCCGTAAGCCTTTTCTACTATCTTTCGCTCTTTGGCCATCAATTGCTGGGGCTGCGACAGACGTACCTTTTTGCCTCCCTGCATATGGTATACATCCATCCCCGCCTCGAATTCCCCGGAACAGATCCGCATAAAAGCGATCCGGTCCCTGTGAGCCTTATTCATATTTGCCTGTATCTTGAATACAAAAGCAGAAAAGTAGGGCTCCTCCATGGGATCTATCTCACCCTTATCCGACATCCGCGGCAGCGGGGATGTAGTCATGGAAAGGAAATGCTGTAAAAATGTCTCCACCCCAAAGTTGGTAAGAGCCGATCCAAAAAATACCGGCGACAGCTCGCCTTTGCTGACTAACTCCTGGTCAAACTCTGCTCCGGCGCCGTCTAAAAGCTCGATCTCCTCCAAAAGCTTTTCCTTCTGCTCAGAAAGGATCAGTGTATCCATCTCAGGGTCATCCAGTGCCACTTTGCGCACTTCCCCCTGGGTCGTGCCCTTATGGGTCTCAGAAAAAAGTTCTACCTTCCTTGACTCTCTGTCATATACTCCCCGAAACTCCTTGCCGGAGCCGATGGGCCAGTTCACGGGACAGGTGGCGATGCCGAGTTCATTTTCAATATCGTCTAAAAGCTCAAAGGTATCAAGAGCTTCCCTGTCCATCTTATTGATAAAGGTAAAGATCGGGATATGGCGCATCGTGCATACCTTGAATAATTTCCTCGTCTGCGCCTCCACACCCTTCGAAGCGTCGATGACCATCACCGCCGAGTCCGCCGCCATCAGTGTCCGGTACGTATCCTCCGAGAAATCCTGATGACCCGGTGTGTCCAGGATGTTGATGCAGTAACCGCCGTAGTTGAACTGCAGCACCGAGGACGTCACGGAGATTCCTCTCTCCTTTTCTATCTCCATCCAGTCAGACACCGCATGTCTGGCTGTGGCCTTTCCCTTCACGCTCCCTGCAAGATTGATCGCCCCTCCGTAGAGCAGGAACTTCTCTGTCAAGGTTGTCTTGCCCGCATCCGGGTGAGAGATGATGGCGAACGTTCTGCGCTTTTCAATCTGTTCTTTTACTTCTTTTGAAAGTTGTGACATATATAATACTCCTGTTTTATTATTCCTTTTGAAAGTTCAAGCCACATTATAACAAAATCATTTCTATTTTACAATCTGTGATTAAATTTTATCACAATATTCCCGTAAATGCCATTAAAAAGGAGAAGCCTGTCACTTCTCCCCTTCATTGATCGGATTTATTACTACATTTTCCGCAGATACTCCTGTCTTTCTCGTAACGATATCTGTGATCTGTGCACGGTTTGCCTCTGTAAGCTCTTTGGCGTTGACCACTACATCTGCCGATTCATCCGCAATACTCACCACTGCATCATTAAAACCTTTCGATGCCAGCAATGTCTCAGCGGCAGCCTCTTTCTCTGACAGTTCTGTCATCTTCACCATCTGTGATACGGCATCTTTTTTCTGCTTGTCACTCAGTTCCTTGTTGTCGATGATCTGCTGCAAGGTTTCTTTATTTTTCGCACGTATCTGCTCCCTGGTCATCTTTGCTTCTGCGACAACAGCACTGGCTTCTCCGCTGGTCAGGACTGCTTCTCCCGGCGTGCCTTCCACGGAACCGTCTTCTTTCCCTTCCGAATCACTGTCCTGACTCTTGATCTCGTCAGATGCACTGGCTAAGTCCTCTTCTGAAATATCAAGCAGCTCCTGGTTCGCAAGCTCCGCATTCATCTGCTGCGCCTCTTCTTTATCGCCGAACAGCCTTCCCGAATAGTTCAGATACCCTGCCGCAGCAATCATCACTGCCAGCGCAGCAATGATCATCTGATTCTTCTTAAACATTTTTTTCACCATATTTCCTCCTCTTACTATGCGTTTCATTCTTTCTTTACTATCCTAATCTTATGCGTGTCTATTCCAAATAATGCCTGAACTGACTCAGTTATATTCTGAATTACAACTGCATCGTCCCCGCCATTCGCTACTATAACCACCCCCTCCACTCTCGGAGTGCGTTTTTTACGGACATAGGGATTTTGTCCGGCACCCTCGAAGCTGCTCCCTCTAAGTCCTCCCGAGCCTCCGTCTCCAAAGTAAATGGTTGTCTCACCGCGGCTCTCATTCTCTGTCTTTCGTACTCCGCCCTGGCTGTCCTCCTCACTCACCGAATCACTGGAAGTCTCCACATCTTTTTCTATGACTTTTTCTGCGGATTCCTTGAGTGTGATCATCACCGTCACATCCCCCACTCCCTTCATCTGGGAAAGAATTCCTTCCAGATGCCGTTCCATGTAAGAGACATATTCTTTCTCTGTCATCTCATCAGATAATGATACCTCTGTCTTTTCGGTATCAAACTCTGCCCGCTCCTCCTTCCCCGTCCTTCCATCCGGCAGGGCTATGACTAAAAGAAGAACACCCGTAAGAAACAAGATCACGATCTGGTCCTTTTTAATCTTTTTCGTTTTCAACATGTCTGTCAGCTTCTTTTTCTCTTTCAATCTGAATCTCCTCCACCCTGATATCATCAATCTCCTGTTTCTCTGTACGTTCCTCTGCCTCCCTCAAAAAGTCCGCCGAATCCATACCCTTTAAATAGGCCGCCGCATTTTCAATTTCCTTAAGCTTCGCCTCGTATTCTCTGCTTTTATAGAAATTCATGATCTGGCTGTCTTTGCCAAAAATACGGAAAATCGGAGTAACCATCATCAAGATCAATACCATCCCTGTAAAAAATCGGATGTATTTTTTGTATCCCGAATCCGGCACTGCATGTAGTACCACTGTGATGAGCACGATGTAAAATGCAAGGTTCTGTATCCATTCATAAAGATATTGGAACATGACATCCTCCTTTATACATTGCTTGTTACATAAGAGACAATAACGATTGTCAAAAGGAATAAAAGTCCCACTGTAAATATGACTCGCATCAGCAGACGGCATCCGTCCCCTACACACTCCACACAGCCAACGATCCGCTTGTCCGAAATCGGCTGGATAACTGCCGCTGCCAGCTTATACATCAGCGCAATGGCTGACATCTGCAAAAGAGGAACGATACAAAGTGCCAGACAGACAATCATCCCAACGGTTCCAATTCCGTTTTTCACCAGAACTGCTGTCCCCACCAGCACTTCTGCAACACCGCCCACCGCATCCCCTACCCCCGGAATCGCTTCTGCTGTCCGTGTAACTGCACTTCTTTTTACAGTATCGATGGCGGGGCTTATCATTCCCTGCACTACATTGACTCCCACCACACATGCAACCAGAGTTTTCAGCAGCCAGGAAATCAGCACCTCTATAAGTTCTGCAAATTTGCTCAAATATTCCTGGGATGACAAAAAATCCAATACTTTCACCATAATATAGACATGTATGGCGGGCAGCAGAAAATACACAATTACAATCTCGGTGACATAGATAAAAAACAGCACCAGGTTATAAAATGCTACCGCAGTCACACTGCCTTTCGCTAAAGAAACGGCCAGAAAATAAATGGGGCAGAATACAGTCATAAATCCCGTCAGGCTTTCCACTCCTTCGCTTACCCAGTCGATCACAATCTGAAAGGAACTTAGGCAGAGAGCGATCAAGAGCAGATACAATACATAAAAGCTGATCTCGCAGATCTGACGATTTTTAAAGACCGTAGAAAAGTTGTGGAACACTGCTGCGATCACAGCGATAATCAGTATATGGACAAGATTCTCCCTGCTCTCTCCAAACGCATAGGTAAACTGTCCGAGTACCAACTGCTTAAAAACTTTAACCGAGCATTCCTGTTCCCCGGAAATAACAGCGCAAACTGTATCACGGAACCCGATCCGTTCCTCAGGGAAAATACTTTTCAGCGCCTTATCCACATCTCTATAGTCAAACTGTTCCAATATTGTCTCTGCTGCAAGCAGCTCCTCCGATTCCCTTTCTTTTGCTTCCGTCTCCATCTCCGCTGAGAATGTTATAAGCATCACTCCCAAACATACTGCCAGGAATATTCTTACCTGCCCATTCATGATAAAAATCCTTTCACTGCATCTAAAAGTGCCATGAGAATCGGAAGGCAAAGAACCAGAACCGCCAGCTTTCCAAAGATCTCAATCTGCCCCGCGATTGTCTGATATCCTGCATCTTTGCAGATACTTGAAGAAAACTCTGCAATATAAGTAATCCCAAGCATTTTAAGAAGCGTTCCAATATAGACCGTATCCATACTGATATAGGCACCGATGGTCTGTACCATTCTGATAATCGTCTCCAAATGTCCAAGGATACCGAAAAAAATCAGCAGACTGAGGGCGATGCTGATATATATGCCGTACTCTGCTTTACCGCTCTTAAACTGCACCGCTAAGAGCGCTCCGGCCACTCCGATAATACCTGCCTGAAGCATGTTCATTGACTATCCTCTCCTTTCAAGACCTGCCGGTAAAATCACAAGGAAAACAACCGCCGGATATTTTCAAACAAATCATAAATATAGGGAACAATCCAAAACAGTACAAGTAAAAGTCCCGCAAGACTGGTTAAAAAAGCCTGCTCATCTCTGCCGCTGTGCTTTAACACCTGACTTAGTACGGATACCAAAATTCCAACTGCTGCTATTTTAAAAATCAGATTTACATCCATCCTTTGCCTCCTTAAGCAAAAATCCGCAATTTTGTTTCTGGCGCCCTGTCTCTATAGCAGCAACACGGCGACCAGAAGCCCGCTCATAACTCCCAGGCAATGGCATAACCTCACCTTTGTACGCATTTCTTCACGCGCTTCCTCTATACTGAGACTTAACTGTTCTTGGTACAGCGACAGCACCCGAAGCTGCAGTTCCAAATCCATCACTCCAAGCTGGGCCCCCAACTGACCGAGCCTGTCAATCTCCTTAGAAGGAAGCCCGCTGCTTACTAGCTTTTCCGCCACTGCCTGTCTCCATATTGCCTCAAAAGTGCCGGATTCTGCCTGCCCCATACGCCGCTCCATTAAGAGGAGCCAGTCCTTGTAAGGTTCTTTTACACGTCTGGATATATGCAGAAATATCTCGCCGAGATGTATATGTGCATACTTGATCTCACTTTCCATCATATACAATAGCCTTTGGAGAACGCGCATCTGCCGGTACTGCTCCTGTATGTTATCCGCCCGCACCATTCCTGTAAGCGTTGTGGCCGCCACCACAAACAGGCACCCGGACATTTTCAAAATCACCTTAAATACGCCTCCTGTCCTCATCAAAAACAGATTTGATCTCTCCTCTGTTTTTCAAGATTACATATCTCTCGAATCTTTTTTCGTCTATCATACGGGAGAATATGGGTTTTCTCTCCAATTCTTCCATAGATTCCCCGTGGGCCGTCGCAAGCATCTTACATCCGCAGTGCATGGCATAAGAAATAGCCTGTACATCTTCTGCTTCTCCAATTTCATCTACCGCCAACACCTGCGGTCTCATGGAGCGGATCATCATAAGCATCCCCTCCGCCTTCGGACAGGCATCCAAAACATCCGTACGGATTCCAAGATTATTCTGGGGAATCCCGTGATAACACCCTGCAATCTCTGAGCGCTCATCAACTACCCCCACTGTCATCGGTTTTGTATACGGATTTCCATCAGAAATCTGCCGGATCATGTCCCGAAGGAGCGTTGTCTTTCCGCATCCCGGCGGGGATACAAGAAGTGTATGCATGGGACGCTGGCATTTTGTAATATAGGGAAACACCTTGTCCCCACAGCCGGTTATCTCATGGGACATCCGAATATTCAAAGAAGTAACATAGCGAAGATTCCGGACTTTCCCGTTCTCTATAATTGCCTGTCCCGCCATACCTACCCGATGCCCTCCTCCGACGGTGATAAATCCCTGTTTCATCTCCTCTTCGAATGCATATAAAGAATAGTTGCTGACATATTCCATCAGCTCATCAATCTCTTCTTTCGTTACAATATACCCTTTTCCCTTTCCGGTTTCTGGTATGATCTCCCCGCCCTTATATATCAGAATCAAAGGCTTTCCTGCACGAAGCCGGATTTCCTGAAGCTCTCTCAGATCTGGTATCTCTTTTTCCACCATTCTGCGGATCTTTACCGGCATTAAACGGATCATTGTATTCTCCTGCATCTTTGTCCACCTCTTTAACTCAATATATGTGCAGAGATATAATTTATTACAGGAAAATAATAAGCATTAAAAAAAGACGGCCGAGTCATTTCCCGCCGTCTTCATAAAATAATATTTCTTATTCTGCTACATCCTTGATGCTGAAAGAAAATCTTCCCATCTTATCTTTGCCAAGACATACCACTTTTACCTTGTCGCCAAGAGTAAGGACATCCTCCACATGGTTTACTCTCTGTCTGGAAAGCTTTGAAATATGGACCATGCCTTCCTTACCCGGCGCGAATTCAATGAACGCGCCGAACTCTTTGATGCTGACAACTTTTCCTTCTAATACCTGGCCGGCTTCAAAGTCTGTGACAATAATATAAATAAGCTTTCTCGCCTCATCCATCATAGCTGCATCTGTACCGCAGATTGATACGCTGCCGTCATCTGTAATATCGATCTTAACACCTGTCTGTTCGATGATCGCATTAATCGTCTTGCCGCGCTGACCTACCACGTCTCCAATCTTCTGCGGGTCGATCTGCATCTGGATGATCTTTGGAGCATATGGACCTACTTCCGGTCTTGGCTCTGCGATTGCCTGATTCATAACTTCATCAATAATATAAGTCCTTGCCTTCTTTGTGGCAGCAATGGCTTCCTCGATGATCGGCCGTGTAAGACCATGGATTTTAATGTCCATCTGAATAGCGGTAATACCCTTATGGGTTCCGGCTACTTTAAAGTCCATATCCCCGAAAAAGTCTTCCAACCCCTGAATATCCGTGAGCACAAGATAATCATCATCTGTCTCGCCGGTGACAAGTCCTGCTGAAATACCTGCCACTGCAGATTTGATCGGTACTCCCGCCGTCATCAGCGACATCGATGATGCACATACGCTGGCCTGGGAAGTAGAACCATTGGACTCGAAAGTCTCTGATACCGTACGGATCGCGTATGGGAATTCCGTCTCACTTGGCAGTACCGGTACAAGTGCCCGTTCAGCCAGTGCACCATGCCCGATCTCCCGGCGTCCCGGTCCCCTGGACGGCCTTGTCTCTCCCACCGAATAAGACGGGAAATTATAGTGGTGCATATATCTTTTTGAAGTCTCAGCCTCATCGAGTCCGTCTAACCGCTGCGCTTCCGCAAGAGGTGCAAGAGTTGTGATCGTACAGATCTGTGTCTGTCCGCGGGTAAACATAGCTGAACCGTGGACTCTCGGGATCAGATCTACTTCTGCAGCCAGCGGACGAATCTGATCAATCGCTCTTCCGTCCGGGCGCTTGTGATCTTTTAAGATCATCTTGCGGACAGTTTTCTTCTGGTACTGGTAGACCGCCTCGCCAAGGACTGCAAGCCATTCTTCATTGTCAGCAAAGGCTTCTTCTAACTTTTCGGTAATCTGCCGGATATTCTCCTCCCTTACCTGCTTCTCATCAGTAAATACAGCCTCTTCCATAGCCTCCGGCGGAACGATCTCTTTTATCGCAGCAAATAATTCCTCCGGTACAGCGCAGCTTTCATATGTGTGCTTTTCCTTTCCGCACTCGGCAACGATCGTATCGATAAAGGAGATGACCTTCTGGTTGATCTCATGAGCTGCAAAAATAGCTTCCAGCATCTTCTGCTCTGGGACCTCATTGGCTCCCGCCTCGATCATGATCACTTTCTCTCTGGTAGATGCAACTGTAAGTGCTAAGTCAGAAGCTTCCTTCTGTGCTGCTGTCGGATTGTAGACAAATTCATCGTCAACCAATCCCACCTGTGTCGTAGAGATCGGTCCGTCAAAAGGAATATCTGAGATTGTGGTAGCGATCGCCGCACCAAGCATAGCTGTAAGCTCCGGCGAGCAATCCTGATCTACAGACAGCACGAGGTTCTCTAAAGTTACATCATTGCGGTAATCCTTCGGGAACAGCGGACGCATGGGACGGTCGATGACGCGGTCCGTAAGAACTGCATTCTCCGAAGCCTTCCCCTCTCTCTTGTTAAAGCCTCCCGGAATCTTTCCCACAGAATACAGTCTCTCATTATATTCTACACTGAGCGGGAAAAAATCAATCCCCTCTCTCGGTTTTTCAGATGCCGTAGCCGTACACAGAACTGTCGTATCACCGTAATGCATAAGGACCGCACCGTTCGCCTGCTTTGCAACTCTGTCAACATCTACGCGCAGCATCCTTCCAGCCAGTTCCATTTCAAATTTTTTATACATATTCTTCTCCTTTTCTCTCCGGAAATATTGATAAATTTCTACTGCAGGCAGGAGCTTCCGAAACTACTGAAAAACATATTTTAATAAAAATATACTTTTCAGTGGTCTCGGGACACGCTTACCCGCCCGCAAGCTTTAATATTATAACACAAATCGTTAAAATATACCATATAAAATTTAAAATTGAAAGCGGCAAATATACCGCTTTATTCCTGCACATCCGCAAGCATCTCCCGAACGGTTTTTCCATATACCGGATGCCGTTTGTATGGAGCGATCTCATGAAGAGGTTCCAGTACAAATTGCCGCTTGTGCATTTCCACGTGAGGGATACACAGATTCTCTGTCTCAAGTATCCGGTCATCATAAAAGATAATATCCAGATCCAGTGTCCGCGGCCCCCAGTGAACCGTTCTCTCCCGTCCGGCTGCCTGTTCGATTTCCATAAGCGCTTCTAAGAGTTCCTGCGGTTCTGAAAGGGTACGGAGCATAAGACAGGCATTCAGAAAATCAGCCTGCTCTGTCATTCCGTAGGGCGCTGTTTCGAAATAAGAGGAAACCTTTATCACTTCCGTATCATCAAGCTGGTTTAATGCCCGAACTGCTCCGTCAAGATATGATTTTCGTTCTCCGATATTAGAACCAAGGGCGATATATACCGTGTGCCACCGGCGCTTGATCTTAACGGAAACTGTCTTAAGGGGAAGGCCCACCGGCGCCCACGGTTTTTTTATCTCCAAGGCTATCTTTTCTAAATGAGCCGTGCGCAGCAGCAGCTCTCTGGCTAGCTCTTCTGCCGCGCGCTCCAGAAGCTTATAGGTGTGCGTTTTCATGTAGGAATCTATAAACCGGCAGATACCGCCATAGTCCACGGATGAAGCAAGGTCGTCCGTCTTTCCGGCCTTCCTCGTGTTCACAGACAGCGCTGCCGATATGAGAAACTTCTGCCCCAGCTTATTCTCTTCCGGAAACACTCCATGCCTGGCATATACTTCCAAATCTTTTATCTTAATTTTATCTGTCATACCTTTGCAAACCTTCTTCCATATATTCTTCCCCGCAGGCACATGTCAGTTTAAGACTTAAGGATCGCCTCTGCCATCCTTACCGCCCGCAGGTTTTCCTTTACATCATGCACACGCACAAAAGAGCAGCCGCTCATAACAGCCATCACTGTAGTCACAAGAGTTCCTTCCAGCCGCTCATTAGGCGGAAGGTCAAGCGTAAGCCCGATCACTGATTTGCGGGATGCACCGAGTAAAAGCGGATATCCAAGTTTTTTTAGTTCTCCGAGTCTCCTTAGTATCTCAAGATTCATCTCATAAGTCTTTCCAAAGCCAATGCCCGGATCCAGCATGATACGATCCTTTTCGATTCCGGCGGCCTCCGCAAGTCCTGCACTCTCTAAAAGCTCCCCGCAGACCTCTGCTACCAGGTCCGAATAGGAAGCCTCCCTGCGGTTGTGCATCAGGCAGCAGGCCGCGCCGCTTCCGGCAATTAGTTTTGCCATATTCCGGTCATACTTAAGCCCCCATACATCATTGACCAGACTTGCGCCTGCCGACAGAGCCGTCTCGGCCACCCGGCTTTTATACGTATCAATAGAAATCGGTACATCAAAATTCTTCTTAAGTTTTTCAATGACCTCTGCCGTCCGGCAGATCTCTTCATCCTCGCTGATCCTGATATGCCCGGGCCTCGTAGATTCACCGCCTACATCCAGGATATCAGCCCCGTCTTCTACCATCTCCTGTGCATGGAAAAGTGCAGAATCCACAGTCTGATAGCGTCCTCCGTCGGAAAAGGAATCCGGGGTTACATTCAGGATCCCCATAATGTATACTTGATGTTCCGTGTCAAATATTTTTTCTCCGATTCTCATAAACTCTTCTCCTCATACTCTTATCTTAAGATTCTTCTTTTCGGCGTTCCAGTTACATTCTGCCTCCATCCCGCAATCGAAGCACATCCGCGAGCTCTTGTCACTGAGATAAATCAGCCGTTCTAATTCATCCATCTGGTCTCTTTCCGTTCGGTGTCCATATATAGCTTTAAGTATCGCGCGCTTTTCCTCCTCAGAATAATAATCCTCCGGCAGGTCATCTAAGATGATCCGGGCAATCTCGGCCGACGCCTTTTCATGGGGGATTCCCTCCTGGTATTGCCGGATCTTCCCGATATCATGAAGGAGTGCCGCTCCATAGATCACTTCTTTGCGTATCCCCATATGTTCCTCCAGATTACTGATATAGGCAATACGCGCCACATCCATCAGGTGCGCCATCTGGTGGCAGCAAAACCGCCGCTTTTTTTCTGCTTCCTTTAATCTGTCATAATATTCCGTGTACAGCGGATGCTTTCTAATCGCTTCTACTTCTCTCATCTGCACATCTCCCGATACTTTCTTTTCCTTTTATCTCACCATCTGATAAAATTCCTGCACAAGCCCCGGCTCCTCGAGGAATCTGCCGCGCTTTGCAATGGTCACTGTCTGGCTGCCGGGCTTTTTAATCCCGCGCATCGTCATGCACATATGCTCCGCTTCCAACATCACCATCACGCCCCGGGGCTTTAAGTGTTCTGTAAGTGCATCCGCGATCTGCCCTGTGAGCCTTTCCTGTATCTGGGGCCGCCTTGCATAGACCTCCACTGTGCGTGCAAGCTTGCTTAAGCCGGCCACCTTACCCGCCGGTATATAGGCAATATGTGCCTTGCCATAAAAAGGCAGCAGATGATGCTCACATGTAGAATAAAATGTAATGTCTTTTTCCACTACCATCTCATCATGATCTACATAGAAGGTCTTACTCAGATGAACAGACGGCTCCTTGACAAGACCACCGTATATCTCTTCATACATCCTGGCTATTCTCTCCGGAGTTTCCTTAAGGCCTTCTCTCGTTGGATCCTCACCGATCCCTTCTAAGATCAGCCGTATTCCACGCTTGATTTTTTCCTGATCCATCATCTCTCATCTCCTGATTTTATCGTTTTGCTGGTATCTTCAATCTCTTTCACTTCTCGGATCACTTCACCCAGATATGAAAGAGAGCCGAATGCAAGTACCACGCTGTTTTCTTTTCTGCACGCTTCTCTTAGTGCAGCGGTCACCGCATCCTTGATACTGGCCGAAGCGATGACACTTCCTGTACAATAACGCGAACAGACTTCCTTTAAGTCTTCTGCTTTGAGGGTCCGTTCCCTGTCCGGCAGCTCCACGGTATAGATACTTTCTGCCAGCGAAGCCATTTGCCTTGCAATCTCTTCGTATTCTTTGTCCCGGAACACGCCCATGATAAAGATAACTTGTTTTCCCTGAAAATACTGTTGCACAGATTCCTTTAAGCGCCTTGCAGCATCTCGATTATGAGCGCCGTCTATGAGAAAGAGAGGTTTTTCACAGATGCAAGTGAACCGCCCCACCCAACGCGCCTTTTGAAATCCGTCTATGACGGCTCTCTGTGGTATCTTAAGCAGCTTTGCCAACTCAAAGACTACCGCCCCATTGAGAATCTGATATCTCCCCGCCATCTGTATGCTGACAGGTGTTTTCCCCCAACGTGGATAGGTAAAAGTCATACCCTTATAAGACTCCTTTTGTACCGCAGTCTCCTCCGGAACTGCGAATACGATGGGGCAGCCGAGACTTTCAGCCCGCCGTCTCAGTACGGCTTCCACTTCCGGTTCCTGTGCAGCCGACACGACCATGCATCCAGGCTTTATGATTCCTGATTTGTTCTCGGCGATTTTCTCCAAAGTTTCTCCTAAAAATCCCATATGGTCACGGCTTATAGTTGTAAAGACAGCAAACTCCGTATTTTCAACAACATTCGTTGCATCAAGACTACCGCCCAGCCCTGCTTCAAGTACTACAAAATCGCACATTTCTTTTCGGAAATGCAAAAAAGCTATCGCGGTCTCTATCTCAAAAACAGTAGGATGTGCCATCCCCTTTGCCTCCATACGCGCAACAGCTTTTTGAATTTCTTTTACATATCCTGCAAATTTCCTCTCAGAAATCCACGTTCCATCTATCTGAATTCTCTCCAGATAAGAAATTACAGTCGGGGAAATATATCTTCCGGTCTTATAACCTGCCTCACTTAGAATTGTTGAAGTAAATGCAAGCACAGACCCTTTTCCGTTTGTTCCTGCTATATGGATAAACTTAAGGCCATCCTGTGGATTCCCAAGCTCACCAAGCAGCTCCCGGACCGTATCCAAGCCAAGTACACTTCCGTATTTCGACACCTCGTCCAAATATACCCTTGCTTCTTTATAAGTCACACTTTTTTTCCTTTCTCATTGTTATATTAATGCTAAGAATCCAGAAGCCTCCGAAAACTTTTGTCTCCCTGAAACTTCTGGATCCTTGACATCTGCATCTTAAGATGCAATTATTTTCTCAAGCCCAATCTTTCGATAAGAGTACGGTATCTCTCGATATCCATCTTCTTCAGATATGCAAGAAGACCTCTCCTCTGTCCAACCATCTTAAGAAGACCTCTTCTTGAATGGTGATCCTTCGGATTTGCCTTAAAATGCTCTGTCAGATCATTGATCCTTGCTGTGAGAATGGCAACCTGTACCTCCGGTGAACCAGTATCACCTGCTGACCTTCCATAATCTGCTACAATCTTTTCTTTCATCTCTTTTGAAATCATAGTAAAAATCCTCCTTAAAACTATATTACACCGCCAGGCATTAAGTAATGGCTGGAGTATCCTATTACCGAACACCGGCTTTCACACCCAAAAAGTATAACATAAGTGTTCCCTCGTGTAAAGGAAAACTTACAACTCGTCCTCTATCTTTTCCTCTTCACGGCTGTCAAATGGCTCAATAATCGCAAAAGCAATATTCGTCGCATGATCAGCTACACGCTCAAGACCTGAAACAGTATCAGAGAAAATCATTCCGGACATGGGTGTACACTTATTTTTTGCAAGACGTTTTACATGCACTTTCTGAAGACTCCTCTCCTGCTCATCAATCTGGTCCTCGAGGGCAAGAATCTCCTTCATATGACGCTGGTTACTGTTCGTAAACATATCCAGGGAATACTCAAACAGCTCAATAACATCCTTCATCATATCCCTGAGCTGTTTCTTCGCTTTATCACTCAGCTCCACGTTCTCCCGAATCCGAGTGGAAGCAGAATCCGCGAGATTCTCTGCGTGATCTCCAATCCGTTCGATATCGTTCACTACATGGAACAATCCGCCAAGCTTCTCGGCATCCGCCAGCGGCAGATCGATTTCATTCACCTTCACAAGATAATCCGTGATCCTGCTGTTCATAAAATCAATATAATCCTCAATTTTATAAACCTTTTGGATCTTTTCCTCATCTTTCTCACACAAAGCGTCCATTCCGATCTCCAGATTGGCAATGGCTACTTTCCCCATATGTTCAATCTCATGGATGGCATCCATAACAGCCGTCGAAGGAGACATCAGAGACTTTCGGATATAGAGAAGTTCATACTCGTCTTTTCCTTCATCATCTGTACCGGGAACGGCCTTGTAAGTGAGCTTCACAATAAATCCCATAAATGGGAACAGCATAGCAACCTCAAACACTTTCATCAAAGTATGTACATTGGCAACAGCCCGGGAAAGACTTCCCCCCGATATATACAAAAGAGCATCTGTGATCGGGTTAAGTGCCACGATCAGTATTACAAACATAATCGCAGAACCAATAACATTAAAGAAGAAATGGATAAGCGCTGCACGCTTTGCATCCTTTTTTCCGCTAAGGCTTGCTGCCAGAGCAGATACACAGGAACCAATATTACATCCAAGAATCATAAACGGACAGATCCGAAAATCCAGAAGTCCCTGTGAGACCATTAAAAGAATGATTCCCACCGTGGCCGAGGAACTCTGTAAGACAGAGGTGATCACAATTCCTACTAGAATTGCTGAAAACGGATTCCTTAAAGACGCAAGGAAATTCAAAATCTCCGGAGAGTCTTTGACGGCCTGCATACTTTCTCCCATGATACGCAGACCCATAAACAGAACACCAAAGCCAAGGATCACCTCGCCGATTTTTTTGACATTCTGCTTTTTGCAGAACATTGTCATAACAACTCCGATGATCACGATCAACGGTGCAATATCCGACAGGTTAAAAGCAATGAGCTGCCCTGTCACCGTCGTACCAATATTGGCTCCCAATATCACGCCTGATGCCTGCATCAGGTTCATCAATCCGGAATTGACAAAACTGACTACCATTACCGTAGTCGCATTGGAAGACTGGATGATCGCGGTAAATACAATCCCCACCACCATCCCGATAAAGCGATTCTTTGTAAAAAACTCCAGAATCCCTCTCATCTTCGCACCGGCTGCTTTCTCCAGTCCCTCACTCATAAGCTTCATGCCGTAAAGAAAGAAGCCTAACCCGCCAAATAACAAAAACACTTCTGTTATGCTCATTTGTAATTCTCCTTCGCTACTCTATCCCAAAGTATCTTTTCCCGTATGCGATATCTTTATCAACACAGGCTTTCATTTCCTCTATACTGCCAAACTTTTGCTCTGGCCGTCTAAACTCAAGAAACTCCGCTTTAATCTTTCTCCCATAGGCATCACTCCCGTAGCCGAACAGGAAGCTCTCCAAAACGACTCTTCCTTCCTCCGACACGGTAGGTTTGACACCAACATTGGATATGCCCGGATATTTTATCCCATCAATCGTTATCTCGCTGACATATACACCTCTTGGCGGAACTAACTTGTATTCCGGCCATGCCACATTCATCGTTGGAAATCCAAGTGTCCTGCCGAGCTGTCTGCCCCGTTCTACTCTGCCATTCACCTCAAAAGGATAACCTAACAGATAATTCGTCAGGCGGACATTCCCTTCTTTTAGAACGTCCCGGATGTAGGTGCTGCTGATAACATGATCATTATAGCGCTCTTTCTCGACCACTACAAGCTCATATCCATATTCTTTCGAGTATTCTTCCAACATATGGACATCCCCGCCCTGATTCCTTCCAAAGTGAAAGTCTGTCCCTACCACTACATAAGCCGCATGAAAGACCCCGCAGATCACATCACGTATAAAATCCTGCGCAGTCACATTTCGGAATTTTTCTGTAAAGGGACACTCTACAAGATAATCCATCTGCGCATCAAGATGATGATATCTTTCTTTGCCTGTCATCAACCGCTCCATATGAAGCTGATTCGCCTTCCACAGGGGGCGCATGTCAAACGCACATACAATGCCGACCGTATTCTGTTCTTTTTTAAGTTCTAAAACCTTCTCGACGAGCTTCTGGTGACCCAGATGAAGTCCGTCAAATTTACCGAAGGTTACCGCCGACCTTCTTCTGTCCAGATAGTGGGACAGCCATTTTACATAGCGCATAGCCACTCCTTGTAACTTTAAATCTCGGGAAAAAACATTTTTTCCAATCTATATTCTCCCGTTTTTTCTCTCCATCTGTAGAGTGCGATAAAACGTTCCTCTCTGTCATAGAGCCGAACTCTCTCATTGTCTATGAGCGTTTTTTCGCACACCGCAGCATCCTCAGGCAGCGAACTGCCGTTTCTTGCCGCTGTTTCCCATGCATCGGTCACGCGGGCGCGGGGAGCGCTGTCAAACATCTCATCTACCGGCACGAGGAGCTCAGACACTTCTCCGTCCGAAAAAATATGCGCAATCTCTTCAAGGGTCCGGGAATTCTCCATCGTAAAACGCCCTACACGAGTACGGATAAGTTCTTCCATGCATCCGCCTAAACCAAGCTTTTCGCCAATATCATGACATAGCGTCCTGATATAAGTTCCTTTGGAACATGTCACTTTCATCCGCACTCTCGGGAGATTTATCTCCAGCAATTTAATGTCTGTAATATAGACCCGGCGTGCTTTCCTCTCTACTACCTGCCCGCTTCTGGCCAGTTCATAAAGCTTTTTGCCATTCACCTTTAAAGCCGAATACATCGGAGGGGTCTGCTCATACTCGCCCAAAAAAGAAAACACTGCCGCTTCCACTTCCTCGACTTTCAGAGAATCTACACATTGCTCAGCCAGAACCTTTCCGGAAATGTCTTGTGTATCGGTGACTTTTCCAAGCAGAAGAACCGTTTCATAAGTCTTATCCTCGCCGGTAAGAAGTTCGCAAAGCTTTGTTCCCTTCCCAAGACAGACAGGCAGCACTCCTCTGGCATCCGGGTCAAGTGTTCCCGTATGCCCGATTTTTTTCTGCCCGGTGATCCGGCGGAGAACCGCCACCACATCATGAGACGTATAGCCTTTTTCCTTACAGACATTCATAACTCCATGTATCATACTTACTTCTCCAACTGCAGCTCAATCTGTTTGGAAAGGTTGTTGATCACATCATAAGGTGTTCCTGTCAAAGTAAATCCTGCCGCCTTTTTATGTCCGCCCCCTCCGAAATACCGGGCGATCACACTCACATCTACAATATCTCCGGAACGCAAGCTTACTTTATAGACGTTGGGGCGTATTTCGTCCATAAAAATCGCTACTTCTACTCCCTTTGTATTACGGAGCTGACTGGCAATACCGTCTAAGTCACTTCTGTCTACCCCAAAAAATCTCATCTCCCGCTCACGGATATAGGAGGCAATGCATCTCCCGTCCAGGAACAAGATACTTTCTAACAATGCGCGGCCCAACACCTGATGCTGTGCATAAGTTTTCTCATAAAAAGTGTCCCGAATGATTTTCGGCGCATCTACCCCCGCTTCCAAAAGCTCTGCCGCAGCCCGCAACGTAGAAGGCGCTGTACAGGAATACTGGAACACGCCTGTATCGTGAAGAATCCCCGTATAAAGAGCCTCTGCCACCTCTTTGCTTACACATTCTCTGTTGATCAGCTCATACACCAGCTCCGACGTGGAGCTGGCATCAGGCACAATATGATTCTCCTTTGCAAACCCCGGATTGCTCACATGATGATCAATACACAGTGTATTCTTCGCGTTCTCAAACAGAGGGGCCGAAAAACCAAGACGTTCCAAATCCGCACAGTCCAGACAGATAAACAGATCATATATTTTTCCCTCAGGGATTTCATGCCTGACCGTTTCCGTTCCCTCTAAAAATCTGTATTTCTCCGGAATTTCCTCCAAATATACTTCCACTTCTTTGTCCTTGTAGTTGTCTTTAATATACTGGCGCAGTCCCAGGCCGGAGCCGATGCAATCACCGTCCGGCCTTACATGGCCGCCTATGGCAATGGTATCTGCCAGCTCTAACAATCTATTCAGCATCATTCTCTCCTTCATCTTCCCTATCCATATCCGACACTTTCAAATCTTTCGTGACCTCATCTATCTTTTTAGACATATTCACACCATATTCAATGGATTGATCCAATATGAACCGTATTTCCGGGGTGTTGCGCATATTCAAGGTCCTTGCCAGCTCTCTGCGCACAAATCCCACCGCGCTGTTAAGTCCGTCAAGCGTATCTGCCTGTGCTTTCTCATCCCCGAGCACACTGATATACGCTTTACAAGTCTTAAGGTCCGGCGCAACCTCTGCCGCCACCACGGAAGTCCACGGTGCGACTCGAGGGTCTTTGATGCCGCTTCGTATGATATTGCTTAGTTCCCGCTGCACTTCTGTATTGATTCTTGTGTTTTTAATACCTCTCTTTTTCATTCCACTGATCTCCTACTATCTCGGAATCTCAACCATCTTAAATGCTTCAACAAGATCGCCTTCTTTGACGTCATTAAAGTTTGCGAATACAAATCCGCACTCATAGCCGGTTCTTACTTCTTTTACGTCATCTTTAAAACGTCTCAGCGATGCCAAAGAGCCTTCAAAGACTACGACGCCATCCCGGGTAATGCGTACCGAACAATCTCTCTCAAAGATTCCGTCAAGCACATAGGAACCGGCAATTGTTCCGACACCGGACGCTTTGAAAAGCTGACGCACCTCCGCATGGCCAAGTATCTTTTCCTCAAACACTGGATCAAGCATCCCTTTCATAGCGGCCTCCACGTCCTCAATGGCATTGTAGATCACGCGGTACAGCCGGATATCCACACCTTCACGGTCTGCCGTCTCCTTCGCAGTAGCATCCGGCCGAACATTAAATCCGATAATAATGGCGTTAGAGGCAGATGCCAGACTTACATCCGACTCATTGATCGCACCGACGCCGCCGTGGATGATCTTTACTACAACTTCATCATTCGAAAGCTTTAAGAGACTCTGTTTAATGGCTTCTACAGACCCTTGCACATCCGCCTTCACAACGATACCCAATTCCTTTAAGTTCCCTTCCTGTATCTGGGTAAACAGATCATCCAGAGAAAGCTTGGATTTTGTATCCTCCAAAAGCTTCACTTTGCTCTGAGAGATGAAAGTCTCTGCAAAGCTTCTGGCCTCTTTATCATTTCCGCAGCCGACAAATACTTCTCCGGCATTCGGAACATCATTCAAACCTAATATCTCAACCGGGACAGACGGTCCGGCTTCCTTTACACGTCTTCCCTTATCATCCATCATAGCCCTGACTTTACCGAATGCAGAACCTGCCGCCACAGCATCTCCGATACGAAGAGTACCTTTTTGTACAAGGACAGTCGCCACAGAGCCGCGTCCTTTATCAAGCTGTGCCTCAAGGACAAGCCCTCTTGCACGGCGGTTCGGATTCGCCTTAAGTTCCATTACCTCTGCGGTGAGAACGATCATTTCCATCAGATCTTCAAGACCTTCCCCGGTCTTTGCTGACACCGGCACAAAGACTGTACTTCCGCCCCAGTCTTCCGGAATCAATTCATACTCTGTAAGTTCCTGTTTGACGCGCTCAATATTGGCGCTTGGCTTATCGATCTTATTGACCGCGACGATAATCTCAACCCCTGCTGCTTTTGCATGGTTGATTGCCTCTACCGTCTGGGGCATGACTCCGTCGTCCGCCGCAACTACAAGAATTGCAATATCTGTAGAGCTTGCACCTCTCATACGCATAGCGGTAAAGGCTTCATGACCCGGTGTATCAAGGAAAGTGATCCGTTCTCCGTTTACCTCCACCACATAAGCTCCGATATGCTGGGTGATGCCTCCCGCTTCTCCGCCGATGACATTCGTATGGCGGATTGCGTCAAGAAGGGAAGTCTTTCCGTGGTCTACGTGTCCCATGACACAGACAACCGGAGGACGTTTCTTCATCTTCTTAACATCCTCTTCCTCCTCTTTCAGAAGCTCTTCGATCACATCTACAACTTCTTCTTTTTCGCAGAGAATATCAAATTCCAATGCGATCTCTTCTGCTGTTTCATAGTCAACTTCCTGATTTACAGTTGCCATCTTTCCCTGCAAGAAAAGTTTCTTAATGATCACAGACGGCACAATCTTCATCTTGTCAGCCAGCTCTTTGATCGTAAGCAGTTCAGGAATAACGATAGACTTAATCGTCTCTTCTGCCTGCTGCAATTTCTGCTGAGGTTTCTGCATCTGGGGCTTCTGCTCATTCCTTCTGCCCTTCCCCTTAGGCATCCTCTCTTCTTCATCCCTGCGGTAATCTTTCTTTTTGTGGTCATCTTTCCCTTTGCCCTTGCTCCGCTGGGTCTTCTGCGCCTCTATAGCAGGCGCCGGAATTGCTGATGAGTCATTCCTTCTTCCGCCGCGCCGATCTTCAGGCCTTCCGCCGGCTCCCTGACTGCGATCTCTGTCCCGGTTCCGATCTCTGTCTCTGTCACCAAAACGGCGTTCTCCCTGACGTCCTGTTCTTGCATTGCCGCCCTGTCCGCGTTCGCCGTTCCTGTCTGATGTACGACCCGGACGGTCACCCGGACGATTAGAGCGTTCTCCCGAACGATTCGGACGGTCACCCTGGCGATTAGAGCGTTCTCCCTGACGTCCCTGGCGGTCGCCCTGACGGTCACTTTGCGGTCTCCTGTCTCCCTGTCCGCGCTCGGAGAATGACCGGTGACGATTCTCCTCCTGGGGCTTATGGGATATCTGTGCCGTCTGCTGGGGCTTATTTTCTGCCGGTTTTACCGGTGCCGCTGTCTGAGGCTTCTCAATATTCTGCGGTTTTTCTGTCTCCGGCTTCACTCCCGAAACTTTCGCTGCCGGTTCCGCCTTTTTCACCATTGGTTTTTCCGTCTCCGGCTTTTCCGCAGCTTTTCGCATTGCCGGTTCTGCCTTTGGAACAGGCGATGCTTTTGAGGGGCGGCCATTATTCACCTGCATAGGTTTCCCGGGCGTATGCCCCCCTTTCCCTTTCTGCCTGCTTCCTCCCTGTCTTACACCCTTCTGTGTATTCTGCGGGCGGAATACATGAACGATATTTTTCTTTTTCGGTGCTTCCTCTAATTTCTTCTCCACTGTTTTTTCCTTTTTCATAAACGAACCTCTGACCTGATCTGCCTCCGTATCCTCAATCGAGCTCATATGGCTCTTAACTTCAATATTCTTTTTACCCAGCAGCTCTATCACTTCCTTGCTTGTTACCTGAAGCTCTTTTGCTAACTCGTATATTTTAATTTTTGACATAAACACTACCTCCTCTATGCAATTGTATCCTCTCTCGTATTCATAGCTTTCTTCATTCCTTTTGCAAGTCCCTCGTCCAAAACTGCAAGGGACGCTCGAAATTCTTTTCCCATTGCATGCCCCAAGGTATCTTTATCCGCGTAAAAATAGATTGGCACTTGATAAAAATCACACATATTCTTAAATTTCTTTTTTGTATTATCGGATGCATCCTTAGCAACAATAACCAAAACCGCCCGGCCGCATTTAACTTCCTTTTCCGTAGAAAACTCACCGCTTGCTGTTTTTCCTGCCCTTGTTGCCAGACCGATAAGCGACAGCACCTTATCCGGCATCAATAGCGACCATCTCCTTTTCCAGTGATTCATACACTTCGTCCGGTATGGCCTGCTTGAAAGACCTCTCTAATCCCCGGTTTTTCACAGCTTTCTTCAGGCACTCCCTGTCCGGGCAAAGATACGCTCCCCTTCCGTTCTTTTTCCCGGTCATATCCAGCACAAATTCATTCTCCGCAGTCCGTATAATACGGATCATCTCTTTTTTATTCTTCATTTCCTGACACCCTACGCATTTGCGCACAGGCATTTTTTTATTTCCGCTCAAATTCTCACCTGCTTTTAGATTATATCTCGGAATACTCTTCCTCATAGTCCTCATCGTACATTTCTTCCTCGTAGACACCTTCCGAAAGCTCCATATAATTCTCCGGCAGCTCTCCGGATTCAATGGCCTGTGTCTCACTCTTGATGTCGATCTTATATCCGGTAAGCCTTGCCGCAAGCCTTGCGTTCTGCCCCTCTTTACCGATAGCAAGGGACAACTGGTAATCGGGTACGATGACACTTGCCGCCTTCTCATCCGGGTCTGCCATAACAGAGATCACCTTTGCCGGGCTCAGTGCATTCTCGATCAAGATCGCCGGGTTATCGCTCCAATTGATAATATCGATCTTTTCTCCCCTGAGCTCATTGACGATGGCATTGACTCTCGCACCGTTCATGCCGACGCAGGCACCCACAGGATCCACATCCGGGTCATTGGACCATACCGCGATCTTTGTTCTGCTTCCCGCCTCTCTGGCAATGCTTTTAATCTCTACGATCCCGTCCTTTACTTCTGTCACTTCAGATTCGAACAGCCGCTTTACAAGCTCCGGATGCGTGCGTGAGACTAAAATCTTCGGTCCTTTCGTCGTATTCTTGACTTCTACTACATAGAGCTTCACACGCTCTGTAGGTTCGAATTTCTCTCCCTTTACCTGCTCATTCTCTGTCAGCATAGCATCTGCCTTGCCAAGGTTAATACTCACATTTCTTCCCACATACCGCTGTACAATTCCTGTAACGATATCCTTTTCCTTTTCAAAATACTGATCGTACACAACCTTGCGTTCTTCCTCGCGGATTTTCTGTAAGATCAGGTTTTTGGCATTCTGCGTCGCGATGCGTCCGAAAGATTTTGACTCGATCGGAATCTGCACGATATCTCCAAGCGTGTAGGAACCGTCAATTTCCTGAGCTTCCTCAAGGCTGATCTGTTCTAATGTATCCTCTACATCCTCCACTACTGTCTTTTCCGCAAACAGGCGGTAATCGCAAGTCTCTCTGTCCATAATGACTCTCACATTGTCCGCCTTACCAAAATGATTCTTACAAGCATTCAGAAGGGAATTCTCGATTGCATCAAGCAGTGTTCCTTTGCTGATATCCTTCTCTTTTTCCAAAATATTCAACGCTTCTAATAATTCTGTGTTCATTTTTGTATCCTCCTAAATTAAAAATCAAACGCAAGGCGAATAAGCGCAATGTCGCCCTTATCAAAGTTCTTTTCCGTTCCATCCTCTAACTCTACAGTCACGCTGTCCTTATCATATGCCTTCAGGATTCCGGTGAACTCCTTTTGTTTATCGATCATACGGTATGTCCGGACTTCTACCTCTTTGCCTATACTCCGTTTAAAATCCTTTTCTTTTTTAAGCGGCCGCCCAAGTCCGGGAGAACTCACCTCCAAAATATAACTGTCATCGATATAATCCTTCTCATCAAGGATATCCGACAGCCTTCTGCTGACCATCTCGCAATCCTCAATACTTATGCCCCCCGGCTTATCTATGTAAGCCCTCAGATACCATGTGCCGCCTTCCTTCACATATTCCACATCCACCAGTTCATAGCCGTATTCCTCCACAAGGGGAATCAGTATCTCTTCTGTCTTTTTTTCATAGCTTTCCCTTTTCGACAATGTTACGCTTCCTTTCTTCATCCGGAAATATTTGACTGTTACAGGCTCTCACCAACAAAGAAGAGTGAACTTCCGTCCACTCTTCTGCCGTCTTCCTTATGCAACTGTTGGTTAGTATAACACCTAATCAATGGAAAATCAAGGGTTTTTGTGATTTTTCTCTAAATTCCTTTGATCTGGTATACGTAATTATCCCTCTGATATTCTCTGTATTTAACTTTGACCTTTTTTTTCTTTTCTTTCCCGTCTACTTTGACCTTTTTTTCCACATCTTTATAACGCGTCCGGTAGTAAGAGCGGTAAAATCCTGCATAATACTTACTTCCTACATGATATATGCTCTCAATCTCATAACCCTTTTTCACATTTATTTTGGAAATATATTTTCCATCCCAATCGTAGACTGTAATGATATTGTATTTTTGTTTGGAAGTCTTCGGACTTTGAGCCAGCATAATATAGTCGTCGGTCGCATCGATCCCCTGAACAAGGTAATTGTTCTTTTTACTCACCTTTACGTATCTCACCGGATCAAGGTTCGAATCCAGGATCACAAAATTATAGTTGTGGCTGAGCAGCACCGCATACTGTTTCCTTCCGCTGCTGTACGCCAGTCCGCTGAAAGCCGTAGCACCTGCTGCATCTGCGGTACTGCCTCCCGCAAGCTTTTTGGGAATCTGTACATGCTTGCTCTCTATAACGGCGAGTGTATTTGGATCGACGGAAGTCAGTCTCTTGGGATCAACTCCTGTGCTGTGCACGATAACAAGGCGCTTTCTGTGTGAGTCGTAAGTCATGTCATTTCCATGGGCAACATCCAATATGCCCGAGACCCCGGCCACCTTAAGATTCGAGCGTTTTACCTTCACGAGCTTACAGTTCACCGCTTTCCGATTATACAAAAGGTAATATGCGTATGTACCGTCTGTGCAGGAACCTTGCAGTGTATCATACTGGTGCATCTCCTGCTTTGCCCACGTACGTATCTCAAAGATCTTTTTCTTTTTTGTCAGCGGTGTTACTTTTGTGGTCCTTGTCTTTTTTACATTGCTCGTCGCCGACCACCCGGAATAATAGGTAGTGCCGCCCTCTTTTTTGTAGGCCCGGATCCTCGCATAGTATTTTTTGTTCTTCTGAAGCTTAGTCAGTGTATAACTTGACTTCTTTGCACTTTTCACAGTAGCTTTTTGGGCACCGACAAACATCCCGTTCTGCGCATACTGGATCTGGTATCCGGTTACAGAAGGATTCGTCTTCCACGTAATCTTATACTTTGTGGACGATTTTCTCTTAAAACTCTTCAGAGTCGGCGCGTCTACCCTCACATAGCTTTTCCCGCCTGCGTATGGGCTGAAAGAACTTCCTTTGTACGCCCTGACGGTATATATATATGTCTTTCCATTTCCCGCTGCTGTATCACGCCAGGAAATCTCTCCGGGCTGTGTGATAACAGAAACTACTGTCCAATCACTCTGGGCAGGTTCCCTGCGGTATACGTAATACCCGCTGCAGCCTTTCACCCGGTTCCACTTTAATTCAATGCTGGAAGCGGCTATCCCCATGCTCAATACAGGCGCTGTCAGGCGTACGATCTTTTTCGACGCGCCAGTCAGTCCTTCTTTTCCGGAGTCATCAAATGCCCGCACTCTATAATAATACGCATCCCCTTCAGTGACCTGCGTATCTACAAAAGTCACATCATCCGCATTGGCGGCAGTCTTAAGCCTGCTCCACGGAGATTTCCCATTCGGGCTCCTTTCTACATAATATCCTTTGGCTCCTTCCACCTTTCCCCATTCCAGATGGATGCCTCCTGTCACATTCTCAACCTTTGTCAGATTGCTTGCCGGAAGGAGCGCCATAGACGTGACAGGAAGCTCTTCTGCCGCCGGAGCTTCTGCCGCCGGTTCTTCCGGAGTGATATGAAGGAGAATCTGTGCCTGTGCTTCGTCATACAGCTCCGTCTCCGGGGCTGTGATCCTGATGACAGTATCGCCGGCCTGAAGAGCCTTTATCTTTACTCCGCCGGTCTGTATCTCTTCGATAGCTGCAATTTCAGGGTTTTCAGATTCATATTGGAGGGCTTCCGGCGTATCCTGTTTGGTTTCTTCCGCCGCATCTAGTCCGGTCTGTTCTTTATCTTCCGCTGCTTCTGCTTCGTCAAGCTTTACCGTGAGAAAAAACTCTTCCCCGCATATTTTTGTGACTTCCGTTTCGGTTTCTATCACCCTTTTTTCCTTTTCAGGCTTATCGCTCTCGGCTGTATCCGACCGCTCACTCTCCCCGGCCGGAATATCCCCGGCAATTGCTTCCGGCTGCTCCTTTGTCGTCTCCTGCAATTGCGCAGCCCAGACAGATTCTGCCGGAATCACCAGCAAGAGGAACAGCACCAATATTTTTTGTGCTAACTTTCCTTTATTCAAACTCATCTTCAAATTCTTCGTCCTCTGAGAAATAATCATCACTTTCTTCCAGAGTATCGAAGCCCCCCTCAAAATATTCTTCCTGCTTTATCTTATCAAACTCCTTCGGCAAGTCGCCCATCTCCGGACAGTCCTTTCCTGTCATAAACTTTTTTGTGACAACAACCTTTGAAACTGCCGCATACTCTTCTGTTCCGTCTTCCTCACTGAACTCCTCGCCGGCTTCATCCGCATCATCCACGGTCTCCTCAGGCTGCTCCATCTCCGCCAGATCTTCTTCCAATGCTTTCTTTGCTTCTTCCGGAGACATCCCGTCCTCGATATTCAGATGGATCATATCTACCTTCCAGTACTCTTCGTTATACTTTTCCAAAGCCTTCTTTGTATCTTCGTCCTGTGCACTGTCAATATTCGTCGCCGAGCGGCTCTTAAGCATCGTGTGTTCTTTCGCATCGATCCATACAGTCAGAATAGACTGAACCGTAGTCTCACCTACACTTTTGTTGCTCGCAGCGATATAGTCGTCAAGAATTTTGGAAAAGCCGTCAACCAGCTTCACTTCCTCCTCGCTCCAGCCATTCTCCTTAAGTACACTCTCCCTTGTCATGTCCTCGTCTGTTCGCTCGCCTGTATCGTAGGCTTCATCAGCGGTTACTTTAATCTTGATGGCCTCTGTTCCGTTCAGCTCGTCCTCGCCTTCGTTGCTGTATTTAATATTACTGTATCCGTTCTCCTCTGTATAAGCCGGATAAAATTCTCCCAGCCAGTATTCATATTCGCTCTGCTCATCGGCCTCAAGGTTTTCTTTATAATATTTCCACTTTCCGCCTGTCAGCCCGTCATTGACATAGACGCCATATCCGTCCTTCTCCTTCACATTGAAGCAGTGGTAGACCGTGCCGGTCTCATCTTCATCTTTAGAAACTCTTTCCATGATGCTCTGCTTTGTATCGAGGCTGCACGTATAATATTCCTCTTCTTCTGTTCCGTCATTATAAGAGGTTACACTCTTCGTCTCCGCCGCCTTGCGCGTCTCTTTATCCAGCTTTTTTGCCGCCTCCTCGAAGATCTGCTTCGGATCATCCTCCTTGGTCACCTCTTTTTTAGGCGCCGTCTCCTTTGAACATCCGAGCAGTGATGCGGTTACTGCAATCGTTAAAATGATCATCCCTAGTCTTTTTTTCATCATGTCCCTCCTTATTATACTTCCCTGGATCTGCTGTAAAAATATTCCTGTTCTACATTACCACATCGCCTGTTATTCTACAACAAATAACAGTATAAAAATAAAAAGTTAAAATAAAATTAAACATTTACCATAGAAAACCGCCCTGAAAAGTGATAAAATTATTTTTATTTTAACAAAATGATAAAAGCAGGTGATGATCTATGATAAAAGAATATTTTAAAACCAACCGTACCCTGGCAGTCAAAAAAACAATCTCCATTCTTTTGATTTTGTCAGGTATGCTTTTTGTTCTGATGAACAAAGATGTCTATTACAGCAAGCACGTCTCAGGTGTACGCCTGAAAGCGGAGATTCCGGAAGAAGAGACCCTCATCCGCTTTTCCGGAGACCGGACCTATGAACAGCAATTTACCGGATGGAATGGCGAGTTAAAGAAAGTGACTATCCGCTTTTTCAACCAGGGAAAAGAGAATTCTTCCGGAAGTGTCTCGGTAAGCATCCTTGATTCGGAAGGCACTGTCCTTATGGACACTAAGAAGCCTGTCAATGAAGTGATCAACAGTGTGAAGACTGCATTCGTATTCAAAGATACAAAAAAACTTTCAAAAGATAACACCTACATCCTGCGGGTTGTCACCCATGAAGCCGCCAATCCCCAGGGGTTTGGCATCTACACCCATATAAACAAAGGGACACTGTTCGCTCAGCTCACAGAAAACGATCAGCCGATAGACGGCCGTCTGCGTGCCACTTTTATCTACCGGTTTTACAATTCATCCGCCCTTTACAGCATGTTGCTTCTCCTCTTTGCAGCGCTGCTGTTTGTCCTGATCCCGTTTTCACGGATCGATGGGCTGCTGGACAAATACTTGAAACGAAAGATTGACACCAATATTTTGGTGTCCCGGCTGCTTTTTTTGGCAACCCCGCTCCTTTGTATCTTTCTGGGCGACCGGTTCAACGGTTATCATCTGTCAGAGATGATCCGCAGGCTGTTTACCTGGCACGCTGTATTTAATCTGATCATCTATACCGTTCTGTGGCTTTTGGTCTATATGATCGTCAACCGGACACAGTATACAGGCATGATTGTTCTTGGCATTGTATTTTTGGCTGATATCGCCAATTATTATGTGTGGATATTCCGGGGCTGTCCTATCCTTGCCGCAGATCTTTTGTCCGCAGCCACTGCAATGAATGTGGCCGATAACTTTTCCTACACCCTTGACCTTACGGGAGTATGGGGGACTGTATATATCACCGTGTTCACTGCTATGCTTTTAAGCCTCAAAGGATACAAAGGACTTCAGGGAAAACGCCGCGGCCTCTCTGTTGCAGCCGGTATGGGAAGTGTTTTTTTGTTTTACGCATTATTCTTCCAGAGTGATTTTCCGGCAAAACATGTGAAACATCTCGTATGGCATCCGCAGAGTACTTATGCGAAGAACGGCAATGCATTGTCCTTCCTCCTTACTTACTCCGCAGCCCGAGTAGAAAAGCCGGCTGGCTACTCCGAACAAAGTGCCAGGAAATTGATCGCGGACTATCCTTCTGACTCTGTTTCCGAAACAGAAGATGCAGATCATCCTTCGCCGAATATTATAGCCATCATGAATGAGGCATTGGCAGACTTAAGTTATAACGGTACGCTCAGTTTATCCGAAGATTATCTGCCGTTCCTGCACAGTCTAAAAGAAAATACTGTGAAAGGCCAGCTTTTTGTATCCATCGAAGGAGCCAACACAGCCAACACGGAATTTGAGTTTTTAACCGGCGATACGATGAATTTTCTGCCGTACCGATGTATCCCGTACAACGAATATATCGACAAAACCACACCGTCCATGGCTCATACTTTAAAAGCGCAAGGGTACGCCGGCGTCAATGCCTATCATCCTTTTAAGGGTTCTGGCTGGAGCCGTTCCATCGCCTATCCCGCACTTGGCTTCAACCATTTTTATGACATGGAGTACTACCGAACCACCGGAAACAACCAGCTTGTAAGAAATTACATTTCAGATATGGCTGATTACCAGCAGATCATAGATGACTATGAGGCCTCCCGAAACGAAACCGATGCCCCATTCTATCTGTTTAACGTTACGATGCAAAATCATGGTGCCTATACGGGACAGCGGGGACTTGTGGATACAAAGATCAAGATCCTGGATGATGAACTTCAAAACTCTGAGGCTGAACAGTATATTAATCTTGCAAAGCTGAGTGACGACGCATTTCGGATGCTTGTAGAGTACTTTAAAGGAGTAGAAGAACCGACGATCATCGTTGTGTTCGGGGATCATCAGCCGCCTATTTCCAGTGACTTTTACAGTACCCAGTTCGGCAAAGATGTGGACAAGCTCTCTGTCGATCAGAAAGCAGACTGGTATTCTACCCCCTATGTCATCTGGGCAAATTACGATATTGAGGAGAAAGAACTGGATATGAGCGCCAATTATCTCTCTTCCTATGTTATGAATATCGCCGGCAATAAGCTGACCGGCTATAATAAATTTTTGTTGGAACTCCAGAAAGAACTTCCGGTCATCTCTGCGGTCTGCTATAAAGACAAGGATGGTAATGTATATGCCAATGACGAAAAATCAAAATACAGCGAACTGTTAGATACCTACCGTATGCTTCAATACAATCAATTGTTTGACGAAAAAGGGCGTTTCGATGAATTCTTTTTTCTTCAAAAATAACTGACAAAAGGGACTGCCGCATAACGCGCGCAGTCCCTGTCATGTCTCGATATTCAGTTTTTTCCAGTCTAGATATACTGCTTTGACCACACAAAGAACCGTTCCCTTGTCTCATTCAACTTATACCTGCTGATCGGAATAATACTTTCCTCATTCAGCACAAAATCTGTTCTGGTAAATTCCCGCACGGCCATAAAGTTTACGATGAAGCTGTTGTGACAACGCACGAAGATAACCGGATTCAGTTTTTTCTCCAACTCGGACAATTTTTCTGAGATGTCTATCGTTTCTTTTCTGCAATGTATCCGGGTTGTCCGCCCATTTCTCTCGATGTACAGAATCTCTTCTTCTCGGATAATGAGTTCTCTCCCCTTCGCATGTATATGAACAAAGCCTCTGTTACGTCTTGCAGTCTCAGAATGCAGTCTGGAAAAAATACCTACAAGACTCTGCCCCAATTCTTCTCTTTTTGCAAAATATAACTGCCTTGCATCATATACTTCCGTTGCGTAGTCCGTATACCCGGTCAGGAATACGATTGCTACCCGCGGTGCAAGAATGTTTATCTTCCTCGCAACATCAATACCGTCTACATCCTCTCCAATGCGGATATCAAGAAAAACCACATCCAAATCCTGATGTTCCTCCAAAAACTTTAGAAGTTTTTGTTCTTCAAAGATTGTTTCAATCTGAAAAGACATCTGGTTCTTATGAGCATACTGTTCCAAGATCTTCCTAGTTCTCTCACTGCTTCGTCTCTCATCAAAAACTACGATTTGAAACATATTGTTCTCCCCATTTCTAATTGTCTTATCTTTATTCTATAGATATACCAGAAAAAAATCAATCTCAACAACTACTTTTGCAAAACTATCATAGTTAATGCTATAAATGGTAACATTCCGGTTTATGCTCTCGGCTTTGTGCCTGTCCCGTCTCTTTTTGAAGTCTTAAGGCGCCCTAACAGTATCTTTCTATTCCCATATACCGCTTCACATTCCGTTTCCTCTTCGAACAGATACGCTTGCACAAGACTGTCTTTTTTCTTAAGCTTCATTCCCCTCACTCCTACAGCGGCCTTTTTCTTCTCTGGCACTTCTGATGCCTGAAACTTAAGGAAGTATCCCTCCTTCGACTGCAGCACGACCTGCTGGTTATCCGTGATCACATGCACGGCTGCCACCGTATCACCCTCCGAAAGCTTTGTCGCCGCTATGGTGCGCTTGGCTACCTGGAACTCCGATCCTTCTACCTTCTTGATCATTCCCTGTCCCGTGGCAAAGAAAAGTTTTGCAATGCGGAGCTGCTCTGAATCACACAGATATACGATCCGCTCTTTTGTGCTGTCAAAATTGCTCACATTATCTATAGGCAGTCCTTTATCTCTGAACTTCCCAAAAGGAAGGTCTGTCATCTTGATCTGATGCATCTTTCCGGTATCTGTAAATACACAGAGCTTACCGGTATTCATGCAGCTTAAGATATACTTGTTCTCTGTATCGGCCGCTTCTTTATTCCGCTCATAGGTGGCCGGATCAACAGTCTTTGCATACCCAAAACGATCCATCAGGAAGATGATCTCCTGCTCTTCTATTTTCTTTTCCTCATAAACAGCCGCCTCGGCATTTTCCACTGCTGTCCGCCGCTTCCGCCCATACTCTTTTTTTATCCTGTCAAGATCTGCAATGATCACATCAGCCATAGAATCATAATTATTCAGTATGTCTTCGTATCGGGATATATTCGCCAGCGTTTCCTCATGCTCCTTCATCAGAGCTTCAATCTCAAGACCGATAAGCTTATAAAGGCGCATATCCAAGATTGCCTGTGCCTGACGATCCGTAAATCGAAGCATCGCCGCCATCTTTTTGGAAATGCTGGACTTAAACTTGATATTCTCTGTCTTTCCTTCGGTCAGGCAGGCTTTTGCGTCTTTCACCGACTGACTTCCACGTAAGATCTCAATGATCAAGTCAATGACATCACAAGCCTTGATCAACCCTTCCTGGATCTCTTTCTTATCCTGCTCTTTTCTAAGAAGAGTCTTATATTTTCTTGTGGCTAGTTCAAACTGGAAGTCCACGTGGTGCTCGATGATCTTTTTAAGCCCCATGGTCTCCGGCCGTCCATTCGCTACCGCCAGCATATTAACGCCGAAGGTATCCTCAAGCCGTGTCTTTTTATAGAGCATATTCGTAAGATTATCAGCGTCCGCGCCTTTTTTTAACTCGATAACGATCCTTATCCCCTCTTTGGAGGACATGTTGGAAATATCCACAATGTCCGTCGTCTTTTTCGTCTCCACCAGACTGCAGACATCATTCAGGAATTTTCCAATCCCGGCCCCGATCATCGTATAGGGAATTTCAGAGACTACAAGGCGCTTTTTCCCGCCTTTCATCTCCTCTACGTCCACCTTCCCCCGCAGTTTGATCTTCCCCGCTCCGGTCTCATAAATATTAAGAAGGCCATCTTTATTCACCACTATTCCCCCTGTGGGGAAATCCGGTCCCTTGATATACCGCATAAGCTGCTTCGTGCTGATCTCGTCATTCTTCATATACGCCTTCACTGCGTCGATGACCTCACACAAGTTGTGGGTGGGAATACTTGTAGCCATACCCACGGCAATCCCTTCCGCACCGTTTACTAAGAGATTAGGGATCCGCACCGGCAATACCTCCGGTTCCTTCTCCGTCTCATCAAAATTGGGCAGGAAATTAATAATATCCTTATCCAGATCCGCGAGATAAGCATCCTGGGTAATCTTTGCCAAACGTGCCTCCGTGTAACGCATGGCAGCCGCCCCGTCTCCCTCAATAGAGCCGAAATTACCGTGGCCGTCTACCAGGATCATCCCTTTTTTGAATTCCTGGGCCATGACGACCAACGCTTCATAGATCGAACTGTCTCCGTGGGGATGATATTTACCCATGGTATCACCCACGATACGGGCACACTTCCGGTAAGGCTTGTCATACCGGATACCAAGCTCATGCATATCGTAGAGTGTACGCCGCTGTACCGGTTTCAGCCCGTCCCGCACATCCGGTAGCGCCCGGGCAATGATCACGCTCATGGCGTAATCGATATATGACTTTTTCATCACATCCGAATATTCGGTTCTGATAATCTGTGAATCCTGCATCTTCATTTCTCCTCAACACCAGATATCCATCTTTGCTTCCATTATATTCACACACACCTAAACATCCAGCTCCGCCTCTGTCGCATTCTCATAGATAAAGGTCCGTCTCGGCGGGACTTCTGTCCCCATAAGCATCTCTGTGACACTTGACGCCATCCGGGCATCTTCAATCTCCACAAGCTTGAGAAGCCTGGTCTCGGGATTCAGCGTCGTATCCCAGAGCTGCCCGGCGTCCATCTCACCAAGACCTTTATACCTCTGTAAGGTAAATGGACCGTCATGGCTCTTCCTGTACCTCTCAAGTGCCTTGTCATCATAGAGATACTCCTCCTCACCCTTCTTCGGCATTGCCTTGTAGAGAGGCGGCATGGCGATATAGACATGTCCCTCGTAAATAAGCTCCGGCATAAACCGATAGAATAAGGTCAGAAGCAGGGTGGAAATATGCGCACCATCCACGTCCGCATCTGCCATGATAATGATCTTATCATATCGAAGTTTGCTGATGTCAAAATCATTGCCGTACCCTTCTGAAAATCCGCAGCCAAAGGCATTGATCATAGTCTTGATCTCTGCATTGGCAAGAACTTTGTCAATACTTGCCTTCTCCACATTTAAAATCTTGCCCCGTATAGGAAGGATCGCCTGGTACATCCGGTCTCTTGCCGTCTTTGCCGAGCCGCCCGCAGAGTCTCCCTCCACAATAAATATCTCACACTTCTTCGCATCCCGGCTCTCACAATTGGCAAGCTTGCCGTTGCTGTCAAAAGAATACTTCTGCTTTGTCAAAAGATTGGTCTTCGCTTTCTCCTCGGTCTTTCGGATCTTTGCCGCCTTTTCTGCACAGCCGATCACTTTCTTAAGATTCTCAAGATTCCGGTCAAAATACAGGACGATCTCTTCGCCGGTCACTTTACTGACCGCTTTGGCCGCGTCCGGATTATCAAGTTTCGTCTTCGTCTGCCCCTCAAATCTCGGATCCGGATGTTTGATAGAGATAATCGCCGTCATACCGTTTCTGACATCTGCGCCTGTAAAGTTGGCATCTTTGTCTTTCAGAATCCCCAGTTCTCTGGCGTACTGATTGATGGCGGAGGTAAAGGTTGTCTTAAAACCCGTCAGATGGGTGCCGCCCTCACCATTGTAGATGTTGTTGCAAAATCCCAGGACATTCTCGTGGAATTCATTCACGTACTGGAAGGCTGCTTCCACTTCTATCCCCTCTGCCTCTCCTTTAAAATAAACAGGATCGTGCACCGGCTCTTTTTTAGAATTCAAGTCCTTGATAAAACCAAGAATGCCATCCGGCTCATGGTAGACGATCCGCTCCTTCTTCTCCTCCCGCAGGTCTTCAAAAATAATCGTAAGTTCCGGATTCAGATAGGTTGTCTCATGCATACGGCTCTTGACTTCCTCTGCACGGAACCTGGTCTTTTCAAAAATTGTGTCATCCGGCAGAAAATTGATCTTCGTCCCCGTCTTTTTCGTCTTCCCGATCACTGGCAAAAGACCGTTCTCAAGCTCGATGACTGGAATCCCCCGCTCGTAGCGGTCATGATGGATCTCTCCGCCGAGACTCACCTGCACATCCATATAGGCTGACAGCGCATTGACAACCGAAGAACCCACACCGTGCAGTCCTCCGCTGGTCTTATAAGCGGAATCATCGAACTTCCCCCCGGCGTGAAGTGTCGTATATACCACGCGCTCCGCAGACACACCTTTTGCGTGGAGGTCCACAGGTACACCGCGTCCATTGTCCGCAACTGTTGCCGAACCGTCTTTCTCCAAGGTTACCCGTATCTCGCTGCAGTATCCTGCCAGATGCTCATCCACCGCATTGTCTACAATCTCGTAGATCAGATGATTCAGTCCTTTTGTAGACACACTTCCAATATACATGCCGGGGCGTTTTCTGACCGCCTCTAAGCCCTCCAATACCGCGATGCTGCCCGCATCATATGTATCTTTCCTTGCCATTTCTCACATACCCTTTCACGCACTTTTCCATACTTCGACTATACTAGCACAAAATCTTGTATTAAGCAAATATTATTTTCTGTCATCACACCATATGGTGTACTTTAAGCTGTCAATTTACACATTCATCCAGCACTTTGGCAAGCGCCTCCATGGCATTTTTCATCTCTGCCACAGTATTTGTCTGAGCTCCGGCCTCGATCAGCAGGGATTTCGGCTTGAGGTGCAGATTGTAGCGGTAGCTCTTCAGATATATATGTCTTGTGAATCCCGGATAAAGCTTTGCTGCTGCAAGCTGCATCTGCAGGGATAATGCCAGATTGTCTTCTATGTACGGATTGTGCAGATAGGCTATATCCCCATTTGCTTTTGTCCGGCTCATGCCGTTGAAAAACATGATCTGCGCCGTCTGTTTTCCGTCGATATCCGTAACCAGATGGGTAGAATTCGCCACCCCATCCCGATGCAGGTCTATGACTACTTCGATACTCGGATACTTCTTTAGGAGCTTTTTTACCTGCACTTCGGCAAGCTGGTAGGCTTTGCTCCGATCCATCTCACCGTCAATCAGATCGTACACTCCATCGTGGTGTATCGTCTCAATCCCGTATTTTTTATTCAAAAGCTCAGACAGATACGCACCCATCCCCATGATCGTCGTACTTTGATCTCCTTTTTTTGAATCCTTAAAATCCTCCTGGGAATGGGTATGATAGATCAAGATCTTTGGCCCCTTTGTCTTTTTGTCAAGCTTCATATTCTTTGCCAGCAGTTTTTCCGCATTCAGATCTTTCTCGCTGACAGCAGTCGTTCCGTCAACGGTATAAAAGTTACTGACAAGATATTCATAATCCTTAAGCTTCTCCATGGATGTATCCACTTTCTTTTCTGTTTCTTTTGGTATCGGTTTTTCTGCTTCCTGAACTTTCTCATTTTCAATCAGGTTTCCATTCTCGTCCACTGTATTTTCATCATTCGCCTGTTTTTCAAGAATCATTTCATACGTCTCACTGTCTTCCACCTCCGTATCCAGAGGTGTACTCTCCGAAACATAGGTTCCCAGCGGAAGGAAGGAGGCCGCACATTCTGTTACCCATTGTTCCGGCAGCGGCCCCCCTCCTTCTGAGATATAGGAAAAGCCGGAAAGATAAGTTTCTTCTGCACGGTGCAAAAAAAAGCTGTTCAGATACATCTCCATATCCTCAGATAACCCAATATTCATATGAACTCCCATATATAAGATAAACACACATAAAACAATAATAAACAACACCTGACTGATTCTCTTTCCCTGATTCACCGTCCACGCTCCTGACACTAAAAGTATTGATATGCACTTCTGACCTTTAGTATCATATGATGCACTTCTATTGATTATGTGCATGTCCCTCTGAAAAAAGCATATTCAATGATTCGGATATTGTGTAGCTGATCCGCTTCACTGTCTCGTCTATATCTTTTGGCGTGACAAAGAGTCCATTCAAATGCGGAGAAATAAGCTCCCGGATCAGCTCGTACTTTTCAGCGGCATTGTATCCCTGCATTACCACGCTCACGCCGCGGAGTGTCTCGGAATTTTCCAGCGCTTCAATAAGATTTTCCATCGTATCATTGACAATTGTCGCCGCATCTACCACGGTAGGTACTCCTATGGCAATAACAGGAACGCCCACTGTTTCCCGGGTGATGGCATTGCGGTGATTCCCCACGCCGGAACCCGGATTGATCCCTGTATCCGCAATCTGGATCGTGCTGTTGAGCCGTCTTGAACTTCTGGCCGCCAATGCATCTATCGCTATGATCATATCCGGCTTTGTCTCATGAACAATCCCGCGGATGATCTCCACCGTCTCCATACCGGTTTGTCCCATAACCCCGGGAACAATCGCGCTGATCAGATGCGCACGCTCTTCCCCCATTGCATATTTCCCATATTCCTTTACGATATGGCGGGTGATACTCAGATTATCCACCACGTAAGGACCAAGGGCATCCGGTGTCACTTTCCGGTTTCCGAGTCCCACCACCAGAACGGAGTAATCTTCTTTTTCAAGATTCACAAACTGCTTCATGTGCTTCAAAAGTTCCTCGGATATCTCCTCGTGATACCCATCATCTGGGACCGTCATATTCGGGGCTTCCATTGTAATGTAGGTCCCTACCGGCTTTCCCATAGTCTTCGCGCCGTTTTCTGTCTCAATCTTCACTGTCGTAATCCGGATTTCCCGCTCTTCATCATAGTCCTCTTCCAGCACAACCCCCTGCACCTCTACATTGTCCGATTCAAATCTCTCTTTCTGCTCTAATGCAAGGTCTGTCCTTACGCTATACCTCTCAATCATCAAAAAGCCCTCTCGTTTCTTTTTCATATTTCATGAGTTTATCAACTAGTTTTTACAATATTTCACAAAATATGTATTGACAGAACAAGGAAGCTGGAATAAAATAAATTCGTATGTTTCGTTAGAACGTCCGTGTCCGGATCTAACGAACGGATCATCGATTACAAAGTCGAAATAATATATCGGAGGTGGACAAATTGGCTAATATTAAATCTGCAAAGAAAAGAATCTTAGTAAACGAAACAAAGGCTGCAAGAAATAAAGCAATCAAATCTAAAGTTAAGACTTGCATTAAAAAAGTAGAGACAGCTATCGCTAACAAAGATGCAGAAGCTGCAAAAGCTGCTCTTAAAGTCGCTATCACTGAGATCAACAAAGCAGGAAGCAAAGGTGTTTATCACAAAAACACATGTGCCAGAAAGATTTCCCGTCTGGCTAAGGCTGTCAATGGGATTGCTTAATTAAGATAAAGATATAGCATTGAAAACGACCATACCGTCAGTGGTCGTTTTTTGTGGTCAATTCATCTTAAACACAGAAAGGAGAAGTTAATATGAAAAAGATGAAAAAAAGATTACTGGCATTCGGACTCTGCCTTGCAGTCCTGTTTGGCTCTCTTACACCTGTCCAGGTAGCAGATGCGGCAGCAAAGACTGTTAAGGTAACCGTCCGTTATAAAGGGAAAAATGTTACTCTTTATGCAGTTCAGTACTCAAAAAGCCGAGTGATACCGCACTCCAATAAGACCTATGCCTCTGTGAAAAAGAAGTGGGGCAAAGCAAATAAGGTCGAAAAATATGATAGTTACAATTCTTATACCTGGAAAAGTGGAAAAACGCGCATTAATTTTGGAACGGATAAGAAAGGAAATCGCAGCTACAAAGAATACACCGGAGGATTCGTTATAGACATCCGAAATAAGAAAGCATCCTTATGCGGCGTTAAAGTCGGCATGTCCAAAAAACAGGCTTTACAGAAACTAAGAAAACAGTTTGGCAAAAAGCACGTCACTATTCAAGGCAATGCAATCTGGGTTGATACGCCTCCACTCATGCCTATGATATTCGAGCTGAAGTCCGGAAAAGTAAAATCCATTAATTGGTTTTCTTCCTAATACGAGCCTCTTCGTGAGCGGTTGCTTACGAAGAGGCTCGTTGCCTGTTGATTAGTTGTTGATCAGCTTATCGGAATCACTCCAGCTATAGAGGCTCCTTACTTCTTTTCCTACTTTCTCTGCCGGGTGCTCTGCTGCCAGTTTCCTCATTGCGCGGAAGTGTGCCTGACCGCCTGCCGGTGACATGTCGAGAAGGAATTCTTTTGCGAAAGAGCCGTCCTGGATGTCGGACAGGATCTTCTTCATCGCTTTCTTTGTCTCTTCTGTGATGATCTTCGGTCCTGTGATGTAGTCGCCGTACTCTGCGGTGTTGGAGATGGAGTATCTCATTCCTGCAAAGCCTGACTCGTAGATCAGGTCTACGATAAGTTTCATCTCGTGTACACACTCGAAGTATGCGTTCCTCGAATCATACCCTGCCTCTGTCAGTGTCTCAAATCCTGCCTGCATCAGCGCACATACGCCGCCGCAAAGGACTGCCTGCTCGCCGAAGAGGTCTGTCTCTGTCTCTGTGCGGAAAGTAGTCTCAAGGACACCTGCCCTTGCTCCGCCGATGCCGAGCGCATATGCCAGCGCCTTGTCAAGAGCCTTTCCGGTATAGTCCTGCTCTACCGCCACAAGGCAAGGCGTTCCTTTTCCTGCCTGGTACTCGCTTCTTACGGTGTGTCCCGGAGCTTTTGGTGCGATCATGGTAACATCTACATTTGCAGGCGGCACGATCTGTCCGAAATGAATGGCAAAACCGTGAGCGAACATCAGCATGTTGCCTTCCTCAAGGTTCGGCTCGATATCCTTTTTGTACATTGCTGCCTGTTTTTCATCATTGATAAGAATCATGATAATGTCAGCCTTCTTAGCTGCTTCTGCTGCTGTGTATACAGTAAGCCCCTGGGCTTCAGCCTTTGCCCAGGACTTGCTGCCCTCGTAAAGACCGATGATCACGTCGCATCCTGACTCTTTTAAGTTCAGCGCGTGAGCGTGTCCCTGACTTCCGTAACCGATAATTGCGATCGTCTTTCCTTCCAGTAAAGATAAATTACAGTCTTCCTGATGAAATAATCTTGCTGCCATCTTAAACATTCCTCCTGATATTAAAATATATTGGTTTTACATCCTGTCAGATATCGTCCGGCAGGCTTCTATCGTTAAGCTGAGGTCTTTTATGTAATTCCCCTGCTTAATGGCATCTTTTCCAGTCAGTGTCAATCAAAATATGTAATATTCTTGCTTCCTCTTGATAATCCTGTAAGCCCTGTCCTTGCCAGTTCTAAAACTTCATAGCCGTCTAACAATTTCAGGAAAGCATCGACTTTTGACTGGTTGCCGGTAAGTTCGATCATAAGCGATTCCTTCTCTACATCCACAATCTTGGCCCGGAAAATATCCGCCACGGATGCCACATCTGCCCGCTGCTCTGCATTGGCCCTGATCTTGACCATCACAAACTCACGGAGAACGGAAAGCTCCGGAATCAGCACCTTGATCTCCCGTACATCCTCCAGCTTCCTTACCTGCTTTTCAATCTGAGACAGGATCAGCTCGTCCCCGCTTGCCACGATGGTAATCCTCGTGAACCGCGGGTCTGCCGTCACCCCCGACGTGATGCTGTCCACATTGTAGCCCCGGCGGCTGAACAGGCCGGAGATACGGCTCAACACACCAGGATTATTGTCAACCAAAAGTGAAAAAACTCTTTGCATAATGCACCTCTTTCTTAATCAATTTCAAAAACAGAGTGCGTTCTGTTTTTTAATAATAACAATAACAGCGATATTTGTCAACCCTTTTTATCGCTACATTCGATTTTATCTCAATAAACCTGATCAGTCAACTTAAGTGATAGTTATTTTTTCTCTTTTGTGCTATACTGGTCACTAGAACCGAAGTAAACTATAATCTGCGCAGGCTGCAAAACTTTCGGCAAAATATACTGGCGCGCAGATCCAGGACAGGAGTTTTTTCTATGGAGCTTTATACCTATGAAGAATTAAAAGATTTTGTAGACCGCTGCGTGCGCTGTCCGTTATCCCAGACAAGAAACCACCCAGTAATGGGGCGCGGAAATTTAAAATCCCCAATCCTCTTTATCGCAGAGGGTCCGGGGAGAACTGAGGACCAGAGCGGCATCCCTTTCACCGGAAGGTCCGGCCAAGTGTTTGACCGTCTTTTATCCGGCATCCAGATGAGCCGTGAGGATGTCTATATCACCAATATCGTAAAATGCCATCCCCCGGGGAACCGCGACCCACTCCCGGCAGAGCAGGAGGCATGTATGCCTTATCTGAAATACGAGACGCTCCTACTTCGCCCTAAGATCATCGTCTGCCTGGGCCGTATCGCTGCCCAGCGCATCATCCGCCCGGACTACCGCATCACAAAAGAACACGGAACATTTATCTGCCGTAAGAATGTGTACTTGACTTCCGTGTACCATCCTTCCGCTATATTGAGGGATGAGCGAAAATTTCCGGAGGCACAGGATGATTTTTTTGCGATAAAGAAATGGCTCAGTGAAAATGCCTGATTTGCAAAAAGGCTGCCGCCGACATCCTATATCAGCAACAGCCTTTAATTTTACACTATTTCTTAAAACTTGCCTTCCTTCGCCGCTTCCTCGATGGAAACCGCAACTGCAACAGTCATACCTACCATCGGGTTATTTCCTGCTCCGATAAGACCCATCATCTCTACATGAGCCGGCACGGAAGATGAACCTGCAAACTGAGCGTCAGAGTGCATACGTCCCAATGTATCCGTCATACCGTAAGAAGCCGGTCCTGCCGCCATGTTATCCGGGTGAAGGGTACGTCCTGTACCACCGCCGGATGCTACAGAGAAGTATTTCTTGCCCTGCTCGTTGCACTCTTTCTTGTATGTGCCTGCAACCGGATGCTGGAAACGTGTCGGGTTGGTGGAGTTACCTGTGATGGACACATCTACGCCCTCTTTGTGCATGATGGCAACGCCCTCTCGAACGTCATTCGCGCCGTAGCAGTTAACCTTTGCGCGCAGACCCTCGGAGTAAGGAGTTCTCTGAACTTCCTTAAGCTCGCCGGTAAAATAGTCATACTCTGTCTCAACATATGTAAATCCGTTGATTCGGGAGATAATCTTTGCCGCATCTTTTCCAAGTCCGTTAAGGATAACACGGAGCGGTTTCTTACGGACTTTGTTCGCCTTCTCAGCAATACCGATTGCGCCCTCTGCAGCCGCGAATGACTCATGTCCTGCAAGGAATGCGAAACAGTCTGTCTCTTCCTCAAGAAGCATCTTTCCGAGATTGCCATGTCCAAGGCCAACCTTGCGCTGGTCAGCTACAGAACCCGGGATACAGAAAGCCTGAAGGCCCTCTCCGATTGCCGCCGCTGCGTCTGCCGCCGTCTTGCAGCCTTTCTTGATTGCGATAGCCGCGCCTACCGTGTATGCCCAGCATGCGTTCTCAAAACAGATTGGCTGGATTCCTTTTACCTGGTTATATACATCAAGCCCGGCATCTTTTGTAATCTTTTCCGCTTCTTCAATAGAAGCAATGCCATAGCTTCCTAATACTTCATTGATTTTATCAATTCTTCTTTCATATGATTCAAATAAAGCCATTTACTTGTCCTCCTGAATTATTTTGTGGCTATGTAATATTACCTTTCCGCGGACACAGATTGGACTTCGTCCAATCCGGCGCGTTGCGCCTTCACATCCTATTCCGGCCTGCCGGCTTCATGCTAGCATGAGCCGTCTGTCCGTACTAGTCTGCTCTGTCCGCTTATCGCGGCTATTCTTTTCTCGGGTCGATGATCTTTGCTGCGTCTGCCACGCGTCCGTACTGTCCTTTTGCTTTCTCCCATGCATCGTTCGGAGTGTCGCCCGCTTTGATAAAGTCGGTGAACTTTCCAAGGCTTACAAACTGATATCCGATAATCTCGTCTTTGTCGTCAAGAGCAATGCCTGTTACATAGCCTTCTGCCATCTCAAGGTAACGCGGTCCTTTTGCCAGTGTTCCGTACATCGTACCAACCTGTGAACGGAGTCCCTTACCAAGGTCTTCAAGGCCTGCGCCAATCGGAAGGCCGTCTTCTGAAAATGCGCTCTGAGTCCTTCCGTATACAATCTGTAAGAACAGCTCTCTCATGGCTGTGTTAATCGCATCACATACAAGGTCTGTATTAAGAGCCTCTAAGATTGTCTTTCCCGGCAGGATTTCAGATGCCATAGCTGCTGAGTGAGTCATTCCTGAACAACCGATGGTCTCTACAAGAGCTTCCTGAATAATTCCTTCTTTAACGTTCAGCGTCAATTTACATGTTCCCTGCTGAGGAGCGCACCAGCCGATACCGTGTGTCAGGCCTGAGATGTCTTTCACTTCTTTTGCCTTTACCCATTTTGCCTCTTCCGGAATCGGAGCCGGGCCGTGATTCGCGCCCTGAGCTACCGGACACATCATTTCTACTTCATGTGAATAAATCATTTTAAAACTCCTTTCAACTATGTTGATTTTTTTCTGCGTGTAAAGTTTGTTACTTCTTTAACACCATATGAAAATATTTTCGCATAAATTTAACTGTTCGTCAATTGTTACTTTGCTACATTTTTAAAGCTGTTTTCAGTCCATTTGCCATATAATTCCCGAATGTCTGTCTGTCACATCCCCTTAATCAAAAAATCTCCAGAAATCTCCATCCTTCTGGTAAGGCTTTATCTCCTCGAAAGTAAAAGGCGCCGTCACCCATGCGAACTTAAGATCTGCCGGATCACCGCTCACATAATTCAGATCATAGCCAATCTCAATCCCATCCTTATCCACGAAGAAATTCGACACATAGTTCCCGTCAATACTCTTTCCGCTAAGCGTACTGACCATGGACTCCTCATCAAGCTCTGCAAGGAAATTCACGTCCCCGGCTTCATCCCGCATGATCTCAAGCCATTCTTCCACAAAACCCCCGTCAAGGTCAACGATATCCTTGACCGTGTATACCTTTCCGTCCTTAAGACCGATATTCAATGTCCGCATATGCTGGTATGCATCCTCCTGGCTGCCCCTGGCACCCATATCCTCAAAGATGATACTGATAAACTGCTCGTTGGCATAAGTGACCTTGTAAGTGACAACACTGGCAAGGATTGGATTTGTAGTTTCCAACACCTTCTCCTTGAACTCCTGAGTCGGATTGTTGTAGATCTCATCCACTGTCATCATAGCACATTTTTTTATCTGGGCATTGATCTTATCCTCCACAGCCGTATCTAGGCCCTGGAGCACAGGATACTGCACATTAAAGCTGATAAGCATAGACTGCTTTTCATCATCTGTAAATGTATAGGTATCCTCTTCCATCTCATAGGGAAGATCAGATGCAATATATTCCGGAATCGCTGCTGTCCCTGTTGTCGCAGAAGCACCTGGATCTTTCGGAGCTTCTTCATCGTCGCCGTACTTATCGCGCTCGTCCCATAAAGGACTGTCCGGATTCATCGGATCATCGTCATCCCACTGCTTTTCATTTTTGCCGATACTGTCTGCTATCTGATTATTTAACTTATACATATTCTTGATCAGGAAGGTTCCGCTGGCAGCAATCAGCATAATACCTATGATTCCCGCGATAACACCTCCGATTATCCAGCCCGTATGACTCTTTTGCCGCTGCTCTGGCTGCATATCTGCAGGATTTACATACATCTCCATAGGGATATAGCGCATCCCATTTACATTCTGCTCTGCCTCCATCGGAAGCATCCCCATATGCTGGTATTTTGCCGCAGCTTCCGGGGCAGCATTCACAGTTATCCTGAAAGCTTTAAGCTGCTTTGCACAAAAATGATACACTGATGTAAACAGCATCCTGCCCACACCTTTTCCCTGGCAGTCCTTTTTTACATAAAACAGGCAGATATGGCCGATAGATTTGACCGCCATGACTCCGCACATCTCAGCGCCTTCAAAAGCACCAAAAAAAACAATCTCTCTCCTCTCAAACATCGCCCGCATATGATCGTATTTTATAAACTTCTGAAACTCCGCCACGCCCTCCGGTGTATAGGAAGGTGCTACGTCCTCCGCGAATACCTCCCATACAAGATGCAGCGCCGGCAAAAGCTCCTGAATTTGTAATATCCTGACTTCCATATTCTGATCAACTCCTTCTATACTTTCGGCAGTCTACGCTTCCATCAATTGTTCCCACAAAACAGTAAGCGCGCGCACGACTGCGTATTCCCTGTTCTTTGCCCGGTTCCCGGTAAACCGGAATTCTTCCGTGCGGATCTTCCCGTTCACCTGGCAGCCCACATACACAAGCCCTACCGGTTTCTCCCCGGTTCCCCCGTCGGGCCCGGCGATTCCGGTCACGCTGACCGATGCCGACGAATTTGCCGCCTTCGCCGCCCCTTCAGCCATCTCAGACGCCGTCCGGGCACTCACCGCACCAAAGCTTTCTAACGTCTCATGCTTTACGCCAAGGAGCCTTTCCTTCGCCTCGTTGGAATAAGTGATATACCCCTCGTTGTAAACCTTTGACGCCCCTGCCACATTCATGATCCTCCCCGCAAGAAGACCTGCCGTGCAGGATTCCGCCGTTGTAAGCGTAAGGCTTTTCTCCTCGAGAAGCTCTACCACCGCATCCTCGAGCGTCACCTCCTCGCTGGTGGCAAATATATTATCGCCGAATAACCGGTACATATACCGGATCACAGGCTCTATCAGCCTGTCAGCCTCTTTTTCATCCGCCGCCCTGGCCGTAATCCGAAAATGCACCTCTCCGGTCTTGGCATAAGGCGCGATCGTAGGATTGGTCTGCCCCTCCAGCAAGTCTGATACCAGCGTCTCTGCCTTGCTCTCCCCGATGGAACAGAGCTTTACCATTTTCGAATAGATGCCCTCCGGCACCAGATTGTTAAGATAAGGCACGATGTCCCTCTCAAACATGGGTTTGATCTCATTGGGCGGTCCGGGGAGGAGTATCGCCGTCTTCCCATTCTCCTCGATGATAAGCCCGGGAGCCGTCCCGTTATGATTGTCCACAACGCGCGCACCCTCCGGCACCATCGCCTGTTTCCAGTTATTCTCTGTAACCTGCCCGCTTCTCATCTGAGAAAAGAATCCGGCAATCCGCTCCTTTGTATGGGCATCCTCATAAAGCGTTTTCCCAAACACTTTCGCCGTCACTTCTTTTGTCAGGTCATCCTTCGTCGGCCCAAGGCCGCCGCTTAAGATGACGATATCAGACCTTTTAAGCGCAAGGCGCAGCGTCTCCTCAAGACGCCCCTCATTATCCCCCACCACGCTCTGGTGGTAGCAGGAAAGCCCCAGGCCCGCACACTTTTCCGACAGATAAGCCGCATTCGTATTCACGATATTTCCAAGCAAAATCTCCGTACCTACGGATATCAGTTCTACGACCATGATCACATACCTCCCTGTGTCAGCACTTCAATATTTTTCGCCACATAATCAATCAGTGAAACAACCGTCAGGATCAAGGATATCCAGATCAGTACATTCCCAATCATCGTAAATACACCGCCAAAATCCGCGATCAGCACGATGATCATAGCCATCTGGGCCACCGTCTTAAATTTCCCCCAGTAGCTGGCCGCGATGACGATCCCGTTATCCGCAGCCACAAGCCTGAATCCGCTGATAATAAATTCCCTGGCAATGATGATGATCACAATCCACGCCGCCAATTGTCCTGTGGTGATCAGACAGATCATCGCCGAGCAGACTAAAAGCTTATCCGCCAAAGGATCCATGAACTTCCCAAAATTCGTCACCAGATTCCTGGCCCTGGCAATCTTTCCGTCCAACATATCTGTGAGACTTGCCACACCAAAAATTACAAGGGCTATCCATTTATTTGCGGTGCCGCCCGCGTCCGTCAGCATAAAAAAAACAAAAAACGGCACCATGATCACTCTCAGTACAGTCAGTTTATTTGGTAAATTCATCGCTCAACTCTCCTATCAAATCATATTCTACCGCTCCGGTCACGGTAACCTTCGCAAAATCCCCGGACACAAGCTCCCTGTCTGTATTGACAAAAATAAGCCCGTCCACGTTCGGCGCATCCATATAGGTACGGCCCACATATGCGTCCTCATCCGCCACTTTCCCTTCGATCATGACCAAAAGCTCTTTTCCCGCCATCTCCTCTGCCCGGTCAAAGGCAATCTCCTGCTGAAGCTCCATAAGCTCTGCGCGCCGCTCTTCCTTTACCTCCTCCGGGATCTGTCCGGGAAAATCCGCTGCCGACGTATCTTCCTCCGGGGAGTAGGTAAATACCCCCAGCCGCTCGAACTCCATCTCGTCCACAAAATCCATAAGTGCCTCATGCTGCTCTTTCGTCTCTCCCGGAAATCCCGTGATCAGCGTAGTGCGGAGCACAATATCCGGAATCTCCCGGCGAAGCTTCTCTACCGTTGAGATAAGCTGCTGTCTGGTAGTCCTTCTCCCCATTCTCCTTAGAATCTCGTCTTCTGAGTGCTGGATGGGAAGATCCAGATAGCGGCAGATCTTCTTTTCTTCCTTCATCACCTTTATGAGTTCGTCGTAAATCTCTTCCGGATAACAGTAGAGAACACGTATCCAGCGAAGACTTCTTATCTCGCACAGTTTACGAAGCAACAGATGTAAAGACTTTTCCCCGTATATATCCTTGCCGTAGACAGTCGTCTCCTGGGCCACTAAGATCAACTCTTTCACGCCCTGCTCCGCCAACTCCTGTGCTTCTTTCAACAGCCGCTCCATGGGCACACTCCGGTAATTCCCCCGAAGCTTCGGGATGATACAGTATGTACAGTGCTTATCGCACCCTTCTGCTATCTTAAGATAGGCAAAATGCCCTCCTGTCGTCACCAGGCGTTTTGTATCTACAAGAGGCAGCGCATTGATATCTGAAAGCTCCACGAAGCCGCCGCGCTCTAGCGCCCGCCGGATGGTCTCTGCGATCTTATCATAAGAAGCAGTTCCGAGCACTGCATCCACCTCCGGAATCTCCGAAAGGATCTCCTCCTTATACCTCTGGGCAAGGCAGCCCGTCACGATCAGCGCCTTAAGCCTCCCTGTCTTTTTATATTCTGCCATCTCCAGGATTGTCTGGATACTTTCTTCCTTCGCATCATGGATAAAGCAGCACGTATTGATAACGATAATATCCGCATCTTCCTCACTGTCCACGATCCGGTATCCATTCTTTTCTATAATTCCGAGCATGACCTCAGAATCTACGAGATTCTTATCACACCCCAAAGAAATAAATAATAAATTCATCGTTTCTCCTCTATAACTGTCAGGGCAGATACCTTCCGGCACCTGCCCTGTCCCTGCCCAAAGCCTGGTTTAATCTTCTTCTCCGTCAACCTTGATCTTCGCCTGGTTCAGCTCGTCAATCGCAACCGACAGCGGCTTTTCACTGCCCTTGACATTGACAAGCGGCATAGAGCCGTCGATAATCTCTCGCGCCCGCTTGGCTGTAGCCATAACGATAGAATAACGGCTGTTGACCACCTTTGTCTCGCCCTCCTCGACATCCTTGTTCACTACTTTCATCAAATCTGTGTAAGATGGGTGTAACATAAACTGTTCTCCTTTCCAATCACCTGTTTAATTCTATTAATTCTTCTCTGATCTTCTCTATCAGCTCCCGATTGCGGAAGCTCTTTTTGTGCTCGCTTCTGATGATCTGGTGTACTTCCTCTACGCAGGCCGAAAGATCATCGTTGATGACCAGATAATCATATCGGTCCATCCCTTCTGCTTCCTCGCCCGCACGCTTCATACGGGATAAGATTACGTCTTCTGTCTCCGTCCCCCGCCCGATCAGGCGCTCCTTAAGGACCTTCGCGCTTGGCGGCATGACAAATAAAAGCACCGTCTCCGGGAACTTCTCCTTCACCTTAAGCGCTCCCTGTATCTCAATCTCCAGGATCACATCCCTGCCTTCGGAAAGCTTCTCTTCCACATACGCACGGGGAGTCCCGTAATAATTGTTCACGTATCTAGCATACTCTATCAGTTCCTCTTTCGCAATCATTTTTTCAAATTCCGGAACTGTTTTAAAAAAATATTCCCTGCCGTCTGCCTCTCCCTCCCGCGGGTTTCTCGTAGTGGCAGATACAGACAGTGCATAATTGTCATAGCGATTTAACAGCTCTTTCATGATCGTACCTTTACCGGCTCCTGAAAAACCGGATACAACGATCAGGATTCCTCTCTCTTTCATCGGTCTGCCCTCCCTGCGCCGTCTATTCGATGTTCTGAATCTGCTCTCTGATCTTTTCTATCTCCGTCTTAAGCTCGATCCCCAGATTGGAAATCTCTAGATCATTTGCCTTGGAAAGAATCGTATTCGCCTCCCGGTTCATCTCCTGGGCGATAAAATCAAGCTTGCGGCCAATCCCGTTTTCATCGGAAAGGAGCGTCTCTTTCATATGCTCCACATGACTTCTAAGCCTTACGACCTCTTCGTCGGTACAGATCTTATCCGCAAATATGACAACCTCCGCCGCAATCCTGCTGTCCTCGATCTGGGTATCCTCAAGAAGTTCCCGTACCTTCTTCTCGAGCTTCTTTCTGTACTCTGCAATGATCTGGGGCGCCCGCTCCTCGATACTCTCCACCATCGTAAGCATACCGTTAAGCTTCCCGGTCAGGTCTTTTTTCAGGTTCTCACCCTCTAAGCCTCTTGTCTCAACAAACTGTGCGATGGCTCCGTCAAGAGCATTCTTAAGTCCGATCCACAGCTTCTCCTCATCCGGTGCCTGCTCTTCCATAGTCAAAACCTCAGGATACCGTGACAGAGAAGATACCCGGATATCGTTCTCCAACGAAAAGGTGTCCGCCATCCTCTTGAAATAAGTAAGATACTCTTCCGCCAGAGTCTCATTATACTTAAGAGACACCTGACTCTCTGACAAATCCTCATAAGTAATAAAAATATCTACCTTTCCGCGCTGTATACTCTGCTTTAACAAACTGCGGATAGAAGTTTCAAAAAAATTCAATTTCTTAGGCATACGGATATTGGTATCCAGATAACGGTGGTTCACTCCCTTTATCTCAACAGTAAACTTGCGCTCCCCTTCCGTCACTTCACAACGTCCGAAACCGGTCATGCTTTTAATCATACGTCAGAACCTCTTTTTTAATTTAACATGTCTTCTGGTTAGCAAACGGCATGTACTGCCGTATTTCATTATAAGTCATTTGGAATACATCGTCAACTGTGGTATACTATAAAATATTTCATATCAAACAGAATGGATGAGGGAGGTTTTTTATGGCTTTAGATGGAATTATGATTGCCGCTGTTGCGGATGAGTTGGATAGGACACTTACAGGAGGACGGATTGCCAAGATCGCGCAGCCGGAGAGTGATGAGCTTTTGCTCACGGTAAAGACGGTTCAGGGGCAAAAGAGGCTCTATATATCGGCAAGCGCTTCTCTCCCGCTTATCTACCTCACGGATGAGAATAAGCCGAGCCCGATGACAGCGCCGAATTTTTGTATGCTTTTAAGGAAACATATCGGGGGCGGAAGGATTACGGGAATCTCACAGCCGGGGCTTGAGCGGATCATTCATCTGGATATTGAACATCTGGATGAGATGGGCGACTTATGCCAAAAGAAACTGATCGTTGAGATCATGGGGAAACACAGCAACATTATTTTCTGCGATGATAAAGGGATGATCATCGACAGCATCAAGCATATCTCTGCGCAGGTAAGCTCGGTGCGTGAAGTGCTGCCCGGAAGGGATTATTTTATACCGGATACGATGCAAAAGCATGATCCGCTGACAGTAAGTGAACAGGACTTCATGGCTTTGCTTAAAGGGAAGCCAATGCCTTTAGGAAAAGCTGTCTACACAGGATTTACAGGCATCAGCCCGGCAGTTGCGGAAGAGATCTGCCATCTGTCCGGCATCGAATCACTGATGACAGCAAAGGATCTTACCGAAGATGAATTACTGCATCTCTTCCGACAGTTTACCTACTATCTGGAAAATGTGCAGCGGAAAGATTTTTCGCCGGTCATATACTATGACGGGAACATCCCGAAGGAATTCGGCGCACTCCCCCTGTCGCACTTCGGACATTTTGAGGCAAGGACTTTTGACTCTGCATCGGAAGTCTTAAGAACTTACTATGCACTGAAAAACACCCAGACGCGCATCCGCCAGAAAAGCACGGACCTGCGCCACGTCGTACAGACTGCGCTGGAGCGGAACCGCAAAAAATACGACCTCCAGTCCAAGCAGATCAAAGACACCGAAAACCGGGATAAATACAAAGTCTACGGAGAGCTTATCAACACCTACGGCTATGATCTTGAACCTGGCGCGAAGGAACTTGCCTGTTTCAATTATTATACCAATGGGGACATTACCATCCCTTTAGACAGCACAAAGACGCCTCAGGAAAATTCCCAGAAATATTTTGCCAGATACAATAAGCAAAAGCGCACCTTCGAGGCGCTGTCCGAACTGATCAAAGAGACCGCGGAAGACATCGAATACCTGGAGTCTATAAGCAACGCCCTCAATATCGCCAGGAGCGAGGCCGACCTTGCCCAGATCAAGGAGGAATTGATGCAAAGCGGTTACATCCGCCGCAAGTCCGGCAAAAAAAAGGTAAAGCTTACCAGCAAACCTCTCCACTACATCTCCAGCGACGGCTACCATATGTATGTGGGAAAGAATAATCTGCAGAATGACGAGCTTACCTTCTCTTTTGCCAACGGAAGCGACTGGTGGTTCCACGCAAAGCAGACGCCCGGCTCCCACGTCATCGTAAAGACAGGCGGCGACGAACTTCCCGACCGGACCTTTGAGGAAGCCGGACGGCTGGCGGCCTACTACTCCAAAAAACAAGGAAGCGATAAGGTAGAGATTGACTACGTAGAGAAAAAGCACGTGAAAAAGCCGAACGGCGCAAAGCCCGGCTTTGTGGTATACTACACCAATTACTCCTTAGTCATCGATTCCGACATCTCCGGCATCAAGCCGGCAGAATAAATCAGCACGGCCATACAGGATTCCAGTCACATCCGCCAGAAACCATCCGACGGGTATGGCCCACCAGATTGCATGTACACCGATACCTTTCACGGGGGCAAACGTATAAGCCAGGATAACCCGCGTTCCCAGCGATATCACCGTCAGCACCACTGACATCTCCGGCTTTCCGATCCCCCGGTAATAACCGTACAGCAAAAACAGGATTCCGATCCCGCAGTAAAAACTGCCCTCAATCCTTAAGTATTCTGTGCCGCTCCTTATGATCCCGGTCTCCTGCGCCTTCACGAAGATATGCATCAATTGCGGCGCAAAGATAAAGATCAGCACCGACACCGCCGCACAGAAAATGACGGCCGTCCGGAGCGCTTCCACAGTGCCCCGGCGCACCCGTTCCTTCTTTCCCGCTCCGTTGTTCTGGGAGATAAAGAGGGAAAAGGCATTGGCAAATTCCTGGGCCGGCATATAGGCAAAAGAATCAATCTTTACCGCCACCGCAAAAGCCGCCATGACTACCGTCCCGAAGCTGTTGACCAGCCCTTGTATCATCAGGATCCCGAAATTCATCACACTCTGCTGCACACTTGCAGCAAAGGAGAACCGTATGACTTCCGGCATGGAAGCTTTTATCCGGCCTCTTCCTGATATCCTCAGGCGAAAGAGAGGCTCCTTCGCCCAGGTATAGATCCCGATGCCCACTCCCGAAAAAATCTGCGCCGCCACCGTCGCTGCAGCCGCGCCCCCAATCCCCCAGTGAAAAACCACCACGAAGATAAGGTCAAGCACCACATTGATCCCTGCCGCTGCCCCGAGGAACACAAGGGGAACCGTCGAATTTCCCGCCGCCCGCAGGATAAAGGCAAAATAATTATATAAAAACACAAAGAATAGTCCGCAGAAAATGATCCACACATATTCCCGCATCATCCCAAGAAGATCATCCGGCACTCGAAGCAGGAATAAAATTTCGTCAATCCAGCAGAAGGAAATCACATTCAAAAAAACCGATACCGCAGCAATAAAAATGAAAGAAGCCGCAGCCGAATCTTTCGTCTTCGCATCATCCTTTTTCCCGAAGTAAAACGCCACTACAGAACTGCTCCCCATACAAAGTCCAATCAATACAGAAGTCAGAAAGGTCATCAGCGTATATGCCGCCCCCACAGACGCCAGCGCTCCTGCTCCGAGGAACTGCCCTACGATCAGTGTATCTGCAATATTGTAGCACTGTTGCAGAAGATTCCCCAGTATCATCGGTCCTGCGAACAGAAGCATGGTGTTCCTTACATTTCCTTCTGTCAGGTCCTTATTCATAAGTACCTGCCAGATAATCGATAAACTGCTGGGCGGTCCTCCCGGATAATCCCCCGTGGCTTAACTCCCATTTATTGGCCTTCGCAAGAAGCTCATCCTCGGGCATCCCAATGTCATTTCTCTTTGCAAGCTGTCTTACAATCTCTTGAAACTCTTTCTTTTCCGGCTTTCCAAAGTAAATGGTAACACCGAATCTCGCCACCAGAGACAACTTCTCCTGCACCGTATCGTTGCTGTGAAGATCTTCTTCCCTCTCTTCTTTGTCCCGGAAGCTCTCCCGGATAAGATGCCTGCGGTTGGAGGTGGCATAGATCAGCACATTGTCCGGCTTGCGTTCCAGGCCGCCCTCGATAACAGCCTTCAGGTACTTGTACTCCGTCTCGAATTCCTCAAAAGAAAGATCATCCATATAGATAATAAATTTGTAATTACGGTTCTTTATCTGGGAGATCACGTCGTTGAGATCATGGAACTGGTGTCTGTACACCTCGATCATGCGAAGCCCCTTGTCGTAATATTGGTTCAAAATGGCTTTTACAGAAGAAGATTTGCCTGTTCCCGCGTCGCCGAACAGCAGGCAGTTATTGGCTTTCCTGCCGTTTATAAATGCTTCCGTATTGTCAACCAGCTTTTTCTTGGCAATCTCATATCCGATAAGATCATCCAGATGCACATGGGCAATCTTCGTGATGGGCACGATCTTTGCCCCGCTTTCCGTATGTTCCACCCGAAACGCCTTGTGGAGTCCCAGCTTCCCCACGCCAAAGTCCCCGTAAAACCGGGTAACTGTAACCATAAATTCCTCGTCGCTTCCTGCTTCCCCTAGCTGACCGGCAAGCTCACAGATCCGGTCCCGTATCCGCTGGTTGAATACCTTCCCATGGCCGCCGCTTCCCTCATAACAAAGAAGCAAGGACAGACAGTCCGTCCCAAGCACTGCTTCCATATCTGAAAAATCGTAATCAAAAAGCTCTTTAAATATGGCAAAATCATGGAGTGCCGCACGGTTGATACTTCCGGTTATCTCTCCGATAATCTCACAGGAAGTGCTGTAGGCATTCTCATGACTTGCAAGCAGATAAGTCAGATACGTATGCCAAAGATTCCCGGCAAACCCATGACTGACCGAAAGCTCTAAAAGCCGGTTTGCTGTCTCAAAAAGAAGCTCTTTTAAATCCTCACGATTATAATATTCATTTTTATAATTGTCCATCAGAAATGCCATATCCATGAGGAGCTCTCCGTCCTCCATCCCCCGGTACAGCATGAATTCTTTTGTTCTCATCACTTTTTGTCCTTTCCGCCAATCTAATAATTCCCGAATATCCTTAAGTTACGGCTCTCCTCCCTGAGCCCCCGGATCGCATTCTTCACCGCCGGATCCGCTAAGTTCCCGTCAAAGTCGATAAAGAAACGGTATTCCCAGTTCTTCCCTTCCACCGGCCTTGACTCGATCTTCGTCATATTCAGATTATTATAGACGAAATGAGACAAAAGCTGGTAAAGAGACGCCGGCTCATGGGGCAGTTCAAAGCAAATGCTGATCTTTTTCGCTGCTTTGGAAAACACTTTCTGATTCGTTACAACAATAAACCTGGTACTGTTGTCATTTTCATCATTAATATCCTCCGACAGCACAGACAGACCGTAGATATCTGCCGCATAAGCGCTGCACACCGCCGCCTGGCTCTTATCCGCATCCTCTAAGATCTTTTTTGCCGCCACAGCAGTATTCGCAACACTGATCTGCTGCCAGTCCGGATGTGAATTTAAAAACCGGCTGGTCTGCATCAGCGCTTCTGCTTTAGAGTACACCTGTCCGATATCCGAGATCGATGCTCCCTTAAGTCCGCATAACGTATGTTTAACCGGAAGGATCGTCTCTCCCACTATATAATTCTCGAACTCCGCCAACAGATCATAGACTTCGTTGACTGCTCCCGCTATGGCATTTTCGATAGGAAGGACCGCATAGTCCGCCGCCCCCTCCTCGATAGCCTCCATAGCTTCCCGGAATGTATTCACATGAAAACTGTTGCAGTCTTTTCCGAAATAATTGTGCATCGCCGCCTGACTGTAGGCACCTTCCGTCCCCTGGAACACGATCCTTACGTTTTCCATATCTATAGACGGCATCTCGATAAAAGGAAGCCGGCCAAGGGTTCCTGCCTTCACAAGCTGCTGATACTGTAACTTCCTGCTCATGGACATCAACTGCTGATAAAGCTCCCTGATCCCTTTTTTATTAAATTCCGTAGACGCCTTACCTGCCACGTCAGCAAGCTTCCCTGCCTCCCGCTGCCGGTCAAATACCTTTCGTCCGCATCCCACTTTGTATTCTCCTACCTGCTCGCAGATGCTCATGCGCTTCTCAAAAAGCCTGACCATCTCATCATCCACTTCGTCAAGCTGCCTGCGAAGTTCCTCTAATGTAGCCATATTCTTCATTCCTCCTGACCCTTGCGCCGCACCGGCGCCAGCTACTATAGTTATACAACCATACGTTCCCGATTGCAAGAATATTTTTTTAAGGTCATAAAAACTTTCCTGTCCTGGCATACTATCTCTCATCAGATACTATGATAAAATTCAAAACAGGAAGGTTTTTTATGAGTTCTCAATTCGGAAACAATTTTCTCACCTGCGGCATGACCGGATGGTGTATGGAGATCATCTTTACCAGCGCCCACTGCCTCATGGACAAAAACCCAAAATTAATCGGGAATACCTCTATCTGGATGTTCCCGATCTACGGTATGGCAAGCTTTCTTTCGCCTGTGTGTGCCTTGCTCAAAAAACAAAGTCTCTGGCTTCGCGGCAGCGTCTATACGCTCTGCATCTTTACCGGTGAATATTTAACAGGCTCGTTCTTACGCCGTTTCAAAGCCTGTCCATGGGATTACAGCAAAAGTCCGCTGAATATCAAAGGTCTGATCCGCCTTGATTATGCGCCGCTCTGGTTCGGGGCAGGACTGCTATTTGAAAAAATTCTCTGCAGACATTGAAAATATCTCCTATTTATTATATGATATCTTTTGGAAATTTTAACTACACATTGAGGAGGTATTTATGAGACATTTAATGAGTCCAATGGATTTTTCCGTGGAAGAGCTTGAGAAGCTTATGGATCTTGCCGGGGACATTGAAGCGAATCCTGCGAAGTACGCCCATGCGTGCGAGGGGAAAAAGCTGGCGACGCTTTTCTATGAACCAAGCACCAGAACGAGACTGAGCCATGAGGCTGCTATGCTGAACTTAGGCGGAAATATCATGGGATTTTCTTCTGCAGATTCAAGTTCTGCAGCAAAAGGCGAGAGCGTATCCGATACAATCCGCACCATTTCCTGCTACGCAGATATCTGTGCCATGCGACATCCAAAAGAAGGTGCCCCCATGGTCGCATGCAGACATTCTTCTATCCCGGTGATCAATGCCGGCGACGGCGGACATCAGCATCCGACACAGACACTTACCGACCTTTTAACGATACGTTCCCTGAAGGGTCATCTGGGGAATATGACAATCGGTCTGTGCGGCGATCTGAAATTCGGACGTACCGTCCATTCTCTGATTCACGCACTGGTAAGATATCCGGGTATTAAATTTGTACTGATCTCTCCCGAGGAATTGAGGCTTCCAGGTTATATCCGCTCGGATGTACTTGATAAGAATAAGATTTCATATGAGGAAGTAGTCCGTCTGGAAGAAGCACTTCCTAATCTCGACCTCCTCTATATGACGCGTGTCCAGAAAGAACGTTTCTTTAATGAGGAAGACTATGTACGTATGAAAGATTTCTACATTTTGGATACAAAAAAGATGGCACTTGCTCCGAAGGATATGTATGTTCTTCATCCCCTTCCAAGGGTAAATGAGATCTCTGTAGAGGTGGATTCCGATCCCAGAGCTGCTTACTTTAAACAGGTACAGTACGGTGTATACATCCGCATGGCACTGATTCTTACTCTTTTGGAAATCGAAGTCAAATAAAAATAGAAGGAGGAACTACATAAATGGTAAAAAACACACTGAATGTAGGACGTATTGAAGAAGGTTTTGTATTGGACCACATACAGGCAGGCCGAAGTATGGATATCTATAAATATCTCCATCTGGACAAGCTTGACTGCTGCGTAGCAATTATAAAAAATGCCAAGAGCAGCAAGATGGGGAAAAAAGACATCATGAAGATCGAGTGCCCGATTGATTTCATGGATCTGGACGTGCTTGGATTCATTGACCACAATATTACCGTCAACATCATCAAAGATGCCGAAATTGTTGATAAAAAGACACTCCATCTTCCTGCTGAGATCCGCAACGTTATCCACTGCCGGAATCCGAGATGCATTACATCCATCGAGCAGGGATTAGAGCACATCTTTATGCTGACAGATGAAGATAAACAGATCTACCGCTGCAAATATTGCGAAGAAAAATACACCGGACATCTCTCCCGGAAATAACTATATGAATACAATAAAGGACAGGCCAACATAAAAAGTTTCCTGTCCTTTCTCATTTTCTTATGAATGAGCAAGACGATAAGCCGGGTCATGTCATTGGGTAATCATCTATCTATACCTGCCGTCACCGGCAGGCTAAAGCAGCCAACCTAAGACGTGACGGGCCGCCACATAGTCTTTTTCCGGCCTTGCTTCGGATGGGGTTTACATGTGCCTTTGCTGTTGCCAGCAAAGCGGTAGTCTCTTACACTGCCCTTCCACCCTTACCTTCCATAAAAGAAGGCGGTTCATTTCTGTTGCACTTTCCTTAGAGTCGCCTCCACCGGACGTTATCCGGCATCCTGCCCTGTGAAGCCCGGACTTTCCTCACCTGCAGCCTTTCGGCATTTGCAGCCGCGATTACCTGTCTTACTCACAGTTTCCGATTATAGCATATTTTCTTCCCGATGGCAAATCACTTTTTAAAACGTATCATCCAACAGCGCATCCCCGTCTGCCGCCGAAGTCGCCAATGTATCACATCTTTCATTCTGCGGATGCCCGTCATGGCCTTTGACCCAGATAAACTTCACTTGATGCTTCTCCTTTGCCGCCAGCAGACGTTTCCACAGATCCACATTCTTGACCGGCTCATTCTTTCCCCGTTTCCAGCCCTTCTTAAGCCACCCGTCGATCCAGTGCTGATTGAAAGCATCTACTACATATTTAGAATCTGAATATAACTCAACCTCACAGGGACGGTTCAATGCTTCTAATCCGGCAATGACTGCCATCAGCTCCATACGGTTGTTCGTCGTCTTCTTATACCCCCCGGAAAGTTCTTTCCTGTGAAGCTCTCCTTTTGTATCCACATACTCAAGCACTGTGCCGTATCCCCCGGGACCGTCCGGATTGCCGCGCGCCGCGCCGTCTGTATAAATACTTACTTTCATAACTCCTCCTTAAGGGATCTCAAACCGCTGCTGCCTTTTTGCAATCCTTATGATCTTATCCCTATAATCTTCTGACAGCGGGTCATCCATGAATCTTAAGATTGTCTTATAGCTTCCCCACAAGTGCATCGGAAACAGATGCACTGTCTCTGTGTGGCGCATAAAATGATCAATCCCCCATCCATAAGCCTCTTCAAGCCTTGGGTCTAACGGAACAAACGCAAGATCGATATGCTCTCCCTCTATGGTCCCGATCTCCGCCTGATAATCACGCTTCATCTTCTCGTTATATTCAGGGCCTTCTTCTTCCCAGTGCCACCAGTTTAAATCCCCTGCATGGTAGATGGTGACGCCCTCCACACGAACTAAAAATGCAACGCCTTCATCTGTCGAACGAAGTGTCTGTATCTGCAATTGGTCCACGGAAAGCTTCTGCCTTCTTTTCACTTTCACAGTCCGGCCCTCCGGCCCCTTCGTCCTTATGTCTTTCGAAAGAATATATGTGGCATCATATCGATCTGCCCAGTCAAATACTTTGTACTGAAAATGGTCTTTATGATAATGGCTTGAAAATACATAGAGCTTCTTACCCTTAGCCGTCTCTGGAAGTTCTCCTTTATAGTAATCGAACACAAGTACAATATCGTCGAATTCCACTGCAAATCCGCTATGGTACAGATACGTCACTGTCATATTAATCTTCCCCTTTGAGCACTTCCACCGCGTGCTGGATCTCCGGGAGGAGATACTCAAGAGCCGCTTTCACAGCTCCCTCCTTGCCCGGAAGATTGACGATCAGTGTCTCTCCTTTTATGCCTGCCGCACAGCGATTCAGCATCGAACGCTTTGTCAGTGACATCATATATGCGCGCATCGCCTCCGGGATCCCAAGCACTGGACGCTCCACAATATCCATCGTTGCCTCGGGTGTACAGTCCTCAGGTGCACATCCTGCACCTCCTGTGGTAAGGATCAGATCCGCAATCCCACCGTCTGCCATTCTCTGCATGATCGTTGACAATACCTTCCTGTCATTGGGAACGGCTTTCATAAAAACCACCTGTTCCCCTGCTTTTTCCACCATCTTCTTAATCGCTTTTCCGCCTCTGTCTTCTTCCTGTTCTCTGTATACCGCTGTATTGGCTGTAAGTATCGCCACCCTCATATATGTACCTCCATAATTTGCATCACTCGTAGTTTCCTGCCTGCTATTATATCAAAAAATATAGCTGTTAACAACAAAAAGACTATTTTTTCAGCCGCAGCACATAATATATCGGCATAGAATTATAATAAGATGCCCGGTACATATTGGTAAAATATCCGCTTTGCGGTTTTCCGTCAGAGGTAGAATTTCTTCCGGCATCATACCACATAGGCACTCCTTCGCTGTTGAGACAGGCAAAGACATTCGTATGTCCTTTATAAATACAGATATCTCCCGGCTGAAGTCCAGCCTTTACAGCCTTTTTCCCGCCGAGCTTAATGATATCGTAATTCTTTTCCACCATCGCCTTCGTGGCAGCTTTCTTAGAAGAGCTTCCCTGATAAACAATCTTACCTTTGCCGTCACCGTAAAATGCCATTCCCGGTTCCAAAGTACCAAAATCCTGCATACAGAAATTCACATAATTTGCGCAGCTTGTCTGTCTTGGGTTATAATCTCTCGCCTCAGCAAAGCTCTTTTTCATACCCGTACCGCTGAAATAGATCCAGTTTCCGTCTGTCATGATCGTGTTGGCAATCTTCTGGCATGACTTTAAAAATGCATTTCCGTCTCCTTTGGGGAAAGACGGCACCTTCACAGTCACACTGATCTGTTTCTTTTTGCTTCCTGACTTGACGGTAATTTTAGCTGTTCCCTTTTTCTTTGCAGTGAGTACCCCTTTGCTGCTCACCGTCACCACCTTTTTATTTGACGAAGAATAGGTAATCTTCTGCTGGGTAGTCAGCGGAGCCACTGTAGTCTTAAGTGTATAATTGCCTCCTTTTAACAGCACAAGCTTGGAAGTATTGACAGTAACTTTCGTAGTCTTAACTGTCCCTTTTTGTACTTTAACTTTTGCTGTAGCCTTTTTCCCGCTGGCCAGCGTCACTGTAAGTTTCGCCGTCCCTTTTTTCTTTGCTTTGATCTTGCCTTTTTTATCTACTGTAAATATCTTTTTATTGCTGCTCTTGTAAGATTTCACATAATCCCCTGACGCAAGATTACTCACCTTGAATTTCGTCGTTGTCTTTTTTACTTTCAGAGGAATTGTCGTCATATTGATCTTGATCGTCGGCTTCAACTTTGCGATTACAGCAGTGTCAATCCCTTTGCATACAGAACAGGTACGCTGCTTCTGCCCCGCCTTAAACACGGTCTGTTTCACTGTTACCTTCCAGCTTCCCCACTCATGCGCTTTCTCTACGACCTCATAAGGTATTTTCCGGGAACCTTCGTATTTTTCAGAATTTGCTGCCGCACTCACTGTAAACTCATATTTCCCAAGCCCTTTGCAGTCTTCCGGATAAGTAATGATATAATCTGTAGTGTTTTTTAGGAGTTCTCCTTTTATATAAGTCTCATCCTTATCATTTTTATATATCATATCCGGCTGTATACCGCTTATGTCTTTTCCTTCCTCAACCCTGGATATCGTATAAACCCGTATCTGAGGCTTCATATTGCTCCCCTTATAATAAAAGGCGCCATCTTTCGGGTCTTCATTCACTTTACTTTTTGTCTTCTTAATCTCGATCAGAATCTTTTCCTCATCTTCAAAGGAAATCTTCCCCTCTTCCCCCTCCGGAGTTTGCGTTGTTTCCTTCGGCATGATCTCCTTATCCTGCATCGGTCCATCCGCAAGCATCTCATCCTCAGAGTTATCTTTTGTCCCTTCTTTGTCACCTGCCTCTTTAGGCAGCCCATCTTCTTCCTGGGTCCCTTCCTGCGGCAGATCTGCTTCCTGCGGCAGTTCCGCTTCCTGGATATCTGCCTCATCCGCATATTCCTCTATAACTTCTCCGGCAAGAACTTCCGCCGGATTCAGCCACACCAAACCCTGCGCCATCAGGCAGGCACTGACAGCGACGGCAACCAGTTTACAAGTAAATTTTTTCTTCTTCATACGTCCACCTCTTTTATCTTTGTTAGTTTACATTATATATTATCACATTAAACCTGAATTAAAATATTATTCTTGCAATTTATTTCCCCCATTCCCACCGGCCACTCTTGCCGCCGGATTTTTGAAGCAAGTGGATACCCTCAATGATCATCCCTTTATCCACCGCTTTACACATATCGTATATAGTCAAAAGCGCCACATTTACTCCTGTAAGAGCTTCCATCTCCACTCCGGTCTTATCCACTGTCCGCGCGGTACACCTTACTTCTATCGCGGAACTTTCCGGAAGCAGCTCAAATTCCATCTCCACTCCGGTTATCTTGACTATATGACAGAGGGGGATCAGATCAGAAGTCCTCTTTGCCCCCATGATACCGGCAATTCTGGCCGCACCAAGGACATCCCCCTTTTTCATGCCGCCATCCTTCACCTTGCAGAAACATTCCTCCGACATCCGAATCCGCCCGCTGGCAACTGCTTCCCGTACAGTATCCGGCTTTCTGCTCACATCTACCATGACCGCATTGCCTTGCGAATCAAAATGCGTAAACTCTTTCATAAATCCTCTCCTTCTTTTGTTTTCGGTAAACTTTTGTACAGCCATGCAGCCAATACTCCCTCAGTATACCATAATATCTTTTTATTTACATTGACTTTTTCTATTGATTGCGATATAGTTCTTAAAAATATATTAATAATATACGCAAAGGAGAAAAATTATGGCAATCCGCATTATTACTGATTCTGCTGCTGATTATTCTGCACAGGAAATCAAAAAACGACAGATCACATGTATCCCTATGACTGTAACTTTTGGCGACAAAGAGTACATGGACGGCAAAGACATCACAAAAGATGAGTTCTTCAAACTTTTGACAGAAGGAAAAGACTTTCCTAAGACTTCTCAGCCCTCCCCTTCCAATTTTTTAGAATGTTTTGAAGAAGCAAAGGAAGCCGGAGACAGTGTAATTGCCATACTTATTTCCAGCGCGTTGAGCGGCACTTTTCAGAACGCGATCCTGGCAAAAAGCATGGCCGATTATGAAAATATCTTCATCGTCGACAGTAAAATTGCCACTCTCGGAATGCGTATCTTAGTTGACCGTGCAGTAAAGCTTAGGGATGCCGGACGCAGTGCACAGGAGATTGTAAACGAAGTAGAAAACTTAAGACCCAGGCTTCGTCTTTTTGCCGGGCTTGACACTTTAGAATATCTTGCCAAAGGCGGCAGACTATCTAAGACATCCGCTGCTTTAGGAAACCTTGCCAACTTAAAACCGATCATTACATTTACACCGGAGGGCAACGTTTCTCTCTGCGGCAAACAGATGGGAATCCGCCATGCGTGCAAACAGGTAGCGAAGCTTACGATGGCTGATGCTCCGGACATGGATTGTCCTTTATATCTTCTCTATGCTTACGACCAGAAAAATTGCGCAGCATTTTTACATATGCTCCAAAAAAACGGGTTGAATCTTGAATCTCCGAAAGTACGAGGCATCGGTCCGATCATCGGTACTCATATCGGAACCGGCGCTTTCGGTATCGTATATGTCGCAAAGGAAACCGAATAAAAACAAAGAAATGAGGGTGAAGTAAGATGCCTGGATTGTGGAAGTCCTGCATCTTGCTGCACCCTCATCTTTTTGGGCTATGATCTCATCGCACCGTCTACAGATAAGATTTCTCCTGTTACATAGCTGGCCATATCGCTGGCAAGGAACAGGAATGCATTTGCAATATCCTCCGGCTCGCCAATCCTGCGGATTGGAATGGCATTGATCAGCGGTTTGATCATCTGCTCCGGAAGTGCTGCCACCATATCTGTCTTTGTAATTCCAGGAGCTACAGCATTCACACGGATACCGCTTGGTCCAAGCTCCCTTGCCAGCGACCATGTCAGGCCGTTTACGGCAGATTTGCTTGTGGGATATGCTACGCCGCTGGGCTGTCCGCAGATACTTACCATGGAACTGGTATTGAGGATACAGCCGCCGCCTTGCTCTTTCATGATCTTTACAGCAGGCATGACCGCATTCATGATCGCATTGACATTCAATTGCATGATATTTGCAAAATGTTCCGATGTATAATCCTCAATCTTTTTGCTGTCAGATACACCTGCATTGTTCACAAGAATGTCGATCCGCCCATACTTTTCTTTTACTTTTCCAATAGCTTCCTCCACAGACTTTGCATCCTTCAGATTCGGATAATCCCCACTGACTTCCCAGTCCCCATTCTCAGCCTTCAGTGAAGCAAGCGCTTTCTCCACGGTCTCTGCTCTTGAGCCAAACAATACTACTTTCGCCCCATTTTCCAGATATTTTTTTACAATCGAATATCCAATTCCTCTAGTTCCGCCGGTTACAACTGCTATCTTTCCTTTTAACACTTCTTGACCTCCTTCTGACTTCACAGTCCGTTCATTTATTTCTTAATAGATAATTATAGCAGAGCTTTTGAATAATGTACACAATTTATCAGGTAATTATTCTACTCTTATCGTTATCCTTAAATCAATCTGCTGCCCATAAGGGTCTTTGACATTGGCGGACATGACACATGTACCTGCATCCATAGTATATATTTTACATGTTGTATCTTCGGCTGTAATCCATTTATTTATACCTCCTGCCTCGATTGGTCCCCCTTGAGCTGCAACATAATTATTATTATACTTATCCTCTGAGGCAAACTGTTCGTCTTCCATCGTTCCATATCTCACAAGATATCTGGCAGGTGAAGGTGAAGTTTGTACCTGGACCATATAATGATTTGGCATTTTCCGCCCTGAACTCCAGACCCCTTCCTCTAATGTGATTTCAACTTGTTTTGCAGCCTTATCCCTAATTGTGGCCTGATATGATTTCTGTTCGTCAGACCAGAGCTTTGCCTCCAGCTTTCTTCAGATTCCACCTCACGATGGACACCCTTGCTCTTAGCTATACACTTCCCACTACCAGGGCGTGTTACGGACTTTCACCGATTAGATTGCGCCCATACTGGGCGCACAAAAAGGACATTTACAGCAAATTTTTCACTGCAAATGTCCTTTTGCGATGTTTATTCTTCTTTCGGCCTTAACGACTCGCATATCTTCAGCAGCTCTTCTTTGCCAAAGCTATTAGCTCCCGCAAGATAAAGCGTATTCTCCGATTCCCACCAGATATGTACCGTGCCGTCTTCCTTATAGCATATTCTTCCCTCGTATCCCAGGATCTCTGCCTTTTCTTCCCGGACGTACTCATTATCCTCCCCTACTACCATGCCGTCCTTCACCTGCTCCTGGTCAATGATGAAACCGACATTCTCCGAGTTCTCATAGCTTAGAAACAGATACGAATCATCCCTGTCTTCAATCTTAAGCTCATACCCTTCCGGTACATATGCCGGATAGAGCGGTACGAATTCCCCGACAGCTTCTTCCGCCGCATGATACCGCTTTTCCGTTTCACCTTTCCGTATCACCTGCGTATACTCATAGAATCTCTCCTTGATCCTTTCCATGCTCAAAGCGTCTGTATGAACGGATATCATTGTGATACTGATAAGCATAAGCGCAATCGATGCCGCTGCCCGTGCACCAGTCCTTATAGGAATTCCATACCTTTCTTTCTGCCGCACGCGTTTTAAGAACTTTTCTGCCTTCTTTTCAAAGCTTTCCGAAAACGCATGGGTAAGGTCCCTGTCATCCGGATACGCTTTTATAATCTTCTCCTCAAGCTCCGGCATATACCGGTACAGAAATTCATCATCTACCCGTATCTTACTCATCATGTCTGCACCTCCATTTCATCAAGAATATCCTTAAGAATTATTTTTCCTCTTGCAATCCTCTGTCTGAGAGCACTCTGACGGATACCCAAAATCTCTCCGATCTCTTTATTAGAATATCCCCATTTATACTTCATGCGGAAGATTTGGCGGTATGTGGCGGGCAGACTGAGGATTGCCCGGTCTACACCCGTAAGCTCCGACAACTCTTCCACTCTTTCCCGCAGTGGAAAATGATAGTTTTCTTCTATCTCTTCCCAGGAAACTGTCATATTCTTTTTCTCTTTTCGGTAGATATCTTTACTTGCGCTCTCAACTATAATAACGATGAAATGTTTCGTTTTGTGACATTCTTTTTCATTAATTTTCTTTAAATTTTTTGCCAGTTTTATAAGTGCCTCCTGAACTGCATCTTCCGCCAGACCCTCGTCCTTAAGGATCTCCCTGGCAACATGGAACATCAGACCTCGATATTGCTCATATAATCGCTCAAGCTTATTCTTCTCCTCCGGCGTATCCACCAGACCAAGACATATCATCAGCATTGCAAATATCCTCTTTTATCTCTCCATCATACTGATAGACTCGATTCCAACACTTCCCCCTCTTACCACCTCGATCATCTTAAATTCATCCTTCATAAGCTTCACTACAGCATCGTTCTTCGTAGCCGTCTGGACAAACTCCAAAAGAAGACTGTCCTTCCCATAGTCAATGACCTTCGCTTTAAAGGTTTCTGCAATCTGGAAGCACTCCACCTTATCCTCTGCGGTACATTTTTTTACCTTGATGTACATAATCTCTTTCATACGCACAAAAATATTGGTGAAATCAATGACCTTAATAACTTCCACAAGACGATTCAACTGCTTCTTTATCTGTTCAAAAGTCTCATCATCACTGACTGTCGCGATTGTCATTCTTGAGATTGTGGGATCCTCTGTGGTTCCCACGGTCAGGCTGTCAATATTGTAGGACTTCCCTGAGAATAATCCGGAGATTTTTGACAATACGCCGTCCTGATTTTCTACGTACAGTGAAAGCCAGCGCTTTTTCATTCCATTTCCATTCATAGCATCTTCCCCCTTATCTTAACAATCCATGATCATGTCTTCCAGAGTCCCTCCCGGCCGAATCATCGGATAGACCAGATCTTCCGGGTCAATATCGAATTCCAGGACATACGGTGTTTTCTTGCTCTTCATCGCCTCCAAAAATGCAGGCTCTATCTCTTCCTTCTTCGTAATGTGGATGCCCTTCGCCCCGTAGCTCTCCGCCAGTTTTACGAAATCCGGCGTATATTCCGGACACGGCACCTCACCGCATCTCCCCCTGCACGCAGCACCAGAGCGTAAGCATGTCATCGAATAACGCTTCCCATAGAATAATTTCTGCCACTGGCGCACCATTCCCAGATTATTATTATTGAAAATGCAGGAGATGATTGGTAGCTCCTCAAGAACCGCCGTGGCAAGCTCCTGGATGTTCATCTGCATGCCGCCGTCCCCGGATATGGAGATAACATAAGTGTCAGGATTACCAATCTTCGCCCCGATTGCTCCCGGAAGCCCATAGCCCATCGTACCAAGACCTCCGGACATGATAAGCTGTTTCTTTTCTGTAATCTCAGCAAACTGTGCGGTGAACATCTGGTGCTGGCCCACATCTGTAACAATAATTGCCTCATCAAATATGCGATTAATCGTATCAATTACATCTTGAGGCGTCATCACCGGTTTTTCCCTCATGATAAGCGGATACTCTTTTTTCCAGCCATATATCTTTCCCAGCCATTTCTCCGTGTCATACCTTTCCACATACTCCAAAAGCTTTTCAACCGCCTCTTTCGCGTCCGCCACAATCGGCACGTCCACCTGTACATTTTTGGAAATCGCCGCTGTATCGATGTCGATATGCACAATCTGCGCCTTCGGCGCAAAGGAATGGAGCTTTCCCGTAATCCGGTCATTAAACCGGGTTCCGATGGAAAACAAAAGGTCGCACTCGCTGACCGCCATATTGGAGGCGTAAGCCCCGTGCATCCCCAGGTTCCCGATATAGAGAGGATGGTTCGTCGGTATTGCCCCGCGCCCCATAACGGTAGTGACAACCGGAACATTCGTCCGCTCTGCAAGGCATGTAAATTCCTTTCTTGCCCCCGATATGATCACGCCTCCCCCGGCAAGAAACAGCGGTCTTTTCGCTTTCCCAAGCATCTTGATGGCGCGCTTGAGCTGCCCGATATGGACTCCGGTGCTGGGCTTATATCCCCGGATATTGACACTCTCCGGATACTCCCCACTTCCAAGCTCCGCCATCACATCCTTAGGCAGGTCAATCAGCACCGGCCCCGGCCTTCCTGTCCTGGCTATATAAAACGCCTCCTTAATGATGCGCCCCAAATCCTCTCTCTTTTTTACAACCACGCCGTATTTCGTGATGCTCCTCGTAATCCCTACGATATCCACCTCCTGGAACGCATCGTTCCCGATGAGATGCCTCGCCACCTGCCCGGTAAAGCACACAAGAGGCACACTGTCATAGTAGGCCGTCGCAAGCCCCGTCACAAGGTTGGTCGCCCCCGGGCCGCTGGTCACAAGGCACACCCCCGTCTTTCCCGTAGAGCGGGCGTAAGCATCCGCCTCATGGACAAGGGCAACCTCCTGCCTCGGCAGGATTACCTTCGTAAAATCCTGCTTGTAAAGCTCGTCGCTGATGTCAATGGTACACGCCCCCGGATATCCGAAGATGGTGTCCACCCCTTCTTCCCGGAGAGCCTTTACCAGTAATTTGTTCCCGCTGATTTTCTTCATACTTATGAACCTCCTCACATCAAAACGCCCTAAGCGAAACCGCTTAGGGCGAATATTCTATCCGTGTTACCACCTAAATTCAGGGAAAATCCCTGCACTCACCCGGTACGGGAGAAACTGCTGATATGGATCTTCCGGCAAATCTGCCTTACCCAATCTTTTCCTCCGATACCGTCTCTCCGTTAACGCTGAGACTGCGTTGGAATCTACTGACACCGCAACTTCCGTACATATAAGTGTAAGTCCGTGCGTTCGCTCCACTGCTCGAGGGCTACTTCCATAAATCCTTCACGGAGACTTGCACCGGACGTCTCCTCTCTTCGCATCGGGAATCTATGTACTCCTCCCTGTCACGGCATTTGACTGATAAATTTCTTCTATTATAGAGGATGCGGGCGGTCATTGTCAATCAAAAATATTATTCTTATATTTTATCTGTTGATTTTCTGCATTTTCCTTATGATTGCCTGCCAGTACATACGGTCTTTTAAAACCCGAATTACCGTTATCGTAGAATCTTCCACTACAAAAAAGATTAAATATGTGCTGCATGGTTTAAAATAAACGCTTAATCCATCAATAACATATCCTGTAGTTTCATAACCTTTTGGGAATGAATCCAGTTCTTTAATGGGTTTCTTAATCTTCTTTGAAAAATTTTCAGCATATTCACGGTACTTGAATGTATCAAGAATATATTTTTTTGTTGATTTGATATCCCAAAGTGCATCTTTTGAAATAACGATTCTGTACTTCTTCGGTTTTTCCATTCGCATTATATTTTATCAATTTCCTCCCAGGCCTCATCAACCGTATAAACATCACCCTTTTTCAGGCTTTCAATTCCTTTAGAGAGTTCACTATATAATGCGTCTATGGCTGATTTCTCAGAATATTCTTTTTTCATAAATTCCTTCTTTTTCATAGCTTGTGCTGTCGATGCCATATAGAGCCCTCCTTTCATTTCCTGACTTTATTATACGATATTTAATACCGGCATATCAACAGATTTTTCTTCATATTTTTACGCCTATATTTATTACGATAAGCAAAATCAACGAACTTTCACCACAAACATATCCTCTTCCGTAAGCTCCCTCTCTTCCTCCGGTATCTTCTTCACAAAAAGAAGGCTCTCCACTTCCTCCACATCAAGGATTTTCCCCATGGCAAAGCACTCCTCGTACACCCTCTTTCCCCCGTCCGTATAGCCCATGGCACCTCCCTGGGTGTCCGTCACAAGCGTTCCGTCCTTAAGCCTGACGCCAATAAGCAGCGGCGGTTCATCCAGCATATCTGTCTCATACACCTCTCCTGAAGTCTCGTCAAAAGCCTCTTCCTTCACCGTCCTGGCAGGGAAATCATACACCGCCTTAATCGAAATCGGAGACACCTCCGCCCTCGTGACCGCCGCTCCCGAACTGCCAAGCTTTTCATCAACCTCCGCCGTATAAATCTCATCGCTGCCGGAGAGCTGCCAGGAAAATGCCCACTCCCCGTTTACCACATCCTCAGCGGCTCCTGCCTTTTCCGTGACAACGCCAAGGTCAGAAAACCGGACGTCTATCTGCTTATCCTTAAGGGTGCCTTTACCGTCATCCCCATAGAGCATGATTCGGCACTCGAAACTTCCGTCCTCATTCACCTTATTCATTTTCTCCTTGCCATACAGCTCACAAGTATGGGAAATATCCTTTCCGTCCACCTTGATGGAAAGTTCATTAAACCCCGGCTCCCTGCCTTTTCCTTTCGTAAATCCCTCCACCTTAAACGCCAGATATCCGTAGTAATTGTCCACAATGCTCTGCTGGGCAGTTACGACGATTCCCTTATCCTCCGCGGAAAGATTCGGAAATCCAGCCAGACGCGTGCTTTCCGCCTTCCCCTTCTGCTCCTCCGTAACCGCAAAGTCTTTTTCAAGCCCCTTATTCCACTCAAGATATGCCGCTCCTGCAGCGACGGTGCTTAGAGCCAGCACTGCCGCAACAGCCGCTGCCGCCGCTCTCCTTCGCTGCCGCTGCCGCAGACGGAGCAACTTGCCTGCCCCCGGCTTTGCAAGAATCTGCTCAAATGCCGCGTCCGCCTTCTGCTGCACCTCTTTCGGTATCACAACCTCTTCCCTTAAAATATCTATCCTCTTCTTCTCACACATCACAACGCTCTCCTTTCCGCTCCGCCGTAGATGACCGCCAATTTCTCTCTCCCCCTGGAAAGCCTCGTCCGGACTGTCGATTCAGGCACATCCAAAATCTGGCTGATCTCGCTTGTCTTAAACCCTTCCACATAATAAAGCATGATTACCAGCCGATACTTTTCATCGATAGACTTCAGCGCCTCATTCCACTCCACATTTTCAAAATGCCTGTCAAAATCCGCAATCTCCGGCATCCCGTCATCCGATACAAAGCGTCTCCCCGCCCGCAGGATATCGTTGCACTTATTGATCAGCATCCGGGTCATCCACGTCTTAAAATACTTCCCTTCCTTAAGCTGCCCGATTTTCTCCCAGCAGCCAAGAATCGTCTCCTGCACCGCGTCCGCCACATCCGCATCAGAACAGAGCATCGCCCTTGCCACCTTATACATGGGCTGCATATGCATCTGCATCAGCTCTGTAAATGCCTTCGGCTCTCCGCGCCTGGCTCTCTCAACCAATTCCTCCATCATGGCTCCCACCTTTCCCCTGAAACTCGCACGCACGGTAAGAACTTTTTTCTTAAGTTCTGTCTATTAGACGGGCAGAAATAGGAAAACGTCTCATTTATTTAAAAAAAAAATTATATTTCCGAATCTGATAACGCAGAATTTTCTCTACACGTCCGCATATTTCCTCAGAATACATTTTTCTGCTCTGCTCCAATATTTTTAACATATCCTTCATCTGAAAAGTGAAGAAAAGCTGCTGCCCATACAATTCCTCCGCTGCATCCATCTGCTCGTCAAAATTTCTGGCAAAAGGCTTTGCCTCCACAGACCCCATAAGCTCCTCTACGGCAATTCCCAGCGGGAAATCCACCATCGTATCTGCTAAAAGAGCCAGTCCATGGTCAAAATATTCACACACCCGGTAACCGTCAGTCCTTTTATTATAAATCACTGCTATATTATTCGTATGGCGGTCTTCATTTAAGAAAAACGCATCCAGTTCAAGCATCGCAGTAAGATACTTTCCAAATCCTGAGATTCCGGTAATATCCTCCACAGTCCCAACCATCCACCGTATCTTATCCCTGGCCTCTCTGATCTGAGCAAGTCTCTGCGAAAGTCCCTGCCCGGTAAACTGACGATATAAATGCTCAAGTGTAACGATATTCTCATCCTGTCCTAAAAAATGTGCGCTCCGGCATCCATTATACTGTTTTCACAGGATACGATACGCACCATATCGTAGCTCACAAACTTATTAAGATTCGAATATTCCAACAAATGCGACACCATATACTCCGAAAGTCCTTCATATCCCATGTAATCCGCTTTATACCAATAATCCCCATCTCTCCCTTTTAGCTGATTTCCCTTGGAAGAATGACCCATCGTACCCATATGATATAAATTTATATTTATACATCCCATGGCAATTCCTCCCCATCCTTATAGTGTATCCGTATCCAGTGATGATCTTCCGCCATACGCCCCTGCGTCCTCTCAATCATCTGAAGAGGGTCGTAGCTGTTAAGTTCATTTTCCTTAAGAATCTGTTTCATGCCGCACCGTGTCCGGGGAACGCATCTGGATTCCAGAAAATCATTAAAAGCCTCCCAGTCCGGATTCTTATTGACCCCAAATGCCGTAAGCAGCACCTTATCCGTCTGATTTTCCACATACACCTTCTCATGCTTAAAATCCACGTCAATCACCGTACACAGCTCATCGTCATACATATAGTCCAGACGCACCCTGACAAAGTTATCCTCCTCCCACCGTTTCCGGATATTAATGTATTTATATACCGTCGGGCGGGTCACATGGAAATACTGTGCGATCTGCCCGACACTTTCTCCGGACGCATACATTTCCCGCATCTTTTCCGCATCCTCGCTGCCAATCTTCGGTTTCCTTCCGGCGTTCCTGGAGTTGATGATATCACCCTTCTCATAAAGCTGCTCATAGCTTGCCGCCTTTTTCGCAAATTCTTTTAACTTTTCAGGGCTGTCCGTTCCAAATATATCTACACATAATTTTCTATAATCCACAATACCACCTCCTGAAATTCTTTTTTCATCTTACCACATTTCTTTCCATTTGTAAATTAATTAATTTATTTACAAAAATACCAAAAAAGATGGTATATTTCGAATAATATACCATCTGAATCCTGCTCAAATCCCCTATGCCCTGTTATCCGGCAACCGTGCCAATCACCCTCTCCGCAATCCCCTCCCAGGAAATGCCGCTCACATCCGCGCGCCTCGTCTCACCCTTACAGACACTCAAAGACAGCGCCTTCGCAAGCCTCCTTTCAAACTCCGGCAGCCCGCTTGCCACCGGCTCATCCGCATTCCTCATCTCAGGCATCTCCACAAAAAGGACATCTGCCCCCGGCACAGCCTCCAAAAGCCACTCCCGGATGCCCGGAAGGTCCGTCATCACCGCCCTGTCGCCGCAGGCCAGAGCCTCGATTACCGTCAGCGGGATTCCCTCAAAAAAGGACGGCAGCACAAAGACATCACATTCATTGTAAACCCTCGAAAGCTCCGTCTGGGAAAGCCTCCCAAGGAACGTCACCTTCACCGGAGCTTTTTCCGCCAGCTCACAAATCAGGCGAAACTCCTCCTCATTCCCCGTGCTCCCCGCCAAAAGCATGTGAACCTCCCTCCCCGGAACATCCAGAAGGCAGAGGCTCCTCATCAGGCTCACCACGCCCTTCTTCTCCGCAATCTTCCCGGCAAACACAATCCTCGTGACCCCATCCGACGGTCTCTCCCCCGTCACATGGAAAATCCTTCGGTTAAAGCCCATGCCCACTCTTGTAATCCTCCCCTGCGGTACGCCGTAAATCTCCTTCACACCCTCCTCCTGCGCCCTCTGAGGCACAAAGATATGGTCAAGCCGCCTTATCTGCTCCCGGATAAAATCCCTCTCAAGGTCCGTCTTTTTCATCTGCCGTAAGTCCGTGTTATGGCAGAACCCGTACACCTTAAGCTCCGGAAACGCCTCCCGCACAAGAGCCGTCAGAAGATAGAGGTGGTGGCACAGCACCACGTCCGGCAAAAGCTCCTTAACCGCCCTCGCCACCGCCTTTAAAAACGCCTCCTTAAACTGCCCCGTCATCTCCGGCGTCATATCACAGTACCTTGTACTCTTATAAGGCATCTCATCCGACATCCCCGCAATCGGAAACGGGATATCCGCGTGCACCTCCCCGAATCCTGCGTCAGGCTCACCCTCACAGAACCCCTCGTCCTGCACATCTTCCGCAAAATACACCGGATAGAACCCGACTCCCTCCGGCAGTTCAACCTCGTCCTTCTCATACACGCCCGCGACAACCGCCTGCTCATGCCCCTTTACCGCCAGCTCCTTCACAAGCTCCGTCAGGTACACGCCGCTCCCGGTGCTGCTTGGCTTCTGCGCCGTAATGCTCAGTATCCTCATCTTACCTTATCTTAACCTCTCATAAACTGTAAAATAATATTCCAAGTCAAAGCAAGTCTGCTCCTCGCTGATTTTCGTCATCTCCCACTCCCCGTCCGCATCCAGGTCCGGGAAATAAGTGTCCGCGTCAAACCCATGGTCAATCTTTGTCACATACGCCCTGTCGCAGTACCCAAGCATCGCGCGGTAGATACTCTCCCCGCCGATGACAAAGATATCCCCGCCGCACTCTGCCGCCTCTTTTCTGGCAGTCTCCTCCGCCTCCTTCACGCTGTGAACGACCACCGCGCCTTTCACCTTATAGTCCTTCTTACGCGTAATCACGATATTCACCCGGTTCTTAAGAGGCTGCCCCTGGGGAAAGCTCTCCAATGTCTTCCTCCCCATAATAACCACATTTCCCCTCGTCATCTCCCGGAAATACTTCATATCAGCCGGTATGCTCCACATCAGCCGGTTATCCTTCCCGATGGCCCAGTTCTTGTCCGCCGCCACAATCAGATTCATGCCTTTTTCTCCCTTCCCCAACAATTATATCGCCACAGGTATATTTTTAATCTGCTCATGAGTCTCATAATCAAGCAGTTTCACATCATCCCTCGTAAACTCATAGAAATCCCTCACCTCCGGATTCAGCCAGAACCTGGGCGCAGGGAGCGGCTCCCGGCTTATCAGCTCCTCAATGAGCGGGATATGCCTGTCGTAAATGTGCGCGTCCGCAATCACATGCACGAATTCCCCCGCCTCCATGCCGCACACCTGGGCAAACATATGGAGCAGCACCGCATACTGGCACACATTCCAGCTGTTTGCCGTCAGCACGTCATTGGAGCGCTGGTTTAAAATCCCGTTCAGCGTGAGTTTCTCATGCCCCGCCCTTTTCGTCACATTAAACGTCATGCTGTAGGCGCAGGGGTAAAGGTTCATCTCGTGAAGGTCCTGATGCACATAGATATTCGTCATGATACGGCGGCTGTAAGGATAATTCTTAAGGTCATAGAGCACCCTGTCTACCTGGTCAAACAAGCCTTCCTTATACTGATGCTTTACACGCATCTGATAGCCGTAAGCCTTTCCGATGGAGCCGTCCGCGTCCGCCCAGCTATCCCAGATATGGCTGTTTAAATCATGGATATCATTGGACTTCTTCTGCCAGATCCACAAAAGCTCATCCGTACAGCTCTTAATCGGCGTCCGCCTCAAAGTCAGCGCCGGAAATTCCCTGCTAAGGTCATACCGGTTCACCACCCCGAACCTTTTCACCGTCCAGGCAGGCGTACCGTCCTCCCACACCGGGCGCACCTTCTCGCCCCTCGTATCCGTGCCGTTATCAATAATGTCACGGCACATATCTATAAACACTTTGTCCGCATAGCTCATGCACTTGTATCCTCCTTGTATTTCTAAAATTAATCTGTACACCAGTTTATCATGAAATCTAAAAAAGGAAAAGCCAAAGTCTCTCTTTTTTATAACTCTTCGGCTTCCTTCATCCTGCCTTTACAATTTCACTAATATCTTTTCCGGCCAGGAATTCATTCACCGCACTGTCTTTCGCCTTATCATATGCCAGAAAAGTAAGATGCGCCCTCCCCGGATTATGGTACACTTTCCAGTATCCCGTAAAGATACTCTTCCTCCCGCCGTTCTTAATAAAGGCTCTCACATCTTCCAGAGGATAATCCAAAAATATCCCCAGCTCATGGGGGAAATCTATTTTTCCTTCCACGTACAGATTCATCCTCATAGAAAGCCGTGCAATACTCCGGGAAAGTGCCTGCGCCTCATAACCATATCCTTTTAAAAACTGCCGGACCTCCCTGACAGAGAGTACTCTCTCAAGTCCGGACTTTCTATAAAACAAAACAAGGCATCTCTCTTTTCTTGCAACAAGAATCTGCCAGGAGATATCCGTAGTCTCAAATAACCGGTGTAATCCACCCACCCACACTTGCTCTACATTCAGAACGCTCGCTGTCCGCATTCCTTTCAAAAAGGGCGCACACTGCGTCACAAGTGAAAATTCCATCCGCCGTTTCATATCCTGTTCAAATGCCATATAAGCTATAATTTCCGCCGTCATACTGCACTCCTGATCTTATAATAGATTATCATTCCCCTCTCGGAATATTTTATTAAAAGAACTGCCCTCAAAAGGTCAATCGCAAGGTTGCTTTACCTGCCTCCCCTATGCTATCATGAAACCAACACATGCGCAAAGAGGTATAAAACTTATGAAAACCTATACACAAAAAACAATCTGCCCTTATGATTGTCCCGCCTCATGCGGGTTTACCGTCCATACAGACGGCAAAAAGATTCTGAAAACCGAAGGCGATGAGACACACCCCGTCTCCAGGGGGATGCTGTGCGGAAAAATGCGGCGCTATACAGAGGAAATCAATGCAAAAGACCGTATTCTCCTCCCGCTGAAACGCTGCGGTAAAAAGGGGGAAGGATCCTTTACCCCCATTTCCTGGGAAGATGCAATCGCAGAGATCACATCCCGCTGGAAAACTATCATACAGACAGACGGAGCATCATCCATCGCCTACTGCTATTATTCCGGCGTAATGAGCATCATACAGCGTCACTGTGTACAAGCACTTTTTGCCCGCATGGGAACATGCGAACTGATAAAGACCCTGTGCTCCTCCGCCAAAGGAGACGGCTATTCTTCTGTCGTGGGAAATACCGGATGCCTGGACCCAAGAGAACTTAAAGACAGCGATCTGTTTCTTGTATGGGGGAGCAATGCAGCAGCCACCAGATTTCCCACTCTCAGCGATCTTACACAGGCGAGAAGAGAAGGCAAAAAGATCATACTTATAGAAGTATACGCGGAACCGATGGCCCCTTACTGTGACGAAGTCATCCTCATACGCCCGGGAAGTGACGGCGCCCTGGCTCTGGCCATGATGCATGAACTGGAGAAAAACCATCTTTCCGACGAAGCATTTTTAACAGAATATGGACTGGGATACGAAGAATTTAAAAAGACACTCTCTGCCTGCACGCCCGAATGGGCATCAGACATTACCGGAATCCCTGCACATACCATCACGGCCCTTGCGCTCCGGTACGGCACAGCCTCAGCTCCCTCCATACTCCTTGGAAGCGGCTGCTCCCGCTACGGCAACGGCTCCATGACCGTACGGCTGATCACCATACTTTCTTTGTTCACCGGCGCATGGAAACGTCCAGGCGGCGGTCTGTGCGGCTGTACCCCCTCCGGCGGTTCCTACTTTGACGGGAAATCCGTACAGCGCCCGGATCTTCGCACAGAGAAGCCGGTAAGAACAATCAACATCAACCAGCTCTCTATGGCTCTCACCGGCACAGACGGTCATATGCCCGTCAAAAGCCTCTATGTAGCGGGCAGTAATCCGGCCAATTCTGTCAGTGATCAAAAAAGCCTGCTGGAAGGACTAAAAAGAGAAGATTTATTTACCATAGTCCACGAACGATTTATGACGGACACAGCACAGTATGCAGATATTATACTTCCCGCCACCTTTTCCGTCGAACATTCCGACTGCTACGAAGCCTATGGCTACTGCACCATGGCCGCGACCCGCAAGATCATTGAACCAGCAGGAGAAGCAAAAAGCAACTGGAACACCGTCACTCTTCTGGCAAAAGCTATGGGATATACCGACAGTTATTTCCAGCATACTGAAGAAGAAATGTATGAAAAATTAATCCTGACACCTACGCCCCTTTCCGCTCATCTGACAACGAAAGAACGCATGGCATTGACAGCGGGCGGCACTATCTCCATGCCCTTTGCCCGCCACACTGATTTCCAGACACCGGAGAAGAGATTCTATATCGTTAATCCCAGACTGCCTGAACCAATGCCGCATTATACTCCATGCTATGGCGGCAGCGAAGCGTTGAGTCTCATCTCCGTGCCAAGCATACATACTCTCAATTCCATCTTCCAGTCTGAGAAAAGGCAGGCAAAAAAGCGGGGACCCATGACCCTTGTCATGAATACAAAAGATGCCGCAGCACGAGATATCAAAGACGGCGACGCAGTGCTTTGCAGCAATGACCTGGCAGAAGTAGAATTCACTGCTAAGACCACCGACCTGATCGCGCGGGGAGCTGTTGCTGCGGTGGGCGTATACAGTTTAAGTCAAAGCCCCGGCGGGCTTACCTGCAACGCCCTGCATCATCCCCGCCTGTCCGACGGCGGCAAAGCGACGACCATGAATGACAATACCGTGAATGTGACCTTAAAAAATTAGCGGGACAACCTCCCGCTAATTGTCTGATATATCCCTGCTCCTCATCCTCCGAAGCTCCCTCACTGCAAACCCGACAGCCACCGCTGCCGCTGCTCCGTCCGCGATCGGGCCGGCGTACATCACCCCGTCAATTCCCATAAATACCGGAAAGATCAAGATAAGCGGCAGCAAAAAGATTACCTGCCTTGTCAGCGACACCACAATACCTAGCTTCGCCTTCCCGATAGACGTAAAGAACCCTGAACACATAGGCTGTATTCCATTGATAAAAGTCATCAGCATAAATATCTTAAAATACCGCTCCGCAAAATGAAAATACTCCGGCGTTCCCGTCCCAAAGATACTGACAATCTGTCTTGGGAATAGCTGGAAACACAAGAAAAATATAATCCCCACCGTCAAAGAGATCTGAAACGCCTTCCGAAATGCCTCCCTCACTCTCCCATAATTTTTCGCTCCATAATTAAAGCCCCACAAAGGCTGGCATCCCTGGGAAGTGCCAATGCAGATTGACATAAAGACCATATTGACTTTCGAGATGACACCCACACATGCCAGCGGGATATCCGTCCCATACATGGACGCCGCTCCGTAATGTCTCAGCGTATTGTTCATAGTAATCTGGACAGCCGCCATAGCAATCTGGTTCACACAGGCGGCCATTCCAAGAGACACGATCGCCTTAAGGAACTCTGCCTGCGGTTTCAACATTTTAAACTCCAGATCCAGATGACGGAACTTAGAAAAATATACGATCACCAACACGCCGGAGATTACCTGCCCGATCACTGTCGCCCACGCTGCTCCCTTGATTCCCCAGCGGAACACAAAGATAAATGTGGGGTCTAAAATCGTATTGATCACCGCCCCGGTGAGCATACATGCCATAGAATATGTAGGGCTTCTGTCCGCCCGGATCAGATGGTTCCCGCCGGTAGTAAGGATCAAAAAAGGGATTCCAAACGCAGTGATTCCAAGATAGTCCTGCGCGTAAGGAAGGATATCCGGTGTCACCCCGAAGATATTAAGAAGCGGATTTAGAAACAGAATCACAACTATAGCAATCACACATCCGCAGATTGCCAGCATAGAAAGCCCCGTCCCCATAATCCTGTTCGCCCGGTCCTGATTCCCGGCCCCCGACTCCAGATTAAAGTTAGATGCACTGCCGATTCCGAGCAGCAGCGCTGTCGCCGTACAGATAATAGAAACCGGAAATGCAACATTAGTCGCCGCATTTCCCAGCATCCCCACACCCTGGCCGATAAATATCTGATCAACGATATTGTACAACGAACTCACCAGCATACTGATGATCGCCGGTATGGCAAATTTCGCAATAAGTCTCCCTACCCTCTCATAAGCCAATGGATTGCGCAAAACTTCTGATTTCTCATTTCCCTTCGTTTCTTTTCTGATATCTTCCATCATCTTATCCCATCCTGTCTTCTATATGTAAATTGATTTCAATACATAATAAAAATACTTAGATAAACACTTCTGCATTCATCTAAGTATCTCCATCTCTAAGAGCGACAGACGGGGTTCGAACCCGCGACCCCGACCTTGGCAAGGTCGTACTCTACCAACTGAGCCACTGTCGCATTTCTTAAGGCTTGTTCCTCAGAACAATAATTACTATACTACACAGTTTCTCATTTGTCAATAGGTTTTTTTAAATTTTTCATCTCAAAATTTTATCGCTCTTCAGAGGTATATTCTTTTATTATCGGCGGAATCTGAGCCATCATATTATCAATATCCTCAAACATAGCACTTTTCGTTGTTCCCAGATCTCCCGCTCGATCAATATGATGCGTAACGTCTTGATACCGATCCTTTATCTGATCAAAGAATCCGCATAACTGCTGCAAGGCCGCCTTCGAATTCTCAATCACTCCGGAAATCTCCGAATGAACTGTTGTCGCGCCTTCTGCTGACTGCGTAATTTCGTCAAACATATCGTAAGTCTCATTCACCTTTTCGATACTCTTTTCCAAAGCTTGTTGGGAAGTCTCGATGCTGTTGTTAAGCTTATCAGCACCCTGCTCCACCTCATTAATACCAGAATCCACTTCACCCGTCAAGTTCTTGATCTCTTCCGCAAGTTTCTTTACCTCTACTGCAACCACTGCAAATCCCTTGCCCTGCTCTCCCGCACGGGCTGCTTCTACAGACGCATTCAAAGCAAGGATATTCGTCTGCTCCGCAATATTGATGATCTTGCTCGTACACCGCTTGATCTTCTCCACTGCCATCTGCAGGTCTTCAAAAGTACTTCCCATCTCACTGAAATGAGCCTCAACCTGCCTCGAACTGTTCTTAAGCTCCTCGACCTCATCCTGCGCATGGTCCACGGATTTGGCAATCGTGTCTTTCACCGTCACAAATTCACCAGATACATCCTCTATACTTGCAAAATTCTCTCCAAAATCTTCAAGCCTGTTCTGGAAATCTCCCGCTTCCTTCATCACTCCTCCAAAAGAACGCCCAATTTCACTCAGCTCTCTCAGAGAATCCACTTCCTTCTGCACAAGTTCTGTATGATAATCTTTAAGGCTTCCCATTACATGCAATACCGGGTACAGACTCTTTTCATTTTCAGGCTTCATAGTTATTTCCTGCTTGCTCTTATTCCAAAATGCCATCTTTTCCTACCCCCTCTATTCAAATACCACACAGGTCATAGACTGATTTACAAATCGATTGTTATAATGTTCTCCATATCCAACCAATCCCGCATGGCTGCCAAGGGCACTCATCTCACTTAAATACTCCTGCATATAATTATTCTGAGTAAAGAGCAGATAACGGAACAGGCAATTTACAGAAAATACAGCCGAAAGTCTCGGAAAATCTCTCTGGATCTCACGGATTGTCTGTCTCACCACCTCTTTGTAATCTCCAAGCTCAAGCAGAACAAGTACGTCTGAATCATTCACCTGACGGAAACACGCCAACGAATCACCCTTCACCTCTTTTATCGATATAATGCAGGTGTCGTCCCCATTAATCTTCCCAAAAGGATTCTTAAATGTCTGCGTTGTAATATCGTTCTCTGATACCTTAAGTATATCCTGATACACCTGCTTCGCCGGTCGATCATTTAACGCACCGATAACATAATTCGCCCGATCTGTGCGGGATGCAATAAACTGATAATCTTCCATCTGACGATAAATGTTCTCCTTATATGTCTTCACTTTTCCATTCAAATTCTTTATCAGGCCATATGCTACCGCATCCTCATACACTCTGCCATTGGCAGACACCTTTCCGGCATCTCCTGTCCCGCCCACAAGCGATATCTTTTTGCGCTTTAACACTGTATTGATCGTAGTCAGCACACATGCATCATTTCCAGAGCAAAAATCAATACATACCGTATCGTTTTGCGAACCGCCAACCGTCTTCATATCCTCTTCCAGTCGGCTGATATATTTCACCGGCATTACAGACACCTGCTCTAACACATTCGTCGCCGCACGGACCCCGTCCGAAAATGCGATCACACCTACTCCATTCTCCACAACTCTTGTGTCATAACTCATGCCAATACATCCAATACTTGGCACGCCAGGGAAAAGCCCTTCTAACTCCCTTACATGGGCTTCAAACTGCTCTTTATTAGAGAGCAGCATAATAAATTGCGGTCTGCTCAATCCATGAACCGCCTCCCGCAACTCTCCACGCTGACTCATTCCAAAAAATTGTTTCATCATGGGACCTCTCTCTCTTTAATTATTAAACTAACCTTATTATATTGTATTTTTGCACAAGACGTCAATCACAATTTCCCTGCAAGATACATATAATTATTCTTCACCAGGCACCGTATTCTTGTATAAAATGACAAACAGTAAAGACGGGTATCAACTCTATCGCTAATACCCGCCTTTACGCTGATTTTTCAATCATTCTTTTTACCTCTTTCATCTTCGGTCCAAATTCCCTGATGTTCCTTCAAGTATCTGCCCGATTCTGTTATTTAAAAATTTAATCCTTCGGTGGTCCGTACCTACCTTTCATAAATTTTTCGATTCCTGATACTTAGCGCCTTTTCTCAGAAATCTCTCCTCAACACTTGTGCCGATAAAATAACTGCCCTTTACTTACAGCTCGCGTCTGTCTTGTAAATCAGCTTTGTTATTTGTTACAAACATATTACCACTCTTGCCGCGCTTTGTCAATATATCTTTAATTATTTTTTCATATTTTTTGTATCATTTATATCTCATCGCAAATTGACAGAACATTCAACAAACATGACACAAATTAATAATTTTTATCCGACTTTAATTCCTCAGATTTCCTATCTCTTCTTCCAATATTTTTACAATTCGTACAATTGCATCTCTCTCTTTTGCTGAATTAACATCTATTGATATGTTATGCTGAGCCCTCGGACTGAGGTCTAAACTGTCTCTCAACAGATCATCCAGAGATACATCCAGTGCATTCGCTATACAGATAAGCAGTTCAACACTTAACTTGGTACTCCCTGTCTCTACATGTGAGATATGCTGTACTGAATATTCCGTCAATTCCGCCAATTCGCTTTGTGTATAACCTCTACTCTTCCGTGCCTCCCGGATACGGATTCCTAGCATTTCATAATCCATATTATCCATCCCTCATATATCTGTATTTTTCATTCATTTACATAATTTTATTAAGAAATGGATGTATATGGAATACATTATGTGGATAAGTATTATGTTTTTAGTTTAATTTTTATAATTTATGTAACCTCTTATTTGAAATTTAGGAGTTCTTGTCAGAAGAATAAATATAATAAAATCCATTTGCAAGCTCTATAAAAATATTACTATTATGTAATTTGGGGCTTAAATCAATATATACATAATATCAAAATATAAAAAACAAGACAGTAAAAAACAGACAAACTTTTAAGAGCTATTCTTTCGCACATAACTTATCATCAAATACAATTCCCATCATCAAATACAGCCCAATCCAAGGCAGCCACACAAATGGCTGCTCTACATTATCTGCCATTGACATTACAATAGATGTCAAACAGACGTAAAACGGCACAGCAGCATAGGGCTTTTCCTTCCTACTATACCGAAACGTCCTGATAATTACCATAACAAGCATTAGAATATAAGGAACGCTTGCGAAGATTCCATAGCGGTGTGCGATACCAAGCACTGCATTATGCGGAAGACGTCTTTTCCCCCACATTTTGGGATTCTCCTCATGTCCAAACAGATTCATATCACGTAAATAGGTTCTGTAATAATAATCTCTTCCTGACAGGATTCCTGATAATGACGCCTTTCCAAGTTTTTGTCCGATCCGGCTTTCATCGAATTTTTCTTTCAGATCACTGGCATAAGCGACCATGCCATATTGCTGTCTGACAACCGGCTGCTCTCCTTCAAAAGTTACAGAAAGTCCCAAAGACTGCGGTATATGCTTTACTCCCCAATCAATGCTGAGATATACAGGAATAATCGAAATAACTGCACATATTATAATTGATATTAAAATCTTCCGGCAATTCTTTTGCCTTGTATAATGGTTCATTCTTACCAGCCATACAAATGAAATTCCGGCTATGCATAAAAGAGGACAAACCGACTGCGCTTTCCAGCAAAAGACCAATACGACACATCCTTCTAATATATAAGGAAGTATTTTTTTTATCCCATTACCCTTTTTTATTGAGTTCTCTATTTCTCCTAAAAGCACAGAGAAAATTGTTCCCAAATACAATGCAAATATACTGGGGTTCTTGCTGATACCCGCATACCTCATTGCCGTTTCCCCTGTATTCTCAGGCCGGCATAACAGACAAAAAAGTGTGATCAAAACCAGAAAAATATGAACAGCCCGGACAAAGTTCCTTGTAAGTACCTCTGGTTTTTCCATATTATTCCATATAAATATGAAAAAACCTACCACAAGGACCATTGCATATCCAGTAAAGCGAAAATTCTTTGGAAGCAATGCATCCGATATACAGGCCATTATCCACAGAAATAGCCAGCTCCACACTAAGCTATTGTTCCATTTTTTCTTTTTCAAAGCTGGCTCAATCGATAATATTGCAATAATCAACAATAAAAACAAATAAACTAAAAGATGACTATTGAAGTCTGTATAATAAATCTGCTTTATCTCTACCTGTACATTATATAAAAACATGAAAACGAATAATGATGTTATCAGGCCATCTCTTCCTCGCTGGTTCAAAGGAAGGTGCTTCATAATCTTCCAAAATAATTTCGCAATCAGGATATATATTTTCTGTAATCTTTCTATCCATCTATAAAAGTGAAAAGAAATTCCAATTTTACACCAGGCAAATATAAAAAATCCAGAAGTAATAAGGTACATTAGATAAGAAACAATCATAATCTTCAAAGCTTTATTTTTTTCAAAAACAGGCTTTGTCTCTCTTAACTGCATCTTTTCAACATAGAATGATGAACCGTTTTCTCCATATATCTCTACAGCTATCGCATTAAATGATTTTGAAGGAATACTAATTATATTCATCCCGTCATGCAATGAACAAGATACTTTATTGCTCTTTTTTATTTTCCCGTCTTTTTGCTTTCTAAAATCGATTGTCCATTCAATGGTATCAGAAGTTACGTTTTTTAACTGAACACAAAAATAATTATATTGGTTCTTACCCTTTTTTATACCTATCCCGTACTCATAAAAGCCTTGATCCAATACCACTTTTCCCGAGCTTTCCTGATGTCCTTTATCCCGAACAATTGCTGTCCTGTATACATTATCCTGAATTTCATACACCTTTCCCACATCATACAGATTAGTAATGGATCTGCTTTCACTTAATATTACCAAGCACACGGAGAAAGAAAATATAAAACCTGTCAAGAGCCATGCAAAAATATAGTCATATTTTTTTGTCTTATAATTGTCCTTTAAAATCATTTAAAAAATCTACCCCGCTATCATTGAATGCAAAATTCATTTAAGCTCTTAATTTGTACTGCTTTATCACTTCAACTATTGTGTCCATATCTTCCGCAGTTAAATAAGGATGCATGGGAAGAGACAGCACGGTATCACATAATTGGATTGTATTAACATAATCTTTATCATTAAAAAGCAATCCGTCAAAAGCCTGCTGCTTATGCATCGGTTTCGGATAATACACCATACTCGGAATATCATTCTTCTTTAATTCTGCCTGAAGTCCATCCCGCTCTTTCCTGCTGTCTAACTGTATCGTATACTGCGCCCAGCTTGAATAGAAGCCGTCAGGAATAACCGGCGTCTTAACAACATCACTCAAAAGCTCTGTATACCTTTCTGCCACTTTATTAATATCAGCAACTTCATAATCATTAAATGCCCTTAGTTTAACAGCCAAGATTGCCGCCTGCATGGTATCCAGCCTTGAATTCAGACCAATCCTTACATTATCATATTTCATCGTTCCCTTTCCGTGAACGCAGATTGACCGAAGTAAAGCAGCCATATCATCATCATCCGTAAAAACTGCACCGCCATCACCATAACATCCAAGAGGTTTTGCCGGGAAGAAGGATGTCGTACTGATATCGCCAAAACTGCAGGCTCTCCTCTCCCCAATCCTTCCGCCAAATCCCTGAGCACCATCTTCCAAAACGAGCAGGTTATACTTATCAGCAATCTTCCTTACATTGTCATAGTCTGCCGGAAGTCCGAACAAATCAACTGGAATTACCGCTCTTGGCGTAAGTTTTCCCTCTTCAATCGTATCTTTAATTTTCTTCTCAAGACTGTCTATGGATATATTATAGGTGTCCAGATCCACATCAACAAACACCGGCGTTGCTCCAGCAAAAGAAACAATCTCACCTGTGGAAAAGAATGTAAAGTCGGGAACAAACACTGCATTTCCTTCTTTAATCCCCCACGCCATCATAGCAAGACTCAGCGCATCTGTGCCGTTAGCACAGGAAATACAGTGCTTTACTCCTACATATTCTGCCAGTTCTTCTTCTAACTCTTTTACTTGTTTTCCGCTAATGAAATTACAATCAGACGCAACCTTTAACATTGCTGCGTCTATGTCCTCTTTTAATACTTGATATTGGTACTTTAAATCTCTGAACTGCATAATTCTACTCCTTTTTTCTTATCTACCATACTTTCTTAACCGACGTATTCCACAAAACTTTTAACAATAATCTTCTTTAATAACGTCCACCAAAAATATTATATCTATTTTTCAAATATATTCCAAGTGGTTTTAAAATTTTTCCAATCTTAACCCATCTCACCTAAACGCCCAAAACTTATTTATCAAAAAATTCAAGGGCACACTGAACAAAAGGTTAAAAACCGGAGCCGCATACTCCGACACACAAAGCAGCTGCACCCACAATATCAGAAGTACACTATTCAAAAACAATCCCGTAAATGAGTATGCCGCAAATGTCTTCAACAGCGTCTTCCAGAGAATTCTTTTACTTCCGGAATCTTGCATAAATACGACTTTATTATTCCAGTAAAATGACCACAGCACACTCAAGACAAACGCAATTACCTGTGCAGCCAGATAGTCATAATTCTCCAGCAGCGCAAATGACTGGAAAAAGAAAAGCATGATAACATATATGAAATATGAAATAAGCGTATTGCTGATTCCGACAATTCCAAATTTTACAAACTGGACAAACACCGTCTGCATTTCTTCTGTGCACTCTTTCCGGCACAGCTTACATACTAACCTCAGACAGAAACGCACAATTTCTTCAATAATTTTCCACATAAATACAAACTCTTTCTTATTCGAAAAAACTTTCAATCTGGAAATCCATACATGCGCTTACATCTCCCCCGTCCAGATAGACTTTTGTCCATTCTATAATCTTTTCCACAGCCATGTCCACATTCCATCTGGGTTTCCACCCAAATACAGTTTTTAATTTTGAACAATCAAGTTTTAAAAAGTTTGCCTCGTGAGGTCCGCCGTCGCATTTATTTTCCCAGGAAATATTTTCACCCATAATCTTATTCCATTTTTTACAAAACAATGTGACCAATTCCCCTGTCGTCCAGCAATCTGCGTCATCTGGCCCTACGTTATAGCTGCCCGCCAGCTCCCTTTTCTCATATTGCGCCTGAGCGATCAAAAGATATGCTGCCAAAGGCTCGAGGACATGCTGGTATGGTCTGGTTGAATATGGATTCCGCACAATGATATCCCTGTTATCCTGCGCGGCGCGGATACAGTCCGGGATAATCCTGTCATTTGCAAAATCCCCTCCCCCAATCACATTTCCTGCCCGAACTGTCGTGATTGCGATATCACGTTCTTTAAAAAAGGAGTTTTTAAAGCTATCCGTTACCAGTTCAGAACAGGATTTAGAATTGGAATATGGATCGTACCCATTCAGCTCTTCATCTTCGCGGTAACCCCACATCCATTCTTTATTCCGGTACACCTTATCCGTTGTAACATTGACAAAAGACTTAACTGAATCAGACAGCCGGACGCATTCAAGGACATTAACCGTTCCCATAACATTTACATCATAAGTATATACAGGGTTTTTATAGGAATCTCTGACAATCGGCTGCGCTGCCATATGGATGACAATTTCCGGCTTTACATCATCAAATACGCTTTTTAGCTCTTCCAGATTCCGAACATCCCCGCTGACAGAATTCATCTGAGAGGCAAGTCCGCATATTTCAAACAGGCTGGGATTCGTTGGAGGGTTCAGGGCATAGCCTGTCACTTTTGCGCCTGCATTTATCAGCATCTTGCACAGCCATGTTCCTTTAAATCCGGTATGTCCGGTAACTAAAACAGATTTATTTTTATAAAATGATAAATTCACTTTCTGTCCTCCCAATAATCTCACTCTCTTTATTGTCTGAATTCTTTTTCTATGCAGCTCTTAATCGAGCCCCCCATTGATTTTTCTGAAAAATTAAGTCTTTCTTCCTCAATTACAAGCGGGCGGTTCATTAACCTTATATTTATACTAAGAATATATTCCCCCATCAGACCAATAAAAATAAGCTGAATAGCTCCCAAAAGAAACATTCCAATTAAAACCGGAGCCATACCTGCCGTAAATCTATCCCAATATAGCAATTTCAGTATGAGATAAACAGTTGCTACAATAATGCTTAAACCTGCACAAAAAATTCCGACAAAAGTTGCTAATCGAAGTCCTATTTTCGTGTAAGACGTAAAGCTTAACATTGCGGCATCATATAAAGAATAAAAACGATAATGACTCTTTCCTGTTCTTCGCTTTTGCTGCTGGTATGGTATAATCTTAATATTATAACCTAATTCTGCAACAAGCCCCCTCAAAAATGGAGTAGGGTCTCTTAATTCCGCTAATATCTTCAAAAAATCATGATCATAGAGGCCAAATCCTGTAAAATGTTCTATCTGTTCAACAGAAGAATATCTCTTAATCAGCTTATAATAACAACTGCGGAAAAAATACATAATCTTGCTTTCCTTACTGGATGTCTTCTGCCCAATTACAATCTTATTCCCTCTTTCCCACTCATGGACAAATTGATGAACCATCTCAATCGGATCCTGAAAATCCGCACATAAAAGAATCGCGCAATCTCCTGTAGCCTGTAATAGTCCATAATAAGGGGAATTGAATGGTCCAAAATTTTTAGCATTAAAAATTGCTTTTATCTTGGAATTCTTTTCACAAATCTTTCTCAGCAAAAAACGTGTATTATCTGTGGAATCATTATCTATAAAAATAATCTCGTAATCGTATTCTGGAAGATGAGTTCCAAATTCATCTATCAATGCCTCTGACAATGGTTCTACATTGCCTTCTTCATTATATGTCGGTATTACTATACTGATTGTCTTCATTTCTTCCTACTTTCTTTTCTCAGATCCTCAAGAATCTGTTCAATCCCCGTCTTAAAAGGAACCTGTGGTTTCCATCCCAGTTCACTCTTCATCCTGCTAATATCCGGCCATATCGATACCATTCCAGTTTCAGGATATGGAACAGCCCCAAAATGAAGTTCACTCTCTGTTTTCGTTATCTCAGCCATTTCCATGACGTATGATTTTAAGGTCCTGACATCTCCACTTCCCAAATTATAAGCTCCGCTTTCACATGGCTGAGTGCAAAGTTTCCATACTCCATCAATAGCATCTGCAAGATAAAGGTAGTCCCACATCTGTACTCCCGCAGAAAGCCGACAGGGCATATTCTTAAGCATTGCTGTCAGCGTACTCATTATCATAGTACCAGAATAATCTCCCGGACCATATAAGCTGAAAAACCTTGGCTCCACAAGTTCCGCCTTATATTCAGAACAAGCATTTCTTACAGATTCATAAAGATTAAGTTTCGCAATTCCATATTCTGTATTGGGGCAACATGGTGTTTTTTCTGATATTACACCGTCATGATGACCATACTCCGCCTGGGAACCAGCCGTTACAATCCGCTTACATCCTGTCTCCAGCATAGAGATTATCCCGTCCATAGTATTTTTATAGTTGCCCTGCTGAAGTTTTCGGTCCATTCTTGTTGAGCCTCTTGTGCCATCCCATGACAGATTTATCATGCAGTCGCATGTTCCAATCAGGCTGCCCAGCTTTTTATATTGTTCCATAGGCAAAAACTCATATGAAACATTGGAGATTTCCTCTGTCCGTGCAGCAGAACGAACCACCAAAACTACCTGATTGCCGTCTTTTGCGGCTTTTCTCGCCAGTGCTTTTCCTATGAAACTATTGCCTCCTGTAATTACTATTTTCATTTTATTATTCCCCGCACTGCGTCTGCAATCTTTCCGGCACTTATGCCATACTGTTCACACAGATAATCATGGTCGCCGACAATACTGGCAAAGCAATTTTGCAGTCCCAGCCTGTGTAAGACCGCTTTCCTGTCCGGGCAGCCACTGATAACCTCTGCTACAGCTCCTCCAAGCCCACCTGTTACATTATGCTCTTCTACTGTAAAAACAAAATCATATGAATCAATAATTTCTTTTAAAGATGCCGTATCCAGAGGACTAACGCATGGAGAACTATATATGTCAGCGATAATGTTTTCGGATTCCAATATTTCGGCAGCTAATATGACGTTTTTTAAAACTGGACCGCATGAAATCAGTGCGGCTTTTCCGTTACCGGATGTCAGGCGGTACATTTTGTCAAGCTTATAGTCTGTCTTGTCATACAACTTTGGCTCTCTGTTTTTGGCCAATCTTATATAACACGGTCCGTCTGTATTTATAACATATTCCGCCGCAGCCGCAGCCTCTTCCGGGTCGGAGGGTACAAGAACTTTCATTCCCGGGATTGTACGCATCATGGCAATGTCTTCTGTGGCATGATGGCTCATCCCCAATTGCCCATACGAGAATCCGCCTCCAACCGAGACAATCTTTACATTGGCATTATGATAACAGATATCATTCCTTATTTGCTCTATGCAGCGAAGAGTTGAGAAATTACCAATGGAATATGTGATAACAATATTTCCTTCCAGAGCCATTCCTCCCGCTATAGACGCCATCGCCTGTTCACTTATGCCAACATTAAAATAGCGTGACGGATACAAATCTCTGAACCCTTCTAACACACTGTAACCAAGATCAGCCGTTACCACCATTATCTTTTTATTATTCTGAGCCATCTCCGTTATCTTATTTATAAATGTGTTCCTCATGGCCGGCATGCCTCCAACTCTTTTATCGCTTTTTCGTAAAACTCACCTTGCGGATCTCTGTAATGCCATAGCAGATTATTTTCCATAAAAGAAATCCCTTTGCCTTTAACAGTATTTGCAATAATGCACTTTGGTTTGCCCGTAGATGATATTGCAAATGCACGTCTAAGCTGTTCGTGGTTATTTCCGTCCTCTACTTCTGTAACAGACCACCCAAAGCTTTCCCATTTAGATGCCATCGGAGATGTTGGCATAATATCCTCGCAGTATCCCATCGCCTGCATTCCATTACGATCTACAATTACCGTAAAATTATCAAGCTTAAATCTGCTTGCAATCATTGCCATCTCCCATACAGAACCTTCATTGCATTCCCCGTCTCCGACAAGCGTGTACACATGGTGACGCTTATCTGCTGATTTTGCCGCCATTGCCATTCCACATGCCATCACACAGCCATGCCCGAGACTTCCTGTTGAGATTTCCACTCCGGGTACATTTTTATGCGAGATATGTCCCGAGAGATTTGATCCGTTCTGATAATAAGTAGAAAGCCACTCTACCGGGAAAAAAACCATTTCTGCCAAAACAGAGTAAACCGCAACCCCAGCATGTCCTTTGCTCATGACAAACCTGTCACGATCATCACTATCAGGATTCTCTGGATTGATATTCATCACCTCAGCATAAAGTACCGCAAGGATATCCGCGGCAGACAATGCTGCACCAATATGCGAGGCATGGCTTTCATGTACCATGTCAATTGAATGTTTTCTTATTTTCCATGCTAATTCTTCACTGTTCATATCCCAATTCCCATACACACATATATTTCTTTCAACCTGTCATTCATACTAAGCTTGTTCTTCACATATTCACCGCTGTAATATGATATTGCATTTTTAATTAAGAGGATTAGCGTTATAATTCCTGCTACGATTTCAGGCGGCAGACCAGCAACTTCAAAGATTCCTAGTTCATTGTAAAATTTCCTGTGATTGAAAAACGTCAGCCAGTAAAGATAATCATAGCCTTCTACTCCCCAAAATGCATCCTCCCAATCCAGAAGGATTTTCTCATCTTTAGAATTTATTCTAATATTTTTATCTGCAAGGTCTCCATGGCATACAATTCTGGGTAAACCCGCCAAATATGATTCAAGACAGATTAATAGTGACTCTGCCATTTTTATAATATCAGCAGAATAAAACCCCTTTTTATCTAAATCATACAGTGACTTTTTCGCCTCAATCAACAACTCTGAAATATCATACATTCCTGTCCTGTCAAATTTCAATATATCATTTCTGCTATATTGCCCAATGAGCTCTACAATATCTGCTTTTGACATTCCGTATCCCGATTTTAAAGAATCCATCATCATAAACAGCAATTCAGTATTATTCCCAACCGAAACACTTAGACTTTCAAGAAACATTTTCTCATGATAAATTGATTTTAACATCTGATATTCTTTATATAAAGCATTTCTATACGTAATATCTGAAAGATGTGTTTTTACAAATATTTGCGATTGTTTCAATCCCTCACATAAAAATGTAATTCCTAACGTACCTCCGCTAATATCCTCTAAGAAAATATCTTCTTTCCCAAAATATTTGGTAAAATGATATTTTGCTGTCTGCCTTTGCCTGTCAAAATCCGGCAAAACAGGATTATCCCTGAAAAATCTTAATTTATTAAGCATAATATTTTGAAAGATATGGTATCTTATCATATCCAAAATGTTTTGCCAGAGCCATTGTTCCACAGGCAATCTGACGTTTTTCCGCATCTGAAAGCTCGTCTATCACAGATGCATTATATTCTTCCGTACTCTTTAACACAGTACCCCACGGAGCGATATTGTCTTTTATCTCCTTCCCGTTCCAGCTTGGATAAAGCATCGCCTCATGAAAATCTACTCCTATAAACTCCGCAACCTGTCTCATAAAAGTCTCTTTATCCGCAACCTCATCCTCATAGCGGAATATCCTTACATTCTCCGGGTACATCTTGGCAAACATTTCTACCGTTGAATGATAAATATTCCACGTTATAAGATATTTGCTTAACGGCTGAGGAAAAGGACGTCTCTTCGTATCCCTGTATGCTGAAAACGGATTTCTGACAATGTGCATAATCTTAACGTCAGGAAAATCTTTAATGATACGTTCTGCGTCTATCCCGATAGCCGGAGAATATCCAACATATGTCATTGAATCATCAGTCGCTGTATAGTAATTCTCCCATGCATCAAATGTAGACCTGAAAAATGCCTCTATCACATCCCTGCGACGATAATAATCCTGTTCGCCTAACCTTTTAATAAATGCCTCTTTTCTTTTTGTCTCATCTAACTGGAGGTCCGCATCCCGGAATTTAGATCCATTTCTTTTCCGCAGGAAAGTCTTCATCTCTTCATCCATAATCTCTTCATATAATTCTGCCGGTGTCATACCTTCTGGGAATTGCGGATAACGGTATTGTACACGCTCAACAGATGCCAAGAAATCTTTGTAGTCACGATTCCCAAGCTGCGATTCGAATGGATAGACTAAAAGTTTGGGGTGTCCATCCATATGCCTGTGCGTTACATTTCCTCCATGTTCAAATCCTGCTGAAATCATTACAAAATTAAATTTACTCATCTCTTTTCTCCTTTTATCCTCTCTCTTTTTCATTTCACTTACCATTTTTTCCATGCAGCATTTCCAGATGCCCACAACGTTTCAAGAATCTTCTTCTCACGTTCAGTATCCATGCATTGCCAAAACCCCTGATGCATGTATGACATCAACTGGCCTTCCGCCGCCAACTGCTGAAGTGGTTCTTTTTCAAAAATAACACTGTCGCCGCCTTTTAAATAATCAAATATTTTGTTATTTAACACCATATATCCAGCATTTATCGGCCTACTGTCACGAACATTTTTTTCTCTGAAAGAACGAACAGCATTATCGCCGCCAATATCCAGAATCCCTTTCTGCTCTTCCCGCATAACTGCAGTTAATGTCGCAATTTTACCATGTTTTTTATGGAACTTCAATAATTTCCCTATATCCACATCACAGACCCCGTCACCATAAGTCATCATAAACATATCTTCTTCAATATATTGCTGAATACGGCTTAAACGCCCACCTGTCATCGTATCATATCCTGTATCTACCACCGTAACTTTCCACGGCTCAGAATATTTATTGTGCACAATGACTTTATTACCCTGTGTAAAATCGAACGTGATATCTGATGTATGGAGGAAATAATCTGCGAACCATTCTTTTATTACATGCTGCTTATACCCAGCGCAAACGATAAACTCATTAAAACCATAGAATGAATATTCTTTCATAATATGCCAGAGAATAGGCATACCTCCTATTTCTATCATGGGTTTGGGAACTAACTCCGTTTCCCTTGCAATCCTGGTGCCAAACCCACCAGCCAGTAATACAATTTTCATAAGCTTTCTCCATACTAAACTAATTGATTATCTTTGTCACCCCGTTATTATATTTATTATGAGCCTTTAAGTTTTACTTGATATTTGCTCCATGGGGAGATATTTATATAATGATATTTTTCATCACCTTCATGATTTTTGATATAATTTTTTATGTATTCAATACTTTCCTTCCCTCCAGATATTTGATTTATAATAATTTGTTCAGCCTTCTCATTTCCGTAATATATTATTTTTCTAATTTCACTGGTAGATGTATCAAGATAAAATCCTGGGTTCTGACACGTGTAGCAATTGTCTTCCGGATGAACATCTACCACTCTGCAATAAAAAGTTGCATAATAGGGATTATAGAATGACGGAATATTATCCATTATCCATTTTGTAGTCAAATTTGGTTCCGACAAGCATAACGCATTTCCATGATTCGCCCACATTAACAGTGCTGATGATAATGCAATAAAACTGTAAACAAGAGTTCTAATCTGCGATTTTTTAAAGATATCACCTCCGACTGTACTTAAATATATTGGAATAATGGGGTATGTCCACATAACATATCTAGCACACAATAACATTCCACTATTTATGTGATAATGCAGAGATATTAAAGTTATCGAACCAATCAGAAACAGTAACCAAACCAAACTCTTGTGGGGGGGGGGGGGGGGGGGGGGGGGGGGGGGGGGGGGGGGGGGGGGGGGGGG
>CAJUMF010000001.1:0-85570 GCA_910586965.1 uncultured Dorea sp. | reverse complement strand
CACTGTGTGACTGGAGTTCAGACGTGTGCTCTTCCGATCTCCCCCCCATATCCTAAAAATAGAAACAATTGTAATTATAAGAAAGACCCATATTCCTATTGTAAATGATGGAAAACCAATCGAAAAATCAAAAAGATATGTCCTTATACGCTCTAACCACCATGTATAATCCATAAATTTTGCAAAAACCATCTTTTTTAGATAAAATTTCTGTAACATAGGATACACCAACGCCGGAGTATAACAAAGAGCATACTGCAACGTCTCTTTCCAGTAATTAATGATAAGTGTCCTAAAACTACTCTCTGATTTAATTATTTTCACTAAATATTCTACAATCATTATAATTGCTATAGCCAATATCCCCGTATTCATCATTCCCGCAATAGAGATGCATACCGCACTGACATTCCTCTTTTGATTTGCATACATAACCATTCCCACTGTAACAAAAGAAAACATGCATGACTCATAACTTATTAAATTGTTTTATTAAAATCTCATCTTTTTCTTTTAACTTCAGAAACATTCCTTTCATCTCCCCAGAACATTAACCCCTTTGACATTTCCTTTGTCTTTTCTTCACTTTTCAATTTATATAATAAAATCCGGAACATTTTTAACTCGGTCTCGCTTTGCAAATTATAATTATAATCAACAAATTGATTAAACTTTTGAGTCCTGTCTTCTATACTCAGCATTTCATCTCTTCCAAAATCAATGTAAATAATCTTATCCGGCACTTTGCCAGCCATACTAAAATAATCATACATAATCTGAGGATCGTTTATATTATAAGTATATTGCATGCTATCTAATGCTGAAGGCGTACAGGCCTTTCCATTATTCATTAAATATCCAAAAGATACCCAGTCCTGAAAAAGTACATTGTCCTCCTTTTTTGTCATTCTTCTAATGCAATCTTCCAGTTCAACTACTCCCTGGGCCTTCTCTTTTGTTGTGTACAGCCCTTTCCATACCCCGCTCTCTACTTTTTCCGTCAAACAATTTACAGGTTCATCACGATAAACATAACTATAAGAAAGCCGAATCATTAGAAACGTCAAAATTACAATCCCAAATCGAAGTATAATTTGTGTTCGAATCAATTCCATATTCCAAGAAAAAACAACTATAAAAGACAGTATAAGCGGAATATACAACCAATATTCCCTACTTCCAAATCCTGATATATTGCCAAAAGATGAAAAAATAAAAACAGAACTATACAATGCAATTATAAAACTAAATATCTTCATATTTTTCTTTTGCTCAAGATCAGGTGAAAACAAATATAGTATTATTGGCTCAAACCATCCCCAATACACTACCGTCTTAAAATTATTCGTATATAAATATTGTAAGCAACCTGCTATCAAAATACCGCACAGCAACATATATAGGAACTTTTCATATACTTCATCTGCTCGTAAAACTTTTCTCGCAATATAAGCGCAAACCATGCATAAAATAAACATTTTTAAATATGAGAAGAGTTCTATTAAATTAGTATTCAAAGAAGAAGAACCTTCTATCTTAAAATATCCGCAATCATGCAGCCAGTATTGTAGACCTTTTATAAATTCGAAAGTTCCTGCCCTGAAACAGCACCATCCCACTACTAATATTGCCATTAAAACCCCGCCGCATATGAATCCCTGCAATTTTTTCCATTCTTTTACTTTGAGAAGATAAAGAAAAATCATCACGCAAGGCAGCATGATATATGGAGTTCCTATGATTGCACGGGCAATTATCAGTCCACTGATAATACCCCTTATAAACTGCATTTTTGTATTTGTGTCCTTAAAATCAACAAAAATAATAACGCTGACCAGAAAAAGATACACTAACCCTATCGTATTGTAATTAATTGAAAAAAGCTGGCCTGGCGTGATAAAAAGCAATGGCAGTATCATAATAATTGGAATCCTATATTTATCATTGCTTTGATTGAACGCAAAACATATCAATCCCACCATTACTGTCAGCCAAACAATGTACTCTATTCTGGAAAATAAAAATATCCCCTCAGTTCCTCCTGAAAAAAACGTATATAATTTCGTAAACCATGCCAGCGGAATGGTAAAGCCCGGTGCCTGACTCCAGTTATTTGCATATGGTATGGCTCCTTCTGAAACAATGTAAGGTTCTGCTACATACCAGCTTTGATCAGTAAAATCAATCCCATACAATGATCTATGGATTAACAGCACAATACCAATACTGATTAAAACTATATCAAATATTAAATAAAGAAAATTTTTATTATTGAATATCGATTTTTTCCTGTCAAAATCATACATAAAACAAAATGTCCTTTCAATAATTACATTGCCATTAATCCGCCTGTATTTTCTTCTTATCAAAAAAATACAATAAAATCATAATAATAGTTTTTGTAGCATGCCGATCACTGTTCTCATACAGAATCGACGTTATAAATTCCTCAAAAACTATTTTAATTCCTTATTGCTCCATACAAAATGCAGGAAAACCATAATCAAAGTTTTAGATAATTGTCCTAAAACTGTACCAATGCAAAAACCAATCATACCATAAAAATTCCATAAAACCAATGCCATAACAAAATACACTGCTACACTTACCATACCAATGATGATTTGCCACTTCATATCATAGAACTTTAATATGAATGGATTTAAAAACGAATTCAATGTCTGAATTGCAATTGCGATCGTAGTAATAGGCAAATATACCATCACCTCATCTTTCCACTGAGGAAACAAGAGATTAATAACAGGATAACTGATTCCCATCGTAATTCCATATCCTATAACTGCAAGTATCACACCTACTATTAATATTTTTGAAAATATCTTTTTCTGACTATTACTCCATTTTGAAATATAACTTAAAATAACCCCTGTAATAGGTCCAGAAATCATACCTATAATTTTCCCAAGTATTGTAGCTGTGTAGTAGATAGATACAACATGTCCGCCCATAAGAGGATACAAAACCATTTTGTCAGCATAAGTCATCAAGCTTCCGCTAAATGTCGCTAATGTATATATCTGGGCATCCTTACTCACATTACTATACAATTTGGTTTTTATAAAAGGCTCTTTCAACATGCCCGTTTTTAATATCGTAAAAATTGTATTAAACAAAAAACCGAATAAAAAAACAAACTGCCAGACATGAAAAAAACGAAAAAAAGCCAAACCAAGCATAAATCCTAAACATTGTAATATACCATTATTTAGTATAGAAACATAATCTAACTTTATCCTGAAGCCAACTTCAAAATATGCCTTAAACAAAATTAACGCTGATATTATTATACTAAAAAACAAATATACAACATTAAGTTCTTTGATGTAAAATAATGTTCCTATTAATATCACGATAAAATTAATTGCTGTAAAATTTCTTAAAAGGAAAGGAAAATCACCTTTCAAGCCTTCTTCTTCATACTCTGTGCTTCGCAGCAGTCTTATATTATTCAGTACATTTCCCAGAGAGTTTGATATAACAACCCACAACGAATACAAGGTTATCATTAAGCCATATTCTTCAGAAGAAATATGGCTAGCCAAATATGGGTAAATTATTAACTGTAAAACGGCAATAGGTGCACCTGATGCACCTATATTTAAACACATGTCAAAGAGTATTTTCCACCTTGTTTTTTTCATTTATTTTTCCTTCTGTTCACATCTGCAAACGCACCGTATAAAAAAGAAATTGCTATACCAAATATGCTAAAAAAAGTAATATACGTATAAAATCTCTCTTGCGGCATATCTAATCCTGCTACACTTTTAGCGTATATGATTGCATTATTCTTTCGGTTATTCATAATATCTTCTTCTGACATTTGTCCGGTTATTCCAGCTTCTTCCAGATAAGATTTTAATAAATATTTGTTATAAACAATATCATAATTTTCTTCTGTTTCTATCATTTTGATATAATCATTAAATTCAACTATCAAACCATTAAACTTGTCCAAACTGTCTAATAAAAGCAAATCCATCTCTGTATTTTTTTTCTCTAATTCCGATATATTTATATCTTGTAGCATTCTTAATTGGTTTTCCCATATCGCCAATTCATTTTTAAGAGACGATTTTGCACTTAAAAGCGAATTTTCTGATATAGTAACAAAGTTTTCTGTAAAAGAAGTCTCTTTAAGTGTCAAAATCCTATTATCTAATAAGCTAATCTGTTCTTGTATAGATGTAATATGACCTTTTACATACTTTTTTGCATTTTCCATTTTCTTACATATAACAGGAGTTTCCTCTCTATATGTTTTATTAAGTAATGTATAAGATTGCTTATATTCCTCTATTTTACTTTCGAATCTTTCAAGTTTTTCCAAATTATCATTAGACAGGGCAACCTGTTTTAAATACATCACATATGCATTTAATGCGCTATATTTTCCAGAGAATTCTTTAATTGCCTCATAATAATACGATTCGTCTTTTGCCAAATCATCCAGACATATTTTCTGCACAATTGTATCATCTAGCTCGTAACGTGGCTGTTCGTAATTCTTACCATCTATAATACTAATAATAATCCCGAAAAATAAACATACACAAAATATAAAAGCCATATATCTTTTATTCATCTTTATATTGTTTTTAATGTCATTTATTGAATATTCCAAGCTTTTCATTTTTTTCCTCTTTTCCCGGAAATACAAAAAACAAAACACACATAATTATAAATCCATGTGTTAATAATACTGTACTCCATGTTGTATTTGCAAAAAGCACACCACAATAAACTGCCAATCCTACATAATATTTTGCATCTAATGTATCACATGCGAAATCAAAGAATCTAAAGCAGATTATAAGGATAATTGGCATTATTAAAATACCTATTGTTCCTAAATGTGACCAAACATCTGCCAATAACCCGTTGTTGCAGTTTATAATCTGACTGGAATAATTATTACCAATTACCTTCGATATTGGCAAATTATAAGGACTATGAAATCCTAATTTACCTAAAAAGGTGCTTCTAAAGATATCTGTCGGGTTATTTCTGAAAAAACGATAATATTCATCAGATAATTGTACTAGCAAATACCCCTGTCTTCTAAACAAATAACTTATTATATATTCATGAAACAAATATCTTTTTTCTGCCAAACCTAATATCCCAAGCACCATACCTCCTGGAATAATCAAATATATCATCTCTTTCTTCCAGAAAATATATCCAAACAATAATAAAATCCCCATAAATAAAATACTTTTCTGTGCTGCAAAAGAAAAATTAAAAATCAACAAAACAAAACCAATTAAAACTAATATATACTTTTTTTTATTAAACGCCATTAAAATTAACATCGGTATTATAATACTTGAAAATTGCTGGAAATATGATAGTATCCTTGGCAAATCATATGTTGCAGCTTCAGCACGTATTTCATATATATGCTGCAAACTTGTCACAATCCGAAACCCCGTATACCGATATGATACATATAAAGTTAAAATACTTGTAACTAAGAAAAGAATGACAAAAAAGAATTTTGTAAATTCTACTTTTTTATTTTTTATCCTAATCGATGGTACTACATTCCAAAGCAAAGTTAACTCAAGCCAAAATATAGCGCCAAAGAACAATGTTGCACTGCTTCCCACACCCCAACTACAATACGTGGTCAATGGAATAAAATAAATCATGTTGAACACAATCATAATAAATGAAGACGGCCTAACCTGAGTACAATATCTCACAACCCAAAAAGCAAAAAATAACACCATTACATAGCCGCTTATTACATTCAACACATTTATATTTATCCCGTAATCTGATGTTTTCCCAAGATATAGCATATATATTAAATCAACTACAATTTTATATAAAACATAACAAACAACTTGAACAACAGGAAACGAAAAAGGATAACAAAGTTTTTCTATAATTATTTTATATTTTTGAGAAACAAAATTCATAGTAATTCACCTAAACTATATTTTTCCCAAGTATATTTTTTATAAGCTTTTTATAAAGCATAATCAATTTTTTACTCTCAATATTCCAGTTATATTTTTTTTGTATTAGTTGATATGCCAGTTCAGTTTTCTCTATTGCCTGATCATAGTTTTCCGATATTGATTTTATCACCTTAGACATTTTCCCAACATCGTCTGGGTCAACTAAATATGCAAAATTTTCTTTTTGCATAAGCTGAACATTATAATCCGTATCCGTCATAATAATCGGCAACCCCACCTGCATATATTCGTATGTCTTGGTTGGTAAATTGCTCATCGTTGCATATTGCCCGACTTTTAACAATGTAGCCGCACCAACATCTGATTCTTCATATATTTTTGTCACCTCATCATAACTGCAATATCCTCTATAGTCTAAACACGACGCTTCTTTCATATTTAAAATCTCCTGCTTATATTCCTCTGCACTAAAACGTCCTGCCAAGATTAATCTGGCTCCTGCCATATAGCAAGCCTCAATTAACTTTGTTATTCCTCTTTCTTCACTCAAACCGCCAGTGTAACACACTGTAAATATATTGCCTTCTTTTTTTTCACGTTTTATAAATTGTCTTCTTTCATCCATGATTGGACAATTGTCAATAATAACTGTTTTTTTGCTCCTGCCTTTAAATGGGTTACTTCCCAATGTCAGACCTGGTATAATTGTAGCATCTATTTTTTTTACTACATATGTTTCATAGTGCCTATACAGAGATGAAATAAAGGACCTCAAAAAAAGGGGTAGATATTTTTTCTCGGTAATTTGTTTTGGATAATTCTCATGACTATCAAAAATAACAATATTAGATGGCGTTTTTAATTTTCTTGCAAATAACAATAATTCCGGATCATGTATATGATAAATATCTGCTCTTAATCCTTTCGCCACTTTATATGCTTTTCTTGATATATTTACGATTCGATGTATGCGTCCTTTCATATTATTTCCAATTCCAATAACTTTTACATTATTTTCTCGCCTACTCTCTCCCGGAGCAACAAGATACACATCAAAATCGCTAATCTGAGCTAATGAACTACATTCCTTTTGAAAAATCCGCATATCATAACTAGGATGTGCACTTGTAATGTGACATATCCGTATCTTCTGACTCATTTTCTACATTACTCCTCTACAATTGTTGAATTAAAATTCATTTACCATGTCTGTACTAGCAAACTTCTCCAAAGGCAATTTGACCGGCTGCCCCGTCTTCTGGCTCTTATATATAGACAAGATCATCTCCAATGCATTCCTGCCCGCCACTGCATCCACATACGGTTTCCTGTCATTTTCAATCGCATCCATTACATCTGCAAACAAGCTTGTATGTCCATTGCCATATACATTGCTTGTAGCCTCTTCCAATCCTTTATTCTTAATATCCTCCTCTGTCTCGTCCGCGAAATCCCATACATCTATATTGTTTGTGGATGTTCCACCGATTTTTACTGTACCATTCTCGCCGAAAATATACAGAGTTTCCTCCAGATTCTTCGGATAAACATTTGTAGTACCTTCAATTGTACCAATTGCGCCATTTTTGAACTTGACAACCGCCATTCCCACATCCTCAGCCTCTAGATAGTCATGAAACTGCTGTCTCGTCGCACCATACACTTCTTCCACTTCATCGCCCATCATCCAGCGGAGAAGGTCGATTCCATGAATACACTGATTCATAAGCGCGCCGCCGTCTTCCGCCCATGTTCCGCGCCATGATGCCTGGTCGTAATATCCATGATTCCGATTCCAGCGAACATGAATGGAGCCGTGTGAAATCTTTCCAAATCTTCCGCTCTCAATAGCTCTTCTCAATTCCTGGACAGCTATATTAAAACGGTTCTGATGGCATGCGGATACTTTAACATTCTTCTTTTCCGACAATTCGATGATTTTATTTGCATCATCTATACTCATAGCCATAGGCTTTTCAATGATGACATGCACTCCCTTGTCAATACAATATAATGCAATCTCCGCATGATTTCCGCTTTCCGTAGCAATGCTGACCAAATCCGGCATTTCCTTTTCAAGAAGTTCCTTATAGTCCGTATAACGATGAATGGACGCGTCCTCTTTCAGTTCATGCTTTTCCAAAATTTCTTCCATTTTTTCCGGTAAAATATCGCACACTCCTACGATTTCCAAATGATTATTTACCGCCGCCTTCATATGATTCGTAGAAATTCTTCCACATCCGATTAATGCATATTTCATGATAAAATCCTCTCTTTAAATCTCTTCTAATCTTTCATTATTTAAATGATACTTCCGTCCACATGTCTCACATATAAATCCATCCTTCAATCTCTCGCCGCATTCACAGACCCATCCAATCTGTTTTGCCGGAACTCCGGCAACAAGCGCATAATCCGGAACATCTTTTGTCACAACTGCTCCGGCCGCTGCCATTGACCACTTTCCCAGATTATGCCCGCATACGACAGTCGCATTAGCTCCTACTGTAGCTCCGGTATGAAGAACTGTTTTTTTATATCCGGCAGCTCCCTTCGGGTACTTCGCCCTTGGTGTCAAATCATTTGTAAACACCATAGATGGACCGCAGAACACATAATCCTCAAGTTCCACTCCCTCATATAGAGAGACGTTATTCTGTATCTTACATCCATTGCCAATCTTGACATTATTGCTGACATTTACATTCTGTCCAAAAGAACAGTTTTCCCCGATGACAGCTCCCGACTGCACATGGGAAAAATGCCAGATTTTCGTGCCGTTTCCTATCTTGACATTGTCATCAATTACACTTGTTTCATGTACAAAATAACCTTTCATTACAGTACCTCAATGTTATCCCGGTTTTTAATATTTTTCATTACATTCTTCGTATCAAAGATTGCCTTTGCGTTTTGCTGCACCATATTATAATCAACATTCGTATGGGCTGCTGTAACAACAACAATATCATAGCTAGCAATAATCTCAGGATTGATTTCACGGATGCCTTCTTTTACTTTTCCGTTTTCACGATATGACGGAATATACGGATCAAAATATTCTACATTAGCTCCTTCCTCTTCAAGCTCCTCTATTACCCTAAGAGCCGGGCTCTCCCTATAATCATCAATGTCCTGTTTGTATGCAACCCCAAGCACAAGAACTTTTGAACCATACAATGATTTCTTAAACCTGTTCAATATCTTCCCAGCTCGTTCTACACAATACTCTGGCATTTTGTCATTAATCATCATGGACGCCTCAATCATAGAAGTATGGAATCCATACTCTCTTGCCTTCCATGACAGATAATACGGGTCAAGCGGAATGCAATGTCCTCCTAATCCAGGACCCGGATAAAATGCTTGAAAGCCATATGGTTTCGTCTTCGCTGCATCTACCACTTCCCATAGATTAATATTCATTTTGTTACATAGAATTGCTAGTTCATTAATCAGTCCAATATTTATGTTGCGATAAGTGTTTTCCAGAATCTTCTCCATCTCAGCAATCGCCGGAGACGATACCTCATGTACATCCCCCTCCAATACTGCACGATACATTGCCGCAATTACTTCTGTCGCATCCTTTCCAATTGCTCCAACAACCTTCGGCGTATTTTTTGTCTTAAACACTGCGTTGCCTGGGTCTACACGTTCCGGAGAGAATCCCAGATAAAAATCTTCTCCGCACTTTAAACCTGAACCATCTTCGAGAAGAGGTTTAATCAACTCTTCCGTTGTTCCGGGATAAGTAGTAGATTCTAATACTACCATAGTATCCTTTGTAAGATGTTTCGCTATCTCAATTGTCGAATTTTTCACATAACTGATATCCGGCTGCTGATGCTTGTCTAAAGGAGTAGGAACACAGATTGCTATAAAATCTACATCCCTAATAAAACTAAAATCTGTCGTAGCAGATAACATTCCGTTATCTACAAGCGCTTTCAAATCATCATCAATCACATCTCCAATATAATTATGACCCTCATTAACAAGTTTTACTTTTTCATCCTGGACATCAAAACCTGTTGTTTTAAAACCTGCCTTAGCCTTTTCAACAGCAAGCGGAAGTCCTACATACCCTAATCCTACAACGCCTACTCTGATTTCTTTCGTTTGGATTTTTTGCATTAATTTTTCTTTCATACTCATAATGTCAACTCCTTCTCTATCACTCTTCTACACTCTTTAATACTTTTAGAAATCTTTCACTCAATGATTTATAATTAAAATAATCCAAAGCAGCCTTTTTTCCGCGTTCCCCCATTGCTCTCCGTTCAGCAATATCCATATTTTTAATCTTTTGAATCGCCTGTACAATATTTTCTACACTGCTTGGATCAACACAAACACCGCAGTTATAATCATTAATATACGAACGTTTCAAGGGCAAAGCACAAATGCTGGGCTTTCCTGCTCTCATAGAGTCAAACATTTTATTTAAGCATACTCCAAAACGATATAACGGAGATGGTGTACCACAATAAAAAATACAATCAAAGTATTCACACAACCTTGGAATTTCCAACTTCGAAACAGGCGGCAAAAAGATTGTGTTTTCAATCTTTTCCGCTCTTACTCGTTCCATCAGTCTAGCCTTCTCAACCCCATCTCCGACAAGCACAAACTTTATATTTTTATCAGTACATGCTTTTGCAGTATCTATCATCACATCCAGAGCATTTGACAAAGCATGTCCTCCAAAATAACCCACTATAAATTTCTTATCATTTTGCAGTTTCTGCAATATACCCTCATGATGCGCTGATAACTCTACAGGATTGTTCCACTCTTCTTCTACAATTCCATTAGGAATACATATAAATTTTCCTTTTTTAAGTCCATGCCGTCTCATATATTTTTCAGCATACGGTAACAATGAAACTACTTTATCAGAATGTTTATAAGCACTATTCTCTCCAATCTGCATCGTAACAACAAAGGGATGTTTCCTTGACATTCCGCCAATCTCATATAAAGTTGACGGCCACATATCATGAACTTCATGGATAAGCCTTATTTTCTTTCCCGACACTCTTCTGATTTTTTGTCCTACATATGTGTCAAGGGGATAAGTAGATGAAGTAATCACTACATCCGGCTTAAACTTCTTCGTAATTTTCTTCGCATTTATCCACATTTTTCCCACAAACTGAGCCATCGTGATTGCGCGCTTTGCACCATTGCCTTCATATTGAATTGTTTTGATCCAATGATAATGAATGCCGTCGATAATTTCTTCCTGAAAATCATGCCGTACCTTCGGATTTACCCGCCGCAGATGCGAATATGAGGCGGCAAATATATCCACTCTGTGTCCTTTTTTCACCCATTCCCTGGCAAAATAGTACGGCCTGAATTCCATCCCCATTTCCGAAGAACCAGCATAATGATTAATCAACAAAATATTCATATCTTTTACCCAACTAAAACCTTTCTTACTGTCAAAATCATACAACGTATATCCGAAATAAAACTGAATTTTTCAAGACACTTTAAATTATACCTCATTTTACGCGGTAAAATAAATTTTTCATAGGTCTCTTCAGCCGTAAACCCACGTTTAACATACTTTGAAATCATTTCATCTTCGTCTTTATATTTCAGACTTGTTAATGACGTAATTCCTGCCGGCAACAACAGTGTTGCATACATTTTCGGCTGATACTTATCTACATATTCTCTTACCTCTGGACGAGTTCCCACAAAACTCATTTCCCCTTTTAATACGTTAATTAACTGCGGCAATTCATCCAAACGGGTTTTTCTCAATTTCGACCCGACTTTCGTAATACGGGAATCACCTTCAACCGTAACAGAACTACCAATCTGATCAGCATTTTGTACCATTGTCCTAAATTTATAAATCAAAAAATCTCGATTATTAGTTGTAACACGTTTCTGTCTGTAAAAAACCGGTCCAGGTGAATCAACTTTAATCCAAATTGAAATTCCTGCCATCACTGGCATAAAAGCAAGCATTAATATAATTGACATGACTATATCAAAACATCTTTTAACCGCTAAAGACAGTCTTTTTTTTCTCAGGCATTCATAATAGGGCCTCACCTCTTCTGTCCTCAATTTGAAATCTAATTCTTCCCATCCTATCAACATCTTTATTCTCCTGCCGTTTGCCCCTCTATTTCCAACATCCATACTATTATCTAAACATATCTTTAATTATTTCTATTATTTTTTCCTGCTGTTCTGCTGTCATCTTATTATCACTAGGCAGGCATAAGCCCCTATGGAAGATATCCATCCCGACATCCAAGGGTTTCCCATCCCTTCCGACTGCGCCGCCCGAAATATAAGCATTCGTCTTTGCCCTGCCGTCTCCTTCTCTCGTGACAAAACCATTCATCCTGTAAATCGGCTGCATATGCATCGGTTTCCAGATTGGACGCCCCTCCGCATTATACTCCGCCAGTTTTTCCAGAATCTCCGTAGGACAGCTCTTTCCCGGTTCACTGACATAAAGAGCCTCCTGCTCCCCTCTTACCTGCTTGCACATGGCCTCGGGGTGTATGATCATACAGGACAGCCAGAAATTCGGCTCCGTATTTTCAGCGTCATAAGGGTTCATACTAACTGGCAAAGCCTTAAAGCCTTCCTTATACCTCTCATATATCGCTTTCTTCTGGGCAATATGCTCCTCCAGATATGGGAACTGCCCGCGGACTACCCCCGCAATAACATTGCTCATACGATAGTTATATCCCAATTCCTCATGCTGATACCAGGGCGCATCCTCCCTGGACTGCGTGGACCATTTCCGCACCTTATTAGCGGCCTCTTCATCATCTGTCAAAAGCATCCCGCCGGCAGACCCTGTGATAATCTTATTCCCATTAAATGAAATTACATTATACGAACCAAACGTTCCTGTCTGAATTTCCTTATAAGTTGCTCCTAAAGACTCTGCCGCATCCTCAACAATAACTGCTCTATGCTTTTCGCAGATACTTTTAATCTCGTCAACCTTTCCTGGCGTTCCATACAAATGTGCTACTACTACTACCTTTACGTCCGGGTAGATTTCAAATGCTTTTTCGAGAGCCACGGGATCCATATTCCAAGTGTCATATTCTGTATCGATAAACACAGGAACCCCACCCTCATATACTACCGGGTTCACCGTCGCATCAAAAGTCATATCCGAGCAGAAAACCTTGTCTCCCGGTTTTACGCCCGCCAGCTTCACCGCCATATGGAGCGCTGCTGTTCCAGCTGACAATGCTACTGCATATTTGCATCCGATTTTTTCACAGGCAAGACGTTCCGTTTCATTAATATTAGCGCCAACCGTAGACATCCAATTGGTTTCATACGCCTCGGTCACATACTCAAGCTCTTCTCCATGCATAGTTGGCGAAGACAGCCATATTCTTGACGGAAATGGAGTGATTACCTCTCCACTACTATTCTTTAATTCATCGCTCATATTTAGATTCCTCTCCGGTTCATTTATTTCTTACGTTTATATGTGGTGCATACTTTCGCTATTGCCTTCTGGATCTCATCCCCATTCGTCTTACTCAGTCGCACCAAATCCTCCAACTGCTCAAAGAAATTCTCCTCATCCATCGCAATCGGATGCCCCACAAATATCTTCTCATTCGCAGTCTTCGTAAGTCCTTCTTCATCCATCAAAAGCTCTTCATACAACTTTTCCCCCGGCCTGAGCCCGCTGATCTCAATCAAGATATCCTCATTCGGCTTATATCCTTTCATCCGTATAAGGTTCTCCGCCAGCTCATAAATTTTAACCGGTTTCCCCATATCCAGTACAAAGATTTCCCCGCCCTTGGCAAACAGGCTCGCCTGCAGCACCAGCGACACAGCCTCTGGTATCGTCATAAAAAACCGGGTAATCTCCTTGTGGGTCACCGTCACCGGCCCGCCCTCCTCAATCTGTTTCAGAAATAACGGAATCACCGAGCCATTGCTCCCCAGCACATTTCCGAACCGAACCGCCGCATACCTGGTATGCTCCGACTTCTTCGCATAACTCTGGATGATCATCTCACAGATACGCTTTGTGGCGCCCATCACATTCGTCGGACGAACCGCCTTATCCGTAGAAATCAGCGTAAAGTTTTCTGCCTTGTACAAATCAGCTAATTTCGCCATATTAAATGTTCCAAGGCAGTTATTCTTGATTGCCTCATTGGGAGAATCCTCCATAAGCGGAACATGCTTATGAGCCGCCGCATGATAGATGATCTGAGGCTTATAATCTTTGAACAGCTTTTCCAGCCTGTCATAATCTCTGACCGAGCCAATCAGCGTGATGATCTGCAGTTCCGGATAATGACGCTCCAATTCCATCTGAATCTCGTAAGCATTGTTCTCATAGATGTCGAATATTATCAGCCTGGCAGGATTGTACTTTACAATCTGACGGCACAACTCTGAACCGATAGAGCCTCCTCCACCGGTTACCAATACGGTCTTTCCTTCTAAAAATGCTCCGATTCCGGCCTGATTGACTTTCACCGGATCCCTTCCAAGCAAATCTTCATACCGCACCTCGCGTACCATATCCGACAAGGACTCCGTAAATCCTGCGGCAATCGCCGGAAGAATCTTTACCTTTGCATCCGTCTCATGGCAGATCTCAAGGAGTTCCTTTACCATCTTGGACGTAGCCGACGGAATCGCGATAATAATCTCGTCTATCTTGTATCTTTTTACTACAGTTGGGATGTCCTCCCTCGTTCCGACGATTGGAACATTCCGCAGATATTTTCCCTTTTTATTCACATTATCATCTATGATACATATGATCACTCTCGGTCCATGGGTGATGCGCTGTGTCTCCTGTATGAGGATAGACGCCGCAGAACCGCCTCCAATCAGCAGCGTTCTCTTTTTCGATTTGTTGTCTGATTTCCCCGGAAATAGTTGCTTTTGAATCCGTTTCCCGAAACGGAGCGCTAGGAACAGCAAAAACAGCGACGCCGCATCAAATACATAGAAACTCCTGGGCATCGGTATCTGAAGAAATGTGTGATACAGGACGAATATCGTCTCGATACAGACAGTCGCCTTGATGATCGACATACTCTCTTCTATAGACGCATACGTCCACACCCTATTATACAGCTTAAAAAACCGCATGACCAATATAGCAATCGCCACATCCAGCGGAAGGCAGCGTATAGCAGGCTCCAGATATTGTGCCGGTATGGTCTCGAAATTGAACCTTAACGCCAACGCCAATAATGCACTGAATATTACAATCAGTGCATCTATTACCCCTATAAAAATTGCTCTTCTCTTCCCGCTTCCTATCATATGAAAATAAACCTTCCTCGATACGTACTTTATAATATTATTCACATATTCATATATTTTATTTGTTTTTCTACTAAGTAAATCAATGTCTTTCTCTATTCACTGCGGATATTATACTACAAACAATTTAAAATGTCTATAAAACTATTCTCTTTTCCTCTTATAGCACTGTTTTAATGGTGAAACCTTAACTACAGCTCCTTTTAGTCGATTAATAACCTGCTGTAACATTATCGGCAAAACGATTCCTGCAATTGTATATAAAATCAGCGTATGCTCGACATTAAAAGGCATATAATACCACCAGATATCTGTTTTATATTTTATCCAGTCAAAATCAGCAAACCATAATGTAAATTTATTAAAAACAGCATAGACTGTTTTCACCAGCATAAATCCTAAAAACTGGTTCATCATTATTGAATATGTATTATCGGCGATTAAATTTACATATTTATTCTTTCCAATAACCGGTTCCGCAATCGTTGCAATCCTTAACCAAAATGCTATGCCTAAAAACCCTATAATAATTGGCATTGCTGGTCCTTCTGTAAAATCATTACACCATGACGGAGTATAGGCAGGCATTTTTTTATAAATTAAAGCAATGTCTAATTTCACCGCAAATATTAATGCAAAATAATATATTCCTGGTATTTTTTTATCATATTTTTCAAGCACTGCTTTATAAAATATCCCCAAACCATAAAAGGGAACAAAATACAGCATTCTTATTATCGGCAATCTCCATTCACCTAAATACCCTATGGAAGCAGAATAATTCCCTACAAGACCCATTATTATATTTATACAGAAAAAAACAGACTCAGGTACAACTATCTTAACATAAGAAAAAAATTTTCTTAACATAACATTATATATTTGCACCATAAAAAGCGGTACAATAAACCAGCCGCCCATATTGTATGCAAACTGATGGCCGCTTGTTATTGGTTTTATAACAATATTATATACATTCCAATCAACACCTATTGTAAATCCCTTTAATCTTGATAATTGCACAATAACTCCATATGCAATTGTATAACAATATAACGGAATTATAAGTGTCTTTATTTTCCGATATACATATCCTTTTACATCTGTTTCAGAAGACGTTTTGTAAAAATAACCCGAGCAAAACATGAACAAGGGCAGATGTGTCCCACCATAAGGGAACCAGTCACCATCAAGAGAAATGCCTCCTCCCCAGCAATGCCCGCATACTACCATTATCATCCCAAGAGCGTATAAAATCTTAAATCTATAATCAATTTTTTTCTCATAATTATATTATTACCTTTTGTTGTATTTTATTTCCATTTATTTTTCATTAACCGTATTCTTCTATATAGTCTCAAATTTATCAATGCAACCAGAACCTGAATTTTTTTACCATAACTCAACCCTGGATGTTTCAATGCCGACACCCAATATTTACGATACCGTTTACGTATTTTTCTCGCACATAATATGTAATCATCATTATACACCAACCGCATCATAATCGTCCAGAATGTATCATTGACTAACCGAACAACTGCATCATCATGTAATGCCGGATAATTTAAATCAACAAGCTCTACTAATCTTTCAAGAGCATTAAAAACTATAAAATCTTTCTTAGTAATCTTCTTATGCATAATACTGTTGCCGCGTTGCACCCAAAAAATTATCGTTCTATTAATAAATACTGCTTTTTGGCTGCGGAGTACGATTTCAGGAGTTGTGTATGCATCTTCATATAATCTTCCGACAGGATAACGAATATTTTCGAAAAGAGACGCTTTATATAATTTCCCCCACGCGCTTACACCTGTCAGACGGTTCAAACATATCTCTGTCATTGTTTGTTTTGATGTTAATATCGTTTCTTTATAAGTTTTCTTTCCTCTTTCACTAATAGTAGCACTCGTCTCATCTACCATTCTTACTTCTCCAAAAGAGAAATCCGCTTGATGTTTTACAATAGCCTTGACTAAGTCTCCTATCGCATCTTCTGCAAAGTAATCATCAGAGTCGATAAATATAATATACTCTCCTGTCATATTATCAAGTCCCATATTACGTGCCGATGACAGACCACCGTTAACTTTATGGAAAACTCTTATTCTTGAGTCAATTACTGCATATTCATCACATAGTTTTCCTGAAGTGTCTGTGGAACCATCATCAATCAACAAAACTTCCAAATTTGTATAGCTTTGACCAATAATCGAATTCAAACATTTCCTTAAATATTTTTCCACATTATAAACAGGTACAATTACTGTTACCAAGTTTTTTTTATTCATTATCCCCATCTCCTACTTGCATCTACGTGAATGATATAGCGATAATAATCCATATAATCTGTTATTACTTATATACAAGATCCTACATAATTTCCCGGGTATATGTGCGTACAGATCCGGAACACGTTCAGACACTAAACTACAAAAATCTGTCAATTCTTTTTTTATTTCTAAAGAAGGATTAAAAGATAAATAAATTCTAATCTGCTCGCTGAGCAATCCCCTAACTCTATTGGATAAAAATGTATGTTTTCCACTTGATAATTCTTCATTAAGAAAGTATTCAATCAAATTATTAATAACACGCTTATGCATTTCCCTGTTTTTTTGTTTATTTTTAATACTTACACTTTGCTCGCTGTTTCCTACTCTATATTGATAAACAAGCATATTCAAAAAAGTAATCGTTTTAATATACTTTAAAGGATAAACAATGTATTCCATATCCACGTAAAAACAATGTTCGCTTATTTTAGGGATTTTTTTTAAAATTTCTGTTTTAAATGTTAATGCATGCATTGCATATTGTTCTCCCATATCATTCAAAACATCATCTACTTCATATGTTTTTTCAAATTCAACATTTAAAAATGTCTTAATTTCTCGCTCTTTTGTCGTTTCATTAACGCGAACATATGGGGTTGCTACCACATCCATTTCCAATTTTCCCAGAATCTTAACAAATTTCACAAACTCTTTTGTATCAACCCAGTCATCTCCATCCACAACTTTAAAATATTTACCTGTTGCCAATTCAATTCCTTTATTAATTGCAGAACCGTGTCCGCCGTTTTCTTTATCTATCAAATATACAATCCCCGGGTATTGATCCACATATCTTTGACCGATTTCTTTCGTTTTATCCTCTGAACCGTCATTCACAATAAAAATTTCTATCACATCCAATATTTGATCATCCAAAAAAGTCGGCAAAATGCTATCTAAATACATTTCTACATTATATGCCGGAACAGTAATCGTAAGTATTTTATCCATTTTTCTTCACCTCGCTCTACAACAATCACTGAGAACTTTACATGCAAGCATATATCCCATGGATCTTTCGTTTTTCTTTTGGCGGTATTTTCATATAATTCTGGTACAGACTTGTTAAATATTCCTCATAATTTGACGGCGCATAAAACATTTTCCCCTCAAATTCCACTGAGATTGATTCCATATATCCACTTTTTTTAATTCTTTCCTGCGGTCCATATCCCCATATAATACCTCCGACATACTCGGATTCCTCGAAATCATATGACTTAGCCAGATGATCCATTTTTTGACAGAGCCATGGAAAGGAAATTCCTTTTAAACACCTGATTAAAACAGGCTTTATCATTTTTTTTAACTTTGTTTTTCCCTGATTTTTCTGCGCAAGCTTTATACATAGGATTTTACGCATAAATATCATTTTACGGTATAGTTTTCTCAACTCCCGCTCATCAGAAGGATTGCCGTCAATCGGAAAAATATCTATCCAAATATGCCTTCCCGCCAAATCAGGGTTGAGATAATCTACAGCAATTCTTGTCCGATCATCCACTAGTTTGATAAATGGAAAGTAAGAAGAACCATCCTTCCAACTGACAAACTTCATATATGCCGGTAAATTTTCCTTATCAATATTTATATCATTCAGTAGTTTATCATAATCCGGTCTTGGCATCAACACATCAATATCATCATCCCATGGAATAAATCCCCCATGACGGACAGCGCCAAGCAAAGTCCCTCCGCATAATGTGTAATACAATCCATTCTTTTTACACAACTTGTCGAATTCAATTAAAAGTGACAATTCTATTCCTTTGATTTCATCTAAATTTAATTTCTTCATTTCAGTACCCTTGACCTTATAATCTGTTCTCTGATTTGTCCAAATACTTCCACTACAAGTTTTTCTTTTCCTAATAACAGAATAACAGCATACATGATAAAATAACATCCTGCTGAAAGGAAAAGACTTATAAAAACCCCTGCCTCCGCTGTTCTTACTTGAATAGAGACAACTCCGGAAATCGCAGTAGCAATAATCAACAGCCAATATTTTATTGACATAAAAAGATTATCTAACTCTCTTCTCATAGCAGCCATTTGCCAGATACATACCACTATTTCAGCCGTCAAAGTTCCCATTGCTGCCCCTGCCGCTCCATACCGGGGAATAAATATTATATTTAACACAAAATCTACTACGGCGCCCGCTATTTCAGAATATAAAACCTGCTTTTCTTTTCCTAGCGGAACCATCATTTGAATACCCAGAACATTGGTTATTCCAATGAACAGAACTGTGGGCATAATAATTTTCATAGGAATGACTGCCCCTGTATACGCTTTCCCGGACAAAAAACAAATTCCTTCCTCTGCAAATAGAATAAAATAAATAATTATCGGAATTGCGATAACAAATATAAAGTTCAATGCCTTTTTTGCAATTCGATAAAATCCTCCTAAATTATCTTGTTCCACATAATAGGAAGCTCTTGGCAGCAACACTGTTCCTAGGGATGTAACTACACTTACAAGTATTGTCTTGATTTTTACAGCCGCATTATAATATCCCACATCAGTATCTGTCTTCATAAATCCTAGCATAACAGTATCCAGATTTGTATAAACTGTAGTTGCAACTGACATTGCAAAAAAAATAAGAATCATACCTATATGCTGTTTAAAATTATAATTTTTTAACGGACGAATAATAATATATTTTTTTAAATTGATAAAATTCAAAATATTAGAAGCTGACGATGCAAATATAACAATACCGCCATATACTACGTAATCTTCTCTGGTATGAACGAAACCAAACATCAGAAGCAATGCAATAAATTTGAAAACAACTGATCTTATGGTTATATATGAATACTTTTCCAATGCTTTGTAAAGCCATTCAACACCTATTGCATTAAATGCAATCATCGTTCCCATAATCAAAAATAATGTCTTATCCTGCCGAATTCTCGGAATTGCAGCTAAACAAGCAAAAAAAACATTATAGACAACTATACACATTATAAGATTAATAACCATAATCTCCTGGACTGTCTTTGACAGCTTTTCTTTGTCATCCCTTACTTTTGCACATGCACGGATTCCATATGTCGGGATTCCCATCTGAGCAAACATAGAAAAATAGGTAATACATGCCGTTGCAAATGAAATCTTACCCATCCCTGCCGGCATTAACACCCTGGATACATACGGAAATGTAACCAAAGGAAAGATAAAAGATGACATTGTCAGAATGACATTCATTATAAAATTAATCTTCAAAGATGTCTTTTTATCTTCTCTCATCGCCCTTTCCTCTCACCCAGATAACTTACCGCAAGCAAAGGAAAAGGATTGAACATTAGATTCAATAAAAACGGCTCTGTAATACTAAAAACTAAAATCACAAGAATACATCCGCACAAATGATAATCCTCTTCCTGGATTGATCTTAACAAAATAAATGAATACATTATAAGACATATTCCTAAAAAAATCACTCCATCTTGGATTAATATTTGCAGATACGAACAATCCACATAATTATATATACCTTCTCTTGCCTGATAACCCTGACCAATCCATTCAACCTTCTGACCCAACAGTGTAATCCCATATTTATTAATAGCCGAACTTCCTAACTTTAAGCGTCCAGACAATAAATTATTGAATTTTTCCCATACCCAGTTTCCGGTTTCATAATTTCGATGGATAAAATATGAAAAAACTGCAATTAACAATGGCATCATTATCCATAGAAATCGCATCTTTTTCATAATCAACTCAATCACACTGACATTATTCAGTAGCCAAAAACATATTGTCGCCGTAACAGTAAGAAAAAAAGTAAGTCTGGTATCTGTAAACTGATATAAAACATAGCTCAAAATCAGGATTATAATATATTCTATATTACTAGTTCTTTTTTTACGTATAAACACATATTCTAAAAAAATAAAGAAAAACATAATTGCCGGGGTCGTCGTCCATGTAAAACCCAAGCCATGGCGATCTCTCGCCCCAGCATCAAAAATATAGTCTATATTCAAGCCGATTTGAGAAGAAAGCACAATTATTAACCATAAACAAAATTGTATACAAACTGTACATTTTATAAGTGTCAATTTGTCAATTTTGTATGAAGAAATAAAAATGAAACTATAAGTAAATAATAGCGTACCCGTCGTAAAATAACCTGCAATTAAGGCAAATACCATAACAATAGCAATCTTCCATAAATCAGAAAAAAAATAATTTTCAGAAACAATCTTGTACACACATAATATATACGAGAAATATCTCATTAATTTTAAAAAAATTTGAAAGCTATCCCCTAATGAATATGCCCAAATCGTGTTTGAAAGTATTGTTGATATCAGGAATACAAATAATGCAAAAAAATAAATATAATCTTTTGTTTGTAAATAAATTTTTTTATACTTCCACATTTATAAATTGCTTCTCCTTTTGAATTGCCAATGCCGAAACATCGCTATGACGTAATCCAACATATACAATTTGTGTACAATAAAAAAAAGTGGTATTGCTCTTGTAATACTAAAACAACGGTAATTTACATGACGTAATGCCTTCTCGTACACTGGATGGCTGCATAAATTTCTAAATTCTTTTATTCTTTTTCTCCTCTTTTTAGGATTTTGAGGATGGAATGAATAATTAACCATCGTTAATAAAAGATGATACAATACAAAATTATAATAAGATTGGCATATGCCTTTATCATTTTTATAGCTTTCAAGCAAATCTTCCCCTATAATCTGTACACTTTTAATATAATTATCAACTATACTTGTCTTAAACGCACGCACGGCTGATTTTTCATTGAAATAATAATGGTAAAGAGGCTGCGGAAGATAACAGATACATTTTACACACTTTAAAACTCTATATGTAAATTCCGCATCCTCCCCCATAGAGAGGCGTGAATTCAGCCTGAGTACATGGGTGTCTAAGAAATCTTTTCTATAACATTTCCCCCAGCAATACGCCAAGCCTTTCTCTGGTTGAAGCATATGCTCTATCAAAAACCTCCCTGCATCTTTCCCATTAAATACAGTAACATTACTATTCCAGACGACTTCTTCGCTTCTTCCATTCATATAATCCCGAAAATATCCAGATATAACAACTTCAGCGCCTTCTTTATCCATAAGCCCAAGCATTTCCGAACACATACTTTTTTCAATTGTATCGTCCGCGTCCACAAACATAATATATCCGCCTGTCGATCTCTCAAGCCCAACATTACGTGCGACAGATACCCCTTGATTTTCTTGATGATATACACGTATCCGTCTATCAAATTCTGCAATACAATCACAATTTTTTGCAACATCTTCTTTTGATCCGTCATCAATTAATAACAACTCGATATTTTTATATGTTTGATGAAGAATACTTTCTACACATTTTTTTAACAAAACGTCCGGAGTGTTATAAATCGGAACAATAATGCTGATTTTATCGTTATTATTAAAAACCTCTGTCATCTCACAACCCTTTCAGAATTAATGGGAAAAAACAATACTTCCAAGAATATTTATATTTTGATTCTGGCATATTTCCATTTCCCGAATAATCTCCTGATATTTCGAAAACCCTGTCTCTTCAACCAATATCACATGTCCTGTCTGAGACATTTCCAAAAGAGCTTTTGAATCACACAGGATATCTTGCCCGATGATTAAATTTACTCCTTCTGATGCAAGTTCGCTTTTAAGCTCATTCATAATTGCTTTTTCGTTGATTGACTCAATTTCAGTGCCAATCATGTATATAGAAGAAATTCCTCTCCTTTTTGCATCCAGACATATTCCTGACAAAATCATCCTGAAATTCTGCTTTTCATTAAGTATCTTTTTATTTCTATTTTTGAGTTTATATATTAGATCATCGATTAAACTTAATATTTTATGTTTTTTTCTTTCCTCTATCACTCCATATATATGGACATCGAAGTTTTGCTGTAATTCTTCTGGAGAATTAAGCTTTCCTCCAATAAGCCAACGTAAGACTTCTATGCCGCCAATAAGCAAAGCACCAAAAAATGCCCCAAAGATCACCCATTTCTTGCTAACAGCTACATTTATTTTTTCATTTTTATTTATTGCTGCATCCTCTGGATTACTATCCTTCAATACTTCTTGTTCTAATACAACTGCATAATTATCAACTACCTGAGCCGCTTCTTTACTCATCTTTCCAGTACTATCAGCAATGTCACGAGACATTTCATATATACTTTTAAAGACTTCATCCTGAACTTTTGTTATCTCGTAATCTCTTCCACTTAAGCTATTCTCACTCATTAACATTAATGAATGAGCTCCATATACGTCTTTTGCTTCCACAGAATATACTTGCAATACTTGCTTGATTCTTTCTGCAAGTTTTTGTGCCTGTTCTTCATTGCTGCCTCGTACCGTAACATACAAGAATGTATTCTCTTCACTTGCAGGAATTATATAATTATTTACACCATACTCTGGAAAAGCTGCCTCACCACTTTTAGCTGTGATCATATCGGATATATCACTATAGCGCATTGTCCCATTCGAATCTGCTACAAGCAAAGATAATACTTCTGGTTTTAGACACGTATTACTGTAGGACTGTACAAGATTCGATGTGTTTTTTTCAGATTTCACATAATAGCATAACACTACCCTATTGACATCATAAGGATCTAATTTCATGACTGCTGCATCTCTTACATATTTCTTTTTGTCACATAATGATTTAACAAAATGCATCGCTGTTTCTGCCTTTGCTTTATCAACATCTGTCAATTTTTGAAGTTGATCCTGAATATCATCTGCAGTTGCTTCAGTCATTTTATTATTTTCTGTCCTTTCCTGTGCTTTACTATCTTTGACATATTTCAGCGTTCCAAATAGAATTGCAAAAAGAACCACAGCTATCAGCAATATTCTCCATTTAAAAAACACGCTCCATATACAGTCCATAAAACATAACTTTCTTTCTTCTTGTTGATAATTCTCCATTATGCTTCTCCTTATCACCTGAATTTTCTTTTTAAAAAGCTCCCGCCCTTTTTCAGCCAATTTTGTATTTCCATAAACTCAACATGAACATCCATATAAGCAAGATTTTGGGCATCCAGCCATATATCCAGCAGCCGCTCACTTACAAAGCCGAATACTCTCGCATCATTCTTACTGTAACCAGAGATATCGAGCCTGCTTTCAAGCTCAAAAAGAATATCGAATAGCCATGCACAATATTCATCAAAATATTTTCTTTTCATAATAAACATATTGAATCTATGACCAGATGTTTTCTTCATGTATGAATCATAACTTGGAACATACTCCGGATATTTTTCTCTCATTATCTCTCTTGTTACATCCAGATCTTTTGCATGATGTGCATGTGCATATTGGCTGTAATTCGTCTCTATAATATAATTCCGTGGCTTTGGCAATACAATATCTGCTTTTTCCAATATTTGTTCCAATTGTATTTGCGTTATCACTTTTTTCTGTTTGCTGCCCCTGATTCTTTTTTTCACAAAATGCCTTCTATAATGAGACACTCCAATATAATCAGCTCGCAGATTCTTCCACGCCCAATACACACCTGTCAATTCGCAATAATTATTATTTTTCAAAGATATATTATCGCCCGTGTTATCCCCAATATACCCCAGCTCCTCTTTCCCCTCTCTTCCCACATGGAGAGGTAGATACATTGGGTCAGAGGGCATCCAATATTTTTTATGTGTTGCAACAATAATTTTGATATCTTTCATAAGTACCTCATCAACTAAGCTTTTCCTGATTGATCATACCGCCAAATACTGTCATAAATAATATCTTGATATCTAAAAAAATAGACCAATTTTCAATATACCAGATATCACATTCAATACGTTTTTTAATACTTGTATCACCTCGGTATCCCTTAACCTGCGCCCATCCGGTTATTCCCGGACGTACCTGCTGGCGTACCAGATAAAGTGGAATTTCATCTTTAAAGTGATTTACATGAAAAGGAATTTCTGGTCTCGGCCCGATTAAGCTCATATCCCCCTTTAACACATTGAAAAATTGCGGAAACTCATCCAAACTGCACTTCCGTATAAAACTCCCAAATTTTGTTTTTCGCGGATCTGTATTCTGACTCCATCCGGTATTCTCTGCAGTGTTAACACGCATACTCCGAAATTTATACATAATAAAAGGTCTTTTATACCTTCCTATACGTTCCTGCTTAAACAGAATCGGACCTGGACTTGATAATTTTATCCCCACCGCCACAAACAACATTAGCGGGCTGGACAAAGTAATTAACAAGGTACTTCCTACTATATCCATACCCCTTTTCAAAAAAGCAAGTACAATATTATCCAATGGAATCTGACGGATATTCATCAATTTACAATTTCCTATCACATCTATAGATGGATGGTTAGGTATGTAATTATTATAAAATGGAATAATACTGATTTTGACACCTGCTTTTTCACCTGCAGCAATGACCATTGGCATAAACTCTACTTCATGACTCTCAAGTGCAATCACGATTTCTTCAATATCGCTATCCTGCAGTATCTTGTCCAAATCCTCATACATCCCCAGATTCTTCCCCAAACCCTCTTTTACGCTTTTACTTATATAACCAAGAACTCTCATCCCCATATTAGCTCTTTCACTAACCGAATGAATATAATCTGCCGCCAACGCCCCATTTCCTACAACAACTATGTTCGTATAATACCGTCCCTGTTTACAATAATGCTGAAATAGAAGTGTTACAATAATTCTTTTTGTTATAATTAAACCTGTCGAAATAAGATAAAACCAGAAAATAGCATAGCGTGAAAAGTCAACAACTCTTGTAACATATAAAAATGCCGTCAAAAGTAGAATCCCTACACCGTTTACTACGCACAGCTTGCCCATCAATAATATATCCGGTTGCGTTATCGCATTATATCTGTATTGTTTTGTAAGATAACAAAGAATAAGCACGATTATGACATAGCAAAATACAGCAAAAAAACAGGGAATATTCCATACCGTTTCCAACACCGGATAATTACCGTACATAACGTCAAAACGTATATATGTTGCAATCATATATGCAAGAAAAAATAAAATCCCCTCACTGATACAATTAAATATCTTGAATAATCTTCTATTTTCTTTAATCATATACCTATCCTCTGAAAAACAGATTAATCTTTTGCCTGATTTAATGATCAGCGATTAACTCATCATCAAATGCGACTCCCATCATCAAATATAACCCAAACCATGGCAGCCACAAAAATGGAATCTCTACATTGTCCACCATAGACATTATGATAGCTGATAAACATACAAAAAACGGAACGGAGCCCCATCTGCTCTGTCTTCTGCTATACTTAAACGTCCGACTGACTATTGAAACAAGCATTAACATGTAAGGAATACATGCGAGGATTCCATATCGATGAGCTATTCCCAATATGGCATTATGTGCTTGTCTGGTCATTCCCCATAATTCCGGATTTCCTGCATGTCCATAAAAGTTCATATCCCTTAAGTAAGTTCTATAATAATAATCCCGTCCTGATAATATTCCAGAAACTGTTGTGTTGCTGAACTTCCGCCCTAATCTGCTACTTCCAAACTTTTCTTTAATATCACTCGCATAGGTAACCATACCATACTCTTTTCTGGCAACTGGTTCTTCATCAACAAAGGTAATAGACGTCCCGGTAAATTGTGGAATATATGTAAGCCCCCAACTAAGTCCTTTGTATACCGGAACAAATAATATCACAACGCATACAATTATCATTACAAACAGATGCTTCTCCTTTGGAGAAACCGAATATATTATTTTCAATATCCATATAAAACCAATCCCAAGCATACATAAAAGCGATCCGGCAGATTGTGATTTCCAGCAAAACGAAAAAATCATACATAACTCTATCGCATATATCAATATTTTTATCCCACGACACCCCTCACGTATCCTCGTCTCAATCTCTCCTAACAATACTGCCCAGATAATGCTTAAATACAGACCGAACACACCTGGATTTCTACTTATGCCTGGATAACGAGCTTCTGCTGATTCTGGGCGGCATAACAAACAAAATATGCAAATTAATACAAAGAAAATATGTATTGCATATATAAAATCATGAAGTAATTCTTCTGGTTTTGTCATATTGTTCCAGATGAAACAAAAAAAAACGATTACAAATATCATTACATAACCTAAGTATATAACTTCTTTATGAATCTTGAAGTCAGAAAGACATGCTATTATCCACAAGACAAACCAACTCCAGACAAGGCTGTTGTTCCACTTCCTTATTCTAGGTGTTTGTTCAATAGACAGTATTCCAATAAATGTAATAAGAGCCGAATAAACTACTATATGATATTTATAACAATCGGTATAAGTACCTTCTACTTCTACAGAAATACTATATACAAACATTACAATAAAAGCAAGTATCCTGTAAACTTTTATATTTTCTACAAATTTTTTTACATAAATCGAAAATTTCTGAAACTGCTCTGCTATCACAATATATATTTTTTCTAGTACTTCTATCCAACTATAAAAATTAAGTTTGATTCCAGACTTATGCCAAACAAACAATAAAAGCATAGAAATACACATATATATCAATAAAGAACTCACGAAATAAAAAACTGCTTTTCTGATGTCCCATACTGGCTCATTTTCTCTCAACTGCACATTAACTACACAAAATGAAGCATTAGTATTTCCTGTTGCAGTTATCCGTATACCGTTAAAAGAATTATGAGGTACTTCAAGCAAATTCATACCTGAATGTAATGTATAATCATACTCTTCATTTTCTGTTATCTCTCCATCAATTTGCTTGATATAGTCAACCTTCCATTGTACTGAATCCGTATCTTTCAATTGAACGCACAGATAATTCCATAAATCCCTATTTCCATATATGGATATCCCCCATTCAAAACTCCCTTCATCCAATACAACTTTTCCGGTCTTTTCCTGATGTCCTTTATCCTGCGTTATTGAATTTCGAAAAATACTTGATGAAATATCATATACATTTCCTACATTATAAAACTTGTGCATATATAAACTTCCGCTTAATAACATAGAACATACAGCAAATGATATAACCAATCCTGTTAAAATCCAGGCCAAAAAACGGAAAATTTCTCTTTCACTCTTCCTCGTAATTATTTTCATTTTAAGTTCCTCTTTTTATGACAGTCCAAGCAATCTCATCGCATTCCTCCCAAGCACATCCGCCCGCTCTTCCTCCGTCACTGGCATATTCTTCATCACGTCCAAAAATCTTTTTTGTCCTGCCCACGGACTGTCCGTAGCAAACAAAATCTTCTTACTTCCATGATTTTGCAAGATTCTTAAAAACTGCTCCTGCTCAATATAGTCAAAAATGACCGCTGTGTCAAGATATACATCTCTTCCCACCAGATACTGTTCTACCTCATCCCACTGCTGATTCCCTCCAAGATGCGCCAGAACAAGCTTTCCTGGAGCCACTTCGTCAACCACTTCCACCGCCATCTGCGGCGTACAGTGAACATCCTCCGGGCACAAGGGATCCACGCCTGCATGCACACTGATTATCATGTCCAGCTCTGCCGCATAAGATACCACCCGTTTATAGCGGATATCGTTAAAATACACGTTTTGGTAATCCGGATGAAGCTTAATCCCTTTCATTCCCATAGCCTGAATTTCCTTAAGTTCAGCCTTATAATCAGAGGAATCCGGATGTACGCTTCCAAAAGAAATCACTTCTCCCTCCTGGAAACGCGCCGCGAACTCATTAATGGTCCGAAACTGAGATGGCTTCGTAGCAATAGGAAGCACAACAGAACAGTCAATCCCCGACGCTTTTGAAGAACGGATAAGCCCCTCATATGTTCCGTCTTCCTCCGGAGCTTTCCCGAAACATTCCGCTAGTTTCGCAAGTGTCCTTCCTGCAATTACAGGCGGAAACATATGTGTATGAAAATCAATGAACATGCTCTTCACGCCCCCTCATATTCTTATAACAATATCCGATAATATCCCTTCTGGTAATAATGCCGATAAACTGTCCCCGGTCATCCACTACCGGGACAAAATTCTGTTCCATGGCACGTTCGATCAGATCCTCCATTTTAGAAGTCCCCATCACGCACTGATAATCATTTCTGCGTTCAATGCTCATCACACTGATATCTTCAGCCGCTTTAATATTCAGCTTATTTTCTTTTTTCAGTCCCCACAGAAGGTCCCCTTCCGTGATAGTACCCTTATATTTCCCGTTTCTGTCAAGAATAGGGACACAGGAATATTTATAATGCTCCATAATCTCCATGGCCTGCCTTACTGTGTGATGGTCATGAATGTAAGCCAATTCACTTTTCGGTTTTAAAAAGAATAAAATATTCATAGGATACCTCCCGGTCTTTACAACTGCGTTGTCACAAATATGTCATAAATCGCCTTTATCGCTTCCTCAAAATCATGGTTTCTAACCCCGATAATGATATTCAACTCACTGGAACCCTGATCGATCATCTTGACATTGACATTCGCATGGGATAATGCGGAAAAAATACGCCCGGACGTACCTCTGGTCGCCTTCATGCCGCGCCCCACAACTGCCACAAGTGCAATATCCGATTCCAGCTCAAGAAAATCCGGCTCCACAGCACGATGGATACCTGCGATTACCTTCTGTTCCTTCTCCTGAAACTCATCCTGATGAACGACAATGGTCATCGTATCAATCCCGGAAGGCATATGTTCAATCGATACCCCGTTCTCTTCAAACACTTCCAACACCTTTTTACAAAATCCCACTTCCGAGTTCATCATTGCCTTCTCCACTGTGACAGACGCGAAATCTTTCTTTCCTGTCACGCCGGTTATAATAAATCTTGGCTTCTGGCAGGTGGCCTCCACAATCAAAGTACCCTTATCTTCCGGGCGGTTTGTATTGCGTATATTAATGGGTATCCCCGCCTTTTTCACCGGAAATATAGCATCTTCATGAAGAACCGTAGCACCCATGTAAGACAGCTCCCGAAGCTCTCTGTAAGTTATGACATCAATAGACTTTGAATTAGGGATGATCCTCGGATCCGCGATCAAAAATCCTGACACATCCGTCCAGTTTTCATAAGTATCAGCCTGCACTGCTCTCGCTACAATAGAGCCCGTGATATCCGACCCGCCTCTGGAAAACGTCTTGATCTTCCCGTTCGGCATAGCACCATAAAAACCAGGAATCACTGCATGTTCCATACCTGCAAGACGCTCTGTAAGGATATCATTTGTCAGCTCCGAATCAAACTCTCCCTCTTCATTGAACCGTATCACCTCTGCTGCATCAATAAAAGGATATCCAAGATAAGCTGACATGATAATACCATTCAAATATTCCCCTCGGGACGCAGCATAATCTCTGCCAACCTTTTTACAAAAATTCTCTCGAATCGTCCGGAACTCGTTGTCCAAAGACAGTTCCAGATTCAGCCCGTCGATGATCTCATCATATCTCTGCTCAACCTTCATAAGGATTTCTTCAAAATCCTGCTCCATATCATCATCCAGGATTGCCTGCTTATAGCACTGATACAGCATGTCTGTAACCTTTGTATCATCCGGATTCCTCTTTCCCGGCGCAGACGGGATGACAAACCTTCTCGTACTGTCATTGCGTATGATAGAGCCCGCCTTCCGAAACTGCTCTGCACTGGCTAACGAACTGCCGCCAAACTTAACTACCTTCTTCATCGTACAAGTATTCCTCCAATACATTCTCTCGTCTTTAACTCAATCCTTTATATATTACAACGTTTTTTCAATAACTGCAATGGAATATTTGTATATCTGTTAACGTACATGCAAATAAATTTGCTACCGTATATTTTATCATAATAAAAAACAGGCGAACATATACCCCCTGCTTTAATTACAAGTTTTTTCCAAAATCAAATATGCAAAATGCCGATCATCCCTACTCCTCACATTGCTCATTCAGCTTCTGTACAATAATATATCTTGGCCTTCCCTTCAGCTCTTCATACATCTTAGATATATAGAACCCAATAATCCCCATACTGATCATCATAATACTTCCAAGCAGTAATTCAATCATAATTACTGTTGTGAACCCTTCCAATGCCCTCCCCATAAACTTATATACAAGTGACTGGATTCCTAGGATAACAGCCATGAAAAAAAATCCTGTTCCCATTACTGTTACAATCTGCATCGGAGCCGCCGTAAATGATACAATATTCGAAAAAGCATACTTGATAAGTGCCCACGCCGACCATTTAGAAACGCCCTCTTCACGCTCATGGACTTTGAAAGATACTTGCGTAGATTTGAACCCGACCCAGGAAGACAGCGCCCTGAAAAACACATTCCTTTCTGGCATCGCGTTCAATACATCTATCACTTTCCTATCCATCAATTTAAAATCCGACGCGTTCTCCATGTCAATCTTAGTAATCCTGCTGATAATCTTGTAAAACAACTTTGCAAGAATACGATGAAAGAGGCTTTCTTTCCCCCTATCACTTTTCACTCCTTCTACAACCTCATATCCTGCTTCCCACAATCGGTACATCTCTACAATCTTCTCCGGCGGATGCTGTAAGTCACAATCTATGATCACTGCACACTCTCCCCTGACACATTCAAGCCCGGCAAACATTGCAGCTTCTTTTCCAAAATTTCTGGAGAAACAGATTCCCCTTACTTTCGGATTATTTTCGCATTCTTTTGCAATAGCAGGCCAGCTCATATCTTTTGATCCGTCATTGACAAAAAGAATCTCATAATCAATCTTGGCTTTTTCCAAGATTTTAGAGATGACAGCCGATGTTCTCGGCACCATCTTTTCTTCATTATATACAGGTACGATTACCGATAAGCGCTTCATACACCGATACCTCCTGTCTCTTTCTCTCCCTTACGTACTTTTTTTAATAGAAACTGCAGCCTTTCCTTACCACAGTAAATAATAACCAATGCAATCCCCGCAAAAATTGAAATGATAATCCCTATTTTTAAAAATGGCACATGGTACTTAAGGACAATACGATTTTCCCCGCTTTTAACCGGAACCATCATAAGCGCATTTGCTCCACTTTGCAGGCTGACGGATTCCCCATTCACTTTTCCTTCCCAGCCCTTTTCAGACGGAATTGTCAATAACACCCAGCCATCTTCTTCGGCATGATATTTGCCCTTTACCAATCCATCCTCGAACGTTTCCAATTCAAGCCCGTTGCTCCTCAACTCCTCAACCACTTCCTGGAACAGCATTAGATCTAACTGGTAAAACTGCGGCCGAATCTGTTCTTCACTGCCCTGAAAATTTTCAAATCTCACATAATGAGTACCCGCCGTTTCACTTATATTAAACACACGGTAACTAAGCCATCCCTGATAGCGGCATCTGTACTGGTCATCGATAAATACCTCCAAATTCCCTATGTCACAATCGGCATAGCCATACAAAACACAATTCTCTGCCAAATCCATCCCAAAAGTGATCTCGTTTTCTCCATGAGAAATCAGATTACATTGCACCGGCCGGTATAATTGAACATCTCTTCCAGCTAGTTTCGAATAAAGCTCATTCTGAAATTCAAAATGGTTTCCCTGATTGATTTCCTCCATACAGGAATCAGAAGCTCCGAATCCGACCGGCAACGCATAGGGATTTTCATATATTTGCTTTCCATTAAATACTTGATCGGATTTTCTGTTTAACTGGGGATACTGTGCATCTGCCAGAACATACTTTATACCTAACAAACTGTCCGAGGTAAGAATCGGTTCGTCGTACATACTGACCGTTCCATTTTCCCCGTATCCCATAGAAGAACCAAGTTTTCTCACATCTTCATTGAATGTTGAAGTATAATGAGAAAAGCCATGATAATTATAAGCCATACTCTCTAAAAAATAAGCCGTATTTTTATTTTGCAAAAATTCCCGGTTTACTGTCTGTTCAATCCGGTAAAAATTTTGCTGATCCATTGATTTCACTGTATCAATCAACTGTTTTTGCTGCGATACATAGTTCATATAATGCTGGGAATCCCACGTATATTTACTGCACACCGCATTGCCGTTAACACACAATTCTATTACTGTAATTCCCCAGATGATCAAGCAACCCACACTTGCAATATTAGCCGCATACGTTTTATAGACAAACCATCCCAGAGTCAAAAGGACTACGAAAAAATATGTAAGGTACAAAAAGTATCCATCGAACGGCACGATATAATCTAACATAACCCAAGCCAGGATACAACCGGCGGAAACTTTAAAAATCGTATATTGGCGACGCACATAATTCACTAGTCCGACTGCTGCAAAATAAACCAATAACCAAGTCTGCAAATAAGAGAATCTGTACATATAACTCGTCGCATACCGAAAACCATTCCATACATTTTCCAATGGTTTTAACAACAACGAGAGAAGCATCAACGTTAAAAATACAGCCGATAAAATGAATTCCTTATTTCTATTTTTATATAAGAAAATGATTCCCATCACTGCCAGCACCAAGATACTGCTGCCGCAAAATAAGCTGAGCATATTACTTCCCGGATCATTCCCTAACACAAAGCCGCGCATGATGTGGTTCAAATTTCCATTCACTGTAAAATTCCAGATATTCTCTTCAACACTCCCTTTGCCTTGCACCAAACCATATAAGTTCGGCAAAAACAAAGCACTGCTTAACAAGATTCCCAGCAGCATAAAGCAGCCAAACCGAAACGTCTTCTTCAAGATAAATCTGGAATCAAAACCATTCTTTTTCAATAACTCAAATAAAAAATACAAACCTGCAAACAGACAATTCATATACGCTGTATACCAGTTAAACACTATAGATGCTGCTACCGCTGCTGCCAAATGGATGCTGCCTTTTTTCTCATCTTCCAAAAAGGACCAGACACCGCATAAAATCAATGGCAGCATATATACTCCATCCATCCACATTAAATTCTCTACCTGATTAATATTGTAATATGATACAGCAAAGCACAAAGAAAGCACGAGCACTTCAAAATCCTTAAGTTTCACAAATCTCTTCTTTAAATACACTGCCTGAAACAACCCACACAGCCCAATTTTTATAACAGATGCTATATAAATAAACATCTGCATATTCTCCTGACTAAACAATGCAAGCAATAGGTTGACCGTTGACGCCAGATAGTACGCAAACAGCGCAATACTGCTTCCTCCTAATGCCTTTGTAAACGAATAACTTAGGCTGGCTTCTCCGCAAAAGACATTTTGGAGATAGGCATATAAATCCACATACTGTATTCCCAGATCTGCACGCATATTGCTCTTCTCTCCAAAGGGATAAATCCCTAATTTATTCCAGATCAATGTAAATATAATACACGGAATGATAAATGCCAAGGCATACACATATTTTCTTTTGACTTTATCCATAACGGTTCTCCCATCCTTCTGTATCTTCTTAACTATTTAATAACTGCAACGGAATATCCGCCCGAAATAATACTGCCTTCATCCCTGCTTTCCGCGCGCCCTCTACATTTTCTATCCGGTCATCAAAAAACACACATTTCCCAGGCGTCAGACGGTATCGTTTCAAAAGAACCCGGTAAATCGCATCATCCGGTTTCATACATTTTTCTTCCCATGAAAATACCCCGCCGTCAAAAAATCCGAGGAAGTCGAGCTGTTCCTTGGATTGGCGGAACATTTCTTCGGAATAATTTGACAGAAAGTACAGTTTCTTCCCCCGCTGTTTCAATCCCATTGTCCATGACCGGGTGTATCCATAAGGCACAATCGACTTGCCAAAATTTTCAAAAGTATATCGTATCTGTTCCTCATAAGCCGGATCATTCTCGATAAACAGAGCAAGCCACTCCTGCGTAGTTGCCAGTCCCGAATCTCCCACATCCCAGTCCTCATTCCGGAACATAGCATCAGCGACATGCTCATAAGTCTCCTTATCAAAGCCAAGAGAACCCAGATAATCTTCCCATGCAAATGCAACCAGAACATTCCCGATGTCAAACACGATCGCCTCCGCCTGTTCAATCAGTTTCCGGATATCATCCATATGCATTTCTTCCTTTATATCATTGTCATTGTTCTGCATTTCTCGACTCTGTATCTTATTCTCCGTTTCCCGGAAATTTGTTCCGTTGTCCATATCTTTCCCACCTCATACATTTTTTATATGCCTTTTCCTCCCAGACCTTCTGCCCTGCATCATCACATCCGCATATTCCACGCCTGCCGCCTTACATCATCACATCCGCATATTCCGCGTCTGCCGCCTCACACCGTCACATCCGCGTATTCCGCGCCCGCCGCTTTCCTTAAATCCTCCGGCGACAACCTTAGCTGCATCCCGAGCCTCCCGCCGCTGACATACAGATAAGGCAGCTCCTTTGCCGAGCTGTCGATGACCGTCGGATAGGCTTTTTTCATCCCGACGGACGTACAGCCCCCTCTCACATAGCCTGTCACCTTCGTAAGCTCCTTTAAAGGCAGCATGGACAGCGACTTCTCCCCTACTGCCCGGGCAGCTTTCTTAAAATCTATCTCTTCCTCGATGGGGATTACAAACACATAGTAACTGCCGCTTTTTCCCACCGTCACAAGCGTCTTGTACACCAGGCGGTGCTCAAGCCCCAGCATATCCGCCACCTGGATTCCGTCCGCAAACTCGTCGCACTCATAAGTCTCGTATTCGTAGGCAATCTTCTGCCCGTCCAGCATCCGCATAGCGTTTGTCTTAACCTCTTTCTTACCCATAGCGCTTTCCCCCGTTTTATCTTTCTTCCGTGATTTCTCTCCCAAGGCTTTCCAGCGTCACAAGCCCGGCGTCCTTCACATGGGCACCCCCGGAATCCGCCGCGCCTTCCTTCTTTGCATACACATCCAGCCGATGGACATGGAAAGGCGTATGTTCCGGCTCCTCCCCCGCGAACTTAAGGAACTCCTCCATGACAAGATCCGGTTTCAGGTTATTCTCGCTGCCTGTTGCCAGAAACAGCCGCACTGCCTCATCCGTAACCTCCATCTCATAGATCATCGGCTTGATATCCACTTCTTTTTCACTGCGCTTTGTCTTTTTCATCACCGTAATCTCATCCTGTGCAAGGAATTCTTCTGCTGATTTCCCCAGGCTCTCAGGAATCCTTTTTTTCCTGTCCGCGCATTTCCCGGACTCAAGCAGCGTAATCTCATACTCGGCGGCAGCCGTTATCGTCATGCCGCTATACTTTTTTTCTTCCGGTATCTCCGAAAAGCTTACAATCTCGATTCCCTCCGCCATCACCTCATTCATCTGCCTGACGGCGCGCCCGGACGGAATCGGCTCTGTCAGCTCAATGTCGAGATACTCTCCGTCGCTGGTAACGCCCACCCCCAGCGGCTGGGCAAAAGACATGATCATGTGCGGGCTGTACCCGCCCGTAAATGCGATGGGAATCTGCGCCCGCCGCATCACCTTCTGGAAATAGCGCATCACGTCCAGATGTCCGATAAAACAAAGACATCCGTATTTTCGGAATTTAATTCTTGCTTTCATAATACCTCCCGGACTATTCTGTCACAATCCTAATTCACTCAAATAATTTATCAGACTGGACTCTTTATATAATGGTTCTTTTTCATTACGTTTCTTTTTTGCCGCTTTGATAAAGCCATTCAGATAAACCGCAAATTCAGCCTGTATTATCTCATAATCCATTTTAATCTTTTGATATTGCGACCTGGGGATTTTCTTCTCAATCTGCGGCTCTATGTAAGAACTGTCATTGATGATCAGCGCATACCGGTAATCCAATCCGGCATTTCCTCTTTTATCAGACGGCACCGCATGACCGATTCTGCCAAACTTTCTAATTTCTGCTCCCTGATTATTTCTCAACGGAATATAAAAATTATTCTCATTCTGCCTGACCATCACGCACAAGTGGCTTCTCCTTGACTGCTTGCGCGTGTTTCCCGTATCAAGCATTTTGATATAATATGAATGTCGCACAAAATATGACTCCTTAACAAAACATAACATTGGCTCCATAAGCTCTCCTCATTAACGTAAAAAAGGGAACTATACCGTTCCCTTAATCAACAATATCTTCAGCTTTTTTTAGACAGGTGCATCTGACGAACCCCTCACAATTTCTTCAGTTTTTATTAAGCCAGGCACTTCTGACAAACGCCTCAAAAGAAGTTCTCACTTCTATCTCTATATTATATGCTATTGTCGTTAAAGTCAACCTCAAAAAATGATTTAATCAAGTTTTTCTTTCTTGCTTTCAACACAGACACCTCCCCCAAACTTTGCCGCCCCGCACCCGGAACATTTCTCCCGGCAGTTCGGCGTCACTTCGCCTTTCATAGCGCGCTCCCACTCCCGCTTTAGGAAATCCTTCGTCACGCCAATATCGATAAAATCCCACGGGAAAAGCTCGTCTGGTTTCCGCTCCCTTTCATTGTAGAACGCCATGTCAACGCCTGTATTTTCAAATGCCTCAAGCCATTTCCCATAGTCAAAGCATTCCGTCCACGCATCGTAGATGCACCCCAGCCGGTACGCCTCCAAAAGAACCTTCCCGGCCCGCCGGTCTCCTCTGGCAAAGACGCCCTCTAGGACCGTAATCTCCGCGTCATGCCAGTTGTACTTTAAGCTCTTCCGGTTCAGCTGCTCATTAAAAGCATGTTTTACAATTGCCGCCCGGGCGATATACTCGTCATTGCCGTACATCCTCGCCCACTGGAAAGGGGTAAACGGTTTCGGGATAAAAAAGGACGTGCTGGCGGTAATCTGACATTTCCCGTTTCGCTCTTCTTTCGGAATCTCGTAATACCTTCTAGCAACCTTATCCGCAAGCTCCGGAATCGCCCGCATGTCTTCTTCCGTCTCTGTGGGAAGGCCCAGCATGAAATAAAGCTTTACCTTATTCCATCCTCCCGCAAAAGCCTGCCCTGCCCCCTCTAAGATTTCCTCCTCCGTAAGTCCTTTGTTGATCACGTTCCGCATACGCTGGGAGCCCGCCTCCGGCGCGAACGTTAAGCTGCTCTTCCTCACATCCTGCACCCGCTCCATCACGTCCAGCGAAAATGCGTCAATCCGAAGAGAGGGCAGGGAAATGTTAATGCCCCTCCCCTTAAACTCCTCGATCAGGAAATCCACCAGCTCCTTCAACTGGCTGTAATCACTGGAGCTCAAAGAACTTAAGGAAATCTCCTCATGCCCGGTGTTTTTTAGCATCTGGTAAGCATATTCCTTTAATTTCTCCACATTCCGCTCTCTCGTGGGGCGGTAAAGCATCCCCGCCTGGCAGAACCGGCACCCGCGGATGCATCCCCGCTGTATCTCAAGCACTACCCGGTCCTGGGTCACCTTTATAAAGGGAACAACCGGTTTCCGGGGATAATATGTCTCCGTAAGGTCCTTAACCATCTGTTTCTTCACCGTCATCGGCGCATGGGGATTATTGGGAATGAAAGAGGCTAACGTTCCATCCTCATGATAAGCCACGTCATAGAATGCCGGAATGTAGATTCCCTCTATTTCCGCTGCTTTCTCAAGGTAGTTCTGTTTAGTACCACCATGATTTCTATTCTCTTTGTACAGATCAAGGAGCTGCCGATAGACCGTCTCTCCCTCCCCGATGTAGAACATGTCAAAGAACTCCGCCAGCGGCTCCGGGTTGTAGGCGCAAGGACCTCCGCCGATCACCAGAGGGTCATCTTCACCTCGCTCACAGGCTCTCAGAGGAATCCCGGCAAGGTCTAACACCTGCAGGACATTGGTGTAGCACATCTCATACTGCAGCGTGATGCCGAGGAAATCAAAATCCTTCACCGCGTCCTGGGATTCTAAAGCAAACAGCGGAATCTTTTCCTCGCGCATGATCTTGTCTAAGTCCGTCCACGGAGAATAGACCCGTTCGCACCACACATCCTCCCATTGATTGAACATGTCGTAGAGAATCTGGATGCCGAGATGGGACATGCCAATCTCATAGACATCGGGAAAACACATGGCAAATCTTACATCCACTTCAGACTTGTCCTTTATGACAGAGTTGACCTCGTTACCTATGTAACGGGCTGGTTTTTCTATTTTTAATAATATTTCATCATTTAAGGCTAATTTTCTCATAGTTTTCCTTTCAAACTCCGCATAGTCAAATATCTTTCTTTGCGGATTCCAATAACTACAGATTCTTCCACACCTCAGCCACATCCAGATCTGTCGTGATCTCCTTCACGATCCGTTCACTGTCCACATGAAACACTTCCTGCTTTTTCATATCCATCGTGACAAAGGCAGCAAAAAGCAGAAGACACACAAAGACTCTCGCCCCAAAAGTGCTGACACTTTCTTCCCTTTCTCCTCCGTAGAGGCGGTTGTAGGAGCCGCTGTATCTTGGATGCACCGCCGGTGGTGTCCAATAGTCGCTGTAGCGCTGCCTCGTCTGCTCTAAAAGCTCTCTCCTGCGTTTTTCCGAATCATTCATATATTCCCCTCCGATCATCGCATATGGATTTTATGTATTTCCTTATACACCTTATGCATGAACTCGTAAAAATATATCTTCCGTCTACCGGTCTGCCAGTTCCTTAATGATATCTTCCCATTTTACACCCTTCTCCACCATGAGCACCATAGCATGATACAGGAAGTCTGCCAGCTCGTATTTGACTTCTTCCGGATTTTTATTCTTTGCGGCGATGACGATCTCCGTCGCTTCCTCACCCACCTTTTTCAGTATCTTATCGAGTCCTTTGTCGAACAGATAATTGGTATAAGAGCCTTCTTTCGGATGCTCTCTCCGGTCAACGATCGTGTCATATACCATCTCAAAGATCTGAAGAGGATTTTTCCCGTCATAATTCATCCCTACAAGAGGCTGATAGAAACAGGTGGGATTCCCCGTATGACATGCCGCCCCGATCTGGTCCACTTTGGCAAGCAGCGTATCTTTGTCGCAGTCAATGGTGAGGGATTTCACATATTGAAAATGCCCGCTTGTCTCTCCCTTTACCCAAAGCTCTTTTCGGCTCCTGCTGTAATAGGTCATCTTTCCGGTCCGAACCGTGCGTTCAAAGGCCTCCTCATTCATGTAAGCCAGCATCAGGACTTCCTGCGTTTTATAATGCTGGACTACCACAGGGATCAAACCGTCCCCGTTAAGCTTGAACTCCGAAAAATCCATGATACTCTCAAAAGAAGTGATCTTAATTCCTTCTATGCCACATTTTTCTTTAAAAGATTTAAAATCAAGCTCCGGCCGGCTGATATACTTTCCGGAAAGTCCTTTTATCCCCGGACATTTCAATATCTTGAAAAGCTCCGATTCCTCCATCGTATCTGTCACGATAACCGACGGGATATCCGTCACATTCATCACTGAGTTCAAATCGAGCCTGTGCATAAATACAATCTCGCTGCAGCACTCCTGTATGATACGCTGCCGCTTAAACAACGCGTCAAAGTCATTGAGAGACACGGCAATCTTCTCTTTTCCGAAGCGAAGCTTTGCTTCCTCCATCATCTCTACACCGTCGTACTTTGAAAAATTAATGATTGCCCGCTTTGCCCCTGCATACAGTATCTTTTTCACGTCCTCCTGGCGCTTTATATTCCCCCCGGCAATCATGGGAATACGGATAACACGGTTCATCCTGCGCATCAGGTCAATGGAAGCCTCATGCTCGTCATCTGTCTCGGACAGATCAAATATGATCAATTCATCCGCCCCCAGATCACTGTAGGATTTGGCCAGCCCTATAACATCCTCGGAAATCACTTCATCGTCATGAAACCAACGGACAGCCTTTCCGTCGGCAATAAAGATACAAGGTATCAGACGTTTGTAACTCATATCTGTTTTCCTCCTTTATAAGCTTCCTTTTGTCGTCCACGCCTCGCTAAGACGCGGCTCTTCCATCGTCGCCATGTCAAGAGACTTCCCAAATGCCTTAAACAGGGCCTCTGCCATGTGATGGCTGTTCTCTCCGTCCAGAATCTTAAGATGTATATTCATCATAGCACTATAGGATACGGCATAGAAGAATTCCCGGATCATCTCCGTATCCATATCTCCGATCTTATCATTTGCGAACTCTGCCTGGAACTTAAGATATGGCCTTCCGGACAGATCCACAGCACAGAGGGCCAATGTCTCATCCATAGGAAGGATCATGTGACCGTATCTGCGTATTCCTGTTTTCTCTCCCACAGCCTTCCTGACCGCCTCTCCCAGTACAATTCCCGTATCCTCTACGGTGTGATGGCAGTCTACCTCCAAGTCTCCTTTCACATCCACCTTCAGATCAAAAAGACCATGTCTCGCAAACCCGTAAAGCATATGGTCAAAAAATCCGATTCCTGTATGGATGTCACCCTTGCCTGTCCCGTCAAGGTCTATCGTAACAGAGATGTCCGTCTCCTTCGTTGCTCTCTTACATGTAGCAATCCGGCTCATATTCCTTTCCCTCCTTAATCTTTTTCGAATCTTACTTTGATCGAATTAGCATGGGCAGTCAGATGCTCAGCCTCCGCAAAATATTCAATATCCTTATGGATCGCCTCAAGTGCCTCCCTGGAATAGGCGACCACACTTGATTTCTTAATAAAATCATCCACAGAAAGAGGAGAGAAGAATTTTGCTGTACCATTGGTGGGAAGAACGTGGTTCGGTCCCGCAAAATAATCGCCCAGAGGCTCACTGGAATATTCTCCGATAAAGATCGCCCCGGCATTTCGGATCTTTGTCATGACATCGTAAGGGTTCTTCGTCTGAATCTCAAGATGCTCTGACGCGATCTCATTTGCCGTATCAATCGCTTCCTCCATCGTGTCTGCCACCAGGATATACCCATAATTATCCAATGACTTTTTGATGATCTCGGCACGCGGAAGTTCTTTCGCGAACTTGTCTGTCTCCTTTGACACGTCCTCTGCAAGCTCCCTGCTGGTCGTCACCAGTATCGCAGAAGCAAGCTCATCATGCTCCGCCTGAGACAACAGATCTGCCGCCACATAACGGGGATTGACCGTCTCATCCGCAATGACCAATATCTCACTGGGACCTGCAATAGCATCAATACTTACATGTCCATACACCATTTTTTTAGCCAAAGCCACATAGATATTGCCCGGCCCTACAATCTTATCCACTTTAGGGATACTCTCCGTCCCGTAAGCTAGAGCACCGATCGCCTGTGCGCCGCCAACTTTATAGATGACATCCGCCCCCGCTTCATGGGCTGCCACAAGAGTCGTCGGTGACACTTTTCCATCCTTTCCCGGCGGAGTTACCATGACAATCTCTTCTACACCCGCCACCTTGGCAGGCAGAATATTCATGAGGACAGACGACGGGTAGGCAGCCTTTCCTCCCGGGACATACACCCCCACTCTGTGCAAAGGCATCACTTTCTGCCCCAGGATCGTCCCGTCCGGCCGACTGTCAAACCAGCTTGTCTGTCTCTGCTTTTCATGAAAGGTGCGTATATTATGTAATGCCTTGCGGATCACTTGCACCAGGGAGTCATCCGTCAGGCGGTAGCTTTCTTCAATCTCTTCCTTTGTCACGCGGATATTTGAGGCGTTGATCCCGGCCCCGTCAAACCTCTTGGTATATTCAAAAACCGCCGCGTCTTTCCGAAGCTTTACATCATTAAGTATCTCACTTACACTCTGCTCATACTGCCCGTAATGGTTAGGGCTTCTTTTCAGCAGTTCATCCAGAAGATTTTGTCTTGTATCTCTGTCTAAATGAAGTATTCTCATTTTCATCTGTCTCCTTTTTCGGATTCTTCTTTCCCGTTACTATATCTGCGTCCGAAGCTTCATAAGGAGCGTACGGATCCTCTCGCTCTCCATGCGCATACTTACCGGATTCACGATCATCCTTGCAGACAATGGACAGACTTCCTCCAGCACTTCCAGTCCATTCTCCCTAAGGGTAGAACCCGTCTCCACAATATCTACGATCACCTCAGAAAGTCCCACGATCGGCGCAAGCTCGATTGATCCGTTCAACTTGATGATCTCTACCGTCTGATTCTTCGTATTATAAAAATAATCTTTCGCAATATTGGGATATTTTGTCGCTACACGGATCAGTTCATGGTTTGACAAATACTGCTTGGCATCTCTGTAACCACAGACGCACATCCTGCATTTCCCATATCTTAGATCCAGCACCTCATGGACCTTCCTCCCTTCTTCGAGAATCGTGTCTTTTCCCACTACTCCAATATCTGCCGCGCCATACTCCACATATGTCGGGACATCCGGACCTTTGGCCAGGAAAAACTTAAGTTTTAATTCCTCATTGGTAAAAATCAGTTTCCTGGAATCCTTATCTTTCATCTCCTCACAGGTAATTCCCACCTTCTCGAACAACGCAAGCGTCTGTTTCGCCAGTCTCCCTTTCCCAAGGGCAAATGTAAGATATCTCATATTACACTCCCATCCTTATGAACCGTTAATGACTTTATGCTCGCCGCTCACCAGATTCACCATCGTAATCTCACCGCTCTTTCTGATATAGATCAGATTTCCTGCATAATATCTCTTTCCATATTCAATATAATCTTCCAAAAGCTTTTTCTTATCTTTCCTTAAAAGCTCCACATTCTTCGCTTTCTTTCTAAGATCTTTAGCCAGCGATACCGCTTCCCCCGCCTTTCCGTCATCATAGAGGATCATCGTATTCTTTCGGGTGTACACGATCCGAAGCTTCTGACGGTTCATGGCATTCATCAGCTCATCCACTACAATAGCAAAACCAATCGAAGGCGATTCTTTTCCAAATTTCTCCAACAGCTTATCATATCTTCCGCCCTTTACGATCGCATCCCCGGTCCCAAAAGTATACCCGCGGAAGATAATACCGGTATAATATCCATAAGTACCGCCTGTCATACTGAGATCGAACGTTATAAATTTTTCCAGACCATACATCTTAAGAACGTTATATATCTTTTCCAGCCGCTTCACCGCCATAATCCCGGAAGAATTAGGCGCGATCTCCTTCGCTGCCTTCAGCACCTCGAGACCGCCCACCAGTCCGTTTAATGCGGCAAACGCCTCTCTGGAGCTTCGCTTTACCCGGATTTTATCAAGATAATCTTCCACTCCAAAATAGTTGCGGTTATTAATGAACCGGATCACCTGCTCTTTGGCTTCTTCGTCCAGATTCGCATCCTCGATCAGGCTGGAAAAATAATCCACATTTCCCACACTCAACTGAAATTCTTTCAAGCCTACAGACAAAAGGGCCTCTATGACAAGAGCGAGCATCTCTCCGTCTGCCTCCACCGTATCATCACCGATCAGCTCTACACCCATCTGAGTGATCTCTCGAAGTCTTCCCTGGTAACTGGAATGATTGATAAACGTATTGCCTGTATAGCATAGCCTGACAGGAAGCTCCTCATCTCCGAACAGCGTAGCCGCAACTCTTGCTATGGAAGGGGTGATATCCGGGCGCAATGCAAGAGTATTCCCTTCTTTATCAAAAAACTTATATAAATCCTTTGACGGAACAGTTCCGATCTCTTTCCGAAACACATCAAAATATTCGAACATAGGGGTTTGGATATCGTGATATCCATACATATGGAAACTTTTCAAGATCTGTTGTTCTAATGCCTGTTTCTTTCCGCACTGCACATTTACGATATCCCGGACTCCCTCTGGCGTATGCAGTAATTTTTTCATAATATTCTTTCCACCTCACTTTAGCGTGCTACCACGACAAACTTCTTAGAATTATACGCATATACCCATCACTTGTCAAGTTCCTCTCTGGTCTCGAGATCCAGATTGATACCATCCAGATAAGGAACATAACAACCATTTTTTAACTCCAGGAAAAAAGAATCGTCAAGCTCCTCAAACCGGATACTCTTCCGCCCGCCGCTTTTCGCCCGGTCCCAAAATCTTAAAAGCTCCCCGCAGCGCATATAGTAGAGCCTGTTCTTTGCCGTATAGGAGATGAGCAAAAACGCGATCCCGCCCTGCCTTTCAAATTCTTCCATAAACTTCACCTGATGCTCATGGATATTCTGCAGAGGAAAGGTATCAGCCACACATTCCTTTGCATCAAAGCAGACAGGTATCCCCTGCACGGCCCCGATATAATCCACCGTGCTGCGCTGCTCAAAATAAGCAAGCGTAATGTGTCTGTGCTCCTTATCCATTTTAACCGGAGTAATGGGCGTTGGGATCTTTTGGATCAACGCCAGATGCTTTTGGGCATATCTTTCATTGGTCCGGTTGATCATCTCCTCTAATGCAGAACCTCTGAGACCTCTTGAATTCCATGTTGCCATGCTGTCTCCTCCAACACTTTCCAGAATATTGACGGAACCTTCGCCGTAACCTTCTTTTCCGAAAGCTCCTCAAGGACACCAGAAAGCCTTGGCATCTGAATCTCATAAGCATGGAGAAGCTGGTCCGTAATCTGATACTTTTCTTTATATATCTCGTTAAATTTCCATTCTCCGTACTTGTAATCTCCAAGGATCGGGTGTCCGAAAGACGCCAGGTGCGCACGGATCTGATGGGTGCGGCCGGTAATGAGATGGACCTTCAAAAGAGACATATCCTGATTGTAGGAAACCGGCAGATACTCCGTTTCAATAGGTACACATTCTCCATCCTTATTTTTATCCAACACACGCACCTTATTGGCAGTCTCATCCTTCCTAAGGAATCCCCTGACATGTTTCTTTTGTCTCACCGGACCTTTTACAATACACAGATAGTATTTTCTGAGTGCGCGTTCCCGAAAAAGCTTCGACAACTCCTGAAGTCCTGCCAGCGTCTTTCCCGCCGCGATGATACCGCTCGTGTTGCGGTCCAGACGATTACACACTGAGGGCCTAAAGGTACGCAGCTCTTCCGCCTTGATCTGTCCGCTTTTTAACATATATGAGACTACATATTCCGCCATGGATACATCTGTCTGCTTCGCTTTCTGAGACAGGATGCCGGAAGGCTTGTTAAAAAAAATCACTTGAGCATCCTCATATACGATTTCCGGCTCTGGAAACTCCCAGCCGCCGCTCCTTTCAGGCACAGCGCCTTTAAATTTTTCAATGGTCTCCTCCGCCAGAAAAAGCTTGACTTTATCACCTGCGGCCAGCAGTTCTCTTCCATCTGACTTTTTTTTATTCAATACGATGTTTTTCTTGCGGAGCATCTTATAGATGAAGCTGTCCGGTGCATTTTTTAAGTATTTTTTCAAATACTTGTCAAACCGCTGCCCCGCTTCATTCACTTGAATTTCTAATTCTTTCATAACATTATATAGCTACCGTCAAAAGTAACTGACGGATCATCTTCTCCCTCTTTCGGTCTGACGGCCTGTCCACCATCATAATATTGTTCATCCCTTCCGCTCTGGCAAGAAACGCCGTATACTCGTGGAACACCTTCACCGTCACCTTCTCCACATGGTTGCTCTTGAGCATTTCTTTCAGATAGGCAGATACCTTCACTTCATCTGTCTTGGGACTGCTGGCATAGCCGCACACTGTATGATCTGAGATGACGAAAGCATCTACCGGCATCGCCTTGCCGGTTCCGGTAATCACAAGGTCATATGCCTTTGTAAGAAGCGGCGCTTTCTCTTCAATCTCCCTGTAAATCTCCGGCTCGATGCTTCGATGAGGCAAAAGAGCCAGGAATTCAACCAGCATCTTCGCCGCCGGAAGACACCCCACAACTGCAACCACCGTAAAAAGATTGAGCCTTGATCCGGTCTGCACATATCCTAAGATAACCAATGCAATGACAATGGCAAACTCCAGGACTGCCCATATCAGAAACTTTATCTTTTGAGCTTTGATATAACCTGGATCCCCTTTTTGTATCTTCATAACTTACTTCCCCTTCTTCCTGTGAACATTCCGGATTGCCTTTTTCTTTCCGGACTTTCCTGATGTCCTTCCTACCGCTCCTTGTTTCCCGGCCATTTTTCCGTCTGCCGTCTTCTTAGCTGCATGTTCCGGCCGTATCAGGCAATGTCTTCCGTATCCGATCAGATCTGTCCGCCCGGCTTTTTTCAAAGCCTCCGCCACTAGCTTATGATTCTTCGGATCCCTGTACTGGATCAATGCACGCTGCATCGCTTTTTCATGAGGATTCACCGGTACATATACTCTGGACATGTCCCTCGGGTCAACCCCTGTATAATACATACAGGTTGAGATTGTAGACGGCGTCGGATAAAAGTCCTGCACCTGTTCCGGCATATGTCCCGTCCTGTTTAAATACTCTGCAAGCTTTACTGCCTCCGTAAGCGTTGAGCCGGGATGGGAAGACATCAGATACGGAACAAGGTATTGATCCTTGTGAAGCGCTTTATTTATCCTGGCGTATTTTTCTGCAAATGCCTGATAGATACTGTTCTCCGGCTTTCCCATCCTCAAAAGTACCTGATCTGCCACATGCTCCGGTGCAACTTTAAGCTGTCCGCTCACATGAAATTCACACAGTTCACGAAAAAACGTATCGTCCTTATCTGCCATTAGATAATCAAACCGGATACCGGAACGGATGAACACCTTCTTCACACCCGGCAGATTTCTAAGCTTTCTGAGAAGCTTTGTGTAATCTTTGTGATCTGCCCGAAGGTTCCTGCATGGTCTGGGAAATAAACACTGCCTGTCCTTGCATACCCCTGCCTTAAGCTGCTTTTCGCAGGCAGGAAACCTGAAATTTGCCGTAGGGCCTCCCACATCGTGGATATAGCCCTTGAAATCCTTATCTTTTATAAAGCTTTCCGCCTCTTTCAGCAAAGACTCATGACTCCTCGCCTGCACGATCCGTCCCTGATGAAAAGTAAGGGCGCAGAAATTACACCCTCCAAAACATCCCCTGCTGCTGGTCAGACTGAACTTCACCTCGGATATGGCGGGCACACCGCCGTACTTTTGATAGGACGGATGAAAAGTACGCATATAGGGATACGCATAGACCGCATCCATCTCTTCCTGCGTAAGCGGTAACGACGGCGGATTCTGCACCACATACAAGTGCGCGCCGTAGGGTTCAACAAGCCGTTTCCCTGAAAACGGATCTGTATTACAATATTGTGTGTAAAAGCTTCTTGCATAATTCAGCTTATCTTCCTTTAATTGTTCAAAAGAAGGAAGGACTAATGCATCATAAACGCTGTCCAGGCTTTTTACCTTGCACACCGTTCCCGGGATAAATGTAAGATCCTTTACATCGATCCCCGCCTCAAGAGCCTGTGCAATCTCCACGATCGAACGCTCCCCCATTCCGTAGGAAATCAGATCTGCGCCGGAATCCAAAAGGACCGAACGTTTCAGCTTGTCCGACCAGTAATCATAATGAGCCATCCGTCTTAAGCTTGCCTCGATTCCGCCCAGGATTACAGGAGTCTTTTTATACACCCGCCGAATCAGGTTGCCGTACACCACCGCTGCATAGTCCGGACGCTTTCCCGTCGCCCCTCCGGGAGTGTAGGCATCTGTCTTCCTCGGCTTTTTTGAGACACTGTAATGGTTCACCATAGAGTCCATATTTCCGGCAGAAACTAAAAATCCAAGCCTTGGTTCTCCGAACAGAGTAATACTTTTCTCATCCTTCCAATCCGGCTGCGGGATAATTCCCACCCGATAACCGTAAGCCTCCAGTGTCCGTGTGATAATGGCGGCCCCAAAAGACGGATGATCCACATAAGCGTCCCCTGAAACATAGACAAAATCTACTCTGTCCCATCCGCGGCTGTCCATCTCTTCACGGCTGATGGGCAAAAAACCATGCATCATCTTAAAAGCACCTCATAAGTTCCATTTATAATATCATCATAATCCTGTATGTAGTAATCTGCAAGCTCCCGCTTCCTTTCCGCCTGTTCCTTTGAAAATTCATCCTCCACCGCGCATGTTTTCATGCCTGCATTCTTTCCTGCCAGGATACCCATCGGGACGTCTTCAAAGATCAGACAATTTTCCGGCTTCACCTGCAAGTCCTCTGCTACCAGAAGATAGACATCCGGGGACGGCTTACCTGCCGCAACCTCGCAGGCACTTCTCACAGAGTCAAATAATCCATCCATTCCAAGGGCCTTAATGGTATCCGTCACCATCTCTCTGGAATTGCTTGTAGCGATTCCGGTCTTTATGCCGCGGGCCCTAAGAGCCTCAAGGAACTCCTTTACCCCCTTCTTTGGCGGAACTTCTGTCATATATTTCTCATAGGCCATCTTTGTCCACTCCTCCATGATCCCCTCCCTAGTAAGAGGAAGTGTCGGAAAGCAGTCAATAAAATACTGTGCGGTCTCTGTATAGCTCATCCCCTCCATCCCGGCATGAAATCCATCCGGCTTCGTGAGATTGTATTTTCTTATATATTCCTCGTCCACCGCCACCCATACCCACATGGAATCTACCAGTGTCCCGTCAAGGTCAAAGATGCACGCGTCAATATTTTTTAACATATTCATCATAAACGCTTCAACTCCTCATCTGTAAGTCTCCGATACTGTCCTGGCTTTAAATTTTTGTCAAGCATCAGGCTTCCCATGCTCTCACGCCGAAGATAGGACACTTTCTTTCCCACCGCCTCAAACATCCGCTTCACCTGATGATATTTCCCTTCCTGTATCGTGAGCAGGATCTCTGACGTGCCTTGCAGCATATCTGTTTTCAGTATCTTGAGTCTTCCGGGCGCAGTCTGTTCGGACACATCCGGTGTTCCGATATCCACACCCTCAAGAAACTGCCGCTCATCCTCCCCGGTCACAATCCCCTCCACCCTGGCAAAGTAACATTTGTCCACATGGTGTCTGGGAGACAGCAGACGGTGGGCAAGCTCCCCGTCATTGGTGATCAAAAGAAGTCCCTCTGTATCCTTATCGAGCCTTCCGACCGGAAATAAATCTTTCCTCTTGCGTCCTTTGATCAGTTCTATCACTGTTCGGTCTGTGCGATCCTCCGTAGCAGACACGACACCGGCCGGCTTGTTTAACATATAGTACTCAAACTGTCGGTAGCTGATCTCTCTCTGATCAAAGAACACTTTCTGCTTCGTCTCGTCGATCTTAAGCTCCGGCTTTCCTGCCGGCACTCCGTCTACAGATACTCTTCCCTGACGGATATATCTTTTCACCTCTTGCCTGGTGCCTTCTCCCATATCAGCCAAATATTTATCCAATCTTATCATCCGCACAATCTCCATCCCGGCAGATACTTATTCTTAAGAGTACCGTCAGCCAATTTCCCCCATCCCAAGGGAAACGAGTCCACACAGACTAAATACCAGCCCTTCTCACTGCTTCCCGCAAGGTCAGATACCTCCAATGTCTCGCCCTTCAAGTACCGGAAGATCCTCTCATCTTCGGCACTCATATCGATCGTCTTTTTATACTCTTCTTTCTTCAAGTACATAGCAAATGCCTGGCTGGGTTCAAAACGGTTCTTTTTCACCTCACCCAAAAGCAATCCGGTGCGAAGGAAACGGATTCCGCGCACGTAAGGGAGTTCCTCCGGCATATAGTAGACCCTCTCCCCCCGGACATCCATACGTCCAGGCTCAAAAGAAGTCCGCACATCTTCTAAAAACTCTTTAAGCTCTCTGGGAACCTCTGCTTTGCCGCTGCTTTTCGCCAACGTTCCCTCCCCTTCTCCCTGAACTTTACTCTTTTTGAGAAGCGCCAGGTAATGTCCTTCTCCTTCCATCCGGTGCGGAAAAATACGAACCGTATCGGATAACTCTTCGCGTCCGGACACCGTAAGTTCAGGACGTCCCGGCGCGAACTTTTCATACCCTTCCATCGGCACGATCTGAAATTCCGGGTATACGTCAATGAGATGCTCGATCACCTGCTCATTTTCCCTGCTGTCAAAGGTACATGTGGAATACAAAAGCATCCCTCCGGGTTTCAGCATCTGTGCCGCCTGGAGAATAAGGTTTCTTTGTATATTGGAAAAAAACTCCGGACCGTGTTCCTCCCACGCTTTTACCATCCGCTTGTCTTTGCGAAACATTCCTTCTCCAGAACAGGGGGCATCAATCAGTATTTTGTCAAAATATTCCGGAAAATACCGCAAAAGTTTCCCCGGCTCCTCACTGAGTACAAGCACATTGCCGATTCCAAACACTTCAATATTTTTAAGAAGTCCTTTCGCCCTTGAACTGCTTAAGTCATTCGCCACAAGGACCCCTTCCCTTAAAAGCCTTGCTCCAAGCTCTGTAGCCTTTCCTCCCGGTGCGGCACACACATCCAGCACCTTATCTCCAGGCTCAATAGGGATCCGGCTGGCCGGCGTCATAGCACTCGGCTCCTGAAGGTAATACAACCCGGCATAATAATAAGGATGCTTTGCAGGAACTACTGTCTCGCCATCATAATAAAAGCCATTTTCAATCCATGGAACCGGGCGAATAGAAAACGGGCATATTTTTTTAAATTCTTCTACTGAAATCTTGGCTGTATTCACCCGAAGCCCGTAAAAACGCGGCTTATCATAACACTCCATATATTCTGGAAACTCTTCTTTTAAAAGCTTCTTCATCTTTTCTTCAAATTCTTCCGGCAGTCTCATGTACTTCCTCCATCTGTTCCTAAGTATACTTTTGCGCATACAAATTGAGTATAACACATTCCGTAGTATATCTCTAGTATAACTCTAGGAATATGCGTATTTTAATTTATTATTTTCCAGGAACTTAAGGAGGTAATAAGGATTTACGCTGATTTCTTCCCCCTCTTCGTAAAAGTAAATCCCCATATGCAGATGAACATCAAATTTTCCTACAGTCCCTTCTTTGCCATATCCGGAATCTCCCATGTATCCCAGTAGTTCTCCGGCTTTCACAGGATCCCCTTCCTTAATATTGGCATAGGAATCCAGATGCGCATAATAATAGTAAGTCCCATCCCCCGTCGTAATACCGATACGGTAGCCCCCCTTATCAAGCCATCCCAAATTGCTGATCACTCCGTCCGTAATGCTGACAACGGGATAAAGCCCCCGCTTATTTTCATCTGCCATGATATCCGTCCCCTCATGCCCCCGCTTTCCGGCATACGTCCTCTCCCCCATCCAGCTATCCACATACGAGGTCCCAAGGGCAGCATCCAGCGTTGATTCGGGAACCGGAAAATAGACCGCTTCATTCTCTACCTGTTTTAGATACCGGCGGCAGTAAGCCGGCAGTTCTTCCTCCTCTTCACGCATTTCATCCGAGAAAAATTCTGCTCTGAACTTCTCATCCGAAATCTTCTGACCTTTTTTTGTATTATGAACTCCCATGCTTCTAAGCTCCTTAGTCCCAAGGACCGTAAACAGAGCCAGAAGAAAAAGCAGAATAAGAAGCTTTCCTGCATTCACTCCATTTTTTCTGCAGCGCCTGTGATACATATAATCATATGCCTTTCACCCTTTTTTGCACTATATGAAAAACAACCTGCCCCATATTCATAGGACAGGCTGTTTTCTTTTTCAAAGCAGTCTATTTCAGAGCTGCCAATACTGCTTTCAGATAATCCCAAGTACGCTCTGTGGAAGCGATATCAAGCTTCTCACTAAAGGAATGGATGTCACACATATTCGGCCCCATGGATACACAGTCAAGATCCGGTCTCTTTCCAAGGAACATGCCGCACTCAAGTCCTGCATGGATGGCAAATACTACAGGAGCTTTTCCATACATATCCGTGTAAACTCTCTCCATCACTTTTCGAAGCTCTGAATCGGGATCATACTGCCATGCCGGATACTCGCTGTCAATCGTTGTCTTTGCACCAATCAGCTTTGCATATTCTTCAAGCTGGATTCGCATGTTCTGTTTCAGGCTCTCCACCGAACTTCTCATCAAATACTCTGTCACAACCGTATCATCCGTGGTCTTCATCACACCGATATTGATAGAGGTTTCTGTCAGCCCCTCAAGCTTCCGGCTAAAGCCCTGTACCCCGTACGGACAGACGATCAGATATGTAACGATCCTCTCTGTACTTGCTTTATCAAAGGCGTGGTAACTTCCTTCCCCCGTCACCTCTGCCGTCAATGTCAGTCCCGGCTCATCTCCCATAAACTCATTGTCAAACACTTCCTTCATTTCCTCTGCGATCGCGACTACCCTCTTAGCATCTGCCGCTACAATATTGGCTGTGTTATCCATCGCAATAACATTCTCCTTAGAGCCGCCCTGAATATCAACAAGCTCAAACTCCATCTCCTCAGAGATACGATGAAGGAGACGTCCCATCAGCTTATGGGCGTTACCTCTCTGCTCATGGATCTCCGAGCCGGAATGACCGCCTTTCAATCCTTTAAGTTCCAGCTTAACACAAGTACCGCTCTTTTCTTCCCTTGTCACAGGAATCTCTGTCGTGATCCGAATACCTCCGGCACAGCCCGTAGTAAGAATCCCTTCTTCCTCGGAATCAATGTTGATCAGCTTGTGACCTTTTAAAACAGACAGATCAACACCAATAGCCCCTCCCATTCCAGTTTCTTCGTCCACAGTAAACACAGCCTCTATCGGAGGATGCGGAATGTCATCACTGTCAAGAAGCGCCATTGCCATAGCAAGTGCAATGCCATCATCACCGCCAAGTGTAGTGTTCTTTGCCCTTATGTAACCGTCCTCAATGTACAAGTCCAGAGGATCTTTCTTAAAATCATGGTCAGAATCCGGCGTTTTCTCACATACCATATCCATATGGCCCTGCAGGATCACCGGCTCGCTATCCTCGTAGCCTTCTGTTCCGGGCTTAAAGATAATTACGTTCTTCACTTCGTCTTGTATGTACTTAAGCCCGCGGTCCTCTGCAAACTTCGCACAGTAATCACTGATACGCTCAATGTCAAAAGTGCCGTGCGGAATCTGACAAATCTCCTCAAAAAATTGAAATACTTTCTTTGGTTCAACATTTTCTAATACTGCCATTGTAGTTCCCTCTCCTTTTCGACGTTTAATATATTTATTATAGTACAAATTTCACAAAAAACAAACCAAATCCCGAAAATTTTTAAAGAACTTTTTTTCTCCTTTTAATAAATTCAACCAAAAATTCATAAAACTCCAACACATTGCGGCTGTCAATCTTGTTTCTGTTATAATTAATGATAATATCCCTCTGACATATCGGCTCTTCAATCTCTAAAAGCCTTACATTTTCATTCTCAATACTTCCCCATGTGAATTCCGGCCAAAACCCAATCCCCATATTGGCTGCAATCATATTTTTTACCGCAGACGGGTTGTCGCTCTCGAAGATGATCTTCGGTGTAAAGCCTGCATGATGACAGAACCGGTCACAGATATATCGAAATTCCCTGGAACCCAAAAGACTGACAAAGCCTTCTTCTGCCACATCTGCAAGACGGATCGATGACTTTCCGCTGTATTTTTTATTCTCCGGCACGGCAAGATAGATCTTTTCCCCGCACGCGAAGCTATTCTTCTCATTCATGCTTTGATAAAAAAGCTTGGTCGTCACTGCGATATCATAGAGTTCACTCTCAGAGTTCTGTTGAAGCTGGAAAAGTATCTCTTCATGCTCTTTTTTATATTCAATGATAGCTTCCATCACAAGTCCTGATGCCGCCAGCACATTCATATGAATGGTATCGCTCTCCAATTTCACCATCATACTGAGCTGTTCCGGAATCTGATCCAACTGCTCCATCAACGGCCGCAATTTTTTTTGGAGATACTTCCCATACTCTGTCAAGGTGATATTGCGCCCCTTCGCCGCAAAAAGCGGCACCCCCAAATCTTCCTCAAGCCTGTGGACCGCCTGGGTCAGTGCAGGCTGTGTAATATGAAGGTTCCTGGCGCTGTTAGTCATATGTTTTGTTTCCGCAACTTCAAGAAAATAACGAATCTGTGTCAATTCCATATTTATCCCCTTTTTTCATAACATGTACATTATGAATTTTATAATTATTATATATTAGACATAATCATAAGTCAATGCTACACTTAGCACGAAGCAAAACCTGAAACAATATATTATATGTAACAGAAAGTGAGGAATATTAAAAATGGCTGAACTTCTTGAATCTACCATGCTGATTTGTTTTGGTCTCTCCTGGCCCATGAATCTCGCCAAAAACATCAAGGCAAAATCAGCAAAAACTATGAGTCTCCAGTTTATCCTGCTCATCATCGCCGGATATATCGCCGGGATCTGCGCAAAATTCTACAATCATAAATTCAACTATGTACTGGTCGTATATCTGTTGAACTTAATTGTAGTATCTGCCAATCTGGTTGTCTATTTTGTCAACCGGCACTATGACAGGCAGGCGCAAAAGACAAACACGCAATTGTGCAGGGAACTTTCAGGCAACAGCAATAAAGAACATATAGACAACAAACCATTCGGCAGCAGCCAAGGAGAAGATGAAATGGAAAAATATCGTGAATTAAACAGTATTACAGAGGCCGGCGGTGTTGTGCTCTTCGGCTCTAACACTTTTGCATCACTTCCAATCGGAGAATTGACACAGGCATTTCGGATCACAGAGCCGATTTATAACCGCAGTGTAAAGGACATCCGCTTAAACCAGATCGAAAGCTATCTGAAAGTGTGTCTCTATGATCTAAACCCCCGGAAAATATTCGTAAATATGGGAGACAGGGATATTCTGGATGAAAATGTCGATACCGAAGAATTTATTGCAAAATATGAATGGCTGCTCTATATGATCCACACAAAAACACAGGCAGAGATCTATATCGTGTCTATCATATCCGAAAGTCCTGCAGCGGGAAAGATCAATGAACAGCTCAAAAAACTTGCTGCCCAGACTGGCTGCAAATATATAGACGCTGTGAGCGCTCTTGAATCTAAGCGCCCGACACTTCGCCTGTTCGAGCTGCTGAAGGTACATATGAGAAATCATCCGATCAACTTCGCTGATGCTATGGAAGTCGGTACTCTCAGCAACCGCAAAAAAGCTGATGTACCAAACGACAGACAACAATCACCGGAACCTAATGGGGATATGGTTTACGCAAAGCACTGATTTATAAAATATAATTATATCAAGAGCTCAATCCGAAAAAATCCAATGGATTGAGCTCTTATTTTTAAAACTTGAGCCTCCCGGCAAGATAAACCGGAACGGTTTTCATCTTCCCTTCGATACCGCCATAAGTATTTCCTTTCAGAAAATACAGATGCTGAATCTTCCCATCCTCCAACATCTGCCGGGCAGTTTTTCCCGCAGTGCGTCCGGCCTTCACTTCAATACCATAATTTTTATAATCTTTCCTGCTGTTTACAAAAAAGTCCAACTCACCGCCTTTATATATCGCATAAAGAGGAGTCATCCCGGCGATTTCCAAAACATCTGATTTTTTCTTCAGATACAGATAAACAAAATTTTCATTAATAATACCTGCGATAGCATCCGGCTGCACACCCGCCATATCAAGAAAATGCCCCGCCACGCCCAAATCTCTGAAATAAAACCGGCAGTTCGGTGTAACATCCAGCATGTTCCCCTCGTTCACCCGTCCGCAATACCCGATAACATCCGAACGGCAGAACCATGCGATTGCCTGATTGACACTTTTTTTTGTAACCCGGTTGCTGTCGTCACGAAAAAGAACGGAAGACAACTCTTTCACAAGATCCGGCGAGCCCTTTTTCTCCCTTACCATTGTCTGGGCAATCAATGGCAGCATCTGCTCCAAAAGCCCCATCTCAAGGATATTGTCAAAATACCGTTCCGACTCATCCACAAATATCCGTATAATATGCGCGATTTCTCTCCTGCATTCCGAGATATCGCCCGTCTCAAAATACTTCCGCACAACCGCAGGATACCCTCCGATTTTTGAGTAGATACCATAAAAAGATTTCAATAGTTCATAATCCTCATGACTGCTCTCTCCGTACAAATCTATCTGCTCATACAGCTCTATCTTTCCCGCCGCCTGCAAAAACTCTTCGAAAGATAACGTATTAAGCTCCATTGTATCTATGTCTCCTGCCGGAAGAAAATATTCTTTTCCAACCGTTTTACCAAGATAACTTCCCGTAACAATAAAATGCGCTCTGAATTCTCTTGCGAACTGACGGATAAGGGAAAACACTTTCGCGGATTCCTGTATTTCATCAATCACCACCACCGTATCTTCTTCATCTGCAAATTTCTTATCAAACAATTCCAATGCCCTGTGAATCGGTTTCTCTGCCCGCTCCTCCCCAGGTTCCCATCTGGCTGCCCGCTCAAGACATGCGTTAAAATCCTGCCCGGAGGTCTGCATCATATTTATATAGAAAAAATTTTTATAGTTCTCTTTTGCAAATTTTGTCAGTATATATGTTTTTCCAACCTGCCGGGCACCGCTTACCTCCAGCACCTTTCCTGAATTTCGGTGTTTCCACTGGACCAGGCAGTCATAAATATCTCTCTTTAAATCCATCTTGCTCCCCCCTATCTCAATTTCTCCAGATTTTGATTGTATTCACTGCTATTTCATATTTGTATTTCATTTTAAATTATATTCTTCTCTGCGGCAAGTATCAAAACATCTTTTTAAAAGACGTAATTAGCGCAAACTAAGGAGCTGCCGTTTTCCGCGAACGGCAGCTCCCTGATTATCTGTAAAATATTTATTTGTTCAAAATCTGGAATTTTTATAATCATACGGGATGCTTGTCCCCGCGATGACATCTTCTATCTTCTCTAAAATAAGCCAATCGTCCATATTTCCTTGATGTTCAAAAGCAAGGGGAGCGATTTCTTCCACATTTTCAAATTCTACTAAGCAGAGACACTTTTTATGCCACCGTACCTTCTGCTTATCCGACAAGTTTAATTTACCCTGATTATCTGCCAGAGTATTTGTGATTTCCTCGTCGGATAGTTTCACAAAATTCTGCACTTCTTTTACAACAGCAGTCGCCGTCACCTGGGCAGTTCCCTTTTCCATGAAATAAAGACGCTCACCCTCAAACACTCTGCTGTGGGGGATTTTTCTTCCCGCCGCCCCGCGCACGACCATCGTCTTCGTTCCTGCCAGGATTTTATCTAATACCTTTTCACCCTTTTTTCCTGCGTTATCGCAGTAAACTAAATGTACCATTTTTTATTCCTCCTCAATGACCGGTATCCATATTTGGCTTAAATAGCTGCTGTCATATACATTTCCGCTGCTGTACCATTCCATTTCCGGGCATTGCGCGTGCCGAAACGGATATTTGACAAGCCATTCCTCATTCAGATACTGCCAGCCTCTCTGTATTGCTCCCGGAACGGGTCCCCTGCAGTCAAACACCGCCCATGCGGCACCCGGGATATTGATTTCCCTAAATCCCTTCGGCAGCTCTTTATCAGATACCGCCATAATGGAATATTCCATTTTTTCTGACTGTTCATCATAAGCGCCGAACACGCCGAATATCCCTCCCGGCTCGCCGGCATCTATGGAAATCAGTTTTGAAAAAGTGCCGTCTCGCTGGCATTCATTCCAAAATTCCGGTATTTTCCTGAAATGAAGGTTATTTTCGCAGGACACAGAAGTACTCTTCCCCACTAACCGGAAACCTTCTTTTCGTTCAAGTTTCCACGAATATTCCTGGCGCTTTGATATCTGCATTTTCGGGACAACTTTTAAAGCCGCATTCTGATTTCGCGCCTCCCTTGGCGATACCCCGTGAAAAAGCTGGAATGCTTTTGTAAATGATGTAGGAGAATCATAACCATATTTGTAGCTTATATCAATCACTTTCAAATCCGTGCTTTTTAAATCATACCCGGCTAAAGTTAATTTTCGCGAGCGGATATATTCGGCAAAGCTGATGCCGTTCATGTATGAAAATACCTTTTGGAAAAAGCCAAAAGAACATCCTGCAATTTTTGAGATTTCCTCACTGTCAATCGGCTCCTCTTTCCGCTGCAGATGATTTTCAACATCGTCAATAATTATTTGCAGTTTTTCATTCCATTCCATGTTTCTTTCCTTTCAGTCTGGCTTATGTTATTTTAGCAAATGTTTTTTGGCACTTCCTCTTATTTTGAGTTCTGTGTGGATAGCATCATACAAATTGCCAAGAACCAAGATTCAGAAGAAACGCATTATACGATAATGGAAGTCTTTCGCCTCCTCATATGCCCCGTGTCCAAGTTCCTCATAAATATACAGCTCGCTGTCTCTGATTTTCTCTGCTATCCGGACAGACGCGTCCCTCCCGGCAATTTTATCCTTCCCCCCGCCAATAACCAATACAGGACACATAATCTTCCAAAGCTCCTCCGAAGAATCATGCCAAAGGCAGGACTCTGCCTGTATGAGAAACCGCCGAAAATCCTTACGCCGCCCCATCATCCCAAGCAGCGGGTAAAGCAGGCGGTATTTTCTCAGATACTTTTCCGTGTACGTCTTTTCTGCCGTGTCAATCATCAGTGTCTTATAATCTTCCTGCTCCGCCAGCCTGATCCAATGCTCAAGAACTTTCTTCGTCATCTCATCCGCTTTCGCTAAAGTGACCGCCAACACAAGTTTTTCAACCAGATACGGATAATCCGCCGCCAAATGCTGCGCGATCATCCCTCCCTGCGAGACGCCGAGGACCTTTGCTCTTGTAATGCCAAGCATCTCCATAGCCTCCGCCGTATCTCGCGCCATATCTTTCGTCGAATACCCTTTTTCCAGATGATTCTTCCTGCTGAACATGTACACCTTATAGTTTTTCGCATACATCCGATAAGTAACCGCCAGCGCTGCCGCCAGGCCTCTGACTGTATGAAAACCATCTCCCAGACCGGGAATCATGACGAGACAATCCATCCCCTTCCCGAATACAACATAATCCATCTGCCCGCTGCTAATCCTGGCACTTCCGTTTTTTGCATTCCAAAAATCCATAGACACCTCCCAGCATCCTTCAACACCTTATATCTGTCAACTCGCATGAAATCTGGCAATTTTGCTGTTATTCCAATTCTTTTTCTATTTCCTCGATAGAAGGCAGACTGCTCTGCAGCTCCTCCGGCAAAGATTGCGTAAGTCGATTTTGCCATTCTGCTACACCAATCGGGTTCTGATAACCAGACAAAGAATATTCTACCACAGTTTTATTCTTACCCTTAACCAATAAAAGTCCAATTGTTGGTTTATCATCAGAATGGCACAAAATATCATTTACTATATTCTGATACATATTTAACTGGCTGATAAATCCCGGTTCAAAATCACAGGCTTTCAATTCTACCACAACATAGCAACGTAATTTCAAATGGTAAAACAAAATATCCAAATAAAAATCCTGTCCTCCAACCTCTAAATGAACCTGCCGACCAACAAATGCAAACCCTTGCCCCAATTCTAACAGAAAGCTTTGAATATGTTCCGTTAGTTTCTGTTCTATTTCTACCTCACGTCTTGGCATATCGGTTCCCAAAAAATCAAACAGATACGGATCTTTAAATATCTGATTCGCCATATCAGAATCAAGTGGTGGCAATGCCTCGGGAAAATTGTTGACGGTTTTTCCGGCACGTTCCATTAATCTGCTTTCTATCTGTAGCTCAAGTATTGTTTTACTCCAGCCATTTTCGATTGTTTTAGCGGCATACCATATGCGTTCTTCTTGCGTTTTTAATTTATCCATCAGAGCAATATTTGTCCGCCACGGTATTTGTGCAACGACCCGTTGCACTATTTTCTCATCCAGCCAACACTGCGCGAATTTACGCATATACTTAATATTACGCGGAGAAAATCCGGACATTTCTGGAAAAGCAATTTTCAAATCCTTTGACATACGGTCAATAACTTTTGCGCCCCATCCCTCTTCCTCTTGTTTTTTCAAAATAGCCCTGCCAATATTCCAATACAGGGAAATCATACTTCTATTGGCATTCATTACAACAGAAACTCTCTGTTTCTGAATTTCTTTCTTGATTTCTTCTATAAATTGCAAATAACTATCACTCATTTCGGAAAGATTTGGAGCAACTGGAAAAATCACTCCTTCTTTATCCTTTCCCATTCGCTTGCGTTTATCCATGAAACACCTCCCAGCATCCTTCAACACCTTATATCTGTCAACTCGCATGAAAATTTCCGGTTTCAAGACTCAGCCCAAAGAAAAATAAAAACACATCATGGAACAGCAGGATTAAATGCAGGATTCCGATAAATACCAGTTTCTCGAACTCAATCACCGGCTTTTTCCTCACTTCTCCCACAATCAATACTGCCAGCAGCAGTACAATGTAAATAGCTGCCGCAGCAACCACCGCCAATGAACACCCTGACAGATACACTGCCCCGTGCAATGCGACTGTCATTATCCAGATGCAGACCGGGCGGTATCCTTTTCCTGCCTTTGCTTTTCTGCCTTCATTTGTTTTCATCGCTCCCGCCCTCCTTTCCTGTGCTATCGCCTGGCAATCTTTCGTACTTTCCATGCAACTCTGATTCTCTAATTCTTATTGTCGGCTTTATTGTACCACATCCATATTGGAGTCCGCCAGCTTATTTCGTTGCATTTCAAAGACTATCACGCCCTCGCAGTAACGATTCGGGGCGAATTACACCAAATTCTTTTTCAGAATCAAATGCATAACCCTTCACAAAAAGACTCGAAAAAAGAGACATCCTGAAAACAGAATACTCCGTCATTCCTGATGTCTCTTTTCTGATATTCCTTCCGTAACCGAAAATATCCTAACAGAAGATAATGATAAGTTGCGATGCCAGCACTACCGCAATCAGTGCGATTGGATACGTCGCCGCGTAGGCCGACGCGATATCCTCCGTCCCCGCCATATTGATAAGCGTTCCCAGCGCCGGCGTACTTGTCATGCCTCCGGTGATGGAGCCCAAGTTGTTAAGCAGCGGCAGTTTCAGTACATTCTTCGCCACCACAAACCCGATAATCATCGGCAGGATGGTCATGATTGCTCCGTAGAGGAAATATACCGGCTCGAAATATTCCACGAACTTCGCCCCGCCGGAGACTCCCGCACCTATAAGGAACAGCATAAGCCCTAATTCCCTCAGCATCTTAAGGGTAGAATTCTTCGGCACGATGGAGATTTTCCCCACATGCCCGTAATGCCCGAATACCAGCGCCGTTAAGAGGCATCCGCCGGTGGTGGTCAGTGAGAAATTCATGTAGCTGATACTTCCAATCAGGATTCCCACGATGGACGCCAGGGAAAATGCCATGAACCCGAATTCGTCCACTTCCGTAAGGATGAGGTTTTTCTTCCTACTTCCCGTGCCGTCCTTGGCGGTAATCTTTTCCACCTCTTCATTCATATTCGCTTTCAGTACCTTTGGAACAATCTGCACGAACAGCACCACGCCCACAACGCCGAACAGGTAGGAAATACCGTACCCCACAGACACCAGAGCCTCAAGGTCTGCACCCACCGCCGCCTTCGACGCGGAGAACGCCGGAGTGCTCGTGAGCGCTCCCGAGAGGATTCCCACCAGGATTGCCCGGAATTCCTCATGGTCAAGGTTCGTAAAGCCGGCGCCGATCAAAATACATGCCACACAGGTTCCCGCCGCCGCCGCGATAATCACAAGCCCAAGCATAACATAAGACTTGAAATTCCGTTTCAGGTTGCCGAAAAAGTTCGGCCCCGCAATGAAACCGACGGAGGTCACGAAAAAGATCAGCCCCATGTTCTCCACGATCTTCAGCGCCTCTGTGGAAAAAGACTCCTCCCCCACCGTAAGGTTTCCTGACAGCTTGCCGTAGAGCAGGCATCCGTAGAGCAGCGCAATGATAAACACGCCCGCCGTTCCTAAGTTGATTCCTTTAATAGTTATTTTCCCGACTGCATAGCCGATGGCCGCAATCGCAAAGACCGAGAAAGTAAGAAACACTACAGACTTAACTGCCAATATTCCTCCAAATAATTCCATGTCTTACGTTCTCCCTTCTAAGTTCTATCCCTTTTTCTGCTCCAGATAAGCCGCCCGGCCGCTCTCGTACAGATTATTGCCCTCGCTGTCGATGATGACGACAAGCGGCATATCCTCCACGTAAAGCTTTCTGAGAGCCTCCGCGCCCAAATCCTCATACGCGATAAGCTCTGCCTTCTTGATGCATTTGGCAAGGAGCGCGCCTGCGCCGCCGATAGCTCCGAAGTATACGCCAGAGTATTTCTTCATGGCGTCGATGACTTCCGGAAGGCGTGCGCCTTTTCCAATCATTCCCCTTGCGCCCACAGACATCATCGTCGGCGCGTAAGCATCCATGCGCCCGCTTGTAGTCGGGCCTGCGGAGCCGATGACAGCCCCCGGCTTTGCCGGTGTCGGCCCTACATAATAGATGGTTGCATCCTTCGGGTCAAAAGGAATCTCCTCCCCTTTCTCCAAAGCCTCGCACATACGCTTGTGGCCTGCGTCACGGGAGGTATAGATCGTGCCGGTTACGAGAACGCTGTCCCCGGCGTGAAGTGTCTTTGCAAGCTCCTCAGTGAGCGGTAATGTAATCTTTCTTGCTGCCATCTAAATCACCTCCGTTTTATGGCGCGTCACATGGCAGTTGATGTTGACTGCACATGGCATGCCTGCAATATGGGTCGGCAGAGTCTCGATATTCAGGCCAATTGCCGTCGTCTTTCCGCCGAATCCCTGAGGTCCGATGCCAAGCTCGTTGACCTTCTCAAGCATCTCTTTTTCCAGGTCAGCGTAGAACGGGTCCGGGTTCTCGGTATCGATCGGACGCATCAGCGCTTTCTTCGCTAAGAGCGCCGCCTTGTCAAAGGTTCCACCGATTCCCACGCCCACAACCATAGGTGGACACGGATTCGGGCCTGCAGTCTCCACAACCTCAAGGATAAAGTCTTTGATTCCCTGTAAGCCGTGAGACGGCTTGAACATACGGATCTGGCTCATATTCTCGCTGCCGAATCCCTTGGGGCCTACCGTTACCTTGATCTGCTCGCCCGGAACAATCTCCGTGTAGAGCATAGCCGGGGTATTGTCGCCGGTATTGCCGCGGCGAACCGGGTCTTTCACCACAGATTTCCGAAGATACCCTTTGTCGTAACCGCGGCGGACGCCTTCATTTACCGCATCGGCAAGGTCGCCGCCGGTCAGGTGCACATCCTGCCCGATCTCCAAAAATACACATGCCATGCCGGTATCCTGGCAGATTGGCACGCACTCGTTATCCGCAATCTCGAAGTTCTCGATAATGTTATCGAGAACTCCTTTCGCAATCTCCCCGTCCTCACATGCGCGGCAATTTTTGATGGCGCACTTAACGTCCTCCGGAAGATGCTCATTTGCGGCGATACAAAGCTTTTCAATTACATCCGTAAGTTTACTGACTTCGATTTCACGCATAATCCTATTCTCCTGTTTTTATTTTTTCTATTGGGGCAGACGGTATCCTGCCCCTAGGATGCCGCGGATTGCTCCGCATTTCATGCTCCCGCAATCCCGGCATCTTACTTCTAATCTTACCTCTCGTGGCGGGCATATTTCGGGAGCAGTTTCGGTGACACTTCTTCTGTGTTGAGCGCCGCGCCCTTCAGCTCCTCCGCGTAGCTTGCCACATGGTCAAGGTTCATGCTGCCAAGCTCAACCTCTTTTGCCTTCGCCGCCGCTTTCTTCCCGGCGTTGCGCCCGAATACGATGACGTCAAGAAGGGAATTGCCCATGAGGCGGTTCCTTCCGTGGATTCCGCCCGCAACCTCTCCTGCCGCCAAAAGATTTGGGATTGCCTTTGTAAATCCTTCCCCGTCAATCTCCAGTCCGCCGTTCTGGTAGTGGAGGGTTGGGTAGATAAGGATCGGCACTTTCCGCATGTCGATGCCGTATTTCATGTACATCCGGAACATGGCCGGGATTCTCTTCTCGATGGTACCCTCTCCGCCTAAGATTTCAATCATCGGCGTGTCAAGCCATACGCCCTTTTGTCCGCTTGGCGCCTCTACGCCGCGCCCTTCCTCGCACTCGCGGATAACGCCGGATGCGTTGACATCACGGGTCTCTAAGGGATGGATGTAAGCCTCGCCCTCAGCGTTTACAAGCTGCGCGCCCACGGAACGCACCTTCTCGGTAACGAGCGCGCCCTGAATCTGCACCGGATGAGCCACGCCTGTCGGATGGTACTGGATGGAATCCTGATAAAGGAGCGGCACCCCTGCCCGGTAGCCAAGCACAAGTCCGTCTGCCGTAGCGCCGTAGTGGTTGGATGTAGGGAATCCCTGATAGTGCATCCTTCCCGCGCCGCCTGTGGCGATGACAACCGTCTTCGCCCTTGCCACGGAATAATCTCCTGTTTCCATATTCAGGAGGATTGCTCCTGCCGCCTGTCCTTTGTCGTCCTTCAAAAGCTCTACCGCGGAGGTAAACTCAATCACCGGGATGCCAAGGTTTAACACCTCGTCTCTCACGGTACGCATAATCTCCGCACCGGAGTAATCCTTACATGCATGCATACGCTTTCTGGATGTGCCGCCGCCGTGGGTGGTCACCATGCGTCCGTCCTCGTCCTTGTCGAACATCACGCCCAGCTCATTCAGCCATTTGATGGCATCCGGAGCCTCCATGACAAGGCGTTTCACAAGCTCCGGTCTTGCGGCAAAATGTCCGCCGCCAAAGCAGTCTAAGTAATGCTGCACCGGAGAGTCATTCTCCTTGTCCGCCGCCTGGATACCGCCCTCTGCCATCATGGTATTGGCATCGCCGATACGCAGTTTCGTGACGATCATGACATTTGCCCCTGCATTGTGAGCCTCGATGGCGCAGGAAGACCCTGCTCCGCCGCCGCCGATGACCAGCACGTCTACATCATAGTCAATTTTTGTGATATCAATATCCTCATCCACGATGCGGCTTGTAGAGTGGAGCATCTCCGCCAGCTCGATGGGAGCCTTCTGCCCCTTGTTCGGCCCTACTTTAATCTCCGCAAAAGCATCTGGGTTGTAATCCGGATGGAAATCCTTAAGGAGAGCGTCTTTTTCCTCCGCAGTCAGACGTCTTGGCTCTGTGGACATACGTTTTTCCCTTGTCGCCTCTACCTTTTTGATGGATTCCATCATATTCTCTGGATATGGTGAATACATAGTTACGCCCTCCTTATTTCTCAATCTCTCTCGTATTATAAAGTTCCTGCATCTCAGTAATCGGTTTCTGCATGATCTGCTCGATCAGCTCGTCGAACTCGCCCTTGTTGATCTCTTCCACGCGATTCTTAAGATGCTCTGTCTCCGGTGCGATATATTTTCCCGTAAGCCTTCTTGCCAGCACGCCTACATGGGGATGGGAAATCCCTGCCGGACACCTTACCGTACAGCACCCGCAACCGATACAGTCGAAGGACTCCTCCGCACATTTCTCAAACTCGCCTCTCTGGGCGTAAGCGATGTACTGCATCACGTTAAGGTCCTGGGTACACGCCTTCGTGCAGGCATTGCAGCCGATGCAGCTATAGATTTCCGGATAAAGCTCCATCATGATCTGCTGGGTCGGCTTGATATCCTCAATCTCGTAAGTCCTCTTGTCCGTCGGGAAAAACGGGATGCTTGCCACATACATACCCTCTTCCACCTGGGTCTGGCAGGCAAGACAGGTCTTTAACTCATTCTTGCCTTTAATCCTGTAAACGGTCGCACAGGCGCCGCAGAACCCATGGCGGCATCCGCAGCCCCTCTTCCATGTATAGCCAGCGTATTCCATCGCGGTCATGATCGTAAGGTCTGCCGGAACGCTGTACCTCTTACCGCTAAAATAAACATTTACCATATTTTCCATGCTATTTTATGTCCTTTCATCATATTCTACTACTCAGGCGATTGCATAACCTAGGTGTTTACCCCGGTCATTGTGCGGCTTGTATATTCCAACGCAGACACGCTCCCGCTCCAAGTTTACCGTAGCGGTACATAAGCTGCCAAAATACGGCAGCTAAGTACCGACGGTAACCTAAGGTCTGCTTATGGAACATACAAGACGCACAATTCGTCACTGGCAAGCCCCAGTTCCGCAATTGCCTGTATTTCGCTGTGTGCATAACGAACGCCGATATAAACATCTAAACCCTCCCGACTGCCTTCCCTGCAGACCGGCAAACTGCCGCGCCGCATACTTACTCCATCTGCCTGAAAAGCCTTCCAAAAAAGTCCAGGAGAAAATCACGCCCGCTACGCTGCAACACAATATATTACCTTTCGCATTATTTCAGTTCCCAGCTCCGGAGAAAGTGTAATCCTGAAGGAACCCCTAAAAAGCGTCAGCACTTAGCGAAACATTGAACACTTGGCGAGGTCTTCTCGAGCCTAGTGTGAAAGTTCACCCTTGCGGTGTGTTTTTCGAGCTTAGTGCCTGCTACGCTTTTTCCGGAGCGAGAGCGCGGTGACGCAGGATTATATTTCCCACGGAGCGTCCGCATCCAATAATACCCCAATCTTATATTGTACTCCTAATATTCGTTAGGCAGCTCATCAATCTCATCGAACCGGAACACCGGCCCATCTTTACACACATACTTGGACCCGATATTGCACCGCCCGCATTTGCCCACGCCGCACTTCATCCGAAGTTCCAGCGTGGTGTACACCTGCTCGGTAGTAAACCCAAGCTCCTTAAGCCCCGCCAGCACGAACTTGATCATGATCGGAGGTCCGCACACCAACGCGGTCTTGTCTGTGTCAAAGCCAAGCTCCTTCACATAATTGGGAACGAAACCTACATGTCCGTCCCACCCTTCCTGCTCGCGGTCGATGGTTAAGTACACATTGATGCCCTCGGTCTTCATCCACACTTCCTGAATCTCTTTTAACTGCACAAGGTCGTCCGCCGAGCGGGAGCCGTAGACGATATCGACGGTCCCGTAATTGGCCCGGTTGTCGATGACATAGTTGATTACCGAGCGAAGGGGCGCAAGGCCGATACCTCCGGCGATGAATAAGAGGTTCTTTCCCTTAAGCTCCGTCTCCACCGGGAAGGAATTGCCGTAAGGCCCCCGCACCGTAATCTCGTCGCCCACTTCCAGGCTGTGGAGATAGTCGGTAAGGACGCCGCATTTTTTGATGCTGAACTCCTGGTACTCTTTATTTGTCGGCGAAGAAGTAATGGAAAACATACCTTCGCTGACCCCCGGCGCGCACACCATAGCGCACTGTCCCGGCATATGCTCAAAAAGCTTGCCGCCCTCCGGCGCATTTACCCGGAACGTCTTCACATCCGGCGTCTCCTGGCGGATATCCGTGATGACGCCCACCTTCGGGATCAAAGTATCTAACGTATAATTTTTATGGCAGGTACATTCACTCATTATTTTTCACCTCCCTGTTTCTGAAATGCTTTGATTACTTTCACGATATTTAAGGATGCCGGGCATTTTTCCACGCAGCGCCCGCACCCTACGCAGGAGTACATCCCGTCGTTGTTCGCCGGGTAGTACACCAGCTTGTGCATGAACCTCTGGCGGAATCTCTGCATCTGGCTTGTACGGTTGTTGCCGTGGGCCATCATGGTAAAGTCAGAATACATGCAGGAATCCCAGCAGCGGTAGCGGGATACACTGTTCCCCGTATTGTAATCTTTGATGTCATAGCACTGGCAGGTCGGGCATACGAAAGTACATGTGCCGCAGGCCAGGCATGGCTTATATAATTCTTCCCATAATTTATCGTCAAATTTTTCCGAGAGGGCATCGCCGTTCCATCCCTCTAAGGAAAGATTCATGTAAGGCAGCTTTTCTACAATATTATGAATCGCCTCTTTTTCTGCCTCTACAGCCGTTTCATCCGCATCTGTAAGAAGAGCTTTCACCTTCTCCGTCAGAGCCTCGCCTTTTTCCGTCAGGGCGTTCCAGTAAAGGTCTTCCCCGATAAGCCAGGTCGCTACATCCGCCGCCGGATTGGCCGCGTCCACGCCGAACACCTTACAGAAACAAGACTCTTCCGGCTCATGGCAGGCAAGGGCGACCACCGTTCCGTGCTCCCTTCTCGCCGCGTAAAAGGTATCGATGGGGTCAGCTAAGAATACATTGTCCAACACCTCTAAGCCCTTCACGTCGCAGGCTTTCATGCCGAATACGACAAAATCCTTATTCTTAAGCTCCTCCGGCTCCACTTTCATCTTTTTGCCTTCCCGCTTTACGGTATACAAACCCTCGCTCTGAGGAAAGAATGCATCCTTCGGTGATTTTACGGATTTCAATGTATCAAGGGCAACCTCTGCCTCCTCGCTCCAGGCCGCAAAATTCACCTGTCCTGCTGTCTTAACCGGAAGATAAAGCTCACTACTCTCCGCAATTAACCGGAATAATGCGGAAAGATTTTCTTTTGCTATCTTATACATACATTATCCCCTCTTTCCTACAATACTTGGTTCCGCGTCCTCAAACGTATAGTTTGTAAGCGGTGCTTTTGACGTGGTATCTGCTCCTGCCTGGTATTCTCCGTACAGTCCGTCAATATCCTTGATGAACTTCCGGTTGAACAGATGGAGCGGAATCCCCTGGGGGCATACGCGGCTGCACTCGCCGCAGTCCGTACATCTTCCCGCCACATGGAAGGCGCGGATGATGTGGAACATCTTCTCCTCGAAGGAATCCACGTTGGCCTTCTGGGAGCTGTCAAACTTATTGCTGTCAAAAACGCATTTGCGGCAGCTGCACGCCGGGCATACATTGCGGCAGGCATTGCAGCGGATACATTTGCTAAGCTCCTTCTGGAAAAAAGCGAATTTTTCCGCCGGGGACATTTTTTCAATCCGGGAAACCTCATCGAAACGCTCGCCGTCCTTGGTCTCCTTGGACTCGCCAATCTCCTCGTCAAAAATCTTGTGCTCTTTTCCCTTGCACACATGGCATCTCTCTAACATAGCGTCCGCGTAAGCTATCGTTTTCTCGCCGTAGATTGTCTGAATCTTTAACTCATCCGCCGCATCGGTGATTTCCGCGCCCTGGATGCTCTCAATACCCTTGACGCCCTGGTTCCGGATTTTTTCAATGTCAAGTTTCCCTTTACATCCCACGCCGATGATGTAGGCTTTCTCCCGGTCTACCCGGTGCTCTTTTATGAGCTGGTTAAAGCTGTATGTATCACATGGTTTCAGGCACACCAGCGTCTTTCCCTCAAGCTTTGACGCCTCGATCATGTATTTGCTTAAGTTCGCCCCGCAGAATCCGTTGTACACAAAATCTTTTAACGACTCTGCGCTCTCAAAGTAAGCCGGCTCCGGATTGTAAGGCAGGTCTCCGGCTTTCCAGCCAAGAACTCGCGCCACAGTTCCGTTTTCCAGCAGTTCCTTTGCACGATTAATTAACTCCTGCATCTTAAATCCCCCAATCTTACGTTTTCGCCCAGTGAGTAAATCTTCTCCACAAAGCTGTTCATGGTGTCAGAGAACTTCACGCCCTCTGCGGCAGATACCCACTCTACGCGCGTGCGCCCGTTTTCCACGCCGATATAGTCGAGCATGGAGAAAAGGAGCGTCATACGCCTTCTCGCATAATAATTCCCGGTGCTGTAATGGCAGTCTCCCGGATGGCAGCCGCACATGATCACGCCGTCCGCGCCCTTCTCAAATGCCCGCAGGATGAACATAGGGTTCACGCGGCAGGAACAGGGAACGCGGATAATCTTTACATCCGCCGGATAGGAAAGGCGGCTGCTGCCTGCAAGGTCAGCTCCTGCGTAACTGCACCAGTTACAGCAGAATGCTACGATCTTCGGTTTAAATTCTTTCTTTTCTATCGACATATTGCATCCACCTCCGCGATTATCTGTCTGTTTGAGAACCCTTGAAGGTCCATAGCTCCTGACGGACACGCAACGGTACAGGCGCCGCATCCCTGGCAGAGCGCGCTGTTGACGACAGCCAGACGGCGTACCTCGCGGATGCCGTGGTCGTTGACCTCTTTGTCCTCGTAGGTGATGGCTCCGTAAGGACAGACATTCTCACAAGTGGAACATCCGTTGCAGAGGAGCTCGTCAGAATGAGCGGTGCATGGGTTGGTCATCAGCTTATCTTTCGCAAGAAGTCCAATCGCCTTCACCGCCGCCGCACCGGCCTGTGCGACCGTCTCCGGGATATCTTTCGGCCCCTGGCACACGCCGGAGAGGAAGATTCCCGCAGTAGGCGACTCTACCGGACGCAGCTTTGCGTGAGCCTCCGTTAAGAAGTTGTTGGTGTCAATACTTGCCGTCAGCATCGTCGCAATCTTTCTCACATCCGGGTTCGGCTCGATGGCTGTGGCAAGCACGACCATATCCGCCTCTTTTAAAATCTGCTTATTGTCAAGAAGGTCTGAGCCTTGGACTAAAAGCTTTCCGTTGGGCTGCGGGATGACTTTGCCCACCTGCCCTTTAATATAATTTACCCCGTACTGCTCTACCGCCCGCCGGTAGAACTCGTCAAAGTTCTTGCCCGGGGTACGCACGTCGATGTAAAATACCGTCACATTCACATCCGGGTATTTGTCGCGGATGAGCATGGCATGTTTTGCGGTATACATGCAGCAAATCTTTGAGCAGTAAGGCTTGCCCCTGTCGTCAGAGCATCGGCTGCCTACGCACTGGATAAATACCATCTCCTTCGGCGCTTTCCCGTCGGAGAGGCGCTCTAAGTGGCCGTGGGTCGGCCCTGCCGCATTCATGACACGCTCAAGCTCTAAGGACGTGATGACATCCTTGCTCTGGCTGTAAGCGTACTCGTCGTATTTATCAAGATTAATGGTGTCAAACCCTGTGGCAACCACGATTGCGCCGTACTTCTCGGTAATGATCTCGTCCTTCTGCTCGTAGTCGATGGCTCCTGCCTGGCAGACCTTGGAGCAGATTCCACATTTTCCGGTCTTGAACTTGATACAAGCCTCCCGGTCAATCACCGGCACATTGGGGATGGCCTGTGCAAACGGGGTGTAAATCGCGCTGCGGGTATTTAACCCCCGGTTGAACTCGCTGGGCGCCTTCTTCGACGGGCATTTCTCCTGGCAGACGCCGCAGCCTGTACATTTGTCCATGTCCACACTTCTTGCTTTTTTACGGATGTCTACCGTAAAGTCGCCGACGAACCCGCTGACTTTCTCCACCTCGCTGTATGTATAGATATTGATCTTTTCGTGGGCGGATGCCTCCACCATCTTCGGCGTGAGGATACACGCGGAACAGTCAAGGGTCGGGAAGGTCTTGTCAAGCTGGGACATCCTTCCGCCGATGCTCGGCGTCTTCTCCACGATATCTACCTCATAGCCCGCGTCCGCGATATCAAGAGCGGTCTGGATACCGGCGATACCGCCGCCGATAATGAGCGCCCGCTTGGTCACCCGGCTCTCTCCGGGCTTGAGCGGCGTATTCAAGTTTACTTTTGCAACTGCCGCCCGCATCAGGATGACCGCCTTTTTCGTGGCCTCCTCCATATCTTTATGAATCCATGAACAGTGCTCACGGATGTTGGCAATCTCTACCATGTACGGGTTTAACCCCGCCCGCTCCGCCGCCTTTCTAAACGTCGCCTCATGCATCCGCGGAGAGCAGGAACATACAACGATGCCCGATAAATTTTTCTCATGGATGGCATCCGCAATCTTCGCCTGTCCTGCCTCAGAACACATATACTGGTAATCCTCGGCATGGACAACTCCCGGCTCCATAAGCGCCATCTCTGCTACTTTCGCTACGTCTACCGTGGCTGCGATATTACTTCCGCAGTGGCAGACAAATACTCCTATCCTCTGCACGTTCGATCACCTCCTGTATCTTCTGAATGCACTGACTAAAAGCTGCTGCGGCAGTTCCGGGTCGAGAAGTTCCGGAATCTCGTCCGGCGTAAGATAGTTCTGCTCTCTCTTACGGACTACCATCTGTCTTGCAGCGTCAATAAGTTTCCCTGGCTTTACGTCTCTCGGACATCTCTCCACGCAGGCAAAGCAGGAGAGGCATTTCCAGAGGGATTTTGAATTTACAAGGCTCTCCACGTCCTCATTTATCACATAGGATACAAACTGGTGGGGCTTAATGTCCATCTCATTGTAGGAAGGACAGGTGGCAGAGCACTTGCCGCACTTCATGCATTTAAGCGGGTTCACGCCGCTGATTTCTTCAATCATCTCAGCCTGTTTTTTCTTTGCGCCCATTATGCCTGCACCTCCTTTTCTTCCTTACAGCAGCTTTCCTTCACCCCAAGGGCCTCCGCTAAGATTTCCGTAAAGTAGACCACCGGAATCTCCCTTACGCTGCTCTTATTTAAGTTATACATACACAGCGGGCAGGCGGTGATGAGCATGTCTGCCCCAAACCCTTCTGCGCTCTCTGTAATCTTATCGCACATGGACTTCGCCATGTCCTTTTCCTTCAAAGATATGTATCCGCCGCAGCACTCGTTGCGGTACGGATAAATGACCGGCTCTGCGCCGACGGCACGGATAAAGTCCTCCATGATCTTCGGATTTTCCGGATCGTCAAAGGCGAGGATTTTTCCCGGACGGAGAAGAAGGCATCCGTAATACGCGCCGATTTTCTTTCCCTTAAGGGGATTTACCACCTTTTTCTTAAGCTCGTCAAAGCCTACCTTGTCGCGGAGCACTTCCAAGAAATGCAGGACGTCTGTCTCGCCCTTGTAAGGCTCGTCAAGCTCCATGTAATTATTCGCCCTGGTGCAGATATCTTCTACATTTCTCATGTCATCATTCACCCGTTTCATGACATGATGGCAGGCAGAGCAGACCGTCACAAGTTCCTGTCCCTTTTCCTTCGCCGCGTTGAGTGCGCGCACACAGGACAGCTTGTTGGCAATCTCATCGGTTCCGAGCGGGTACACGCCGCCGCAGCACTGCCAGTCCTCAATCTCTTCCAGTTCGAACCCTAAGGCTTTTGCACTTGCCCTGGCGTAGTCATCCAGCTCCTTCGCCTTCGTCCGCAAAGTGCATCCCGGATAATAGCTGTACTTCATAGTTTCACATTTTCCTTTCCTAATATTCTCAAACCATTGTCTGCCTACAGTTCAATCTGAGCGATGACTTCCTTCAATGCATCCGCGCTCTTTTTAAGCAAAGCAACCTCTTCGTCCGTAAGTTTCATGGAAAGCTTGCCCTGGATTCCGTTAGGCCCTACTAAAGTCAGGGTGCTCAGGCACACATCCTCGATGCCGTACTCGCCGTGCATCATGGAAGAAACCGTCGTCACGGACTCGGATGCCGACAAGAGGAACCCACACAGCTTGCACACGCCTCTTGTCACCGCATAGAAAGTCGCACCCTTGTTGGAGATGATCTGGCCGCCGGACTTCTGTACATATGTGAGCATCTCATCCTTGTCAAGTTTCTCAAAATGCTTGCCGAAATGCTCTGCCATCTCATAGTAGTCGTCCACATTGACTCCGGCAATACGCGCCGCTGACCACGGGATAAAGGAAGTGTCTCCGTGCTCGCCGTACACATAGGCGTGGATATTTCTCTGAGCAACCTTAAAGTGGTCGGAAAGCCCGCAGCGAAGGCGCGCAGAGTCAAGAACCGTACCGGAACCGATAATCTGGTTCTCCGGAATCCCGGAAATCTTGGTAAACACATATGTCATAATGTCTACGGGGTTGCTTACGATGATGTAAAGGGCATTGGGAGCCGCCTTTACAATCTCTGGGGTGATTTCTTTTAAGATATTTACATTCGTCTGGGTAAGCTCGATTCTCGTCTGTCCCGGCTTACGCGCGATACCGGATGTAATGATTACGATGTCAGAGTCTTTTGCATCTGCATATTCTCCTGCTTTGATAGAAATGGGGTCTCTGAAACAGGTTCCCTGCTCGATATCCATTACCTCTCCTTCTACCTTGGCCTTGTTGATATCGATCAGCACAAGCTCTGACGCGATATCCTGTCCGGACAATGTGTAGGCAATCGTAGCCCCTACGCTTCCTGCTCCAATGATTGTAATTTTGCTGCTCATGGTTTCTTCTCCTTTTCGTTATTTTTTTAACAACTAACTGTCAAAAAATGGAATCTTAGAATATTCACTATTCAGATTCCACCTTTGTTAAGAATATCACAATCTTTCCTATTACACAAGTATTTTTTGCAAAAATTTCATAAAACCTGCACACATTCCATAAATTATGTTAAAGCTTTTATCCGGAGGTCTGTTATGCCGCTCAATGCCCGTATTTTCCGAGGTATCTCCCTGCCCATTTCTCTCATCCTGCTGTTTTTTACCATGCTCATCTTCCCCGCCCCGGTACTGACGGGGGCAAGTAAAGGGCTGCTTTTGTGGTTCAACACCGTCCTTCCCACACTGTTTCCCTTTATCCTGATCTGTAATCTGATGCTCTCGACAAAAGCCATCGATCTTCTCCTTGCCCTTACCAGGCCGGTATTCTGCCGGCTCTTTGGCGTATCTCCATACGGCTCCTTCGCCGTCTTAGCAGGTTTCCTATGCGGGTATCCTATGGGTGCCAAAGTAACCGCCGATTTATACCGCCAGGAAAAGATTGAAAAGACAGAAGCCGCCTATCTGCTCTCCTTCTGCAACAATACAAGCCCGATGTTCATCCTAAGCTTCCTGGTCATGCAAAACCTGAAGGATGACCGCTTAAAGCTTCCCACCCTCGCCATCCTTTTTTTGTCCCCGGTGATCATAAGCTTTGGCTGCCGTCCATTTTCAAAGAAAAGCACCGGCACTTACAGGAACATTTCCTCCCAGCCTTCTTATGCCTCCTTGTCCGACGCACTGGATTTTTCTATCGGAAATGCCTTGGAATCCATTACTAAAGTAGGGGTGTATATTATGATTTTTGCCATCCTTACCGAACTCGCCGGCCTTTTCCCCTTTAGTGGCTCTTTCCCCGGCTTTATCCTGTTGTCATGTCTTGAAGTGACAAACGGAATTACTATGTTCTGCCAGTCAGGCATTGACCGGGATATCACCTACATCCTATGCCTTTTTATAACTTCCTTCGGCGGACTTTGCGCCGCTGCCCAGACTGCCTCCATGATCAAGGGAACCGGAATCCCGATGTATGATTACCTGATAAAAAAACTGGCTACCGCTCTGGTAGCCAGCCTGCTTGCTGCTTTATATCTATACCTATTCTGAAACTTACATCATACCTTCATCATCAAAATCAAATGCCGGCTCAAGCACTCCCGCTCCTTCGTCGGCATACCCCGTGTCAACGCTCCTCGGCTGCTGCTCCGGAACCTCAAGCTCCGCACGGTTATTATGCACCATGTCATAGCACTCCTGAAGAGAATTTACCAGCCCGTCATACTTCGTCGTGTAGCTGTCCAGCGTATGCCCGATAATGCTCTCCGCGTTGGCGAGGAGGTCGTCCGTATACTGGATTGCCCCGATGCGGATATCATTGGCGTCATTGGCCGCATTGTCAAGGATCTGCTGCGCCTGCTCGGTAGCCGCCGTGACAATCTCATTGGCCTGGGCATAAGCCTGCTGCATGATCTCATGCTCGCTCACCAGCTCATTGGTATGGATCTGCGCCTCCTCGATCATGCCGTCCGCCTTCGCCTGTGCATCCGCCAGGATGGCGTCCTTGTTGGCGATGATCTTCTGGTACCTCTTTATCTCATCCGGCGTCTTCATCCGCAGCTCCCGAAGGAGCTCGTCAATCTGGTCTTTATTCACGATAATCTTAGAGGTAGACAACGGCTGGAATTTACAACTGTCGATATACTCCTCGATCTCCTCAATAATCTGTTCAATACGGCTGCTCATTGGTGTACACTCTCCTTTTTTATTATTTTCTCTTGTATCCTGCGTCTGACATTCTCCGGCACAAACTGGGAGATATCCCCTCCGAAGTACGCCACTTCCTTCACTACCGTTGAACTCAGGTATGCATATTCAAGGCTTGTCGTAAGGAATGCCGTCTCTACCTTCGGAGACAGCTTGTGGTTCGTCTGCGCCATCTTGAGCTCATTTTCAAAATCGGTGATGGCCCGAAGTCCCCGGATGACCATCCCCGCATCCATCTTTTCCGCAAAATCTATCAAAAGCCCCTCGAAAGGAACTACTTTTACATTCGACAGGTTTCCCGTGACTTCCTCTAACATTTTAACACGTTCTTGTGCGGAAAACAACGGGGTTTTTGCGTTATTGTTGAGCACCCCCACAATTAATTCATCCACAAGCGCGGATGCCCTTATAATAATGTCCAGATGCCCGTAAGTAACCGGGTCAAAACTGCCCGGATAGATTGCTCTTATCATCGTCTCTCTCCTGTCTGCCCCCACTTCCGCCTCTTCTCACTGCGCTGCGTCCGCCCGCCTGAGGAACACATGCTTGTTCGTCTTATAGAGCTTGGTCTTTATAATGGAATACCCCAATTCTCCCGCATCGTCAAATGCAGTGTCAAGGGACGCCTCTATAATGATCACGCCGTCCTCCGCAAGAAGGGAGGAATCCGCCAGAAACGCAAGCGCCTTTTTCTCCAGCCCCTTCCCGTAAGGGGGGTCCATGTAGATATAGTCAAAGCACTCGCGCCCGGAAAGGCGCGCCAGGGCATTAAGCGCGTCCGTCTGCATCGTCTCCGCCTGCCCGGCAAGCTTTGTATGGGCAAGGTTCTCCTTCACACAGGCAAGCGCCCGCGGGTTCTTCTCCACAAACACCGCCCTTTTCGCCCCCCGGCTCAAAGCCTCGATGCCGATACTTCCGCTGCCCGCAAACAAGTCCAAAAATGTACAGCCAAAAAGACCGTCCGCAATCATATTAAAAAGAGTCTCCTTGATGCGGTCGGTGGTAGGCCTTGTCTCTAAGCCCTCCAAAGTCTTTAATTTCAATCTCCTGGCAGTGCCGGCAATCACGCGCATGATAAACCTTCTTCCCGTTTTCCACTCTATTTATCATGATGCTGCAGACTGCTCCGCATTTCATGTTCCCGTACATTATAAATACAGAAAAAGAAAATGTCAAATGCTAATAAAGATTTTTATCCCGAAATACATTCCTCGTGCCAAGGGCGATTGCCAGCGACACAATTCCCGAAAATAACACCGCCGCGTACTCGAATCCCCTGCACATCTCAAACAGCACCCCGTAAAGCGCATTTCCAAGCGGCTGCGCGCACATGCCCACGGTAAGGATGACCGCAATCACCTTCCCGATAATGCTCTGCGGCGTCTCCGCCTGGATATAGGACATCATCTGCACGGTAAACACCGTCGAAAATACCATAATGACAAAACAGCATAGCGTTATTACGATATAATTTGCCATTCCGGGCAGAGAAAGGGCCAGCGACGCCGCCATAGGGAAGACGCACGCCGCGCAGGATATCAGCAGATTCCCCGCCTTTTGAACCTTAAGCCGCCCGGCAAAAACTCCCGCGCCGATACCGCCCAAAAGCCCTCCTGCCGCCAGCGCCCCTTCCGCATAGCCATAGAGCCGGTTCGCCTGAGCCCCTCCCAGATCCAGCACTTCCGTCACAAGATACGGCAGCCCGACAATAAGCATAGCCGACAGGAACAGATTGATTCCGCAGACAATGACAACCACTTTCCCGATTACCGGTTTCTCCTCCTTTATAAACCGGATGCTCTCCCCAAAATCCGCTTTCACCGTCCTCAAGATGCCGCCGCCCGGCTCCTGTCTCTGAAACGGTATATGTATGAAAATCTCCATAACCGCCGACAGGACAAAACATACCACACAGACCTCAAGCACCGGCCTTAACCCGTATGCGCTGTATAAAATGCCGCCGAGCACCGGCCCTGTCAGGGATGCGAAAGAATTTACGATATTGATGACAGAATTCGCCGCCATAAAATGCTCCTGCCCCACCAGCGCCGGGATGCTCGCCTGTACAGACGGCTGGTATGCGCCCGCAATCCCATACAAAAGCATCATCGTGACCGTCACAGGCAATACGATACCCCCTCTGTCCATGAGCATGGAAAATACGAAGATGACCGCCGCCGTAAAAAAGTCCAGGAGCACCATGATATTCCTCTTATTCACCCGGTCCGCCACAATCCCGCCCACAGGCGACATCAGGACAGCCGGGATAAACGCACATGCCGTGACCGTGCCGTAAAGCGCCGATGAGCCTGTCAGGTTCAGCAGGTACAAGGGCAGCGCGAACCGGACAGCCGCGTTGCCGAACAAAGATATGACCTGCCCGGCGACAACCAATGTAAAATCTTTCGAAAATAATCTTCTCTCCATCTCTGACCTCCCATTTTATAATGATTATTAATACCGAACGTCGGTATGTATATGGGTTAAATTTTATCTGCCCGTCTTTCCGGGCAGATTCTTATGCACCTCTTATGCACCTCTTATACATTTCTTATGCATTTCCCTGCCGTTTGCTCTTCTGGTAAATCACCGTCAGTTCCTCAAGCCGTTTAAGCATCTCGCTGTCTACCACATCCAGCCCAAAGCTTTTCATCATCTGGCCGAATACCATATACTTCCGGTAGGACTCCTCCTCAGAGCTGTCAAAAATCATCGGGTTCATCCAGACATTTGCAGCCAGCAATATAAGCTCCGCGAGCTGCTCCGGATAATCCGTCTCGATAGAGCCGTCCTTAATTCCCTGGCGGATAATCGGCAGGATATATTCCGGCGCGGCATGGTCAATCGTATCGTGGAGAAGGCCAAACAGAAGTTTCGGGTTATTGCAAAAATCCGGCGCCACCGTAAAGATGTCATCCTGCACCGGGCGGTTGATGGATTCCCTGAAAATCGCCCGCAGCTTTTCCATTCCGCTCAAATCGGCACGGTCACGGATATCGGCAAGTATCCGGTTCGACTCAGCCGTCATCCTGTCTATAACCGCCACCAGAATATCTTCCTTCGACTTAAAATGGTGATAGATTGCGCCTTTGCTCAGCCCGCCTAATTTGTCAATGATGTCCTGGATGGGCGTATGCTCGTACCCCTTTTCCATAAACAGGCGGAACGCCACATCTATGATCCGGTTGACCGTTTCCTCCGGGTGCTTATTCCTTGCCACTGTAAGCTTACCTCCTTTACATACCATCGGTATGTTTTTATGTTATCATACTGGCAGTATGTTTGTCAAGCCGCTCTCCCACATAGTTTCTTACACAGAGTTTTTTACGCGGCCACCGCATTTCCATTAATCGTCTCAATCACCTGGCGGATTCCCATCCACACACTAAGGTCCGTAAAAATCTCCGCCACGCTGCCCTGGTCGGTAAAAGGCGGCTCCTGCAGCACAGAAAAATCCTTAAGCATCCCGTTATGGACAATATACTCCACAATCTGATTGACAAAATACATCTGCCTGCTGTCAAGTCCTGACTCCTCCGAAAATGCCGCAAACGCCTCCTTCGCGGCATTCATATCAAGACCCACAATCTCCCGGACGAACTCCCCGAGAGGTTTTTCGCCGTACTCCGCCTCATACTCTTTGCGTGTTCCAAGCTCGCTCCACAGAATCTCCTCTAAAACATCCACATCCGCCCGGGTTAGCGGCTTATTATTCTTAAGTTTCGCTATCACCATATGATCTTGGTGCTCCCGCACATAATACTCCGCCTTCGCCTTATAATTCTTAAGATCATCGTTTTCAAGCTCGGATTCCTTCCATTCGACCGACAGGATGTCATCCGCAAAATCCGTATCATAGCGCAGTTTCTGCCTCGGGATATACTTCATCAGACTGCGGAGGCTCTTTCGGATCTGTTCAAACTCATCCATGCCCGCACGGTCAAGATACCCTTTATGCAAAATCTCCCCAATCAGTTCCGACTGCGCCATAATCTCCGGAATATTTGCCACATTGGAGACAGCGCGCACTTTTTTAAGGAGGTCGCTCCTGCCATGGCCATACTTTTTCCCGGCAAGACTTGCAAGCTCTATCCCATACATGAGCGCATCAAAACGCACCGCGCTCGCCTCATCGCCGTCCGGGCAGATGAGGGGTGCAAGCTCCTCACGGACAGCCAGAGTATCCTCATAAGTGATTCTGTTATAATTAAGGGCATCCGAGTATTTTTCCACATATTTAAGATGCTGCCTTACCGCAAAATTCTCCCGGTTCAGCTCACACACCTTGCCCCGCATATGCTCCACAAGCTCCTCCCTGTACGCCTTAAGCCGCTTTGTCTGGTATTCCTGCCCCAAAAGCTTATAGGAAATCTGAAACTCCAGATTAAAGACAGCTCCCTGCAAAGCAAGCATATTCGCCGTAGGCTTTCCCTTATTCATACGGAAAAACTCAAAATTCCCGCAGAAATCAAAGATATAAAACCGCTCCTTGTCCTTCCCGTCAAGAAGTCCCGGCGAGAGCCTTGTCCCCCTGCCGATCATCTGCCAGAATTTCGCCTTGCTCATCACTTTCTTAAAAAACACAAGGTTCAAAATCTCCGGCACATCAATGCCCGTGTCCAGCATATCCACGGAAATGGCAATCTGCGGCAATTTCCCGGAATCAGAAAACTCATCAATGGCGCTCTGGGCATAGGCCATATAATTATCAATCACCCGGGCATACCCCGGCAGGTTCGGATACTCCTTCTCAAAAATCTCCCGAATCTTCTCCGCATGGTCATGATTCTTCGCGAAAATAATCGTTTTCCCCAGCCTCTCCCCATAATGGATCCGGAGGCCCTCCGTCATCAGGATATGAATCGCCTGCCGGATGGTATCCTCATTGAACACCCAGTCGTTTAACGCTGACGAGCTGATGCTCTCAGGGATTTTTCCGTCCTCCTGGCCGAAAGTATCCTCGTAGACAGCCCTCTCCTCCTCTGAAAGCTCCCCGTACACAATCCCGTCCTCAATGAATTTAAGTCTTGACTCCACCGAAAGGAAATCCGCCAGATACCCGTCCGTCACCGCCTGGGAAAGCTCATACCCGTAGGTTGGCACGCCATTTTCCAGTTCAAACACACTGTAGGTATTCTTATCTATCTCGTCCTTCGGCGTGGCGGTAAGCCCCACCAAAAGCGCATCAAAATAATGAAAGATATCCCGGTATTTATTGTAAATGGAACGGTGCGCCTCGTCGCAGATGATCAGGTCAAAATGCCCGCAGGTAAAGACCTTCCCTTCCTCATTCTTCGCATTGTCAATGCAGTGCATCATCGTCTGGTAAGTAGAAAATACACAGGCCGCCGAGTAATTTTCCTTCTCCTCGCAGAGGTTTGTCACCGACAGCTCATTTTTCATCAGATTCACAAAATTTCTCTTGGCCTGGGTCACAAGGGAATTGCGGTCTGCCAAAAACAATATATTCTTCACCCACATATGCGTAAGCAGCACTTTCACAAGGCCGATGACCGTCCTCGTTTTCCCGGAACCCGTCGCCATGACAAGCAGGGCCTTTCTTCTGTTTTTCCCGCCAAAGCTGTCACACACCGCCTTGATGGCCGCCTCCTGATAGTACCGCCCCGCAATCGCCCGGTCAATGCTCACTGTCCCAAGACTTGTCCTTACAGAGCGCAGATTAAACCACCTCTCCAGATCGCGTTTCGACCAGATGCCGGACACCCGCCGCTCCGGATACTGCCCGTCGTCAATCCGGGTATCAAAACCATTGGAAAGGAAGATTACAGGCCTTCGCCCCCACTGCCTTTCAATCGCATCCGCATATACCTTCGCCTGCTGCCGTCCGCTCACCACATCCTTACAGGTACTCTTCGCCTCAATGACTGCCAGCGGCCTGTGGGCATCATCATACAGCACATAATCCGCAAAGCCTGCCCCTGATTTCGTCGGGAGCCCCGAAAGCCTTACCTCATCCAGCCAGTTATCTCCCTGTCTCCATCCGGCATCGGAAAGCATGGCATCAATGTAAAGCTTTCGCGTGCCGTACTCCGAACATTCCAGCGGTTTCGGCACATAGAGCTTTTTCTGCTCCCTGCGCCTTGCCGTAAGTTCTTCCTTCAGAGCTTGATTTTCCGCCATAAGCGCCTTTAAATCCGCCTCCGGAAATGTCCTCGTCTTCGGAACCGCCCAAGGCTGCCCCGGCGCGTCCAAAAGCGCGGCATCAAAAGGCACTTCCTCATAAGTCGCTCCATAGCAGCAGGCAACAAAATCCATAAAGTAATGGAGGTTCTCAAGGCACAGCTTTGCCGCGTCCCGCGTAACCTTCTTTTGCCCCTGAGATGCATGGGCGGCATTGTTGCCGGTAAGCCGTATATAATCCATCCTCTTAAAGAGGTCCTCATCCACAATATCCCTGAATTCCTCTGTGTTCATCAGGCTGTAAAGCGCATCCTGATAAGGCATCTTAAGAGCGTCGTCCACCGAGTACATCCACTTCACGGCAAACTCCATCGCCCGGCGGCAATTGATGACGCTGGCACCGATATCGATACTGAGGATTTTTTCCGCCGCAACAGCAACATCCGCAAAGCTTGCGAATTGAGGGTCTTTTTTCAGGAAATCAAAATTGGTCAAGGCAAGTCACCTCCAGGTTTTATCGTATTTTAAACTAAGGCAGAATCTTTCCTTCTTTATAGCAGACCGCAATATACTCTCTTGACTGATAGTACAAGTCCGAGTTAAAATTTAAAATCTGTTTTGCCATCCAGGAATGATACACTTCAAAAATTCCGGTTATCACATCTTTTTCCTCACAGACATCTTCAATAAGCCTCTCAAACACTTCGCCAATATCCCAGTAATCCGGCACATCGTATCTGCAGGAAGAAATATTATCAAAAGTTCCTGCCGGAATCTGTCTTCTCATGATAAAATCATCTGCCACTTTTTCAATCGGTTCACAGTGAAAAACATCCGCATACTTATAGATTCTGGCAACATCTTTTTCCCCAAGATAATCAAGCACATCCTGCCTCTTGTTTTTTGTTGCCCTGCCTATAAATTCAATCAGGCTGCAAGTGAAAAACAATGCGCTGTTATTCTTCTCCATCTATCCTTTCCTCCCCGATAAAATGTATTGCCTTAAGAGCCGCAATGGTGTGGAAACTGATTTGATGCGTCGGGCGTTTAAACTTTGCCAGCTCCCAAAATGCACTGCGGGATATTTTTCCGTCTACAAATCCCTGTACATAGTTAAATATCGTATCATTCGCCATCGGCCCTTCTACAATATCAAATGTATGAGGAATCCCTATACGGCAATTTGCAATGAAATCAAGCCATTCCTCTGTCATATTTTCAAAGCAGAGAACTTTTAGCTCCGGATTTTCAATATATTCATATCGACTGATATAGCCTGTAGTTCCAAATCTTGTCGCCCATCGTTCTGCCTGTTTTCTGATGTCAGTGCAATAAAAACCATAATAAAAATCTTTATGGTACTTCGCTATTCTGATTTCGGGATCAGTGACAATCTGCATGCTGCCATGATATATAATACGTTTTTTCATATATCCTCCTACTGTTTTGTGGCCACTATGTTTTCATTATAAAGTTGATTTTTGAAGAAAAATCAATGTGCAATTTTAATTTGTCTGTATAATGTACAAAAGCCGCAAATCGATTTTGTAACTCTAACGGAGGCAAATATATCGATAATTTTCCAAGTCTTTCTTTTGATATATTAGACATAGATTTTGCCGAACCACTTGCAATATTTTGAATCTTCTTTCTAAACAAATCATGATTAATTAATTGCCACAAAAATATCTTTTTACAGTTGTTTTTTGTATTTAATCTGAAAATCAAATCTGGCATCATTAATCTAGGGGGTGTAGATACCACATACGCCGCCATTCCCACTAATTCAGGGGTATTTTTTCTTGTAAACAACAAATCTCCACTATGTACTTCTGCACTCTCAACAAAATCATTTTCGCCCATTATCCCTTTATTTTCTTCTGGTTTATAAACTCCATAGGTAACTGCACTTAATTTTAATATAGCCGGATTTTCTCCAATTCTGGCAGTGGTATCACATACAAAACTTTTCCCATTATCAATGCTTTCAAGACAATCTTCTAGCAATACTTTATCCCAGCCAAAAGGGTTAGTAATCGGATCCCCAAAGATTTCAATAAACCGCGATTTGATAAGATTATCTAACTCTAATAATTGCCTTTTCCTTGTATC